>NZ_JBGQOR010000001.1:0-749143 GCF_052119725.1 Flavobacterium sp. W20_MBD1_R3
GGTTTAACTAATCCACTTTGAATACCGGGAATAACCGTAAATTCACTTTCAAAAACTATTGCAGGTCCTTCAAAAAAATCTCCTTCATTTCCACTAATTTTAGCCACACAACCTTCTGAAGCCAAGTTACCGTACAAAATTTGAATATTGCCTGTTGGTTTTAATGCTTTCTGAATCTGGTGAATCACTTCTTGACCATCATTTAAATCAGGAAGTACCGCTAGATTTTCTGCTATTGTTTTTCCAGTAACAGTCAGGCAATCTCCGTGAAGCAAACCTTCTTTTAATAAGTATTTCATAACCGCAGGAACACCACCAACGGCGTGTAAATCTTCCATCATGTATTTTCCGCTAGGTTTTAAATCAGCTAAAACGGGCGTTTTATCACTAATATCCTGAAAATCTTTTAATGTAATTTCAATATCAACGGAATGAGCCATCGCAATCAAATGCATTACGGCATTCGTTGACCCGCCTAAAACTGCCACTATTGTAATTGCATTTTCAAAAGCTTTACGGGTCATGATATCTTTTGGTTTAATATCATTTTCCAATAGTATTCTGATGGCTTTTCCAGCATCAAGACATTCTTGTTTTTTTTCTGCGCTTAAGGCGGGATTCGAAGAACTGTAAGGTAAACTCATTCCTAGCGCTTCAATTGCTGATGACATTGTATTGGCGGTGTACATCCCACCACAAGCGCCAGGACCTGGACAAGAATTTTGAATTACTCCCTTAAAATCCTCTTCCGTTATTGTATTGTTGAATTTTTTTCCCAGAGCTTCAAAGGCAGAAACAATATTTAAAGATTCTCCTTTCCATTTCCCGGAATGAATAGAACCTCCATATACCATCATTGCAGGACGATTTACTCTTCCCATTGCGATTATTGCGCCTGGCATATTCTTGTCACAACCCGGAATGGCTATCAAACTATCATACCATTGTGCTCCCATTACTGTTTCGATAGAATCCGCAATTACATCTCTGGAAACTAAAGAAAAACGCATTCCTTCAGTACCATTTGAAATTCCGTCACTGACACCAATTGTGTTAAAAATTAAACCCACTAAATCAGCATTCTTAACGCCTTGTTTTACCTCTTTTGCAAGATCATTTAAGTGCATGTTGCACGTATTTCCTTCGTAACCCATGCTTACGATCCCAACTTGTGCTTTGTTTAAATCTTCTTCAGTTAAACCAATTCCGTACAACATTGCCTGAGCAGCTGGTTGTGTTTCATCTTGTGTTATGGTCTTGCTGTATTTATTTAATTCCATTTTGTGTTTTTTTGTATGATTTGATTTAAAATGTATAAATCATGTATTTTAATTAAACGATGGTTGATTGTCCTATATAAACATTGTCATTATTGAAATACAATAACTCATCTTTATTAAGAATATAATTGGATATAAAATCTCCTACTTCATTGGTTCCAAATTTTGAATACGGATTCAAATCTGCCGTAACTACGTTTAATTCTATTGCTTTTTCTACAGCTTCATACACTTTTTGGGCCTCTAATTGAAGTCCAAAATGTTCTAAAAGCATAGCAGCAGATAATATTGAAGCAACAGGATTAGCCGTATTCTTGCCTTTTGCCTGAGAAAAAGTACCGTGTATCGGTTCAAAAAGAGCACTAGAGGCACCTAATGAAGCGGAAGGTAACAAACCAATGGCGCCAGTAATAACGCTGGCTTCATCCGATAAAATATCACCAAATAAATTTTCGGTCAAAATGACGTCAAATTGTTTTGGATTAATAATAATTTGCATCGCAGCATTATCAACAAGAAGAAATTCTAAAGTTACGTCAGCGTAATCTAAGCTTACTTCTTGGACTACTTTTCGCCATAATCGTGAGGTTTCTAAAATACTGGCTTTATCAACTAAAGTCACTACTTTTCGTCTTTTTTGAGCCATTTTAAATGCCAAATGAGTAATTCGGATAATTTCTTCTTCAGAATATTCACATAAATCAGAGGCTAATGTACCTTGTTCATTTATCTTTTTTTCGCTGTAATACGAACCCCCAGAAAGTTCTCTAAAAACTACAAAATCAGTATCTTCAATAATTTTTCTTTTCAAAGGAGACAAATCTAATAAATCTTTATAGGGTTTTATGGGTCTTACGTTGGCATACAATCCTAGTGCTTGTCTTAGTCTTAATAATCCTCCTACTGGACGTAATTTTGGATCACTGTGACTATCATATTTTATATTTCCAACTGCTCCAAAGAGTACTGCATCTGTATTTAAACAAAGATTCAATGTTTGTTCTGGCAATGGATTTCCTGTTTTTTCAATAGCAACAGCACCAATCAGCGCGTCTTCAAATACAAACTCATGATCAAAAACAACACCTATTGCATACAACGCTTTTTTTGCTTGTAAAATTACTTCGGGACCAATTCCGTCTCCTGAAAGCACTGCTATTTTTAAATTCATAATAGTAAGATTTAAATTTTGACGAAAACTAAAATATTTTAAGAAAGGATTAATTCCTTGTTGATTTTACACGCTTCAATTATTTGATGAATATCATTGTCCAACACCTCTTTTTTGATATCAGCAAATCTTAAAAATTCAATATAGACAACATCTAATTGCACTTTTGAAAGTTCGTACCCTACTTTTTTAGCTCTGTAGGCCAATGCTGCTCTACCACTTCTAGCCGTAAGGACAATTGATGATTCATTGACGCCAACTTCAAACGGATCCATGATTTCATAAGTCGATCTGTTTTTGATCACTCCATCTTGGTGTATTCCGGAGCTGTGCGCAAAGGCATTTGCACCAACTATTGCTTTATTAGGTTGCACAATCATTCCCATACTTTCGGATACTAAGCGGCTCATTTCGTTCAACTGACGGGTATTGATATTGGTATCCAAATTCAAATACGGATGTTGTTTAAAAATCATTACCACTTCCTCAAGTGCAGTGTTTCCTGCTCTTTCGCCTATTCCGTTTATGGTACACTCAATTTGTCGGGCTCCATTTACCGCTCCTGCAATAGAATTGGCAGTCGCCATTCCTAAATCATTATGACAGTGACAGGACAGGATTACGTTTTCAATTCCCTTGACATTTTCCTTTAAATACTTAATTTTTGCACCATATTCTTCTGGTAAACAATACCCCGTTGTATCTGGAATGTTTAGCACAGTTGCTCCTGATTTTATCGCTTCTTCACAGACTCGTGCTAGGAATTCATTGTCTGTTCTTCCAGCGTCCTCTGCGTAGAATTCCACATCTTCTACATACGATTTAGCATGTGAAACAGCAAATTTTGCGCGGGCAATAATATCTTCTCTGGTTGTATTTAATTTGTGAACTATGTGTGATTCCGAAGTGCCTATTCCAGTGTGTATACGTGGTCTTTTTGCGTATTTAAGCGCTTGTGCCGCAACATCTATATCATTTTTAACCGCTCTGGTTAATCCACAAACAACAGCATTTTTAACAATTTTACTTATTTCTGAAACAGATAAAAAATCGCCTGGACTAGACACTGGAAAACCAGCTTCTATTATGTCAACACCCATTTCATCCAGTCGGTTCGCAATAACGAGTTTTTGTTTGGTATCTAATTTACATCCTGGAACTTGTTCGCCATCTCTCAGAGTGGTATCAAAAATTTGAACTTTCTCTCTATTCATTTTCATTTATTTAATGTAATTTCACAACTTGATAACAAAAATATCTTTCATTACATTAATATAAAACTCAATATAATGAAATATACTGTTTATAAAGCAATTAAAAACTTTGTAAATACCTGAATTACATAATATTAAGCTACACTATTCTACAATGGCTAACCATCAAAAAGATTTCTTGTTTGTATTAATTAAATCACTTTCAAAATCCGAAAAAAGACAGTTTAAGATTTTTGCAAGCCGATTAGAGACCAGTTCTAATACAAAATTTATCGAATTATTCAATATTTTAGATAAATCTGAAATGTATGATGAGAAGCTTATTTTAAAAAATGGTATTATCAAAAAAGTACAACTATCTAATCTTAAGTCGTATTTGTACAAACAAATTTTGGTGAGCATCCGATTGAATATTCCAAGTCAGAATATTCGGTATCAATTACGTGAACAAATTGATTTTGCTGCCATCTTATACAACAAAGGGTTGTACAAACAAAGTTTAAAAATTTTGGATAAAACAAAGATTTTAGCTTTGGAAAATGACGAAAAACTGATGGCGTATGAAATTGTAGAATTTGAAAAACTTATTGAATCGCAATACATAACCCGAAGTATTCAAGGTCGTGCTGATGAATTAGTCATTCAGGCCAAAGAACTGAATTATCGCAATACCATTTCCAGTAAATTATCTAATTTATCCTTGCAATTGTATGGTATTATGCTTAAAACCGGCTACGTAAAAAGTGATGAGGAGTATACTTATATAGACGATTATTTCAACAAACACATTTCAAAATTCGACGAGAAAAAGTTTGGTTTTAGAGAGAAATATTGGTTTTACAATGCTAATCTTTGGCGAAGCTTTTTAGTTCAGGATTTTTTATCTTGTTATAAATATGCTTTAAAATGGGTAACCCTTTTTTATGATAATCCAAGTATGATTCATTTGAATCCTGTGTTTTTTCTAAAAGGAAATCAGTATTTATTAGAGTCGCTTTTTATGTTGAAATATAAATCAAAATTCAAAAAATATTTAGTTCTGCTAGAAAAGACCATAAAAGATTCCCATTTTCCTGTCAATGATAATATTGCGTCCTTATCATTTTTGTATTTGTATAATAATAAATTGAATTATCATATACTAGAAGGTACGTTTGCAGAAGGCGAATACTTAATTCCTGAAGTTTTAGGTAAGTTAAAAATACACACGGATCATCTTGATGAACATCACGAAATGTTGTTTTACTATAAATTTGCTTCTATTTATTTTGGAAATGAAAAATATGCAGACTGTATTTTTTATTTAGAAAAAATCATAAACAATAAAAATCTGACCATGAGAGAAGATTTGTTGTGTTTTTCAAGAATACTCTGTTTGATAGCACATTATGAGTTAGGAAGGGATTATAACATGGAAAATCAGTTAAAAAACACCTATAAATTCCTTTTGAAAATGAACGATTTACACGAAGTACAAAAAGAAATCATTCGGTTTTTGAAGAATTTGAATTCTATTTATCCAACAGATATCAAAAAGGAATTTGTCAGAATGAGGTTGCGATTTATCGAATTAGAAAAAAACAAATATGAAAAAAGAGCTTTCCTCTATCTCGATATTATTTCTTGGCTTGAAAGCAAAATTGAAAACCGAAAAATCAGTACTATCATTAAGGAGAAAGCAAAATTGATTAATCGGTAGCACTTTATTTGACGAAAGGAGGTTAAACCTCCTTTTTGTTAACTTTTATTTTTTTAAAATTGAAATATCGAATAATAATACCTCAATTATTACGCTAATTTGTCCGTTCTAAAAACAATTGGAGTTTCTTGCAACAATGTATTAGCCTTTTCAAAAAAAGATTGAATGTAAGATTGCTGATTGTGGCTGTCCAAACCGCTTTGATTTTCCCAAATCTCATGAAAAATAAAAGTATTGGCATCATCACAATTTTGATACAAGTCATATTGTTTACAAGCTGCTTCTTGAGTTGATTTTTCAACTAATTCCAGTAATAGCGATTTTACTATTGCTGTGTTTTCAGGTTTACTTTTTAGGATAACTGTTAGATTGATTGCCATAATTAATTTAAAAATAGTTGTGTTAAATGGTTTTGATACACTTTAAGATCATTTTCAACATTTGCATTTTTTTCAATATCATGAAAATGAATACTTTGTAACGGTTGCATGCCCGTAAAAGCATTCATTCGGTGAAAACCAAATAATGGTCCTTCATCCACACTGTGCTGATTGAAAAATTCTCCCGGTAAAGTAAAAGCTTCTTTTGGAGCATTCCAAGAGGTAGTCAACATATATTTTTTGCCATGAAGCATTCCTCCGGTTCCGTAATTAATGGTTGGATTTTCTGCGGAACGACCGTCACTTTTGTATATCCCTTTGGCATGACCTTCAGTAAAAACGACATCAATGTATTTTTTAAATCCATGTGGCAACTGAAACCACCATATTGGGGTGTGATAAATAATTACATCTGCCCAAACAAATTTCTCCACTTCAGCAACTGGATTGTATTCATCATTGATATTGGTTATTTGTACTTCAAAATCACTATTGCTTTTGAAAAAATTCAAAGTTTCATTCGAAATGGTTTCATTAAATCGTCCGCCGGAATGGCCAAACTTTTGTCCGCCATTGATTATAAATACTTTTGTCATAATTTTTATTTTTAATTTGATAGTGCAAAGTTAAAATGATAAAGTCTATTATTAAAATAACTTAATTTATACTTTTGTATCATAATTATAATAGTTATGGTAAATTTAGAATGGTATCGCACCTTTAAAGCAGTTTATAAAACAGGAACATTGACTAGTGCTGCAGAAGTATTATTTATTTCGCAACCTGGTGTGAGTCTGCACTTGAGTTCCTTGGAAACTTATGTAGGCTATAAATTATTTGACCGAACAAAAAGAAAAATGGTACCTACCGAAAAAGGAAAAGTATTGTACAATTTCATCATTGAAGCACTAACCAAACTGGAAGAGGCCGAGAAAAATTTTCAACGCAGTACCGAGAAGAATACACCAACAATAAGTGTTGGAATGTGTTTTGAAACATTCCAAATCACACTGGAACAGTATATTTCTACGTTACCATTTAATGTTATCATTCAGTTTGGTGAATATCCGGAAATGGTAGAAAATTTAGAAAAAGGAATTCTTGATTTGATTATCACGCCACAAATGGTCGTAAAAAATGCAATTGAATATCAGGCATTTTCTTCAGAAACTATCGTACTTGTGGGTGGAAGCGAAATTGATAATTCACAATTCAATTTAATCGAAAAAAACGAAAGTATTCAAGCAGTTGAACTTTGGTTAAAGCAACAAAAATGGTATGGAACTACCGGAGATATGGAACATTTGCGCCGTTTTTGGCAATTAAATTTCAATAAACATCCTGATTTCAGACCTAATTATATTGTTCCAAATCTAAATTCTATTGTACGCTGTTTGAGTAGCGGCAAAGGATTAGCTGTGGTTCCTGATTTTTTATGCCGTAAAGAAATTGATAATGGAACGATAAAACTGATTTGGGAAGGGAAAATACCACTAAAAAATACGCTCTATTTTGCAACTAGAAAAAAAACAATGTATGAGGAAGAAATCGCTTTGATTAAGAAAATTTTCATCGATTTAAACTAAAATTTGTTAATTTAAAAATATAGTTTAATTTTATAAGTCCTTAAATTTTTAACTTATGAATGGATTTTTCAAGACAATATTAGCAGGCTACGGAGCTAAGAAACTCGGCGGAGGCTGTTTTGGCACAATTCTAATTTTTATTATTATCTATTGGATATTAGGTTATTTTTAGAATTAAAACTCCAAAAATAACCTAATTAGAAGTTCAAATATTAATATGCCAAGAGTTCTTTCAGATCATTTTCGAATCTGCCTTTCGGCAAATACTGATCTTCCAATGCTTTTGTAAACGGAATCGGAGTGTCTAAACTTGCCACTCGTTTTACCGGCGCATCTAGGTATTTGAAACAGTTTTCCATTATCATTGCTGAAATATCGCTGGAAATTCCTCCAAACATGCTGTCTTCCTGATAAATAATTACTCTTCCCGTTTTCTTTACCGAAGCAAAAATAGCTTCGGTATCTAATGGTTGTAAAGTTCTCAAATCCAACAAATCAGCAGAAATATCAGGATTTTTTGCTAAAGTATCCAAAGCCCAATGCACTGCCGCACCAAAAGAGATAATTGTAACCTGATTTCCTTCTTTCAACAAAGCCGCTTTTCCTAATGGAATCGTATAATAGTCTGTAGGAACATTTTGGTAAATGCTTCTGTATAGTTGCTTATGTTCAAAAAATAGAATAGGATTTGGATCGTTTATAGAAGTATTCAACAATCCTTTCGCATCATAAGGAAACGCCGGATATACTACTTTTAAACCTGGCGTTTTGGTGAACCAAGCTTCATTGGTTTGCGAATGAAAAGGCCCTGCTTGTGTTCCGCCGCCACAAGGCATTCTAATTACAACATCTGCTTTTTCTAACCAACGGTAATGAGATTTAGCTAATAAATTTACAATGGGATTGAATCCTGTTGAAACAAAATCGGCAAACTGCATTTCCACAATCGCTTTGTATCCATTGATTGATAATCCCATTCCTGCCGAAACGACTGCACTTTCACAAATTGGCGTATTGATGACACGCTCTTTGCCAAATTGTGCTACAAATCCATCCGTGATTTTGAAAGCACCACCATACTCAGCAATATCCTGACCCATGATTACGGAGTTTTCATGTCGTTCCATTGATTGCCTCAAACTGGTAGAAATCGCATCTATAAAACGAATATTTTCTTTTTCTTCAGATGGTTTAACGTGTTCAAATGCATACGGTTTATAAACATCATTTAACTCTTCACTTAATGATGCTTCTATCTCCGGTTCAGCATTGGCAATAGCCAGACTTTCATCAATATCCTTCTTTATTTCAGCATGTAAAGTCGCATCAAAATCTTCAGTAAGAACTCCGCTTTCGGCCAAATACTTTCTATAATTTTCTACTGGATCCTTAATTGCCCACATGTCCATTAATTCCTGTGGAACGTATTTAGTACCACTCGCCTCTTCATGCCCGCGCATTCTGAAAGTTTTGAATTCCAATAAAACAGGACGTGGTTTTTCTTTCATCGAAGCCTTCAATTCAGATAATAAATTAAACACTTCCAGTATATTATTTCCATCAACAATATGACTTTCCATTCCGTAGCCTTTCCCTTTATCAGCAAGGTTTTCGCAGCGGTATTGCTCATTTGTAGGAGTTGATAATCCATAGCCATTATTTTCGATGACAAACATTATGGGCAATTCCCAAACCGAAGCAATATTCAACGCTTCATGAAAATCGCCTTCACTTGTTGCTCCTTCACCAGTAAAAACTGCAGTAATTTTTCCGTTTTTTTTGAGTTTATTGGCCAAAGCGATTCCGTCAGCCACACCCAATTGCGGACCTAAATGCGAAATCATACCTATAATCTTGTATTGTTGGGTTCCAAAGTGGAAACTTCGATCACGACCTTTGGTAAAACCATTGGCTTTGCCTTGCCATTGTGAAAAAAGACGGTACAACGGAATGTCTCTTCCGGTGAAAACTCCCAGATTTCTATGCATTGGCAAAATGTATTCATCCGAATCTAAAACTGCGGTAACACCCACAGAAATTGCTTCTTGACCAATTCCAGAAAACCATTTGGATACTTTTCCTTGACGAATAAGAATCAGCATTTTCTCTTCTATCAGTCTTGGCTTGAGGATTCTTTTATATAAATCTAATAATTGATTGTCCGTAAGATTTTTTCTGTCAAAGGTCATTTTTTCGGTTTTATTGTATGGTTCAAAGATAAAAAAATATAACAGTTTAGTGTTATTTTGTTATATTTTTTTATATTGTTTGTACGTTTTAAAATTAAGATCTAAAATTATTCTTTACATTTGTATCTGCAAGGTTTTTGACCTTCAATTATTAAAAAATATTTAAAAGTATGCAAAACATTCCTAGTGTTGACTTGCGTGATTTCCTTTCGGAGGACCCGAAACGTAAACAAAAATTTGTAAATGAAATCGGAAGTGCATTTGAAGATATTGGCTTCGTAGCACTCAAAGGGCATTTTTTAGACGACCAATTAGTTGATGAATTGTATGGAGAAATCAAAAATTTTTTCTCTTTACCTTTAGAAACAAAACACGGTTATGAAATTCCTGGAATTGGCGGACAAAGAGGGTATATTTCTTTTGGGACAGAGCATGCCAAAGGCAGAAAAGAAGGTGATTTAAAAGAATTTTGGCATTTTGGACAGTATGTATCTGAAGGTTCAAAATACGCATCTGAATATCCTGAAAATGTCGAAGTAAAAGAATTTCCGCGTTTTAATGTAGCGGGTAAGGAGGCTTATCAAATGCTAGAAAAAACGGGCGTTTATGTTTTAAGAGCTTTAGCCATTCACCTTGGTTTGGATGAATTTTATTTTGACCAATATGCCAAAGACGGGAATTCAATCTTGAGACCTATCCATTACCCACCAATTACGTCTGAACCTGCAAATGCAATTCGTGCCGCTGCTCATGGTGATATCAATTTGATTACTTTGTTGATGGGTGCACAAGGAAAAGGATTGCAAGTACAAAATCACAATGGAGAATGGATTGATGCCATTGCTGAAGCGGATGAATTAGTCATCAATGTGGGCGATATGTTATCACGTCTTACGAATAACAAATTGAAATCGACCATTCATCAAGTGGTAAATCCACCAAGAGAATTATGGGGTACTTCACGTTATTCTATTCCGTTTTTTATGCATCCGGTGAGCGATATGAAATTGGATTGTTTGGAAAACTGTGTTGACACAGAGAATCCCAAAAAATTCGAAGATATTACCGCAGGTGCATATTTATATGAGCGTTTAGTAGATTTAGGGTTAATCAAAAAATAATTCTTATTTATAGTTCAAGGAAGACATCGAGTTCGCTTGATGTCTTTTTGTTTTTTACCATTAACAAAGTATGGGGCATTAAAATCCGTAAAAACTTAATTTTCTTAATGGTTTAATAATCAATTAATTTTAAAAAAATGGACTTACAAGATCAATTAAAAAACCTTTTTCCAGATCACGAACCATCGCCCGAAGAAACTATTGAAGAAGCGGCACACGAATTATACGTTCAAAAAGAGCCTATGATTTGCAAATTCGAAAAGCGAAAAGGAAAAGCAACTACCATAATTGAGGGTTATGAAGGAACTGATGAGGATTTTAAAATTCTTGCCAAAGAAATCAAAACCAAATTGAGCGTTGGCGGCACTTTCAAAGACGATGCTATCATTATTCAAGGTGATTATCGCGATAAAATAATGATTATTTTAAAAGAAAAAGGCTTTAAAGTAAAACGAGTTGGAGGATAGAAAAGTGATCAGTGTTCAGTTATTAGTATTCAGTTGAGCAACTTGAAACCTTAAACATTAAACAAAAAAACAAATGATACAATCATCAGAATTAATATTAAATCCAGACGGTAGCGTATACCATTTGAATTTAAAACCAGAACATATTGCACACGATATCATCTTTGTAGGCGATCAAAATCGCGTGGAGAAAATCACTCAATTTTTTGACAGCATTGAATTTTCGACACAAAAAAGAGAATTCAAAACCCAAACCGGGATTTTCAAAGGCAAGCGAATTACAGTAATGTCTACGGGAATTGGTCCTGACAATATTGATATCGTTATCAACGAACTGGATGCTTTAGTCAATATTGATTTGGAAACCCGTCAGCCAAAAGAAAATTTGACTTCATTAAACATCATCCGAATTGGGACTTCGGGTTCTTTGCAGGCTGATATTCCTGTGGACAGTTTTGTACTATCAAAATTCGGATTAGGATTGGACAACATGCTTCGCTCCTATTTGATTGACGAAGTTTCGAATCTTGAGATGGAAGATGCTTTTGTAAAACATACCAATTGGGATTTACGAAAAGGAAAACCATACGTGATTGCTTGTTCTGAAAAATTAGAAAAAATCATAGAAAGCGATAAAATGCACAAAGGAATTACGGCAACAGCCGGAGGTTTTTATGGTCCGCAAGGTCGTGTGCTGCGTTTGAATATTCAAGATGAAGCATTGAATGCTAAAATGGATAATTTTGAATTTGGTGACAATCAAATTACCAACTTAGAAATGGAAACCAGCGCAATTTATGGTCTTTCAGCTCTTTTAGGACATCAAGCATTATCATTAAACGCCATCATTGCCAACCGTGCCTCAGGAACTTTTAGTGAAGATCCCTATAAAGCCGTTGATGAATTGATTGCATATACATTAGAAAAAATTGCTGTAGGATAAAGAAATTAATTTTCAAAATCTTCTCCATTTGTAGTTTTAAAAAAGTGCTGTTTAATTTTTTTAAAACTACATTTGTTTTTTAGAACAAAACGCTAATGAAAATAATACTTACAGGTGCAACAGGAGTTCTTGGATCTCATATTATGTATGAAATTCTAGAGCTTTTCATCAATGGTAAAATGGATGGAAAACTCTTCATAATTGCACGAAATAAAGGCAAAAAATCTGCTTTAGATCGCATAAATGAACTTTTATCCAGCAGTTATACACCAAAAATCATAAAAGACAAAGGCATCGCAAAACTGCACGAATACATTGAAATCATCGATACGGATTTGGCTGTTATTCAAGACACTTTTTCAAGCCAAATAAAAAATGCTTATTTCATTCATTCAGCTGGATTCGTAAATTTATCTACCGATGAAGAACAACGCGAAAAGATTTTTGACGAAAATACCAAAATCACAAAATCGCTTTTCAATCTTTTTCATCCTTTTATAAAAAAGTTTATTTACATCGGAACTGCTTTTTCATCGGGAAACCGAAAAGGATTAATTGACAATGATTTTCATAGTTTAGGATTCCAACCAGAGCATCGCAATGCATATGAGAATGCTAAATTCCACTCGGAAAATTTTATAGCCCAAGAATGTAAAAAAATTGGTTTGCCTTTTCAAATTTTACGTCCAAGTGTGATTGGAGGTAAAATGTTAGGAACAGAAAATCCCTATTTTATTTCAAAATATATGGTTTTTTATCTTTTGGCTAAATTCTTTCACTTCACTTCCCAACGAAAAGGAGATCAAGAAAATGTGCGTTTTATCGTCAATGATGACACCGTTTTGAATATTATTCCTGTCGATTATGTCGCAAAAGTGATTGTAAACACATTTGAAAGAGACGATGTACAACAACTTAATATTGTTCACAATACAAGTTTCAATATGGTAAATGGATTGCGGTTGATTATGAAGGAAGTTGGTTATTCTAATTTTACTTTGATACAGAATTCGTTAGACTTTACCTACAAAAATACGATCGAAAAATTGTATTATGAAAGTATTGGAAAACATTTAAACCCATACTTTACAACAGCTCCTAATGAGTATGATACCACTTTGCTGAACTCCATTCTGGAAATACCCAAACTGGATCAAGAAGCCTTCACCAATATGATTCGGTATGCAAAATTGAATAATTTCAAAGATATTAATGTATAATTTTAGGAGCTATTTCCCGCACTGTATCTTTTTTAGTGAGTGTCATTGCGAGGAACGAAGCAATCTCATGATGTGATTGCTTCGTTCCTCGCAATGACAGAATATGACTGCTATCAGGGCTAAATCGTTAACCATGATATTTCTAATAAAAACATGAATCTTATTTTAGAAACCGACCGATTAATTTTAAGGGAAATGCTGTTTTCAGATGACGAAGCTTTATTTGAAATGGACAGTAATCCTAAAGTTCATCAATATCTTTGGAACAAACCTTTAACGGATATTAGCGAAGTACATTCATACGTAAAATCTGTAAGAACGCAGTATGTTCAAAATAAAATTGGAAGATTTGTTGTTATTTTGAAAGAAACCGATCAATTAATTGGTTGGGCAGGATTGAAATACAATACCGAAATGGTCAATAATAAAATTTATTTCTACGATATTGGCTATCGACTAAACGAGAAATTCTGGGGAAAAGGATATGCTAGTGAGGCCAGTTTTGCTTGGTTGGATTATGGTTTTAATGCAATGAAAGTAGAAATTATGGAAGCAGCAGCACACACAGATAATATCGCATCAAACAGAATATTACAAAAAATTGGACTAGAAATGACTAAACAATACTTTGAGGATAGCATTTCTTGGAATTGGTACGAATTAAAAAATCCCAACCTATAATGAAAACAATAAAAATAGCCGGAGTTCCGGAACATTTCAATCTCCCATGGCATTTAGCGATAGAAAGTGGAGATTTCCAAAAAGAAAATATAGATTTACAATGGACCGATGTTCCCGAGGGAACCGGAAAAATGTGTCAAATGCTTCGTGATGGCGAAACTGATATCGCCGTAATCCTTACCGAAGGTATCGTGAAAGATATTGTTGCCGGAAACTCAAGTAAAATAGTTCAAGTTTATGTAGAAAGTCCCTTGATTTGGGGGATTCATGTAGCTGAAAAATCCAATTATAAGACATTAGCCGACTTAGAAAACAAAAAAGTTGCCATTTCCAGATTGGGTTCCGGTTCGCAATTAATGGCTTATGTAAATGCCAATAATCAAGGATGGAAAACTGATAATCTGGAATTTGAAATTGTAAATACTATCGACGGCGCTGTTGAAGCCTTGACAAATGGAACGGCTGATTATTTCATGTGGGAACGCTTCATGACCAAACCATTAGTTGACAAAGGTGTTTTCCGACGAATTGCTGATTGCCCAACGCCTTGGCCCTGTTTTGTAATTGCAGTTCGAGAAGAAGTTTTGGAAAATAATCCAGTTGTTATTTCAAAAATTCTAGGGATTATTAATAAAACCATTGAAGATTTTAAAGAAATCCCCAGTATTGACAAAACGCTAGCTCTAAATTACCATCAAAAAATTGAAGATATTCAAGAATGGCTATCTATAACGGAGTGGTCACAAAAAACTTTATCGGCTGAAATGTTAAACAAAGTTCAAAATCAGCTTTTTCAACTTAAAATTATCGAGAAAAAAGGTACTTTTGAGGATATTGTGCAAACAGTCTAGCGTACTGTTTCTATTTTTTCTATGATAAAAATAAAAGAAATTAATTTTCAGGGTATTAAACAGGTATTCCAGGTCAAAAAACCTTGGGATGATGTTGTGATTTTTGTCCTGAACATCTTAATTGCTATCCCCCTATTTATCATATTACATCAGAATTTGATTAATCCTAATTGGTTTCTGAATATTGACAGAGTCGTCTTGTTTTTAGTGATGATTGTTGTTATTCAAATCATCCTGCGATTTTTGAGAACAATTATTCTCTTTTGTATCATCTTGTATTTTTTGGTTTTAGTGTACGGTTCCACTATTGGCAACTATGGATTTAACAGCGTTTTTGAGGATTATAATTCTATAATGTACACGATGTCTGACAATCCTTATCCGCAAGATATTATTATTGCTAAGTTGCTTCCGTTTCCCAATAAATCAAAAATTATCAATGCCATAGAATACCAAAATCCTAAAATTAGGAATTTTGCAGTAATGGCTACCACTAAACATTTTAAAGATATAAAAGGATATTCTGATTATAGAACCATCATTCAGTGCTTTGCTGTTTTTAAGGAAATAAATAGCAGATGGAATTACGTAAGTGACCCTAAAGCACGTGATTATATCGCTACAGCCACTGAATCGCTGCTATATTTATCAGGAGATTGTGATGATCATTCGATACTTATGGCTGCTGCGATTAAATCTATTGGTGGTACTCCCCGATTAATTCATACCACGGGACATATTTATCCTGAAATACTAATTGGCTCTCAAACTGATTTAGAAAAAGTCAATTTTCTAATCAAAAATATGCTATTTGTCAATGAAAGTAACGAAAAGAAACTACAGTATCACGTGGATGAGCGTGGCCAAATCTGGATGAATCTGGATTATACAGCCACCTACCCCGGTGGGCCTTTTATGTCAGAAGAAATTTTAGGAGCCTTGACTTTAGATTAATTTCATATTATCATTATTGACAAAATTGAGTTCTGTTTTTCCAACAAATTTATAAGTTTACCAATATTACTTATTCTTAGTCGTAAATTTTTTTCTATCTTAACCAAACTAAAATTATTATTTTAATTAAAGTTTACTATGGAAAATTCAAAATTAAAAGCCTTTATCCCATTTTTTTATCTTGTTTGGTCCGATGACCTTTTAACACAAAAAGAATTTATTACGCTTCAGGATTTTATCCATTCCCAAAATTGGATTTCCAAAAACGAACAAGAATTTCTTCTTTCAAAAATAGCCATTTCTGTTCCACCTTCCCGAACACTGCTTGCTGATTGGAAAACTGAAATAGATTCTGCTATTCACTATAATCCCTTGCTCAAGTCTATATTTGATGTTTCGATAGTGCTGGCCGAAAATGATTCCTTTATCAAAAATCTTGCACCTGATTTCATTCAGCTGGAAAATGATTTGGGGATTTTAGGCGAAGAAGCAATTGGAAATTTTAAAATAAGATCAAAGACATTTACTTCAAATTATCAATCTGAACACACATTTGAAATTGATAAAATGACGCAAATTCTGGATGGAAAACAGTCCGATATTATTAAGAAAGTAAAAGCGGTCATCAGCCGACCTGAATTTGCTTATGAAACATCAACTGATACGGCCCTATATCGTGAAAAAGTGTACGACTGGTGTAAAATACTTGCAAAAGAGAACTTGGGAAACATGGCGTATCCTAAGCAATACGGCGGTGGCGAAAACATAGCAGATTATTTTGCCATCATGGAAACGCTGAGCTATCACGATTTAAGTTTGGTAATCAAATTTGGTGTACAATTTGGACTTTGGGGAATGAGTATCCATTCACTTGGAACCGAAAAACACTATAGTAAATACTTAAATGACATTGGTTCACTTCAGTTACCTGGGTGTTTTGCCATGACTGAAACCAATCATGGTTCGAATGTAAAAGGATTAGAAACAACGGCAACTTACAGCCATAATGACCAAACTTTTACCATAAATACACCGCATGAAAAGGCGCAGAAAGAATACATTGGTAACGCAGCAGTTCATGGTCAGATGGCTACGGTTTTTGCTAAATTAATTATTGATGAAATAGATTACGGTGTGAATGCTTTTATTGTTCCAATTCGAGATCCTAACAGCAAAATCCTGAAAGGCATCACTATTGGTGATTGTGGACATAAAATGGGACTTAATGGTGTTGATAACGGGACCATTCGTTTTGATAATGTTGTTATTCCAAAAGAAAATATGCTGGATCGATTTGCCTCTGTGAACGAAGAAGGAAAATTTGAAAGTCCGATTCCAAGTGATAATCGCCGTTTTTTTACAATGTTAGGAACTTTGGTAGGTGGTCGAATTGGGATTCCAAGATCCGCTTTGGCTGCAGCCAAATCAGGATTGACAATAGCGATCCAATATAGCGACAAACGCAGGCAATTTGGACCCGAAGGAGGCTCAGAAGTACCAATATTGAATTATCGAATGCATCAACGAAGATTGATTCCATTGCTGGCAAAAACGTATGCCATTCATTTTGCTTTACAATATGTGACGAATCGCTTTATTGATAGAACAGAATCGGAAATGCCAGAAATTGAAGCCTTGGCTGCAGGAATGAAAGCCTACTCAACCTGGAACACCACACATGCTTTACAAGAATGTCGCGAAGCCTGCGGTGGTAAAGGATATCTATCAGAAAATAGAATCGATGCGTTGAAAAATGATACCGAAATCTACACTACTTTTGAAGGTGACAATACCGTATTAATGCAATTAGTTGCTAAAAATCGCTTATCAGAATTTCGCAAGGAATTTGGCGAATTGGATGCAATGGGAATAATTAATTACGTTTTTGAAAATGCAAAAACAGCTATTTCTGAAAAAAATCCAATTGTAACGCGCAAAACCGATGAATCCCATTTAATAGACGATGAATTTCACTTGAGCGCTTTCCAATATCGAGAGAAAACAATATTGGCATCGGCAGCAAAGCGATTGAAAAAGCTAATTGATAACGGACTTGAACCTTATGATGCCTTTAATGTAGTGCAACACCAAATGATTGATGTAGCTCAAGCCTATCTCGAACGAATTGTTCTGGAGCAATTTCAAAAAGCGATACGAACCGTGGAGGACAAAAAAAGTAAGGAAATAATGACTCAATTGTGTCAATTGTATGCGCTTTCACAAATGGAGAAAAATAAAGGATGGTATCTTGAAGATGGTTATATGGAAGCTGCGAAAACAAAAGGGATCCGTAAGATGGTGAATCAACTTTGCTGGGAAATCAGGCCGGATGCTGTTTCATTAGTAAAAGCCTTTGACATTCCGGATAGTTGCCTTGCAGCTCCAATTGCTTTAGATTGATGTAAGCTTTATTATAAAAAGGATTTAAAAATTCAAAAGAATTTCTTTTGAAAATATTTTAATAATTCTGTAAAGAAATTTTGAATAATTAGCGCTCAGAAATCCTTTTTCTTTTAAACTGAAAGAGGTAATTTTGCAGCGTTATTATTTTGCCTTAAAATGATGCAACCGCTAAAAACTATAATTTATTTTATAGTAGTAAATTCTCATGTTTATATATGGAAATAATGAACCAATAATAAATGAATTATTATTAAATAGAGTATTAATAGTATCGGCTAGTTTTTTAAGAAAATAGTAATAATTAAGTTTAAATAAAACAGGAAGTAAAAAAATTGGAAAATAAGGAATCAAGCTGGACTATGTGCCTAGAATGTCAAGGAAGAGGCAAGAAAAGTCGAGGACTAACTAAAAAAGCGCGACTCCTCTACCAGATAGCACTAGAGCAATTTAAAATGGAGAATAGTGAAGGGAACACCCCGATACCTCCTAAAGGTCACCTTCACTCCTGCCCGAAATGTTCCGGATCTGGGCTGCTTCGTTCGTCCAGACCCCCAATAGCAGATAAAGACAACTACCCTCATGTTGCTATTATTGGCGGAGGTATTGGAGGCGTGGCTCTTGCTGTGGCTTGTTTACACCGCGGAATTCCTTTTACCCTTTATGAGCGCGATGATAATTTCGAAGCTAGGTCACAGGGATATGGGCTTACTTTACAACAAGCTAGCAAAGCGATTGAAGGATTTGGTATTTTCTCGTTAAAAGAAGGAGTGACTTCAACAAGACATTTGGTACATACCACAGAAGGAAAAGTGATTGGGGAATGGGGAATGAGAAAATGGATGCAGTTAGAAGCGAGAACGTCCCCAAAAAATTCTAACGTACATATCGCACGACAATCTTTACGTTTAGCACTGCTGGAGCAGCTCGGTGGACATGACATGGTACAATGGGGACATCAATTAATAGATTTCAAGAAATGTAAAGATGAAAGTGTTGACTTAATCTTTAACGTAGATGGGCAGATGAAAAGCTGCAAGGCAGATATTGTAGTTGGAGCCGATGGAATTCGCAGTTCAGTGCGCAGATTGCTGATTGGGGAAGATATCACCCCTTTACGTTATCTGGATTGTATTGTGATACTGGGTATTTGTCCTTTGAGTGCTCTTGGGGGACTGAACAGTTCTCTACTGGACTCGGCCACCGTATTTCAAACCGCTAATGGTAATGAACGGATTTACATAATGCCTTATAAGGCAGACTCAGTGATGTGGCAACTAAGTTTTCCAATGCACGAAGATGAAGCTAAGGCGTTGAGTGCTCGAGGAACTCAGGCACTCAAGGAAGAAGCTTGTCGCAGAACGCAGTGGCACGACCCTATTCCGCAGATTTTAGCTGCGACTCAGGAAACCCAGATTTCAGGATATCCCGTGTATGATCGAGCACTTCTCCAATCAGAAATGTTGCTAAAAGTTGGACCAGCAACTCTCCTTGGAGATGCAGCACACCCCATGAGCCCATTCAAAGGACAAGGTGCAAATCAAGCGTTATTAGACGCGCTTGCGCTAGCCAGAGAAATATCAAGAGGATGCCGACCTTTATCGGAATGGCGAAAAACGGGAATAAGAAAAAATGTGTTAATGGCATTTGAAGCAGAAATGATAGAACGTAGTGCCATAAAAGTTAAAGATTCAGCGGCTGCGGCAGTTTTTCTACATTCAGAAATAGTGCTTTATGAAGGCGATGCTCCACGGGGAAGGCTTTTTGGGAATAAATGACTAGTAACCCAAAAATGAAAAAATACTGTAAAGGTTCGATAGCCCTGTTGTAAAATTTACAATGAATTCATTTAGTCATTGATTCATTTTTTTTTTGGGCAATGCAGGATTTGAACCCCCGACCACTTCCGATAGAATCGGAATACTCTGAAACAGCTGAACCATTCTTTTTTTGAGATTAATTCTAGAATTTTAAACCTACTTTTCCAAGATTTTATTTGTAAATCTCTTTGTTGAGCTAATTTTTTGTTTCATGTTTTTCGAGATAAACAACTTTCCAATCATTTACATTGCTAGTAAAACCTTTGCTTTTTTGATTGTGACGAATAATGCAATCTTCTAAATTTAGAAGTGTAACCAATATAATATCTATTTTTAAATCTGCTAAAAAGGATTTAAGTGCCGTGTTCCACAAACTATTTATAAGTAGTTTTTGCCGCTCCACAGGTTTTGGGATTGATCATAAACCATTAGACATAAAAAAAACTCCATTATTTATAATGGAGTTTTTTGTGGGCAATGAGGGGTTCGAACCCCCGACCCCCTCGGTGTAAACGAGGTGCTCTGAACCAGCTGAGCTAATTGCCCTAAACAACTTGGTCAATTTCATTTCCTTATTGCGAGTGCAAATATAGGGCTAGAAATCGTATCTGCAAGCAAAATTGAAAAAAAAATCAATAAAAAATTGAGATTATTTCCTTTTCCGCTCTCTTATAGTACTTTATCTTCACAATGAAACACTGCTATTTTTTTGTATTGTTTTGTTATAGTCATACATTTGCACTTTAAACAATAAATAATGGCCAGGTTCAAAGAAAACGATTTACCAAAATCAAAAATTACTGCAAGTTCACTCCACAAAGCAACTGTAATATTTCAATATGCAGGAAATCATCGTTGGAAATTTTATGTGGGTTTAATATTTCTATTATTTACTGGAGCAACCGCTTTAGCTTTTCCTAAATTGATGGGGATGCTTATCGATTGTGTCAAAAACAAAGATAATTCGCAAGCCAATATGATTGCAGGAGGATTACTTGTAATTTTATTTCTTCAATCTATATTTTCGTTTTTTAGATTGTATTTATTTGTCAATTTTACTGAAAATACCTTGGCTAATCTTAGAGCAGCACTTTACAGCAATTTGGTAAAGCTGCCAATGTCTTTCTTCTCGCAGAAGCGTGTTGGAGAATTAAACAGCCGCATCAGTTCTGATATAACCCAAATTCAAGACACTTTAACGTCTACAATTGCTGAATTCTTGAGACAATTTATTCTAATTATTGGTGGCGTACTTTTATTGGCAAACGAAAGTATTAAATTAACATTATTAATGTTATCTGTAGTTCCGCTTGTTGCCGTTGCTGCTGTTATATTTGGTCGATTCATCAGAAAATATTCAAAAAGTGTTCAAGATAAAGTAGCCGAAAGTCAAGTAATCGTTGAAGAAACAATGCAAGGTATTAGTATCGTTAAGGCTTTCGCCAATGAGTGGTACGAAATTGCCCGTTACAATGGGAAAATAAAAGAAGTCGTTACTATAGCCATCAAAGGCGGAAAGTATCGAGGTTATTTTGCTTCGTTTATAATTTTCTGTCTTTTTGGAGCCATTGTAGCCGTTGTTTGGTTTGGTGTTCGATTGAGTATCAGCGGCGAAATGAGCGTAGGACAATTGATCTCTTTTGTGCTGTATTCTACTTTCGTTGGAGCTTCTTTTGGCGGAATTGCGGAGCTATATGCTCAAATCCAAAAAGCGATTGGCGCAACAGAACGTGTTTTTGAATTATTAGATGAAACTCCTGAAAAAATTAATTCAGTTCAAGATGTTGATAAAAGCCAAAAGATAAAAGGAAATGTTACCTTCAAAAATGTAGCGTTTAGTTATCATTCTAGAAAAGAAATCAAAGTCTTGAAAGATGTTAGTTTTACGGCCAATTTTGGTCAAAAAATAGCAATTGTAGGTCCTAGTGGAACCGGAAAATCAACTATTGCTTCACTTTTATTACGCTTTTATAATATAGATGAAGGAGAGATATTGGTTGACGGAAAAAATATTTATGATTTTGATTTAGAAAACCTTCGAGGAAATATGAGTATTGTGCCACAGGACGTGATATTATTTGGTGGAACCATCAGAGAAAATATTGCTTATGGAAAACCAAATGCCACCGAAGAAGAAATTATTACTGCTTCGAAACAAGCGAATGCCTACAATTTTATAGAAAGTTTTCCTGAAAAATTTGAAACCATTGTGGGTGAACGCGGAATTAAACTTTCCGGAGGTCAACGACAACGTATTGCCATTGCAAGAGCGTTATTAAAAAATCCAAGTATTTTGATCCTAGACGAAGCCACATCATCATTAGATAGTGAAAGTGAAAAATTAGTTCAGGAAGCACTCGAAATTTTAATGCAAGGACGAACTAGTATTATTATTGCACACCGTCTTTCGACTATTCGCAGTGCCGATCAAATTTTAGTTTTAGATAAAGGAATAATTGTAGAGCAAGGAACACATCAAGAACTAATAGTTTTAGAAAATGGTATTTATAAAAATTTAAGCAATTTACAATTCAGTAATTCTTAAATCTATTCCTATTTTGACATAAAAAAAACTCCATTCAGCTTATTGAATGGAGTTTTTTTGTAATTGAATATCAATAACTGAATGCTTATTCTATTTTTCTTTTCTTCGATTGCGCTCTGCTTTGATCATTTCTAATTCTCGGCTGGTTTGTCCTGCTACAGAAGTGTTTTCTTCAGCTCGACGAATCAAGTACGGCATCACATCTTTGACAGGACCAAAAGGCAAATATTTAGCAACATTATACCCATGATCAGCTAGATTGTAACTAATATTATCACTCATTCCATATAATTGACCAAACCAAACACCATGCGCACTTGTTTTAATTCCTTTTTGCTGCATTAATTCCATCAAAGTATACGTACTAGATTCATTGTGTGTTCCTGCAAAAAGTGACATCGCATCTAAATGCTCAATCATATAAAGCACTGCTGCATCATAATTTTCATCTGTGGCTTGTTTTGAAGCGCATATTGGAGATGGATATCCTTTTTCATTTGCACGAACAATTTCTTTTTCCATGTAAGCACCACGAACTAATTTCATTCCAATAAGAAATCCTTCGTTTTTGGCTTGTTGATGCAATTTTTTCAAATAATCCAAACGATCCCAACGATACATTTGCAAAGTATTAAAAACTATCGCTTTTTCTTTGTTGTATTTGCGCATCATTTCAGTCACCAGTTCGTCAGCGGCGTCTTGCATCCAACTCTCTTCGCCATCAATTAATAGGGCAACATTTTTAGAATGGGCATCTTTGCAAACCAAATCAAAACGTTCCACTACTCTATTCCATTCCGCTTGCTCTATATCAGTTAATGTTTGTTTTTCTCCTAATTTTTCATACAATTCAAAACGACCAAAACCGGTAGGTTTAAAAACAGCAAAAGGAATTGCTTGATGTTCTTTTGCAAATTCGATTGTTTTTAAAGTCATTTCAAGCGCAGCATCAAATTGATCCTCCTGTTCTTTTCCTTCTACAGAATAATCTAAAACAGATGAAACACCTTTAGTGTACATTTTATCTACCACAGAAAGGCAATCGACCTCATTCACACCTCCGCAAAAATGATCAAATACAGTAGCACGAATCAAACCTTCAACAGGAAGATGAGCTTTCAAGGCAAAATTTGTAACTGCTGTTCCAATGCGAACCAGTGGCTGATTAGCAATCATTTTGAAAAGAAAATAAGCTCTATCAAGTTCCGTATCACTTTTTAATGAAAAGGCAACTTGTGTATTATTGAATATTTTTTCCATTATTTGTTAAATTTTTGTACAAATATAGACAGAGTTTTGAATATTATTTAGCAAAAATTGCCTTATTTTGCGGTTTCAATTAATCCAAACCGATGCAGTCAATTCAAGCCAATAGTTATCCGATACATTTTAACGAAAAAGGAAATCAAGCATTAAATTTTCATTTAAAAGAAAATAAATATTCTAACCTATTTATAATTGTCGACAGCAATACTAATGAGTTTTGCTTGCCTCATTTTCTCCCTTATCTAGAAACAGATCTCGCTATTGAAATCATTGAATTTGATGCGGGTGAAGAAAATAAAAATATTGAGACTTGCGTCCAAATTTGGAAAGTACTCACGGAACTTGGTGCCGACAGAAAAAGTCTGATCATAAATCTAGGTGGTGGCGTTGTGACTGATTTAGGCGGATTTGTTGCTTCAACATTCAAGCGTGGAGTTGATTTTATTCATGTTCCTACCACATTACTATCAATGGTGGACGCTTCTGTAGGAGGCAAAAACGGAGTGGATTTAGGAAATTTAAAAAACCAAATAGGTGTTATCAATGTACCAAAAATGGTGCTTATCGACACTCGATATTTAGAAACGGTGCCACAAAACGAAATGCGTTCCGGTCTTGCCGAAATGCTGAAACACGGTTTGATATATGATAAAGAATATTGGGAGCAATTTTTAGATTTAAAAGCTATAGATTTTGCTGATTTTGATATGTTAATTTACCGTTCGGTTGAAATAAAAAATGAAATTGTCATTCAAGATCCTACTGAAAAAAATATCCGAAAAGCATTGAATTTTGGTCATACTTTAGGCCACGCCATTGAAAGCTATTTTCTAGAAAATGAAAATAAAACTACTTTGCTGCACGGAGAAGCAATAGCCGTTGGGATGCTACTAGAAAGTTTCATTTCATTGGATAAAAAACTAATCAATAAAGAAGAATATTCTGAAATAAAATCTTGTATTAAATCTATATATGACGACATCCTTTTTGATGAAAAGGACATTGAACCTATCGTGGAATTACTCATTCACGACAAGAAAAATGAGTACGGTAACATTCAGTTTGCATTGATTGATGGCATTGGAAAAATCAAAATCAATCAATCAGTTGAAAATGAATTAATTCTTAGAGCATTTTTGGATTATAAATCTTAATTATTTTTTACAAAAAGGATTGCATTACGTATATAATATTTTTTACATTTGCAGCAATGAAAAAAACTCCAAACAAACAAAATTATAGTTCCAATAAAGCTCGAAACAATTTTTCTTTTTTAAGAATTTTGAAGCGATTTTATTCGATAAAGGGAAATTTTAGTTTTGATGTTTTTCAATACATGAAAGCAGATCACGAAAAGCTTCAAATTATTTATGCAAATATTCGGGTTTGAATTATAGGTTCCTTTATTTTTTACTTTTATAACCTATAAGAAAGACATCTAATGAATACAAAATATTCTGATTTAATCAATCAAACTTACTATTTTCCGCAAGAAGAATTTACATTAAACAAAGATAATCTTCAATTTCACAATATCGATTTGATGAAATTGGTTGAACAATATGGTACGCCTTTAAAATTCACCTATTTACCTCAAATTTCTAACAACATCAACAAAGCCAAAAGCTGGTTTCGTAAATCGATGGAAAAAAACAAATATGAGGCAAAATATTTTTACTGCTATTGTACTAAAAGTTCTCATTTTGAATTTATTATGAATGAAGCTTTTAAAAATAATATTCATATTGAAACATCATCTGCTTTTGATATTAATATTGTTGAAAATTTATTAGCAAATGGCAAAATTAATAAAAGTACGTATGTGATTTGTAATGGTTTCAAAAGAGACCAATATATTGAAAATATAGCACGACTGATTAATAATGGTCATAAAAACGCCATTCCGATTATTGACAATTACGAAGAATTAGATTTACTGCAAGGAAAGATCAAAAACAAATTCAAAATTGGAATCCGTATTGCTGCAGAAGAAGATCCTAAATTTGAGTTTTATACTTCAAGACTAGGGATTGGCTACAAAAATATTGTCCCGTTTTACAAAAAGGAAATCAAGGAAAATAAGAAATTGGAACTCAAAATGTTGCACTTTTTTATCAATACCGGGATTAATGACAATGCCTATTACTGGAACGAATTAGTAAAATGTATCAAGGTTTATGTCGCTCTAAAAAAAGAATGTCCTACACTTGACGGATTGAATATTGGTGGTGGTTTTCCTATAAAAAACTCACTAGCATTTGAGTATGACTATCAATATATGATAGACGAAATCATCAATCAGATAAAAATTGCTTGTGATGAAGCAGAAGTTGATGTTCCAAATATTTTTACGGAGTTTGGTTCCTACACCGTAGGAGAAAGCGGTGGAGCGATATATCAGATTTTGTATCAAAAGCAGCAAAATGATAGAGAAAAATGGAATATGATTGATTCCTCTTTTATTACGACTTTGCCTGATACTTGGGCAATTAACAAACGATTTATCATGCTGGCAATTAATCGCTGGAACGATACTTACGAGCG
Source organism: Flavobacterium sp. W20_MBD1_R3 (assembly GCF_052119725.1). Taxonomy (NCBI): domain Bacteria; kingdom Pseudomonadati; phylum Bacteroidota; class Flavobacteriia; order Flavobacteriales; family Flavobacteriaceae; genus Flavobacterium; species Flavobacterium sp. W20_MBD1_R3. The sequence continues at coordinate 26,332 of NZ_JBGQOR010000001.1, forward strand.
GGTTTTGTTGGGTGGTTTAACGTGCGATAGCGATGATTACTATAACTCGGAACAAAATATGAATGCTATTTATTTACCTAAATACAATAAAGAAAAACCACTCTATATTGGGTTTTTCAATACCGGAGCTTATCAAGAAACGATTGGTGGATACGGCGGATTACATCACTGTTTGATTCCGCAGCCAAAACATATATTGATTGATAGAGACGAAAACGGTATTTTAGCAACCGAAGTGTTTTCAGAACAACAAACCTCTGAGGATGTTTTAAAAATATTAGGGTACGAAAAAAAATAAATTTACAATTATTCAATTATACAATATAAAAATTCGTTAAATTTGAAACACTATTTTTAACGTATTGATTTCTAAGTATTTAAATTTTAAAAAATGAGCAAAGGACCAATCAGTCAGTTTATCGAAAAGCATTATTTGCATTTTAATTCTGCATCTTTAGTTGACGCCGCTAAGGCATACGAACAACAATTAGACAATGGTGCAAAAATGATGGTGAGCATGGCTGGAGCTATGAGTACTGCCGAAATTGGAAAGATCTTTTCTGAAATAATTCGTCAGGACAAAGTGCATATTATTTCATGTACTGGTGCAAATCTAGAAGAAGACGTAATGAATTTAGTAGCTCATTCTCACTATGAAAGAGTACCACATTACCGCGATTTGACAGCACAAGATGAATGGGATTTACTAGAAAGAGGGCTAAATCGAGTAACCGATACTTGCATACCAGAGCATGAAGCATTCCGTCGTTTGCAGAAACATATTTACAAAATCTGGAAAGAAGCTGACGACAAAGGCGAACGTTATTTTCCGCATGAATTTATGTATAAAATGTTGCTTTCAGGTGTTCTTGAAGAGTATTACGAAATTGATCTTAAAGACAGCTGGATGTACGCAGCCGCTGAGAAAAATTTACCAATAATTGTGCCTGGATGGGAAGATAGTACAATGGGAAATATATTTGCATCGTACGTCATAAAAGGAGATTTAAAAGCTTCTACAATGAAATCCGGTATTGAATATATGGTGTACCTATCTGATTGGTATCCAAAAAATAGTTCTAAAGGAGTAGGATTTTTCCAAATTGGTGGCGGTATTGCTGGAGATTTTCCAATATGTGTGGTGCCAATGTTGTACCAAGATATGGAAATGCATGACGTTCCTTTCTGGAGTTATTTTTGTCAAATTTCAGATTCGACAACCAGTTATGGTTCTTATTCTGGAGCAGTTCCAAATGAAAAAATTACTTGGGGTAAATTAGATATCAAAACACCTAAGTTTATTATTGAGTCAGATGCGACTATTGTGGCACCTTTAATCTTCGCTTATTTATTAGATCTTTAGAATATTTTTATGAAAAGAGTGATTGTTGATTACGCAAAACTTACCAATGAAATTTTAAACCTATTGGTTGATAAATTTCCAGACGGTTATGATGATTCAAATATTATCAGTTTTAGAAATGCTAAAAACGAATTAGTGGAAGCCGTTGAAGTACGAACTGACGATACTATTTATTTAGTAAAAGTGAGTACTAAACTTGCTGATCGCATTGAAAATTATGATGAAGATGATGAAATTATCATTGATGAAGAAGTTGAACCAATTAAAGGTATTGACTTAGATGATGATATCGATGACGATGACGAGGAGGATGATATTACTGATAAGCCAGATTCAGATTTAGGAGACGATGAGGATGATGAAGATGCTGATGAAAAAGATTTTTCAGATGACGATGACGACGAATAATTAATTCTTGTTTTCAAAACATTTATAAAAGGAACTCGTGATGAGTTCCTTTTTTTATTACTTTAGAAGTGAAATATACGCCAAAAATGACAAATGAAATTTTATACACCAAACTCAAGGAAAACTTCGGTTTTGAAAAATTCAGACCCAACCAAGAAGAAATAATAAATTGTGTCCTTTCCGGTCTAGATACATTGGCAATAATGCCCACCGGTGGCGGAAAATCGATTTGCTTTCAATTACCAGCGTTGCTCTTCCCTGGCATCACAATTGTAATTTCTCCATTGATCGCATTAATGAAAGATCAGGTGGATGGACTTAAAGCCAATGGAATTGAAGCCTGTTTTATCAATAGCAGCCAAACCGAAGACGAAAGACAATTTTATATTGAAAGCCTAAAATCAAACACAATTAAGCTCGTTTATATCGCTCCGGAAAGTTTGTCTTTTTTAGATAATCTTTTTAATAGATTAACCATTAGTCTTATTGCAATTGATGAAGCACATTGTATTTCGGCTTGGGGACATGATTTCCGACCCGCGTATACAAACTTAGGGTATCTAAAAAAGCGCTTTCCCTCTACTCCAATCTTAGCTTTAACTGCAACCGCTGATAAAGCTACTCGTAAGGATATTAGCCAACAATTAAACTTAGTAAATCCTAAAATATTTGTTGCCTCTTTTGATAGAAAAAATTTAAGTTTAGAAGTGCGACCTGCTTTAGACAGAGTAAAACAAATTATAGATTTTATCCAAGAAAAACCAAATGAATCTGGAATTATTTATTGTCTAAGCAGAAAAACAACCGAAGAACTGGCTGAAAAATTACAAAAAACAGGTATTAGCGCTAAGGCATATCACGCTGGTTTAGACAATAAAATCCGCTCGAAAACGCAAGATGAATTTATCAATGATGATTGCAAAGTAGTTTGTGCAACTATCGCTTTTGGGATGGGAATTGACAAATCTAATGTTCGCTGGGTGATCCACTACAATTTACCTAAAAACATAGAAGGTTATTATCAAGAAATTGGTCGTGCCGGTCGCGATGGTTTGCCCTCTGAAACCGTATTATTCGAAAGTTATGGTGATGTGATTCAATTGCAAAAATTTGCTTCACAAGGTTTAAATGCCGAAGTACAACTAGCCAAACTGGAGCGAATGAAACAATATGCCGACGCATTAAGTTGTCGTAGAAAAATATTGCTGTCCTATTTTGGTGAACTCGTTACAGAGAACTGCGGAAATTGTGATATTTGCAAAAATCCGCCATTATTTTTTGATGGAACTGTGATTGCTCAAAAAGCATTATCAGCAATTATTCGGTTGCAGGAGATGGAACCTTTACCTGTAATTATTGATTTTTTACGCGGTTCTAAAAATGCTTACATCGTTGAAAATGAATACCAAAACTTAAAAACATACGGTGTTGGTGCTGATCTTTCATGGTTTGATTGGAATCAATATTTGATACAACTCATCAATTTAGGGTATTGTGAAATTGCTTTTCATAAACAAAACAAAATTAGATTAACCACTCTTGCTAAAAAGGTATTGTTTGAAGGTGAAAAAGTACAGCTGACCATAGTTCAGAAAATTAATTTTGAAAAACAAGAAGCAAAAGAAACGAAAACTAAATCAGTCGCAAATTCACTTTTTGAAACCCTCAGAAAATTGCGTTATGCTATCTCCAAAGAAGAATTAGTGCCTGCTTATGTAATATTTAGTGATGCGGCTTTGCGCCAAATGGAAGCCGAAAGACCGATGAGCGATACTGAATTGCTAGCTATTGATGGAGTTGGAAAAGCAAAACTGGAAAAATATGGTGATGTCTTTATTAAAACTATAATTGATTTTCAAAATTCTAAAGTTGTCAAAAAAAAGAAAGAAACCACTACCTACAAAGAAACGTTAGAACTTTATAAAAACGGATTCTCTGTTGAAGAAATTGCCCAAAAAAGAAAATTAGGATTAAGTACAATTATGTCTCACTTAGCTAAATTGTACGTTGACGGAGCGGACATTGATTTGGATTCCTTTATTTCAAAAGAAGAAGTTTCTCAAATTGCCGAAGCGCAAATAAAACTGGAAGCACCAAATGCCTTAAAACCGTATTTTGATTATTTTGAAGAAAAAATTGATTACGGAAAAATTCGGTTAGCATTGGCAATATTAGAAAAAGAAAATATAGTACTTTAAAAACTTTAAATGATCCAATCTTTTACACCTTTCGTAAATTCTCAGACTGAAATTTTAATTTTAGGAACAATGCCTGGAATTGCTTCATTAGAAAAACAGGAATATTATGCACACAAAAGAAATCATTTCTGGAAAATAATGTATACGTTGTTGAATAATTTACCAATAGCTGAAATCTTTGAAGAAAAGATACAATTACTTCAAGCGAATAAAATTGGACTTTGGGATGTTTTAGAAAATTGTGAAAGAAAAGGAAGTTTAGACATCCATATCAAAAATCAAAAAGAGAATGATTTTGAAACATTGTTTAAAAAATTTCCCAGAATCACTACCATCATTTTTAACGGAAAAGAAAGTCATAAATACTTTCAAAAAAAATTTGGACAAATAAAAGGCATCACTTATTATGTGATGCCTTCCACTAGTCCTGCAAATACAACGTCATTTGAAAATAAACTAAAAATTTGGTCAGCAGGTTTTCAATAAATTATAAATACCTTTCTTCGAATACTTTTTGATGGTGTTTTTGATGACCAATCATAATAAAACCAATCGCTCGAACTGATACAGCTGCATTCGAAGCAACTCCCATTCTCTTTAATTGTTCTTCAGATAAGCTTTTGAAAAGAAACAAATTTGAATGTCTCACCGCCGAAAATTCAGTTAGCAAATCCTGAATACTTCTATTGGCTGATTGTGTATTTTCAATATAATCATTTTCATCAAAACCAGGCAAAGGCGTTTGGTCATTTCTGGAAATTCGTAACGCACGATAGGCAAAAATGCGCTCTGTGTCAATTACGTGTTGAATAATTTCCTTGATATTCCACTTCCCTTGTGCATATCGATAATCAAATTTATCCATTGGAATGTTTTGTACAAAGTGGATAAAATCATGCAATGAAATTTCTAATTCTTCTATCAAATTCACATCTCCTAAAGCATTCAGATAAGGAGTATAAAAAGGGGCATATTCGTTTGTGGGCAATTGTGTTGATTTCATTTTTTTTATGTTTAAGCCGAGTTTCTGCTGGCATTTGTATTTCCAAAAAGAGAACGGGTTACTATTTTTTCGTATACTTTTATCAATGCTTCATCTGGTTTATCTTCTTTGTTTAACTCATTAATTCGCAATAAAGCATATTGCTGTATCGTTAACAAAGGCAACACAATACGTTCTCTTACTTGTATAGATGCTTTACCGTCAGGATAATTTTCCATCAGCTCTTTATGACCAGCAATTTTCAAAAGCAATCGTTTCGTTTCTAAAAACTCATCATATATAATTTGCCAAAAAGCTCCAAATTGAGGATCTTTTCTCATGTAAGCTGTCAAAGGAAAAAATGATTTTGCCAATGACATCATACTGTTTTCCAGTAGGGTTTTAAAAAACAAAGAATGGTCGTATAAACCTTGAACCTTGTCCCACTGATTCGTATCTTCAAAATGTTTCAGCGCTGTACCTACCCCAAAAAATCCAGGTACATTTTGTTTCAACTGACTCCACGAACCTACAAAAGGAATCGCACGTAAATCAGCAAAATCTAAATGTTCCGATTTACTTCTTTTGGATGGTCGGCTCCCAATATTCGTTTTGGCATAATATTTCAACGTGCTCATTTGTTCCAAATAAGGAATAAATTTTGGATGATTTTTAAAGCTTAGGTACTTTTCATAACCAAAACCGGCCAGTTGATCCAATATATTTTTTTCGTCTGAAGTCAATTCATTCTGCCCTTTACTAAAAACCTGATTGGTTACACCGGCACTTAACAAATTCTCTAAATTATAACGGCAGGAGTCTAAGGTTCCAAAATTCGAGCTAATAGTCTGTCCTTGTACGGTAACCTGAATTTCATTATTTTCAATATTTGGACCTAAGGATGCATAAAATTTATGAGTTTTTCCACCTCCACGGGCAGGCGGTCCTCCACGACCATCAAAGAAAATTACTTTTATACCGTATTTTCTCGAAATTGCAGTAAGTTCTTCTTTAGCCCTGTAAATACTCCAATTTGCCATTAAATAACCACCATCTTTAGTCCCATCAGAGAAACCAAGCATAATGGTTTGCTTGTTATTTCTATTTGTCAAATGTGCGGCATAGGCAGGATTCGTGTATAATTTCTCCATGATTTCATGTGCCTGTTGCAAATCATCAACCGATTCGAAAAGCGGAACAACATCAACTGGAGGATTTTCCCAATTACTCAAACGGAATAATGCAAAAGTCTCCATCACATTTAGGGCACTTTCATTGTTACTAATAATGTATCGGTTGGCACCAAATTCACCATTATTTTCCTGAATTGTCTTAATCGCTTGTATAGATTCGATTGTCAAACGTGTCATTTCATTTGAAAATACGGTAGGATCTAGATTTCCGCTTGCACTAGACAATACAGAAAATTTATCCTCTTCGGATAATTCAAAATAATTTTTAGGAAAAACAGAAGGATCTGCTTTTAAGTAAAAATCTACTATATCTTTAAACACCGCATCATGAATTTTACTATTCTGACGAATGTCTAGTGAAGCAAAATGAAAACCAAATAAATTAACTTTTATCAATAGCGCATCCAATTCATCTAAATATAACGATTGATGCTTATCTATAATTATCTGTTTAATCTTACTTAACTGTGATTTAAATTCCTCTAAAGTGATGAAAATTTCTCCCTTAGAATAAAAAACGGACCTGTAAAGTTTTTGTTCCAGTTCAGTAACTAAAGTATCTACTCCTGAGAAGGTTAACTTCCTTTTTAAGTTTCTAATTTCGACATAATAACATTTCAAAATTGAAGTTCGCAAGCGTTCTGCCACTTTCAAAGTTATTTCAGTTGTCACAAATGGATTACCATCCCGATCGCCTCCAGGCCAAAATCCAAGTTTAATTAGAGGGTTTTTTATAGAATTTCCATTAAAAATATTCTTCTGCAGGTATTGCACCATTGCACCAGAAGTTTGATAAAATACATTCTCGAGATACCAAATCAAACTTACAGCTTCATCAAATGGGTTAGGCTTTTCGTTTTGAATAAAAGGAGTTTTACCTAATTGAGCCAGTAATTGTTTAATATCTAACAAATTATTTTCTCGAATTGCTTCAGTCAAATCATTGATAATTCCTAGAACAGCACCAGGATAAAATTGTGTTGGATGCGCTGTCAAAACCGTTCTCACATTGAAATCCTCCAAAAAATCAATTAATTCATCTTTCTTATCTATTGCATCTGATTTTTCTTTAATGTCTCTTAATGAACCTATCCCTTCCATGTTGTTGATCACAGGAAATGCGGCATCTTCAATAGCATCAAATAATACAATTTGGCGTTCGATATATTGTATAAAACGAAACATAATATCAATTTTCTCTGACTCAGAGGTATTGTGCAAATATCTATTGGCAAAAAAATCAACAATCTCTTTTGGAGTCTCTTGCTTTTTAAATCCTGTGTCGCATATATCTGTAAACAAAGGAAGTAGAGCACCGGTATTGTCTATCGAGTGAAATGGCAACGTGATAAAAACACTATTGTAAATATGGTATTTAGAGAGAACATCTTGATTGAATCGTTCAATTTTAGGCAGTGTGTACATAATTTAGCTGTAGTTGGTTTAGTTAATTTTTCATAAAAAAACCCCAAGAATAAACTTGAGGTTATAATTATATATAGCGCAATCAAGAGTATTACATATTTTTGAAAATAGTATGCATCAATCTTTTTTTGTCATTTATGCTTTCCTCTAACGAGATCATTGTTTCGGTTCTATAAACGCCGTCAATATCATCAATCATAAAGATTACATCTTTAGCATGTTTAGTATCTTTAGCTCTAATTTTACAAAAAATATTAAACTTTCCTGTAGTCACCGAAGCTACAGTTACGAATGGAATTTCGTTGATACGTTGCAAAACAAATTTTGTTTGAGAGGTATTGTTTAAAAAAACACCAACGTAAGCAATAAAAGAGTATCCTAATTTGTCATAATCAAGAACTAAAGAGGATCCCATTATGATCCCTGCATCTTCCATTTTTTTTACTCTAACATGCACTGTTCCTGCAGAAATCAATAATTTTTTTGCAATATCCGTAAATGGAACTCTTGTGTTGTCTATCAACATATCTAAAATCTGGTGATCTACTTCATCTAAACGAAACTTACTCATAATTCTTAAATTAACATTATTAATTGCTATTACAAAGTATAAAAATATACATAAAAAACAACAAAAAGACTTAAATATTATATTTTTATCATTCCGTTAACAAATTTCACGTTATTATCTAAATAAAAATCAGCTTTTTGATCTAATTTAGGAATATTATCAAAATCATCTTTGTATAAAGCTCCTTTCGCATCATATTCTAAATGTCCTAATTTATCCTCTAAATCCCCTATTTGTGAAATATAGGCTATAAAACAGACTTGATTTTCAATTAACTCTTCTTTGTATTGTGCTGCAAAATTGGTGATAATTTCAATACCATCATAATTTATTTTGATGTTTTTATACATAAAATCATAAAAAATGACTTTATTTTGAGAAATACTCAAATATTTATCAATTCCATTAACAACTATATCGTTTTCGAAGAGTATCTTGAAACTTAAAATTAAGCTCATAAAAACATATTTCCGAGTTTCTTCTCGCTGATAATCGTTACTAAAATGACCTGCCTCAAATAATAAAGTAGGCACTCCTAAATATTGAAAGGTATCTCCAATACAATTAATATTAAACGAATCATCAAAACGCCCTATTTGATCAGGCAAATAAGGTTGCAATTTCTCATTAATCATCGCAATTAGGTTAATTGCTTTTAACCTGGATTCATTTATTTCTCGTTTCTCATTATATGAGGGTGCCAAAAATGACAATGTAGCTGGTTTTCCAGTCTCGCTTAAGCCAAAAATAGTTCGTTGATCATGTAGATTAAAACAATAATCAGGGCTGAAAGATTCAAAGGTAGCTCTCAATAGCTTACTTTCCGGCTGTGACAACTCTTGCGAATCACGATTTAAATCTACTTTATTCGCATTTTCTCTTGTATATAAAGTAGCGCCGTCAGGATTCAACATCGGGATGGCACAAAAAGTAAATGAACTTAATAATTGTTGTGCAATTTCAGAATCACCTTGCAGCACATTCAAAAAATCAAATAATGCTTTTGTAGTCGTACTTTCATTTCCATGCATTTGTGACCAAAGAAAAATTTTAGTTTTACCTTTTCCTATGGTATACGAATAAATTGGCTTGCCTAAAACTGATTTTCCTATAATTTTAAGTTGCTTATTCGTGTTTAGTTTGTGTAATAACGGCTCAATTAAAGCTAAGGTAATATACCGTCCGTGAATAGATTCTTCTTTATATTGTTTGAAAACTTGTTCTAAATTCATGCTGTTTTATTTAATTTACAAAAGTAAACATCTTTATATTTACAATTGTAAACAATAAAAAGAACGTATTTTTCAATACTGTAAACATATTTTTAGGTAAAAATGGAATGTTCACACACCCTATAATTGACAATTGTTACTGATTTAATAAATTAATATTAAAATGCTATATTTCTGTACTTTAATGTATATTACATAAATTTTAACTTTAATTAATTTGAACTATTAAATTTGATTTATACTTGTAATTTTGGTATTTGAATCCATTTTGATTACATTTGTAAATAGCAAATTCACATCAATAATTTACAATGGTAAACATAGAGAATTTTACAAAAAGATTAGAAATCATATTGGAATATTACAGTTTGAATGCTTCCTCTTTTGCGGATAAGATTGGTGTACAGCGTTCCAGTTTGTCTCATCTTCTGTCAGGAAGGAACAAGCCTAGTCTGGATTTTATATTGAAAATTATTGCAGTTTATCCAGATGTTGATTTGTATTGGATCTTAAATGGACAAGGAACTTTTCCAAAAGATTTTGATCAGTTGCATCGAAAAGAAAAAATAGTACAGCAAATAGAAGAACAAAATAGTTCTGTTGCTGCCGCAAATTTAATCAGCGATGAGAATTTATTTTCGAATGTTAAGAGCACAGATCAAAGCGATACATTGGAAACTAAAAAAATAGAAATACCTATGATTAAAAAAGAATCTGTTGTTTCTGAAATTGATAAAATCGTTATTTTTTATAAAAACGGAACTTTTAAAAGTTATATCCCAGATTAAAACGAAATACTTCCAATTTATAAATTAGATATTTAGAACTAAAAAAGATATCTGCTTGAAAATAATAAGTTGCATTTTTGTCGCAGTTTGGAAATAACAGAGGACAAAGTGAAGCTCAGGGTAGAAGAAGCATAGCAAATTTGAGACAAAAAAATTTAGAATTGGAATAAATTAGGATACTATGATTTTGGCATTTTATAACAGTAAACAATAAAATTTAGCGTGTAAAAATAAAAAGACGGATAAATTTATATCTAAAGTTATCCGTCTCTTTTATTTTCTAATAACAACACATTATTTATTCAAAAAAATATCCCTTTTCCGGGATTTTACCTTTTACATTTATAAAATGTTTATTCAAAATAATCATATCATTTTCGATATCACCCGATGGTAAAATAGGATTTCCCAAATTAATTTCTTTTTTTCCAAAATCAAAAGCAACGGGAATTATGGGAACATTTGCTTTTAAAGCGATATAATAAAATCCAGTTTTAAGGGTGCTCACTTTATTGCGAGTTCCTTCTGGAGCAACTGCCAATCGGAAAATCTCCTTTCGCTGGAAAATAGCTGCAATGGTGTCAACTTTATTTAATTTTCCGGACCGATCCAGCGGCTCGCCTCCCATATATCGAAAATAAAGTCCTAAAGGAAAGCGAAATAATTCCTTTTTGCCCACCCAATTCATCTCTAAACCAGTTATTCCGCGGATAAAAATTCCTAAATAAAAGTCATGCGCACTTGTGTGTGGCATCACCATCATGACACATTTTTTTATTTTTGGATCAATATGGCCTACAACTTTCCATCCCATCAAACTGAAAAAGATCCATTTGTACAATTGTTTCTTCATTATTACTTTCTTTGGTACAAAATAAATAATTAAAATCTTATTTTTGGATAAAACCGCTACTAATGCTAAAAAAAATATTCAGTTATATACTTCCTTTAAAAATTTACCAAACTAAATCAGTTTTAAGCAAATCGATTGAAGTGACTTGGACTAATGGGCAACTTGTTCTAGATTCACAAAACGCAAATTATTCATACGGAAGTTTGCAACGCATATTAAGGTTAGGATTAAAAAATATTGGTTTTGACAAAATTCTTGCCATGGAGCAAATTTTAGTTTTAGGAGTTGCTGGCGGAAGCGTAATAAAAACATTAGTAGAGGAAATAAAATTCAAAGGAGAAATTACAGGAGTAGAAATTGACCCAGAGATAATTAAAATTGCTGATGCCTATTTTCAATTAAATGAAGTTAAAAATCTTACTATTATCATAGATGATGCCTTTGAATATGTTTTGAAAACGCGAAATAAATACGATTTAATTATTATTGATGTTTTTCAGGATACTACTATGCCCAATTTTTTATTTGAACCTTTTTTTACTAATCGCGTTTGCTTTCTATTGAAAAGTCATGGTTTTATTCTCTTTAACACGATGTTATTAAACGAAAAACAAAATCAAAGAAATAGAAAATATGTCAATGAGTTTTACAAAAACCATTTTAGAATAAAAACTATTCCAAGAATTGAAGTGCATAATGAGATAATTATTATCGAAAATTTATCCTAAAAAATATTTTAAATTGTTCTGCAATTCATTAGTAATAAGTTGTATTTCATATTGATTTTTGTCCGTTTAAGTACTCTCTTTTTATGACTGGATCTTAGTAATATCAATTTAAATTTTATTAAAAAGATTGTTCTGCATGCTTTATTTCAAGTGTGAAGTATATTGAAAAGTTTTGTTTCGTTTTACGAAACAAAAAAACACTAAAACTAATTTTTTTATAATTGCATTCAAAAACGATTCTTTATAAAAATAGGTATACAAAAGTTTTAGCAACGGAATAAATTTTGTAATCTTACACAGCGCTATTTTAGATCATGTTTGAATGAAAAAAATTATAAAAAAACTGTTTTTGGGAAAAACATCGCAAGCTGTTCAACCCAAATGTAATCCTCTTCAAAAACGGATACAAAATATTCAATCCATTTGGAATAACGATCATCAGGAAGACAATGGAATTGAAAAAATTGTACGATTAATTTTAGCCTCTTCTCAACTACTTTTTCCCGGTATTTATATTAAATATTGGGCCAGCAAGAAAGGAGTAGCCTATCAGGATTTGGCATTAGATTTTTATGTTTTGCTTAAAGTAGTGTTTCCAATAGTGATTTTAGTTAATCATTGGCAAAGTCATCAATGGCTTATTTTGATTCTAGTCTATGTGTTTTTAGAAACTGTTTTTTATATTCCAACACTGATTTTTGCTTCTGATTTATTTTCAAAACCGCGATCGTACAAAAGATCCATGTTGTTACTTTTTTTAAATTATTTAGAAATTGCATTTGCGTATGCTGTTTTTTATTCTGTTGGAAATTACCTGAATAAACCTTTTTTTCACTGGTTTGATTCGGTTTATTTTAGCATCGTAACCTCCTCCTCTATTGGATATGGCGATTATCACCCAGTCACTACAATAGGTAAATTTTTAGTTACCACACAGGCGTTATTGTTTCTGTTTTTTATTGTGCTTTTCTTGAATTTCTTTTCCACCAAAGTCAAAACCAAAGGCTATTTTGATCATGAAAATCTAGAATAAATCAGATCATTTTCCTGGCTTTTTCTAAATCTTCCGGAGTGTCAATTCCGATTCCAACATGAGATGTTTCCACCATTTTGATTCGTTTTCCAAATTCAAGATACCGCAGTTGCTCCAGTTTTTCGGATGCTTCCAAAGATTGCATTGGTAAACTATAAAAATCTAATAAGGCTTGTTTTCTAAATGCATAAATCCCGATATGTTGCATGTATCTCACACCCACATTTTTCTCCCTTGGATACGGAATTATTGATCGTGAAAAGTACAAAGCAAATCCGTTTTGGTCTACAACTACTTTTACATTATTAGGATTATTAATATCTTCCTCATTGGTAATTTCGCGCATTAAAGAAGCCAAATCTACTTTGTTGTTCAAATCATTTTTAAAAATTTCAATGACTTTCGCTAAAGGTTCCGCATTGATGAACGGCTCATCTCCTTGAACATTAATTACAATATCAACGTCAATATTCAGTACAGCTTCTGCAATGCGATCACTCCCCGACTCGTGTTCTTTGATGCTTAGAATGGCTTTTCCACCATGAGAAATAATTTCATTATAAATTAAATCGGAATCAGTTACCACAAATACATCGTCAAATAAGTGCGTGGCAACAGCCGCTTCATAAGTGCGTAAGATCACAGTTTTTCCACCTAAATCCTGCATTAATTTAGCTGGAAATCGTGTCGATGCATATCGGGCTGGAATAACTGCTATTATTTTCATTATTTTTTGTTTTTATTGTCTTTATTGCTGTAAAATGAGACTTTTACAGCAGATCATTCTTACTCAATTTTAAGCAAAACTTTGATGACCTTGCTAAAAGCTACAAAGTTAGTCTGTTTTTATGAATTAGAAAAAAAGTTGTTAATTCTCTTTCATAACGTTTCTGTTTTAAACCCTGAAAACAATGTTCTAATCTCTTTTATATAGTAGGTAAAGAAATTTATATTTGTTATAATTAATCAGAATTATTCAAATAAAAAATCATAATTTATTGATAAAGTGAATATTAACTCAATGTAAATTTTAAGTAAATCTTAAAATAAATTTTCGTAATTGAGGTTATATTTGTTAAAAAAAAGTTATGAAGATCTTTAAAAAAGTCTCCCCATTTTTTTATTTGCTGTTGTTTTACATCGGTTTAAATATAATTATCCGTGCTATACTTTTATTTCATCCCATAACGCAAGCGTCCTTTGCAGGGATTGACTTGTTTTATATTTTTATCCTTGGATTTTTATCCGATATTTTTGTTTTTATCCTAATCAGTAGTTTTTTGTGGCTGTATCTTATTTTTATTTCCAATTCTAAATATTACAAACCCTATGGATATTTAATTTTTGGATTACTGATCCTCTTATTATTGCACGTTTCTTTAGGAAACACAATACTTAACGAATATGGTAGTGTATTACCCAAAATTGCGACAGCTTTCCTTTCTATAAAAACAATTTTATTTGGATTATTACTTTTTTTACCAAAATATAGAAACCAAATTCGGTTTTGGTTATTTTCCTTTGTCATCTTTTTTTATGTAGTTTTAATTTTGCAAAACTCGATCAGTGAATACTTTTTTTGGAATGAATTTGGAGTTAGATATAATTTCATTGCAGTCAATTATTTGGTTTATACCAATGAAGTTATCGGAAATATAATGGAATCCTATCCTGTTATTCCGTTGTTTTCAGCGCTGTTTGCTCTTGCAGGATTAGTAACTTATTTTATTGTAAAAAGATCGAAAAATTACATTGAAAATATTCCTTCTTTTGGACAAAAAATGAAAATTTCAGCAGTTTATCTGCTACTTGTAGGATTTTCATTATTGGCAATTCCAGCTTTATCTGCTAAAGAAAATTCTCAAAATATGTTTGCTAATGAATTACAGTCCAATGGTCTGTTTAAATTTTATACTGCATTTATGAAAAGTGAATTAGATTATTTTAAATTCTATAAAACAGTACCCAATCAAGAAGCATTTACGCAATTAAAGCAGCAAATTACTGCCATTTCAGGCACAACAACTTTAAGAGAAATAAAAAATGAGGCAGTTGAAAATCACAAAAATGTAGTTCTGATTACCATCGAAAGTTATAGTGCAGAATTTATGAGAATGTATGGAAATGAAAAAAATAATACTCCATTTTTAGATAGTTTAGCAACTAAAAGTTTAGTTTTCACCAATCTTTATGCCGTTGGAAATAGAACTGTTCGCGGTCTTGAAGCCGTTACTTTATGCTTTCCTCCAACTCCTGGAGAGAGTGTAGTAAAACGGGAAGACAATAAAAATAAATTCTCAACTGGAAGTGTCTTTAAGCAAAAAGGCTATGTAGTAAAATTCATGTATGGCGGCGATTCCTTCTTTGATAACATGGGTGATTTTTTTACAGGAAATGGATATGAAATTGTAGACAAAAAAGCATTTAAACCCAACGAAATTACTTTTTCTAATATTTGGGGTGTTTGTGATGAGGATATGTACATTAAAGCCATCAAAGAAATGAATAAGGAAGCAACGACAAATAAGCCATTTTTCAATCATATTATGACCGTGAGTAATCACAGACCATTTACATATCCAAATGGAAAAATTGATATTCCTGCTGATGCAAAGTCTCGTGACGGTGGTGTAAAATATACGGATTATGCAATGAAGAAATTCTTTGATTTAGCTAAGAAACAGCCTTGGTTTGCTAATACTGTTTTTGTCATTCTTGCTGATCATTGTGCTTCTAGTGCAGGCAAGACAGAACTTCCAGCTGATAAATACAGAATTCCGGCAATGATTTACAGTCCAGGTTTTGTTGAACCAAAAAAATATACCAATTTGATGTCACAAATGGATGTTATGCCAACACTATTTGGGTTATTAAATTTTGATTACCAAAGTAAATTCTTTGGTCAGGATGTTTTAAAACCAGATTATAAACCCAGAGCATTAATTGCTACCTATCAGGATTTAGGATTAATTAAAGACAATATTCTAACGATTATTTCTCCTAAACAAACCGTAAAACAATTTCAATTGACTTTGAAACCTAATCAAAAAGTAGCTCCGGATTTTCAGATTTTTTTTGATCAAATACCGCTCACTAAACAAAGAACGGATTTGGTAAACGAAACAATTTCATACTATCAAACGGCTTCGGATATGTTAAAGAAAAAGAATTATCAGAAAATTAATTAGCATAAAAAAACGGATGAAAGTCTAATTTCACCCGTTTTTTAATTGGAAATATATCGTTATTCTTTTTCGTTTGTTAAACCAAAAAGATTTCCTTTTTCAAAAGTTTTTAGATCCTTTTTTAAAGTTTTACTGTTACGTTTCGTAAGTTCAGCAGTATCCAGATTACTTAAATCAGGTTTTCCTGCATTGACCCAAGCGGTATACCAAAAACTTGCTGTTACTGTGATCGCTTTTTTCATTTGTTTTTCTACCATTCCATTTAAATCAGCGTGCAATTTTCCTGCATACTCATCTGAATATAACATTCCACCATATTTATTCTTGACAACATTTCCTGCTGCATCGGTTACGTACATTTTGTTTTCAGCAGTTGTAATTCTAAGTTTTTTATCGGCTGCTAACAACGGCTCTACTAAACTATGGGTGTCTAAGATCATTTCCCAAGTAGCTTTCTCCACATTATCTAAATAAATTCCTTGCGCGACATTCAATTTATAATCTTTGGCAAATAATTCAGGCAGACGGCTTTCCCATAAGGAATGAATTCCTTTTTGATTCGTGTTTTGTCCGTCATGATTGTCTGATGTATGCAATGGCATGTGCGCATCTGCAATATAATGTCCTAAATCACCCGCAATAAATAGTATTTCGTTTTTTCTTTTATCTTTGAAAGCTTTAGTCAGCTTGACCATCATATCCTGAATGTACCATGGTAATATTCCATTTTTATTCAAAAACTTCTCATCGTATTTTAGTTTTGCTTCTTCCATTGTTTTAGGAAATGTCTCCACAGCGCCAAAATTTTCCATATCAAAATAATGACGTGGTGGTTCTGCTTTATCATTCAAAACATTTCTTCTCAAATCCGGAACTGTAGATTCTTGTGTAAGGAAATCAATATGATTGTAAAAAAAGGTTTGCAATGGTTTTGGGAGTGCCATTACTGCTGCCCTATTGATTCGCTCGTGTCCAATTACTCCCCATGACAGAAGAAAAAAAGCAACGCCAAGCGTAGATAAAGCGATAAGCGTAGGTCTAATTTTAAAATTTTTCATTAAATTTATTTTTTTGAAGTACAAATGTATTTCATTACATCGTTATTAAAAAAAAATCGGTTTAAGATTTTATTAATTTAAAAAGAAAACTACAAATATGTTTCGACACCAAGGGAAAAATAGAACTTTTATTCATAATCTTCGTTTAGCCACTTTATTATCTTTTGTTGCTGGAATTGTAAATGTTACGGGAGTTTTATCGGTAAAAACACTAACAACAAATGTTACTGGTCATTTCGCCTTTTTTGCGGAAGAAATAATGAAACGAGATTATCGAGCCGCTATTACTTTCTTTGTATTCACGATTTTCTTTTTGTTGGGTGCTTTCACTTCTAATTTCTTAGCAGAATTGATTTCAAAAAAACATCCTGATTTATCTCACGTGATTCCTATTTCGCTTGAAATGGTTATTTTGATAAGTATTGGGCTTTTTGGAGTTCAGTCTGCATTATCCAGTTCTGAAGGAAAATGGATTGCTTTTTCGATGCTTTTTGCAATGGGAATTCAAAACTCATTGGTGACTAAAATTTCTCAAGCTACCGTTCGAACAACCCATTTAACCGGACTTTTTACTGATTTAGGTATTGAATTATCGCAATTGTTCTTTTATAAAAAACCAGAAGAAAACAAAAAATTAAAAATCAGTATTTATTTGAGATTATCTATCATTATTTTCTTTTTCATGGGTTGTATTTTAGGAGGTTTTTTGTATGATACAATGAAAATGAAGACACTTTTTATTGCAGCTATGTTCTTATTGTACGCACTTTTGTATGATTATTTACGTTTGCAATTTCATGTCATTAAACGAAAGAAATTTACACATAAAGTTATTCCAAATAAATAATTGCCAACAAAGTAGCTGTTGCTATAAATATCCAAAGTAAAACTCCCTGCAAAAGCGGTTTTAAACCCACCGTTTTTAAAATAGTACTATTTAATCCTGCTCCAATTAGGAACAAAGTTATTGTCAGACCTATTTTGGCAATCGAAACCAGCAATGCTCCTACTATTTCCATTTTTGGCAGATAAGTGTTGGCAATCATCGCTAAAACAAACAATCCGATAAAATAGGGAATTTTTATTTTTCCGGATTTATTTTTAAAAATAAATGCCGTAATCAGTGCAACAGGAATAATCCATAACGCACGGGCCAATTTTACCGTTGTAGCAATTTGTAAGGCTTCGGGGCCAAATTTACTCGCTGCTCCTACCACAGAACTCGTGTCGTGAATAGCAATGGCGCACCATAATCCAAACTCTTTTTGAGTTAGATCCAACCAATGACCTACTGCAGGAAATAAAAACAGTGCAACTGAATTCAGAATAAAAATTACTCCTAATGCAATTGAAGTTTGTTTTTCATTGGATTTGATTATTGGAGCAATTGCGGCAATGGCACTTCCTCCACAAATTGCAGTTCCACAAGAAATTAAATGCGATGTTTTCTTATCGGTTTTAAACCATTTTCCAAGACAAGTTCCCAAAACTAAAGTGCTTACAATAGAAATAATCGTAAACACAAAACCTTCTTTTCCTGCAGATACCGCACTGTGAACATTCATTCCAAATCCTAAACCAACCACTGAAAACTGCAATAGATAATTAGTAGCTTTATGATTCAATTCTAGAAAAGGATGTCCAAAAAGATTGGCTACAATCAATCCTAATACTAAGGCAATTGGCGGAGAAACATAAATAGTGGTACAAAACAATAGCAAGACAACAAAAATAAGTTGCTTCAAAGGGGCATTTACTTTAAAAAAAATAAAGGATTCTTTTTGAATCACTTTTTGATGCGTTTCCAATGTAAAGTTGTTGAATTAGTACAGTACAAAGGTGGAACGATAAATCTATTTAAGCCAATCGCAAATTATAATCCGCTATAACTTTAAATTATAATGATTGGAAATGTTTTGGATAAACAAATCCGATAGCGAATCTATTTTTCCTTGTAACGTAATGACGTAAAAGTAACGTTCTATAACTAAATCTTTAATATCTAATATAGCCAATTCATTGTTTTGAAGTTCTTTTTTTATCGCATGAATGGATATAAAAGCCACACAATCAGAGTTCATTAAGTAGGATTTTATGCTTTCAGTACTTCCTAATTGCATTTCAATTTGTAGTTCAGAAAGTTTAATGTCAAATGGTTTTAACGCATGTTCAATAACTTCAAGTGTTCCTGAACCCTGTTCCCTCATTAAAAAATACATCTTTTTAAGCTCATCCTGAGTTACTTCATCAAGACTTACTAACGGATTGGAACTCTTACAAACTAGTACCAATTCATCTTTTAAAAACTCAGTATATTTAATAGATTTATTTTTTGATTGCCCTTCAACAATTCCTATTTCAATTTCCTGGTTTAGTAAAGCATTTTCTATTTGTTCGGTATTTCCATTGAGTAAACTCACTTTTACATCTTGTAATTTTTGGTGGAAACGAGCTAAAAGTGGCGGAATAATATACTGAGAAATCGTTGTACTGGCGCCTAATCGCAACAATCCGGAACGTTGATTAATAAGAGTGCTCATATCAAAATCGATTTCTCTATAAAGTTCGAAAATGTTTTTGGTA
The DNA here is from genome assembly GCF_052119725.1 of Flavobacterium sp. W20_MBD1_R3. Classification (NCBI taxonomy): domain Bacteria; kingdom Pseudomonadati; phylum Bacteroidota; class Flavobacteriia; order Flavobacteriales; family Flavobacteriaceae; genus Flavobacterium; species Flavobacterium sp. W20_MBD1_R3. The sequence goes on from NZ_JBGQOR010000001.1 coordinate 45,932, forward strand.
TGTTTTAATAGCACTTCACCTGCAGGTGTCAATGCGATTTTGGAACCATTCCTGTCAAACAATTTGATTTTATATTGCTCTTCTAACTCTTGAATATGTTTGGAAATCGCAGGTTGCGTAATGAATAATTCGGTTGCAGCTCTTGTAAAACTCAAACGATTGGCAACAGTATAAAATACTTTCAGTCTAAAATCCATGTTATTTGATTGTGTTACAGTAATCCGTTGTATTTTCGAACAAACCACTCGGTTGCCAGCAAAACTGAAATTAAAACCAATAACCAAATCCAATCTATCAAAGGAGTTTTTGTAACAACGTTTTTCTCGATTGCTTTATATTCCTCATTTTCTAAAAGCGTTTTAATCAACACATCTACTTGATCCGGGAAAAAAGCTTTTCCTTGTGTTTGCGTGGCTAATTGTGTCAATTTCTCCACATCAGGATTGACGAATTGCTTTTCGATATCAAAATCAAGAATTTCAAAACTACTGGAATAGTTAGTTTTAGAATTCAATTCTTTTACTGTAAACGCATAAGAACCAGCTTTCAATCCGTCAAGATTGACTTTATAGGAATTATTTCCTTTTAATAAATCGTAATTTTTAGTTTGCTTCGTTTTTGTATTAGTTACTGCAATTGTCAAACGGGCTTTCTCATCAAACTCATAATTTTTATTAAAAAATTGAGCGGTTATTTCAATAGCTTCACCTGAATTAAAGAAGCTTTCATGTTCAATCACTAGTGATTTTTTAGAATTATTAGAAGCCAAAAATTGAATAATCTTATCGATGAAAACATCATATTTTTTAAAAGATTGGTTTTCGTAATGGGTTTGCAAACGCCATTTCCAACTATTTTCCCCTAAAAGATAAGCGGCTCGTTTCCCCTGATTTTCGACAAAAGCCAACAAAGGTGAATTGGTATCTATAGCTCTGATTTTGGATGAAAGTAAAACAGACACCGCTCCTTTTGTAGTAACGGTTCCAAATGCATTTTGCAAAGGCGGTAAATTTTCAAAACCGATATTATCAGCTGCAAATAAATTAAACTGCCCGTTAAAAACCGACAAATAATCTTCTTTTTGTCCGCTCATTTTAAAGCTCAAATTATCCTGCTGCTGATTCAGAAAATTGAAATCAGTGTTGCTTCCTGTAATGATAAACGTATTGATTCCGGCAGCTTTATTATTCTCAAAAATGGTTTTAAACTCGGATGTTGGTTGGTATAAAATCAAAACATTATAATCTTGTACTGTTCTGATTTCTTTTGGTTTAAAAATCGTTACTTTACGCTGTACATTCGATTCAATTGCTCTTTTCATCGCACCTAAATCAGGATGATTAATAGCAGATACGATAGCAATATTTGTTTTTTGGTCAATGACTTCAACCGCAAAATTTTTAGTGTTATTGTACTTATTTTTTTCTTTTTCTTTTGATGATATTGTAGCTTTAAAAACCTGTAATCCTATTTTATCAGCTGGTAAAAGTACGTTTACAGTTGCTGTTTTCTTGGAAGGTGAAAAGGAAATCGATTGTTTACTGAATACCGAATTGCCTTGCGAAATAACAAAATCAGCAGTTATACTTTTGGTTCCTGAATACTGTAAAAAAGCTTCTACAGGATATTTATTCTTATGAAAAGCGTATTTATTAACGTTTAGTTGATTGATTTTGAAATCTAAAAAAGTCATTGTATCGCCTACAATTACTGGATACACTTTATTTACAGCATCAAAACTATAAACGTAGTCATTCCCGGAGGTTTGATTTCCGTCAGTAATTAAAACTGTTGGATACGTTATATTTTTATAAATGCTTTTTAGATTTTTGGCAACAACATCAATATTACTTTGGGTTCCATTAAAATCAAATGTTTCAGTAGGTTCAAAATCATAGGAGAACTGATACGATTGAACATCAAATTTTGCTTGTAAATCAGAGTTCGACTTTATTTTTTTATACAATTCTAATGCTTTTTCATTGGCATTCAAAAAAGAGATAGAACTGGAATTATCAACAACAATTGGCAAAGGAGTTCTTATCGTTTCAAGCGTATTTTTATTTATTATTGGATTAATCAACAATAATAAAATTCCAAAAATGGATAAAAAACGCAAAAAAGCCAAAAACCAACCGACTTTCGATTTGTTTTTGGCTTTATAGAGATATTGAAAAAACGACAAACCACCAGCTATTAGTAATGAAAGCAGTAATAATAGTAGCGTGTTTGTTGTCATATTTTAGCAGTGTTCAGTGTTCAGTATTCAGTTCTCAGCTTCCTGATTACTGGAAACTGCCAACTTTTTAAGTAAGCATTCCTCCACAAACATTCATAACCTGTCCAGTTACATACGCGCTCATATCCGAAGCAAAGAAAAGACACGCATTAGCAACATCTTCTGTCGTTCCGCCACGTTTCAACGGAATTCCGTCTCTCCATCCTTTTACAACATCTTCGTTTAATTTAGCCGTCATTTCCGTTTCTATAAATCCAGGAGCAATTACATTACAACGAATATTACGAGATCCTAATTCTAATGCTACAGATTTAGAAAAACCAATTACTCCCGCTTTAGAAGCTGCATAATTCGTTTGCCCGGCATTTCCTTTTACTCCTACTACTGAACTCATATTGATAATTGAACCAGAACGTTGCTTCAAGAAAGTACGTTGAATAGCTTTAGTCATATTAAAAACCGATTTCAAATTAACATCAATTACTTGATCAAAATCGCCTTCTGACATACGCATCAATAGATTGTCTTTAGTAATTCCGGCGTTGTTTATTAGAATATCAACCGTTCCAAATTCAGCCAAAACCGCGTCTACCAGAGTTTGAGCTTCATTAAAATCAGCGGCATTCGATTGGTATCCTTTGGCTTTAATACCCAGAGCATTCAACTCATTTTCAAGAGCCAAAGCTGATTCTACTGATGAACTATACGTAAAAGCAACATTTGCTCCCTGTTTTGCAAAAACTTCAGCAATTCCTTTTCCAATTCCGCGACTCGCACCAGTAATTATGGCAACTTTTCCTTCTAGTAATTTCATTTTCAGTAATTAATTTAAATTTTATTTGGAGCTATTCCTGCTATCCGCTACAATCTTTTATGACCGCTATCGCTTACATAAAAGGATTTTCACTACTATCAGGGCTATCTTACACTCGTCAAATATAGAATAATTCTCTTTTTAAAAAAAATTTCAAAAGCAAGAACCATCAATATTTTGTTTTTAAATTTTTAAGAATTGCTTTACTAGTTTATCCCAAGATGAACTGTAAATTGCCACCAAGGTAAAAACTAATAAAAACAAATGATACCATGCATTACTAATTAAATCAAAGAAATCTAATTTACCATTAGAAAAACTCAATATTAGTAATATTTGAGCCCCATAAGGTAAAACTCCTTGAACAATGCACGAAAAAATATCCAAAATTGCAGCTGTTTTTTTAGGATTTAAATCATACTCATCATTAATTTCTTTAGCAATTGGTCCCGTAATGACAATAGAAACGGTGTTATTGGCTATTGCTAAATTAGCAAAACCTACCAAAGCGCCAATTCCAGCTTGTGCAGATTTCTTACTTTTAATTCTTTTTTTAATTTGAACTAATAAATACGTTATTCCACCTGCTTTATCTACCATAGCGGCTAAACCTCCCGTAAGCATTGACAATAAGAAAATATCAGTCATACTGGTAAAACCCTCATATATTTTTTGAGTGAACTCCATTAGTGTAAAGGAACCACCAAAATACCCAATGATTCCAGCTAATAAAGTACCAATAAGCAATGTTGAAAAAACATTAACACCTACAACGGCCAATACTATTACTAAAAGATAAGGCACAATTGCAATCCATGAAAAATCATTTTTTTCGATGGCAACGGTCACAATATCGGAGTTTAAACCAAGATAGAAGAAAACAAGAATTGTCAAAATTGCAGCAGGAAAAGCGATAAATAAGTTTATTTTGAATTTGTCTTTTAATTCACACCCTAATGATTGCGTCGCAGCGATTGTAGTATCAGAAATCATAGAAAGATTGTCTCCTAACATCGATCCTCCCAACAAAGCACCAGCGATCAACGGCAATGAAGCGCCACTTCTATCAGCTAAAGCTACTGCTATTGGGCCAATAGCTACAATTGCACCTACTGAAGTACCCGTTGCTGTTGATAAAAAAGAAGCTATCAAGAAAATCCCCAACGGAAAATAAGCAACATCAATAGTATTTATTCCAAGATTTACAACAGCATCAACACCACCCATCGCTTTACTCACCACTGCAAATGCTCCCGCTAATAAGTAAATTAAACACATGGTCATGATTTTACTTTCACCACAACCTGCAATTAACGTAGCAACTTTATCCTCCGTTGAGGCTTTGAATAGTAAAAAAGCTGCAATGATACCAACTACAACCGCTACTGGCGATGGAAAAGCATAAAAATCATTCAAAATGATTCCTGCTCCTAAAAAGGTAAGAATAAAAACAAACAGCGGAATTAATGCAAAGGCACTTCCCTTGTCTTTTGAAAATAAAGTCATAAAAATAATTTAGAATTTAAAATTATGACGAAAAACAAAGCTAAAAATGGGAATGTAAACAACATTTTTTCCAAAGGATTTGGCTTATCGTTTTAGCACCTTGCTTGTTGTTGCAGGTTGCTATCCTAGTGCAGGATTCGTGATAACGGTTGCAAAAGTAACTAATTATTTGTGAAATATTTCAAGTTTAATTCAAAAAAATAATAATACAAAAAAAAGCACTACATAAAAATGTAGTGCAATTTTATTTAATATACTGAAAAACAGTTGTTAACTTTTTAGAAAGCTACGTTCCATTTTGGCAATCTTCCATTTTCATCAAGGAAGTTTTGTAAAACTTGTCCTTCTACAAATGTTGGAATTGCTTTAGTTTTATCATTGAATGTTTCATACCAAACTACTTCTAATGTACTAATATCTTCGATTTTCATTTGTGCTGGCCAAGAATATTTTCTTCCTGTTTTTGCAAATTGGTGTCCTTCTACAATTTTTTCTTTCAAGCCACCATTTTTAATTTTCAAAGTTCCGTTATTTTGAACAGTTCCAGTAGAACCAACCATAATTAACTCTTTTTCATCCCCAACTGAATATACTAGAAATACTCCTGATCCTTCTGATGCGTTGCAAACTTCAGCTAAACTATCTTCTGTCGTAAAGGAAAACTGATTGGTAACTTTGAATTTTTTTAACTCTTTATACATTTTATTTATTTTTAATTTGAATTGGCTTCGGCAAAAAAATACCCCACAAAACCGTGAGGGTCATTATAAACCATTCGTTTATGTTTGTTTTTATTATTTTTAAATCTGAAAAACAGAGCTATTTAATAAAGTGCAAAGATATTTCTTTAATTGAATTTATAATAAAAAAGCCCCACAAATTGTGAGGCTTTTAAAATATTTAATTAGAGTTTAGATTATCCTAAAACTTCTTTTACTTTTTTACCAATTTCAGCGGGAGAATCTACTACGTGAATTCCACATTCTCTCATGATTTGTTTTTTAGCTTCGGCAGTATCGTCAGATCCACCAACGATTGCACCTGCATGTCCCATTGTACGTCCTGCTGGAGCAGTAACTCCTGCAATGAATCCTACAACTGGTTTACGGTTACCATCAGCTTTGATCCAATGAGCAGCATCAGCTTCTAATTGTCCACCAATTTCACCAATCATTACAATACATTCTGTTTCTGGATCGTTCATCAACAATTCAACGGCTTCTTTCGTAGTAGTTCCAATGATTGGGTCTCCACCAATACCAATTGCAGTAGTGATTCCTAATCCTTGTTTTACCACTTGATCCGCAGCTTCGTAAGTTAAAGTTCCCGATTTAGAAACAATCCCAACAGTTCCTTTTTCAAAAACAAAACCTGGCATAATTCCAACTTTAGCTTCACCCGGAGTAATTACACCTGGACAGTTAGGACCTATTAATCTAGAATTTCTTTCTTTAACATAACTGTTTGCTTTTATCATGTCAGCAACAGGAATACCTTCAGTAATTGCAATAATTACTTTTATCCCTGCATCTGCAGCTTCCATTATTGCATCAGCAGCAAAAGCTGGTGGTACAAAAATGATAGTTGTGTCAGCTCCTGCTTGTTCTACAGCATCTTTTACAGTATTAAAAACGGGTCTGTCTAAGTGAGTTGTTCCTCCTTTTCCAGGAGTTACACCACCAACAACGTTAGTACCGTACTCAATCATTTGAGAAGCATGGAAAGTTCCTTCGCTTCCTGTAAAACCTTGAACAATTATTTTGGAATCCTTATTAACTAAAACACTCATGATATATTTTTTATATAGTTTTTTTAAATCGTTATGCAAAAGTATAAAATAGTAAGCACTAATCAATCTTCAGCATTCAGTTTTTTGACACTAAATTAGGATAATTGGCTCATTTGATACCCTCGAAATAGTTTATTGTCTTTTATTTCCCAAATAACAATAAAATGCGCCAATAACATCTCTTCTCTTGGGTTCTCAATCGTTTTCACAAAATGAGAATATCGTACTGAAATCAGATCATTTTCTCCAATAATATGACTTATTCTAACTTTAGATCGCACGTAGGCTTTGCTTAATTCAGAGGATAAATTTAGTAAAGAGTTATAATCAAGTTTTATGAATCCTTTACTACTGTTCCATTCAACGAGGACCTCAGGATGCAAAAAGTCTTTAATGACTTCGCTATCAATAAGGGCATCTGATTTGTAAAATTGCTGAACGATTTCTTTAGCAGACATATTATTTTAGTTTATTTAGTATTTCTGGAATCTTCTTGATATTGGCCAGTTGTTTCAATTTTTCTCTTGATTCTTCAATTGGAGTACCAAAATATGATTTACCACCTTCTACTGATTTTGTTACGCCAGTTTGACCCAAAATAACAGCCTTTGCTCCTATTGTTATCCCGCTTGTAGTGCCAACTTGTCCCCAAATTGTAACTTCATCTTCAATAATTACGCAACCAGCTATTCCGGTTTGTGAAGCAATTAAACATTTTTTTCCAATAACGGTGTCATGACCCACATGAACCTGATTGTCAATTTTTGTGCCTTCGCCAATGATGGTATCGCCAGTAACTCCTTTATCAATAGTACAAAGCGCCCCTATTGCTACATTATCTTTAATAACAACTCGCCCTCCCGAAAGCAACTGATCATATCCTTCAGGACGTTTTTTGTAATAAAAAGCATCGGTACCCAGAACAGTCCCTGCGTGAATAATAACATTATCTCCAATTACGGTACAATCATAAATGGAAACATTAGAATGAATCAAGCAATTATTGCCAATAACAACATGATTTCCAATAAATGTATTTGGCTGTATCACAGTTCCTTCACCTATTAAAGCTGAAGTAGCAATTGAAACATTTGAAAATTGAAATGGCTTGAAATAGTTTGTCAATTTATTAAAATCTCTAAAAGGATCTTCAGAAATCAATAAGGCTTTTCCATCTGGACAAGCTACCATTTTATTAATTAAAACAATAGTTGCTGCAGAATTTAATGCTTTATCATAATATTTAGGATGATCCACAAATACAATATCTCCAGCTTCAACTACATGAATTTCATTCATTCCTGAAACTGGAAAAGTAGCATCACCAACGTATTCGCAGTCGATAATACGGGCAATTTCTTCTAAAGTGTATACTTTTTGGAATTTCATTTATTTAGTATTCAGTATTCAGTAATCAGTGTCCAGTATATTTAATTGCTGAACACTGATTACTGCAAACTATTCTTTAACTCTTTCCATGTAATTTCCGGAAGCAGTATCAATTTTAATTTTATCCCCTTCATTGATAAACAAAGGTACATTTACCGTTGCACCTGTTTCAACAGTTGCTGATTTCGTTGCATTAGTTGCTGTATTTCCTTTAATTCCGGGCTCCGCATAAGTAACTTCAAGTATAACAGATGCCGGCATATCTACAGAAAGAGGTAAATCAGTTTCAGTATTAATACTTACCATTACGTTTTCTCCTTCTTTCAACAAATCAGGTGAATCTAAAATATTTTTATTCAACGTAATTTGTTCGAAAGTCTCTGTGTTCATAAAATGAAAATCTTCTCCTTCAGGATACAAAAACTGAAATTTATGGTTTTCAACCCTTACTTCTTCGATTTTGTGACCCGCAGAAAAGGTATTATCCAATACTTTTCCGTTAGTTAAACTTCTCAATTTGGTTCTAACAAAAGCAGGGCCTTTTCCTGGCTTTACGTGAAGAAACTCAATAATTTTGTAAATGTCGTTGTTGTATTTAATACACAATCCGTTTTTAATATCTGATGTAGATGCCATTTTTTCTTTTTTTGTTTATCCGCTAATTTTTTTTATCATCTATTTATTTAATCGTTTACGCAAATAAACGATTAGCCAACATATTCTTAATAATTTCCAGAATATCCTTTCATTACTCCTCGTGATGAATTCCGAATGAAGTCTATAATTTCATCTCTTTCCGGTGTTGCTTCCATCTCCGCTTCAATAATTCCTAAAGCTTGAGTAGTGTTGTAATTTTTTTGATATAAAATTCTGTAAATATCCTGTATCTCTCTAATTTTTTCTGTTGTAAAACCGCGACGACGTAATCCCACAGAGTTGATTCCAACATACGATAAGGGTTCTTTTGCTGCTTTTGTAAATGGCGGAACATCTTTTCGTACCAAAGAACCTCCAGATATCATCGCGTGGTCTCCTATGTGTATAAATTGATGAATTGCTGCTAATCCGCCAATAACTGCATATTTGCCAACTGTTACATGCCCTGCTAGAGCAACTCCATTTACTATAATAGCATTATCCCCAATGTGACAATCATGTGCAATGTGCGCTGTAGCCATTACTAAACAATTATTGCCTAATGTAGTTTGTCCCGAAGCTATTGTTCCTCTATTGATGGTTACACATTCTCTAATCGTACAATTGTCTCCAATTATTGCTAACGAATCTTCTCCACCAAATTTCAAATCCTGAGGAACTGCTGAAATTACTGCACCCGGAAAAATATTACAATTTTTTCCTATTCTTGCGCCTTCCATTATGGTAACATTAGAACCTATCCAAGTTCCGTCACCTATAACTACATTATTATGAATGGTTGTAAACGGTTCGATTACAACATTCTTGGCTATTTTAGCGCCAGGATGAACATAGGCTAGTGGTTGATTCATATTCTTTGTTTAATCGTTTAACTGTTTGATCGATTAACCGTGTACACGATTAATCAAATCAAAAAAAAATTACTGTTTTTTAGCAATTTGTGCCATTAATTCTGCTTCGGCCACTAGTTTTCCATTTGCGTAAGCGTTTGCTTGCATGTGACAAATTCCTCGTCTAATAGGTGTTATTAAATCACATTTAAAAATTAAAGTATCACCTGGTAATACTTTATGTTTGAATTTAACATTATCTATTTTCATAAAATAAGTCAAATAATTTTCGGGATCAGGAACCGTACTTAAAACAAGAATTCCTCCTGTTTGCGCCATCGCCTCCACTATTAGAACACCAGGCATTACTGGAGCTTCTGGAAAATGTCCGACAAAGAAATTTTCGTTCATGGTTACGTTTTTCATTCCCACAACATGAGTTTCAGACATTTCGATAATCCTGTCAATCAGTAAAAATGGTGGTCTATGCGGTAAAACTGCCATGATTTTATGAATATCCATCAATGGTTCTTGGTTTAAATCATAAACTGGAACATAATTTCTTTGTTCAATTTTTATAATTTTAGCCATTTTTTTTGCAAATTGTGTGTTCACAAAATGTCCTGGTTTGTTAGCTATTACCTTCCCCTGTATCTTAGTTCCTATTAACGCTAAATCGCCTACTACATCTAGTAATTTATGTCGGGCTGCTTCATTTGGATAGTGTAACGTTAGATTATCTAAAATACCATTTGGTTTGACCGTAATTTGATCTTTTCCAAAAGCGAGTTTCAAATTTTCCATTGTAGCATTAGATATTTCTTTATCAACGTAAACAATAGCATTATTCAAATCACCACCTTTTATTAAACCGTTCTCTAAAAGAGATTCTAATTCATGCAAAAAACTGAATGTTCTGGATTCTGATATTTCAGTTTTGAAATCAGAAATATTTTTCATTGTTGCATTTTGGGTCCCTAAAATTTTAGTCCCAAAATCGACCATTGCCGTAACACAGTAATGATCACTTGGCATGATTAAAATTTCGCTGCCTGTGGCTTCGTCTATAAAAGAAATGACTTCTTTTACAACATATACATTTCTTTTTGCGCTTTGTTCCTCAATTCCTGCTTTTTCAAGAGCTTCAACGAAATACTTAGAGGAGCCATCCATTATAGGAAGTTCCGAAGCGTTTAATTCTATAATAACATTATCTAGATCACAACCTGTTAATGCTGCTAAAACATGTTCGGGTGTTTGAATCTTTACTCCTAATTTTTCTAGATTTGTTCCTCTTTGTGTGTTTACAACATAATTTGCATCAGCTTCAACAATAGGTTGTCCCTCAAGATCTACTCGAACAAAAGTAAAACCTTTATTGATTGGAGCCGGTTTAAAAGTCATTTTCACTTCTTTACCGGTGTGTAATCCAACTCCAGTCAGAGAGATTTCTGTTTTGATGGTCTTCTGTTTAACCATTGTTTCCATTTTTTTGGTTTAATATTTGTTTTTTTAATTCTTCAATTTCTGCAACAATTTTAGGTAAATTCTTAAAGTGAACGTACGATTTACTAAAATCATTATAACCAAATGCGGGACTTCCTTGTAGGATTTCATTATCTTTAATATTCCTTCCTACGCCACATTGTGCTTGAATGCGTATATTATTACCAATGGTCAAATGTCCTGCAATTCCAACCTGACCACCAATCATTCCGTTTTTACCTATTTTAGTCGAACCCGCAACCCCTGTTTGTGCGGCGATTACCGTATTCTCTCCAATTTCAACATTGTGGGCAATTTGAATTTGGTTGTCCAGCTTAACTCCTTTTCTTATTATAGTGGAGCCCATTGTAGCTCTGTCGATTGTGGTACAAGACCCAATATCAACATTATCTTCAATTATAACATTTCCAATTTGTGGAATTTTGGTATACGTTCCGTCCGGATTTGGTGCAAAACCAAAACCATCTGAACCGATTATAGCACCAGAATGTATGGTGCAATTGTTCCCTATAATTGTTTCCGAATATATTTTTGCGCCAGCAAATAAAATCACATTATCTCCTACGACCACATTGTCACCCAAAAAACAATTGGGATAAATTTTTACGTTTTCTCCTAAAACTACATTTTGTCCTACATAACTAAAACTTCCTAAATACAAACCAGCTCCGTATTTAGCATTCTCCGAAAGGAAAGAGGGCTGCTCAATACCGCTTTTATTTAATTTTACCTTATTGTAAAATTCTAATAATTTAGAAAATGCGGAATAAGCATCATTCACTTTAATTAAGGTTGTAGTAAGTGGTGCATCAGCTATGAAGGTATCATTAACAATTGTTACTGATGCTTTAGTTGAGTAAATATAATTCTGATATTTTGGGTTTGACAAGAAAGTAAGAGATCCTTCCGTGCCTTCTTCGATTTTTGATAATCTAGAAACTTCAGCCATGGGATTCCCTACAACTTCACCTTCTAAAATCCCTGCTATTTGTTCTGCTGTAAATTTCATCCCGACAAAAATATAAAAAATAGGTTTTAAATACTGAATTTATAACAGTTGTTTTGGAAAACATAGGTAATATTTAGTTACCGATTTAGATAATGATTTCAAATTCAATTGGTCAGAGGCATCCACAACGTCTTCAATTGTTTTGTCTTTATTCAAAATTCGTATTGGTTCTGCATTTTTACTGTAGGCCTGATTTTTTATCTTTCCTCTAAAAATAAAATAGTTCGTTTCCAGCAATGAAATACTATTTTCTAAAGCAAAACGCTCTTTGAGCGGCTGTAATTCTTCAATAGCCACTTTTTCGCTGGTTAATTTTATTTTTAATAAATCACGGTTGACAATCATTTTACTCAAAGACGACAGAATAAAATCATCCTCTTTTTGCCAAGCTTTTAAAGCACCAATAATATCAAAATCATCTAATTGAGCAAATAAATCTAGCGTTTGAGCATCAAAGGTTTCCATGGTAACTTTATTTTCCATAAAAAAAGACAAAGGCTTGCTGCAAGGTAATTTTATTCCTTTTAAGGTCAATTCTTTAGCTCTTTTTAGGACTTTCGTCAAAATTAACTCTGCCACTAAACTGGTTTTATGTAAATAGACCTGCCAGTACATTAACCGTCTGGACATTAAAAATTTTTCAACAGAATAGATTCCCTTTTCTTCAATAACCAAAACATCATCCACTACATTCATCATTTGGATCAATCGTTCTGAATTGACATTCCCTTCTGAAACACCAGAATAAAAGCTGTCTCGTTTCAAATAATCCATTCGATCCATATCCAGTTGACTTGAAATGAGTTGCAGCATAAATATTCGATCGTAATCTCCTTTAAAAACCTGAATGGCTAAACTCAATTGCCCGTTGAACTCAACGTTTAACTGATTCATGAATAATAAGGAAATTTCTTCGTGATGCACATCCTCGACTATGCTTCTTTCCATTGCATGTGAGAAAGGACCATGACCGATGTCGTGCAGTAAAATGGCAATGTAAAGCGCATTTTCTTCTTCTTTTGAGAGTGAAATTCCTTTAAAACGCAATACATCAACCGCTTTTTGCATTAAATGCAAACAGCCTAAAGCATGATGAAAGCGAGTATGATTTGCTCCAGGATACACTAAATAAGACAATCCCATTTGAGAAATTCGACGCAAACGTTGAAAATAAGGATGCTGTATTAAATCGTAAATTAACGCATTTGGGATGGTAATAAACCCATAAATGGGATCATTGAATATTTTTAGTTTATTGATTTGACTCACTATTACGTATTTTTTAGGGTCAACAAATGTAAGTAAATTAGTTTTAAAAACAGGAAAATCGACTTTGGGATTTAAAGTCAAAAAAAAAACGGAGTGTTTTTAGCACCCCGTAAGTATTGTTTTAAAGTTTTCTAATCCAGATATTTCTAAATTGATTTTTAGAATCATGATCTTGAAGCGAAATAAAATCATCACCATGAGCCGAAGGATAATTATGTAATCCTATGTATAATGTAAGTCCGTTGATGGTAGTATTATTTTGTACTAAAACACCATTCAAAAATACGGTTATTCTGGCCGGTGCATCAATTTTTCCGTCTACTTTAAACCTTGGCGCCGTGTAAATTACATCGTAGGCATTCCATTCTAATGGTGTTTTTACCGCGTTTACTAATGGTGGATGGTCTTTGTAAATACTACCAGCCTGACCATTGTTATAGGTTCTGTTATTATAGGAATCTAATATTTGTAATTCATATCTATTTTGAAAAAACACACCACTATTGCCCCTTGCTTGTCCTCCATCTAAAACAACATCTGGCGCACTCCATTCTAAGTGTAACTGACAATCCCCAAAAGTCATTTTGGTTTGAATAGCGCCAGATCCGGGAACAACTTCCATATAGTCTTTATCAATAATTTTCCATTCAGCAGGTTTATTTATATCCTTCTGGCTCACCCACTGATCTAAGTTTTTACCATCAAATAAGATAATTGCATCAGAAGGTGCATTTCCAATGGTTTTAGCTGGCATAATAACTTTGACTTCTGGTTCCCAAATCTCGGTCATTTCAGGTTTCATTGGCATTGGGGAAACCTCTGGCGGAGTATTTACATACTTGTGTTGCGCCATAGCTACAGTAGCAGAAAATAAGGCCATCATTAAAAAAGAGTTCTTAAAGTTTTTAGATTTCATAGTTAAATTCGGTTGGTTTAATAAAAATATAAGTATTGGGTAACAGTTGACTTTTCAATAATAAGCATTTTTTATTAAATTTAAGCTTTATTGACAAAAAAAGTAACAACTGATGATACCTACATAACACTAATAAAAGTTTATCTAACAGTGTTTTTTATGTTAAAAAATTAACATAATTTTAAGTTCGTTTAGTTCGGTAATTACCGAACTAAGGTTTACTTTTGCAAAAAAAATAAAATGAACAATATACCTAAAGAGAGAGAAGAACTCATAGAAATGTTCGGAATTCATTTTGAGTTAATGTACAATTTGTCCCCGCTTGGTTCCAGAATATTGGGGTTATTAATAATTGATGGCTGTAAGAAAGGATTAACTTTTGAAGAAATAGTTGATAAATTAGGCGCCAGTAAAAGTTCCGTTTCTACCAATTTGAACCTATTGCTAAAAATGGACAAAATCAACTATTACACCTTGACTGGTGATCGAAAAAAATATTTCAGGTCCAGCCCGTTTAGTGAAAGACTAACTAATTATCTAAAAATACTAGACTTTGAAAAACAAATAATTGATAAACTTCAGGCGTATCGTGAAAAAACGATTTCATGCCCAGAAGAACAATGCAATATGGAAAATGTAAAAGCCTATAAAGCCCATGTTTGTGAAGTAGAAGAACTACTGATTAAAACCATCGAAAAATTCAAAGAAATAGAAATCAATAATAGTAAGAATAATAATTAATCAATAGTAGTAAATAGTCCCGTATGAAAAAGAAATATTTTATAAGTGTAATTTTGTTATCAATAAGCTTGCTTTCCTGCAAAAAAGAAACCGATCAAAAGGCTCCTCCTGCAATGTCTTATAAAGTGGTCATGATAGAAACATCGAATACTACTTTATTAGCTGAATATCCTACCAGTTTAGAAGGTGTTACCGATATAGACATTCGTGCAAAAGTAGACGGATATATTGAAAAAATTTATGTAAAAGAAGGTCAAGAAGTAAAAAAAGGGCAATTACTTTTTAAATTAGAGACACAAACAGCAACCCAAGAAGCGGGAGCTGCAAAAGCAAAAATTAGTGGGGCTCAAGTGGAGGTAAATCGTTTAATTCCTTTAGTAGAACGCAACATTATCAGTGATGTTCAATTGGAAGCTGCTAAAGCAAATTTAGCTAGTGCCAAAAGCACTTATCAGAGTATCGTTGCAAGAATTAATTATGCCACTATTAAAAGTCCGGTTAACGGAATTGTAGGGACTTTACCCTTAAGACTAGGGAGCTATGTCAGCAGTCAAACTGCTGAGCCTTTAACCCGAATTTCAGATGTAAGCACTATTTATGCCTATTTTTCAGTAAATGAAAAAGAACAATTGGATATCATGCTGAATGCGACAGGAAAGTCATTTCAAGAAAAAATAAACAAAATGGAAGCGGTCAATTTAATCCTAAGCAACGGCATGCAATATGAGCAAAAGGGTAAAATCGAAACTTTTAGCGGACAAGCCAATTCACAAACCGGGTCGTTTAATGTGCGAGCACGTTTTGCTAACGGGGAGAAATTATTGCGTTCCGGAGCAAGTGGAACTATTCAAATCCCAACCCACTTAGAAGATATTATTATTATCCCGCAAAATGTAACATTAGAATTGCAAGATAAGCGCATTGCACTTGTTGTGGATAAAAACAACAAAGTACAAGCGATTCCTATTGAAGTTCGCGCAATTCCTGGAGGTAAATTTTATGTAGTTGATAGCGGATTAAATATAAACGATAAAATACTTGTCGAAGGAGTTGGAATAGTGACTCAAGGAACACTTATTACCCCAGAAGTTGTTGATTATAAGACTATAATCAATCCAACAAAAAAATAATTCACAAATTAACTATTGAATAAATAATAAAATATGTTTTCAAAATTCATTGACAGACCTGTATTGTCAACAGTGATATCTATTATCATCGTAATTTTGGGAGTTTTAGGGTTAATCTCACTTCCAGTTTCACAATATCCAGAAATAGCGCCACCCACGGTTACTGTATCAGCAAATTATCAAGGAGCAAGTGCCGAAGTCGTAATGAGCTCGGTAGTAATCCCATTAGAAGAACAAATTAACGGTGTTGAAGACATGACTTATATGACTTCGACATCAAATAATGATGGTTCGGCGGCCATTAATATTTTCTTTAAATTAGGTACAAATCCAGATTTTGCAGCTGTGAATGTGCAAAATCGAGTTTCACGTGCTACACCTTTGTTGCCTCAAGAAGTTACAAAGGCTGGTGTCACAACTTCAAAGAGGCAAAGTGATAATATATTGATTTTATCATTATACAGTGAAAATCCAGATTATGATGATACTTTTCTTCAAAATTATGCTAACATCAATATTTTACCAAAAATAAAACGTGTAGCCGGAGTTGGAGAAGCAATGATTTTTGGACAAAAAGACTACTCGATGCGTATTTGGCTAAAGCCAGATGTAATGGGAGCTTATGGACTTGTCCCTTCTGATATAACAGCTTTATTGGCTGAGCAAAATATTGAAGCAGCGCCGGGTCAGTTAGGTGAAAGCGGAGACCAATCTTTTCAATATGCATTAAAATATAAAGGACGTTTACAAGATGTAAAAGAATTCGAGGAAATTATTGTTCGTTCCACCGAAAATGGAGAAATCCTCAAGTTAGGCGATGTTGCAAGAATTGAATTGGGAGCTGTAAATTATGCCAGTAATGCATTAACAAATGGAAACAAATCAATTGCGATTGCAATTGCACAAACCGCGGGATCTAATGCACAAGAAGTAATTGAAGGATCTTTAAAAGTATTAGATGAAGCGGAAGTAAGTTTTCCAAAAGGGGTAAAATATGCAACATTAATTAATGCAAACGACTTCTTAGATGAATCTATAACTAAAGTAATTCATACCTTAATTGAAGCCTTTTTATTAGTGTTTATAGTCGTTTTTATCTTCTTGCAAGACTGGAGATCTACCCTTATACCTGCAATATCAGTACCGGTTGCTATTGTGGGAACGTTCTTTTTCCTAAGTTTATTTGGCTTTACCATTAATTTATTAACGCTTTTTGCCTTAGTACTGGCTGTGGGAATTGTGGTTGATGATGCCATTGTCGTGGTTGAAGCCGTCCATGCTAAAATGGAAGCTGGAGAACATGATCCAAAAAAAGCAGCTCACAGTGCTATGCAGGACATCAGTAGCGCAATTATTTCCATTACGCTTGTAATGTCGGCTGTATTTATTCCTGTTTCGTTTATCAGTGGATCAGCAGGAGTTTTCTACAAACAGTTTGGAATAACTTTGGCAGTTGCAATTGTATTATCAGCTATTAACGCCCTTACACTTTCGCCTGCTTTATGTGCCATTTTTCTAAAAGAACATAATAAAAGTGCAAAGAAAAAAGGTTTTGCAGAACGTTTTTATACTGCATTTAATGTTGGATTTGAAACAACAACCGCTAAATACAAAAGATCTGTCGAATTTTTTATAAAACGTAAATGGTTGGCTTTTTTAGGAATTGCCATCTTTGCAGGGATTTTTATCCTATTATTAAATATTACACCAAAAGCTTTTGTTCCGGGTGAGGATACAGGGGCAATTCTTTCAGATGTTTCACTTCCACCAGGTACTTCCTTGGAAAGAACGGAGGAGGTTTTGTTACAAATTGAAAATAAAGTTAAAGACATTCCTGAAATAAAAGAAGTACTTCGAATTTCAGGTCGTAGTTTAATAAGCGGAACTGGTAGTAACTACGGAATGATAATTGTCAAGTTAAAGACTTGGGATGAACGTAAAGAGGCTAATCAGGAAATAAATGGAGTTGTACAGGAATTATTTAAGCGAACCGCTTCTGTCAAAGATGCAAAAGTCTTATATTTTGCTCGTCCTACACTTGTTGGTTTTGGTTATACCAATGGTTTTGAGTTTCAATTACAAGATCAAAAAGGAGGAACAATTGAGGAGTTAAGTGAAGTAAACAATAAGTTTTTAGGAGCTTTAAACAGCCGTCCCGAAATCAAATATGCGACGACCTCTTTTTCTCCAAATTATCCGCAATATCGAATTGATTTGAATGTTGCTACTATAAAAAAAGCAGGCTTGAGTGTTACTGACGTTTTAGGAACCATGCAAGGATATTATGGTGGCGTTTATGCCTCTAATTTTAATAAGTTTGGAAAACAATTTCGAGTGGTTTACCAAGCTGAACCTGAATTTAGGAATAATCCTGAATCATTAAATAAAGTATTGGTCAGAAACAATGCAGGTCAGATGGCCCCCATTTCACAATTTGTGACTTTAGTAAAAGTATTTGGCCCTCAGGCAATAGAACGTTTCAATTTATTCACTTCTGTAAAAGTCACAGGTGCTCCAAATGAAGGATTTAGTTCAGGTGACGCCATAAAAGCGGTTCAAGAAGTGGCAAGTGAAATTTTACCTGTTGGTTACGGGTATGAGTTTTCAGGGATGACTCGCGAGGAAATAAGTGCAGGCGATCAAACGTTGTATATTTTTCTACTGTGTTTAGTTTTTGTATATTTCTTGTTAGCTGCTCAATATGAAAGCTATATGTTGCCTTTTGCGGTACTGATTTCATTACCAATTGGTTTAGCAGGAGCATACTTATTTGCTTATTTATTCGATGTAACTGATAATATTTATTTACAAATAACACTTATTATGCTTATTGGCTTGCTCGCTAAGAATGCAATTTTGATAGTCGAGTTTTCTGTAGATTCAAGAAAAAAAGGAATGAGTATTGCTCAAGCTGCTATTACTGGTGCGGTTGCACGTTTGCGTCCTATATTGATGACATCATTTGCATTTATTTTTGGATTGTTACCCTTGATGCTAGCCAAAGGAGCTGGAGCTGTTGGAAACAATTCTATTGGTACTGGGGCAATTGGCGGAATGTTAATAGGAACCATTTTTGGAATTTTTGTAATACCGGTCTTATTTATCGTTTTCCAAACCTTACAGGAAAAAATTTCTACAAAACCACTTCCATCAGTAAACCAAGATTCAGATGTTGCACTTTTAAACAAAGAAAATGAAGAATAAGTTAAATAAAATAGCAATACTTATTGTATCTGCTACAGTAATGCAGTCGTGCTTTGTTGCTAAAAAATATGACAGGCCAGAATTAAAAACCGAAAATCTTTATAGAACTGAAATTGTTTCAAAAGACAGTACTTCACTTGCTAATGTTGCCTGGGATGCCGTTTTCACGGATCCACTTCTACAAGGTTATATCAAAAAAGGACTAAAAAACAATCTTGATATCAGAATTGCAATGCAGAATATCCAAGCAGCCGAAGCTTCTATGAAACAAGGGAAAGCCGGATATTTCCCAACTTTTTCCTTGGGAGCAGATTGGACACATCAGGAACTTTCTAAAAATAGTCAATTTGGCGCCTTGATCAGTGGTGGCGGTGGTTCAACGAATGTGGACCAATATCAGTTTACAGGAAATCTGTCTTGGGAAGCAGATATTTGGGGAAAAATAAGAAGTAATAAGCGTGCAGCAAATGCAGTTTACATGCAAACCACAGCAGCCAATCAAGTGGTCAAAACACAATTGATTGCGAACCTTGCAGCTATCTATTACCAATTGCTTTCGGTTGATGCGCAAATTAAACTAGCGGAGCGCACCTTGATCAATAGAAATCAAAGTATTGAAACAATTATAGCATTAAAAGAAGCAGGAAATGTAACTGAAGTTGGTGTGAAGCAAACCGAAGCACAGAAATATGCCACCGAAATTATCATTGCTGATCTCAAGAATAATGGTATCATTCTTGAAAATATGATGAGTATTCTTATGGGCGAAGCTTCTGCCAAAATTGAGAGAAGCACTTTTGAAACACAATCCGTTCAACCTACTATTACACTTGGCGTACCTGCAACATTACTAAGAAACCGACCTGACGTAATTGCAGCAGAATACAATTTTATTTCAAGTTTTGAACAAACCAATGTTGCTAAAAGTAATTTTTATCCAACATTTAAACTAACAGCGACGGGTGGACTTCAGAGCATTGATTTAAAAGAATGGTTCAGTGCTAATTCGCTTTTTGCAACTGTAATTTCAGGACTGACACAACCTATTTTTAATCAACGACAAATTAAAACGAGGTTCGAAATTGCAAAAACCAATCAGGAAAAAGCCTATCTTCAGTTTGAGCAGTCTTTGTTGACCGCCGGAAAGGAAGTATCGGATGCATTGGCGCAATACAATAATGAGACGTATAAACTTACCGTTAGAGAAAAACAAGTCGATGCTTTGAACAAAGCCACCGATTATTCAGATGAATTATTGACATACGGTTTAGCTAATTATTTAGAAGTTTTGACTGTAAAAGACAACGCATTAAATGCCGAACTAAACTTAATAGATAATAGATTCCAACAATATAAAGCAATAATTCAATTGTACAGAGCCCTTGGAGGTGGCTGGCAATAATATAATTGCTTGACTAAATATTATTAATTCCTGTTTCTTCAAAACCACTGCTCTTTGTACCGGCAGTGGTTTTGTTATTTAATCTAAAATCTTGTTTTTTAATTTCTTAGTTAAGAATCAAGTTGTAAATAGATATAAATCCAAACGCAATCAGCATCAGAAATACAAATCCAAAGAACATACTTTTTTCGGACTCAATTACTGGTTTGTTGTCTTTGTATAAACTCATTACCACTCCGTTTAGTCCATAACCAAAAATAAATTTACACGCTACTTCTTGATCATTTTCAATTATTTTAAAATGATGTGTTGCTCCAGTAATCGAATTTTTCTCCGAGACTACTTTTCCGTTGAGTACTATCGTTTCTCTTCCGATAAAAGAATTAAAAACTTCAATTTTATTGTTTCCAAGATTGATTGTGGTAAATTTCATAGTGTGGTTTTTAGTTTAATTTTACTAATCAGTTGCTAAAATAGCGTAACCGTAATTATCGGACCAGCCGGATGATAACGGCAATAATTTTCGGGTATGAGCTTCTCTGGTCATTCCTGTTTTTTCTAAAACATGTATGGAACCAACATTCCCAATAGCACAACCCGCTTCAATCCTATGCAGAGTAAGTTTATTGAAACCAAAACGGAGAATTTCTTTTAAAGATTCTGTAGCATACCCTTTGTTCCAATGGTCTTTGTGGAATTTAAACCAAACTTCAGCATTTTTATATTTTACTTTCCCCAAATTGATTCCAATTAACCCTATAATTTGGTTTCCGGTATTTAATTCGACCACAAAAGTAAAATAGGTCGTAAGGTCTTTATTATTTTCAAAAATCCACTTTTCTAAAACCAGTTTTGTTTCTTCAATATTTTCCGGAATTCCTAAAGTATTGAACTCATCAGTTTCTTTCAAAGAATGTAATTCGTGAATATAATCCAAATCCAATAGCGTGATTGGTCTTAGTATTAATCGTTCTGTTTTGAGAATTAGGTTGTTCATTTTTTGTTTCTTATAATACTAAAACAGTTTATATATTCTGTGAATAGGAATCATCACACCTTGCTTCAAGATAACATTTTTGTCCGTAACAGCCCAAACAGTAGTATCTACAACTTTCTTGGATTCGTTGTCTTCAAAGAAAATTTTAAGTTTCGAATGCTCTAAATTACCCAGTGCTAAAGCTCTGTTGATCTCACCGGTTCTAATTTTTATTTCCTCGACTTCTTTTAAAACATCGGTTTTAGGAAATTTAAGCGTTGCGATAGCTTCTTTGTCTATGTTTATAAAATCTTCGGTCATACTTGTTTAAATTTTAATTACTACTACATTTAAATACAATTGCAAATCAAAAATGGATTCAATTTTATTCGCTTTTATACTACATACAAAAATAAAATCTTCGCACTTTGTTACTGCCAATTTTATATTAATTTTTTACTTTGTTTGACTATCTTTTAATTCGCTTCATCGGACTATCTTTATTTTTCCTTTAAGGAACACACAACAGCTTGCATAAAATTCATAGTTTTTTATTGACAGACTTAAAGATTGTAAGTTTGTAGCATTTCGAAGTAAAGTAATGGCTAAAATTTAATGGCGTAATTACGACAACCATCTAATTTCTATATTATAGATTTCAATGATTTGTACGGATTACTTTGTTGCAATGCTTAAAATTTTTTTTCATTCTTCTATCTGTTGTATAAACTCGTGTTGATAGTTGTGACGGTAAATACTTTTTGCTTCTTAGACGCATGAAGCTGTTTATTCTTAACTACTGCTGCTATTTATAAGGAATTGATTCTTTTTTTACCTTCAAAAATTATTCTAATTGTTTTTGATTTGTTTATTTATAAAGCTGTCAGTACTATTATGATGAATCAATTATTTATAACCATTGCGTTTTTGATACCTAAATTAGAATGATATACTTCAATGATTAGTGGCACTGCGTGAGGGATGGAAGCGGCATCCCACGCTTTTTAGCGTGGATACAGCGGACAGCCCGCCCCGGAAGTAGTTTACGGAGTACGGGACACGCCCGTAAAAAATTTGAAATAAAAAAAGCTATCTCAGGGAACAAAAATCAAAGTTTTAAGCTGTTAAAAAATTATAATAATATTAGCAGGTAGCCGTTGCAAAAAAATGTAATTTGGCTTTTTAATTGAGTACTTTCAAACTCTTGGAACTGCAACTTATGGACAAAATAAAAATACTTTGGGTTGATGATGAAATCGACCTTTTGAAACCACATATATTATTTCTGGAAAAAAAAAATTACGAGGTAACGACCTGTAATAATGGATTAGATGCGATTGTAATTTTTGAAAAAAATAATTTTGATATTGTTTTTTTAGATGAAAATATGCCTGGAATGAGCGGTTTGGAAACACTGTCAGAAATGAAGGAAAAAAAATCTTCGGTTCCAATGATTATGATTACAAAAAGCGAGGAAGAAGATATCATGGAGGAAGCCATAGGTTCTAAAATTGCTGATTATTTGATCAAACCCGTAAATCCGAACCAGATTTTGTTGAGTTTGAAAAAAAATCTAGATCATTCCCGATTGATTTCGCAAAAAACAACGCTTGATTATCAGAAGGAATTTAGAAAAATCACGATGGAAATGGCTATGGTTAATTCCTATGAAGACTGGATTGAATTGTATAAAAAATTGATTTTTTGGGAGCTGGAACTGGAAAACATCAATGATCAGAGTATGGTTGAAATTCTAGAATCCCAGAAAACAGAAGCCAATTCACAATTTGGCAAATTCATTGAGCGCAATTACGAGGATTGGTTTGCACCAAAAGCCGATAAACCGGTTCAATCGCACACGTTATTCAAAGAATTAGTACTTCCTGAACTCAAGAAAAAGGACAAGCCTATTTTGTTTGTCGTTATTGACAACCTGCGTTACGACCAGTGGAAAACTTTTGAAAGTGTCGTTGGAAATTACTATAAATTAGAAAAAGAGGTACCCTACTACTCTATTCTTCCTACGGCGACGCAGTATGCGAGAAACGCTATTTTCTCTGGTTTAACGCCACTAGAAATGGAAAAACAGTTTCCAAAATACTGGAAAAATGACCCCGAAGAAGGCGGAAAAAACCTTTTTGAAGCAGAATTTTTGAAAGCACAATTAAAACGATTGGGGTTAAATATCAAGGAAGATTATTTTAAAATAACCAGTCTTGCCGCGGGAAAAAAATTAGCAGAGGGTTTTAAATCTTTAAAAGATAATGATTTAGTTACCGTAGTCTATAATTTTGTAGATATGCTTTCCCATGCCAAAACGGAGATGGACGTCGTGAAAGAACTAGCCTCAGATGATAAAGCGTACCGATCATTGACGTTGAGCTGGTTTAAGAATTCCCCCCTATTAGAAATCATTCAACAGGCCCAAAAAATGGGTTTCAAGTTGATTTTAACCACGGATCACGGTACAATAAATGTGAAAAATCCATCGAAAGTGGTGGGTGACAAAAACACGAGTTTAAACTTACGATACAAAACCGGACGTAGTTTGACCTACGAACACAAAGATGTTTATGCAGTGAAAGAGCCAAAAAATATCGGTTTGCCTACCATAAATATGAGTAGTTCTTATATTTTTGCAAAAAATGATTTGTTCTTGGCGTATGTCAACAATTACAATCATTATGTGAGTTATTACAAAAACACATATCAGCACGGTGGAATTTCATTGGAAGAAATGATTATTCCGTTTTTAGTTTTTAATCCGAAATAATAAAGTAGTCAGTCTCAGTTTTTATTGTTCATTGCGAGGAACGAAGCAATCACATTAAGTTGCTCAACTTCTTCCCTTTTTAGTGCGATTGCTTCGTTCCTCGCAATGACATATTAACTGCAGATTAATAAACACTTAAATCATGAACATCATTTTTTCTATTGACCAACTCGAGGAAGTTGCGCAAAAAATCATAGCGAATAACCCCAAAAAAGTGATGCTTTTTCATGGGGAAATGGGTGTTGGAAAAACAACATTAATCAAGCAATTGTGCAAAACGTTGGGAGTAACTGGTCCTACAAGCAGTCCAACCTTTTCTTTAGTTAATGAATACGAAGCTGATGACAATCAGTTGGTTTATCATTTTGATTTTTATAGATTAAATAAAGAAGAAGAAGCTTTAGATATGGGAATTGATGATTATTTGTATTCCGGTAATTGGTGCTTTATAGAATGGGCGGAAAAGATTCCAAATCTAATTCCACTTATGCATTCGGTTATCAATATTTCGCTGCTTGCTGATGGTAAACGGTCTTTAACGCTAAGCTAAAAGTCATTATGAAAACAGATAATATGGTTGTAATCATTCCATTTTCAACGGATTTTACAACTTCAATAAAAACATTAAATCTGGAATGGTTGCAAAAACATTTCAGGGTTGAACCCAAAGATGAACTTGTACTTTCGGACCCTCAAGGTCAGATAATAGATAAAGGCGGAATGATTTTTTATGCGAAATATAAAGATGAAATCGTAGGCACAGTTTCATTAATAAAAATCGACAACACCACTTTCGAGTTGAGCAAAATGGCTGTAACAGCTGGTGTGCAAGGATTGGGAATTGGTAAAAAACTAATGTTGCATTGTCTTGCTGTTGCCGAAGCAAAAGGAATAGCAAAATTAATTTTATATTCAAACCGAAAATTACTTTCAGCTATTTATCTATATAAAAAATTTGGTTTCGTAGAAGTCGCTTTGGAAAACGGCATTTATGAGCGAGCCGATATAAAAATGGAACGAATGATTCACTAAGATTTAGTCGTGTTTGACACGAATTTATCAAGATTGAATTTGCGCCGTTTATAAAACTTTTTACGTAAATTGTACACTTAATTTAACAACATCAATGTCAATAACCATAACTCCATTTACTAAACAGCAGCTTTTACCTCAAGAGGAAAAACTGGAGATTGCAAGACAAAAAAGTGAACTTTTTATTGGTATTCCTAAAGAAACCAGTCATCAAGAACGCCGAATTTGCCTAACACCAGATGCTGTTACCGCCATCACGTATCATGGCCATCGGGTGATGATTGAGGCGGGTGCGGGATTGAGTTCCAGTTATTCTGACAAAGAATATAGTGATGCAGGTGCTGAAATTACTAGTGATACTAAAAAAGTATTCAGTTGCCCAATGATTCTAAAAGTAGAACCAGCCACACTTGCGGAAATAGAAATGATGAGTCCACAAACGATTCTTCTTTCGGCAATTCAATTAAAAACCCGTAAGAAAACTTATTTTGAGGCTCTAGCCAAAAAGAAAATTACGGCGCTCGCTTTTGAATATATAAAAGACGAGGACGGAACCTATCCCGCAGTAAAATCCTTAAGCGAAATTGCAGGAACAGCATCGATATTGATCGCGGCCGAGTTAATGATCACTAATGAGTTCGGAAAAGGATTATTATTTGGCAATATTACTGGCGTCCCTCCCACTGATGTGGTTATCCTGGGAGCAGGAACTGTTGGAGAATTTGCAGCTAAAACCGCTATTGGTTTAGGTGCTAGTGTCAAAGTTTTTGATAATTCTATTACTAAATTACGTCGTTTGCAGAATAATTTGAATCAACGAATTTTTACTTCTACTATACAGCCAAAGGCTTTATTAAAGGCTTTAAGACGTTGTGACGTTGCCATTGGTGCTATGCGAGGAAAAGATCGTTGTCCTGTTATTGTAACAGAATCAATGGTAGAACACATGAAAATTGGTGCTGTAATAGTTGATGTAAGCATTGATACCGGAGGTTGTTTTGAAACTTCAGAAGTCACGTCCCACGAAAAACCAACATTCATCAAAAACAATGTTTTGCATTATTGCGTGCCCAATATTCCATCTCGATATTCAAAAACTGCATCACTCTCAATAAGCAACATTATATCGCCCTATTTGATGAAAATTGCCGAAGATGGTGGAATCGAAATTGCAATCCGCTGCGACAAAGGCCTAAAAAATGGCGTCTATATGTACCACGGAATTTTGACAAACAGCGCAATTGGTGACTGGTTTGACTTGCCTTATAACGATATCAATTTAATTGTTTTTTAAGAAAACTTTCAGCTACCTTTGCAAAAATTTAATTTATGAATTTTATAAATCGTTTTGCCTACTATTTGGTAGGTTTAGTAATAGGTCTGTTTTTTGTAGCATTAGTTTTTAGTGGCAAAGACACCCGCTGTAATTATTTTCCAAACGCAAGAGTGCTAAATGATTTAAGAAACAAACCCTTTTATTATTCAGATAAAGCTTCGGTGATTTTAGCCGAAAAATGGATTGACACTGCCGATATAAAAAATACTTTAAAGTTTGGCGATGTGGATTTTGACCAAAGTAATACCGATCTAAAAAAAGGAAAGCTGTACATTATTGAAGGTCAAACGATCAAAAAGCAAGAAGTTATTTTAAAAGTAATCAATTACGCAGACAGAGCCGTTTTAGAGGATATTATAAAAAATTAACGTTATAATATCATAATTTTATTTTGGGCGTGACCCTTCGTGAAAACTTCGGGTCGTGCTGTACGTTCCCGCTTTTTTCAGAAAGGCTAAAACGCCTCTTAAAAAAGAGCTCCACTTCCATCACTCACGCAAACGATTATAAAACAACAATATACATCTTTCAATACTTCATTTAATTCAGTAATTACATTTATCAAAAATATCAATTTAATTTATTTTTGTAGAAAAAAAGGAATAATATTGCTCAAAACCGCGTAATTGAAACTTCGTATTTAAAAAAAATAAAATCCGTTGTTTTTGAGGAATTAACCAGAATAAAACTTTCTAATTCGCTCTTCATTCGCCGCGACTGGCATCAAATATTAGTTTGAATTAAAACCTTTCTTGCTTCAGGACCAATTCTGTAGCAAAACCACACGAACTGACAAAAAGTTTAGTTAGAATTTAAAGCCAGTGCAAGTATTTCCTTTAATCAACTGAAATCCAGTTTATTAATTTTAATCCGTTTTGCTGTAGATAAACATTTGTTTTGCTGAAATGCTTGTTACCAAACCACTTTCCTTGATTTGCACTCATTGGCGATGGATGTCCTGACTCTAGAACCAGATGTTTTGTTCGATCTATTTTGAGTCCTTTTTTATGGGCGAAATTCCCCCAAAGCAAGAAAACAACATGCTCTTTTTCTTCCGAAATTTTTTGGATAACTGCATCCGTAAAAAGATTCCATTTTAAGTGTTTATGACTATTCGCATTGTCTTCTCTAACCGTCAGCGAGGTATTTAACAATAAAACACCCTGCTTTGCCCAAGCTTCTAAATTACCGGAAGTGGGCATGAAAATAGTTGCCAAATCCTCACTCATTTCCCTGAAAATATTACGTAACGAAGGCGGAATTCGAACACCATCATTCACAGAGAAACACAAACCATTGGCTTCGCCCTTGCCGTGATACGGATCTTGACCAATAATAACCACTTTTACATCTTTGAAACTGCAATAATTAAACGCAGCAAAAATCAATTCTTTCGGAGGATAACAGGTATGACTTTTATATTCCTCATCAACAGTTTCCATTAATTCCTGAAAATAGGTTTTACGGATTTCATCAGATAAAATGGATTGCCAAGTGGGATTGAGATTGATCTGCATAGTTAAATATTAAAAAGCAAAGATACAGAGAGAATATTTTTTTTGAATCATAAAAAGGATAATAAACATTCATTAATTCTTTGTGAAAGTCTGTTAAATAGTCTTAACTATTAGCTATTTTTGTGTTGAAAAGAATTATACGATAAATGATATCCATCACTGAAAAAACATTACAAGATTTACAATTTCCAACTGTTCTCGAAACGATTTCTACAATTTGTAACACAGATATTGGAAAACAAAAAGCATTAGAAATTACCCCTTTTAAAGACAAGGAAACGTTGATGCAAGCATTAATGCAAACATCTGAATATGTTTCGTCTTTCCAAAATAACAATGCCATTCCTAATCATGGTTTTGATGCTATTACGCATGAAATAAAGTTTCTGGCCATTGAAGACAGCTTTTTGGAAGTGGGCAGTTTTAGAAAAATCGCTACCATTTCTTCAACGGTCAATTTCCTTTTGACTTTTTTGAGAAAATTCGAGGATTATTATCCAAATATAAACGCAAGAGCTAATCAAGTCGAACTGACCAAAGAAATCATTACGATGGTCGATGAAGTAGTTGATAAATATGGCGAAATAAAAGACAATGCGTCTCCAGATTTATTAAACATTCGCAGGAGCATGAATGCGGTTCGTGGCAAGGTGAATCAAAGTTTTGGTACTGCACTGACACAATACAATTCCTTAGGATATTTGGATGATATTAAAGAAAGTTTTGTCCAAAACAGGCGTGTTCTTGCAGTTTTAGCGATGTACCGACGAAAAGTAAAAGGGTCAATTATGGGCAGTTCTAAAACAGGAAGTATTGCTTATATTGAACCTGAAGCTACTTTACAATACTCTCGCGAATTGAGTAATCTTGAATACGAAGAAAAAGAGGAAATCACCCGAATATTAAAACAGTTGTCTAATTATATTCGTCCATTTTTGCCGCTTTTAATAAAATACCAAGATTTTCTTAGTGACATCGATGTTATTGCCGCAAAGGCAAAATATGCGAACAAAATCAACGGAATTTTGCCAACAATTACTGAAAATCGCCGCCTTTATTTTAGAGATGCCTATCATCCGATTTTGTTTTTGAACAACAAACTAAAAAATGCGATTACGCATCCGCAAACCATTGAATTGGATCAAGAAAACAGAATCATTGTGATTTCTGGTCCTAATGCAGGAGGGAAAACGATTTCGTTGAAAACTGTTGGCTTGCTTCAATTAATGTTGCAGTCCGGAATGTTAATTCCGGTACACGAACGTAGCGAAACATTTTTATTTGATCGCATAATGACAGATATTGGAGACAATCAATCTATTGAAAATCATTTGAGTACATACAGTTACCGATTAAAGAACATGAACTACTTCCTAAAGAAGTGTAATAGAAAAACCATGTTTCTTATTGATGAGTTTGGTACTGGTTCTGATCCAGAATTAGGAGGCGCTTTAGCTGAAATTTTCTTAGAAGAATTCTACCATCGGGAAGCCTTTGGCATTATTACAACGCACTATTCTAATTTAAAAATTCTGGCTAACGAATTGCCTTTTGCCACCAATGCCAATATGCTTTTTGATGAAAAATCATTGGAACCTATGTACAAATTAGCTTTAGGTCAGGCTGGAAGTTCATTTACATTTGAAGTCGCTTTAAAAAACGGAATCCCTTTCAGCTTAATCAATCGGGCCAAAAAGAAAATTGAAGTTGGAAAAGTAC
The DNA here is from genome assembly GCF_052119725.1 of Flavobacterium sp. W20_MBD1_R3. Lineage (NCBI taxonomy): Bacteria > Pseudomonadati > Bacteroidota > Flavobacteriia > Flavobacteriales > Flavobacteriaceae > Flavobacterium > Flavobacterium sp. W20_MBD1_R3. Next base: position 75,686 of record NZ_JBGQOR010000001.1, read on the forward strand.
GATTTGACAAAACCATTGCAACCCTTCAGAAAGAGCGTTCTAAGATGGAAAAAACCTCGCAAACGCTAAAAGAAGAGGAAACAAAAGCGCGCGAAGAAGGCAAGAAAATGGAAACTATAAATGTAAAAATCAAACAAAAACTGGAGAGCTATCAGGAATTGTATGACAGCAACCAGAAAACAATTTATATTGGACAAAAAATTGAAGACATCTCGGAGAAATATTTTAATAACAAGAACAAAAAAGAACTGCTTGGTGAATTTTTAAAAATAATTGAAATTGAAAATTCAAAGCGCAGAAAAGCTACAACAAAAGAATCTAAAGCACTGATAGAAAAGAAAAAAGAAGTCATTCAAGAAGTTACGGTACAGGTTGAAGAAATAAGAAAAGAAAAGAAAGAGAAGAAATTGAAAGTCGTGGTTGAAAAGCCAAAACCTCTTCTAAAAGTAGGTGATCGCGTGCGAATGTTTGACGGAAAAGCAGTTGGAACTATTGATAATATTGAAAAAAACAAAGTTACAGTAAACTATGGCGTATTTACTTCAAAAGTCAGTCTGGAAGCGCTCGAGTTTGTAGAAGCAGGGAAAAAATAGGCAAAAGTCATTGCGAGGAACGAAGCAATCACACTAGCATGAGAAACTATAGGAGTACTTTAAGATGGATACACTAAATGCGATTGCTTCGTTCCTCGCAATGACAAATACAAATAAAACTATGAAATCTGGATTTATCTATATTATCACTAATAAATACCAAACAGTAGTTTACCCAGGTGCAACTTCAAACCTTCCACAAAGAATTTTAGAACATAAAGAGAAACGATATCCTAATTCATTTTCTGCTCGTTATAATGTGAATATATTAGTTTATTATGAGCAATTTCAATGGATTGGTGATGCTATAGCTAGAGAAAAGCAAATAAAAGCAGGTTCAAGAGAAGCAAAAAACGAATTAATTCGGGCTTTAAACCCAACTTGGAACGATTTATTTGAAGATATTAAAGATATAATGACGGAATAAGTCTAAAATAATTCATTGCGAGGAACGAAGCAATCGCACTAACAGCTGAAAAATAGATTACCTTAATGCGATTGCTTCGTTAGTCACAATGAAAAAACAAAACAAAAAATGCTCAATATTCCTAAAGACAAAAAAATAATCCTCTTTGACGGCATTTGCAATCTGTGTGATTCGGCAGTACAAATGATTATTAAGCATGACACTAAAGATGTTTTCCGATACGTTGCTTTGCAGTCTGATTTAGGTCAAAAAATGATCAAACACTTGGGAATTGACACAAAAAAAACAGATAGTATTATTCTCTATCGGCCTGGTTTTGCTTATTATTATAAATCTGAAGCTGCTTTAGAAATTGCAAAGATTTTGGGAGGAATATTTTATTTTGCCTCACTATTCTCAATATTACCCACAGCATTCAATAATTTTATTTATGATTATATTGCCAAAAACCGATATAAATGGTTCGGAAAAAAGGAAAATTGTATGATTCCTTCAAAAGAGCAGCAAGCAAAATTTTTGGATTAAATAATAATTATGATATTTATCATGCCTTTTATTTTGAAAGAACAATACATTTGACCAATCTTAAAATAAATAGATCATGAAAGACACTACACTTTTTTCTTGGGATAACGGAACTATTATCATGGTTGTCGTTTTTGGTTTGGTGATCATTGGAATCATTTCAGCCGTTTTCATTATGATGAATACCGATAAAAAGAAATAGCAGCACAAAAAAAGAGGATGTCTTAAGGAACATCCTCTTGCTGATATCAACATAATTAGACTAATTTCTAATTAACTTTCTGTATTTCAGTCGTTTTGGCGTTAAATCACCACCTAAACGTTTTTTCTTATTTTCTTCATATTCAGAAAAACCACCTTCAAAACAATACACTTCAGAGTCTCCTTCGAATGCTAAAATATGTGTACATATTCTATCTAAGAACCATCTGTCGTGTGAAATAACAACCGCACAGCCTGCAAAATTTTCCAAACCTTCTTCTAGAGCTCTCAATGTATTGATGTCTAAATCATTAGTCGGTTCATCCAGCAGTAATACGTTTCCTTCTTCTTTTAAGGTCATTGCAAGGTGCAAACGGTTACGTTCCCCCCCGGAAAGCATAGAAACTTTCTTGTTTTGTTCTCCACCTCCAAAATTAAAACGAGATAAGTAAGCTCTTGAATTCACTTGTCGGCCACCCATCATGATTAATTCCTGACCGTCAGCAAAGTTTTCCCAAATAGATTTATTAGGATCTATGTTAGAGTGTGCTTGATCTACGTAAGCAATTTTTACAGTATCTCCTATTAAGAACTCTCCTGAATCTGGCTTTTCTTCACCCATAATCATTTTGAAAATAGTTGATTTACCAGCACCATTTGGCCCAATAATTCCAACAATTCCTGCCTGTGGCAAAGTAAAATTTAAATTATCATACAATAATTTATCTCCAAATGCTTTAGCAACATTTTTAGCTTCAATTACATTGGTTCCTAAACGAGGACCATTTGGAATATAAATTTCCAAATTTTCATCCAATTGTTTTTGGTCTTCATTTAGTAATTTATCATAGTTCTGCAAACGCGCTTTTTGTTTCGTTTGACGTCCTTTGGCACCTTGTCGAACCCAGTCCAACTCACGTTCTAAATTCTTTCTTCGCTTAGAAGCTGTTTTCTCTTCTAATGCCATACGGCTTGATTTTTGGTCCAACCAAGAAGAATAATTTCCTTTCCAAGGAATTCCTTCACCTCTATCCAATTCAAGAATCCAACCGGCAACATTATCCAAGAAATATCTATCGTGAGTTACTGCGATTACAGTTCCAGAATATTGTGCTAAATGTTGTTCTAACCAAAGTACACTTTCGGCATCTAAGTGATTCGTAGGCTCATCCAGAAGCAATACGTCAGGTTGTTGCAACAACAAACGACACAAAGCTACACGACGACGTTCTCCTCCAGATAAATTCTTGATTGGCGTATCACCTTCTGGCGTACGCAAAGCGTCCATGGCAATCTCTAGTTTTGTATCAATTTCCCATGCGCCTAATGCATCAATTTTGTCTTGTAAAAGCGCTTGACGATCCATCAATTGCTCCATTTTATCCGCATTTTCATAGACTTCAGGCAAACCAAAACTGTCATTTATCTTATTGAATTCTTCCAGAACGGCCATCGTCTCCGCAACTCCTTCTCGTACAATTTCGATAACTGTTTTGCTATCATCTAAAATAGGTTCTTGTTCTAAATAACCTACTGTGTAACCTGGTGCAAACACTACATCACCTTGGTAGTTTTTGTCAACACCGGCAATAATTTTTAATAAGGAAGATTTTCCAGAACCATTTAAACCTAAAATACCAATCTTAGCGCCATAAAAGAAACTCAAATAAATATTTTTAAGTACTGGTTTATCTGCTCCTTGATAGGTTTTACTCAATTTTGACATTGAGAATATCACTTTTTTATCGTCTGCCATTCTATTTTAATTTAAAATTTAAAATTCAACATTTAAAATAATTACTAAAGTCTGCCTTTAAGCGAACTAAATACCCATGCATTAGCTAGAAAACCAACTCCTACTGCGGCAAAACCCCAACCTGCCACGTCATCATATCTAAAAGCGCCTAATGCAATTAGCAATAAACCCATAATAATCATTATCAGCGTGGCCCAACCAAGAATCGTATTTTTATTCATTGCCATAATTACGTTATTTGTCATTAAATCCTACTATTTAGCCTCAGGATTAGGTCTGCAAATATCGGAAATTTTTGTCCTTTAATTAAATATTTTATAAAGCATTTCTTTTAATAAATCAGATTGTGGCAGAGCGTTAGCTCCAACTCCCTTGCTTTTTACATCAATATCTCTTAAAGCTCCCACAATTTGACTCACTTTTTTCATGGGATAATTTTTCAAAGCCACATCATATTCTTTCAAAAAGAATGGATTTACACTTAACACTGCAGCAACATTCTTTGGATTTCTATCTTTCAATCCGTGGTATTTTAACAATTGGATAAAAAATCCAAAAACCAAACTTGTAGTGACCACTATCGGATTATCTTTTGGATTTTGAGCAAAGTTTTCAGCAATTGTATAGGCTTTCAACTGGTTGCGTTCCCCAATTGCTTTTCGCAGTTCAAATACATTAAAATCTTTGCTAAAACCTATATTCTCCTCAATATGTTTGGGTGTTATGGTACTTCCAGCAGGCAAAATAATTTGTAATTTTTCAAGTTCGTTGTTTATTTTGCTTAAATCCGTTCCTAAAAATTCTACTAACATAGCAGTTGCTTTAGGCTCAATAGCATATTTTTTGCCTGACAAAACCCGTTTAATCCAATCTCCAACTTGGTTTTCATAAAGTTTTTTACTTTCGTAAACTACGCCATTTTTAGCTAATAATTTAGTTACTTTTTTGCGTTTATCAAGTGTTTTGTATTTATAACAAAAAACTAAAACCGTTGTTGCCATTGGGTTTTCTGCGTAATTTTCTAATTTGTCTATCGTTCGAATTAAATCCTGAGCTTCTTTTATAATGACTACCTGTCGCTCCGCCATCATGGGATATCGTTTTGCGGTCGAAATAATGTCTTCAATTGTCACGTCTCGTCCGTATAAAACGGTTTGATTAAAGCCTTTTTCTTCTTCTGTCAATACTTTTTCCTCAATATAAGCCGCTAATTTATCAATATAATACGGTTCTTCGCCCATCAAAAAATAGATTGGTTTAATATTTCCGCTTTTTATATCATTTACAATTTTTATAACCTGGTCCATTCTTTTTTGTTTAAAGTTTGACGATCAAAGTTTGTTGTTTCGAATGAAACTTTAGACTTTAAAAATTAAACTTATTTAATACTTTTGCTTCATGCAAAAACTCAATTTTCAACTTTATAACTTTCGGTTCAAAAATAGCGAAAATAAAGTCTCCATTTTTGATGCAATAAGGAAAAAATTTATCATTCTTACCCCTGAAGAATGGGTTCGTCAGCATGTAGTCCAGTTTTTATTGGAAGAGAAAAAATATCCGCACTCTTTAATTAATGTCGAAAAAGTACTTAAAGTCAACGGCTTGCGCAAAAGATACGATGTTGTCGTTTTTAATCCAGATGGTTCTATTTTCATTTTAATCGAATGCAAAGCACCGGAAATTAAAATTGCACAAGCGACTTTTGACCAAATTGCCCGATACAACATGACCATGAAAGCTAGTTTTTTGATGGTAACCAATGGTTTGAATCATTACTTTTGCCAAATGGATTTTGAGAATGAAAAATATCATTTTCTAAATGAATTACCGGATTACAAACAAAACCTTCTATAAAACAAAACCTCATAATGAGAATAGCAGTTGTCATACTTAATTGGAACGGAATATTATTGTTGGAAAAATTTTTGCCTTCGGTCGTCAAATATTCTCCCCAAGCTAGTATTTACGTTGCTGATAACGCCTCTACAGATGATTCTATTTCTTTTATAAAAGCTTTTTTTCCATCAATTAAAATAATTAAAAACGAAAGCAATCTCGGTTTTGCCGGAGGTTATAATGAAGCCCTAAAAAATATTGATGCAGAATTCTATGCTTTGGTAAACTCTGATATTGAGGTTACCGAAAATTGGTTACAACCAATTCTTACAACTTTTAAAAAAGAACCTGAAACAGCCATCATTCAGCCTAAAATATTAGATTTTAAACGTAAAGAATATTTTGAATATGCAGGTGCAGCCGGCGGATTCATTGATCAGTATGGATATCCGTATTGTCGTGGTCGAATTTTTGACACTCTCGAAAAAGACCATGGCCAATATGATAACAACGCTGAAATATTCTGGGCGTCTGGAGCTTGTTTTTTTATTCGAAGTGCCGTGTACAAAGAATTAAATGGCTTTGACGGTGATTTTTTTGCACATCAGGAAGAGATTGATTTATGTTGGCGTGCCTTTAACAAGGGATTTAAAATAAAATACAACTTTGAATCCGTGGTTTATCATGTTGGAGGAGCAACTTTAGAACAAGGAAATCCTAAGAAAACCTTTTTGAATTTTAGAAATTCATTGTTGATGTTGACAAAAAATGTCCCAAAAGATAAACTGTTTCGGATTCTCTTTGTTCGAATGGTGTTAGACGGAATTGCAGGATTGCAGTTTATTTCTAAGGGAAAATTTAAACATTTTGTTGCAATACTAAAAGCACATGGCTCCTTTTATGGACTCTTTTCATTGCAATGTAAAAAAAGAGATCTTTTTCAAAACCAAAAATACTACAATACAAAAAGTATCGTTTTTAAATACTTTGTTAAGAATATAACTGTTTTTAACGATTTATTTAGACTAAAATGAATATAAAAAAACTAAATTTGTCTTTATCATTTAAACTAAACTTTAACAATTTATGAAAAAAATAGTAATTGCCTTATCTGTATTAGCGGTACTATCATCATGTGTATCAAAGAAAAAATACACTGATTTAGAATCTAGAAACAAAGAAACTCAAGATTTATTAAATACTGCGACCGTAAAATTAAACTCTTGTTTAGAGGATAAAGCGGGTCTTATGGCTACTGTTAGTGGTTTGAAAGAGCAAAATCAAGGTCTTATCAGCACTTCTAAGGACATGACTATTTTGTCTACCAAAGGAGCTGAAAATATTGAAAAAGCTTTGGAATCTCTAAAAGAGAAAGACTTGAAAATTAGCAGAATGCAAGATGCTTTGACTAAAAAAGACAGTGTAACCCTTGCTTTAGTAACTAGTTTAAAAAGTTCAGTTGGAATATCTGATCCAGATATTGAAATAAATGTTGAAAAAGGGGTTGTATTTATCTCTATCGCTGACAAGCTATTATTTAAAAGTGGAAGCTACGAAGTGACTGATAGAGCTAAAACGGTGTTAGCTAAAGTAGCCAAAGTAGTTAATGACAAACCTGATTTTGAATGCATGGTTGAAGGACATACTGATAGCGTTCCCTATAACGGTTCAGGAGTATTGTTAGACAACTGGGATTTAAGTGTAAAACGTTCTACATCTATTATTCGTGTATTAACGAATCAATTAGGTGTTAAACCAGAGCAATTAATTGCAGCAGGAAGAAGCTCTTACGTTCCTCTTGTGTCAAATGATTCAGCAGAAAACAGATCACGTAACAGAAGAACACGTATTGTAGTTTTACCAAAAATTGATCAATTCTATGAAATGATTGAAACAGAAATGAAAAAACAAAGACAATAATTTTGTCTTTATATTCAAAAGTAAACGCCTCAAAATGAGGCGTTTTTTTTATGCTTAACTTTTTTATCTTTAGATGAACGATGGTGTACAAATAAAAAAAGCAGGTCAATTGACCTGCCTTAATGTATCCTCAATTTTTCTTTAACAACCAATTAAATATAATTAAGAATAACATATTATTATATTGTAATAAATAAAACGTAAAATATACGTAAATTTAAAAATTTATATTAAATATGCAAATATTTTGCCAAAAATTTAAATTTTACAAAACATCTAAACTTCCTTTTCCTTCTCTTACTACAATTGGTTCGTCACCAGATAAATCAATAATTGTAGATCCAACATTATTACCATATCCACCGTCAATTACCAAATCAACCAAGTTTTGCCATTTCTCAAAAATAAGTTCCGGATCAGTGGTGTATTCTATCACATCATCATCATCATGAATCGATGTAGAAACAATAGGATTCCCCAGCAACTTTACAATTTCTAAAGCAATAGCATTATCAGGAACCCTGATTCCCACAGTTGTTTTCTTTTTGAATTCCTTGGGTAAGTTATTATTTCCCGGTAAAATAAAGGTATATGGTCCTGGTAGCGCTCTTTTTAAGATTTTAAAAGTGGTTGTGTCAATTTGTCTCACATAATCAGAGATGTTACTTAAATCATGGCAAACGAAGGAAAAATTAGCTTTGTCGAGCTTCACTCCTTTGATCTTTGCAATTCGTTCCAACGCTTTCGTATTGGTAATATCACAACCCAAACCGTACACCGTATCCGTTGGATAAATCACCAAACCACCTTCTTTCAAAACCTTAACCACTTTAGCAATTGCAGCTTCATTTGGTTTGTCCTCGTATATTTTTATAAATTGAGCCATTTCATTTTTTAGTTTAAAGTTTAAAATGTTTAAGGCTCAAAGTTGTTTTAACCAACAACTTTAAACCTTAAACTTGAAACAAATTTTTAGCCTATAATATCCAGTTTCGCAAAGCGCAACAATAATTTTTTGATTCCACCAACTTCAAATTTGATTTCAGCTTTTTTGTCAGCTCCCACTCCTTCTAGGTTTAAAACTTCGCCTTTTCCAAAACGCTCGTGCATTACTATATTTCCAGCAGCCAGTTTATTATCAAATAGATTAGCACTTCCTGAAGCAGCATTATTGCTGACCGGCTTCAATTTCCGAATATTTACAGCTGATTTGGGTTCATTATCATTCGTAGATTTAGCTGGCGGAGTTCCATTAGCTGGCTTTGCCAATCTCAATTTGGACTTATCCACATCTCCAAAAATATCGCTATCAATCATAGGTTTGTACCTGTAATTATTTTCAGGAGGAGTCATATATTCTAAATATTGACTGTCGATTTCCTCAACAAAACGCGAAGGTTCGCTATCTGTTAACTTTCCCCAACGGTATCGTGATTGTGCATAGGTCAGATACGCTTGATGCTCCGCACGGGTTAAAGCTACATAAAACAAACGTCGTTCTTCCTCAAGTTCGCTTCTCGTACTCATACTCATGGCACTCGGGAACAAATCTTCTTCCATTCCTACTACAAACACATGAGAAAATTCTAACCCTTTGGCCAAGTGAATCGTCATTAATGCTACACGATCTTCATCACTGGTATCTTTGTCTAAATCGGTCGCTAGAGCCACATCTTCCATAAATTCAGATAAAGCGCCACGGGCTCCATCTACTTCTTTTTGGCCGTCGGTAAAATCTTTGATCCCGTTTAATAATTCCTCAATATTTTGAATTTTAGCCATTCCTTCGGGAGTAGCATCTTTTTTTAATTCCTGAATCAATCCAGTTTTTTTGGCAACATGATCAGCAAGATAGAACGCATCCTGATTTTCGTTAATAGCCTGAAAACTTTGAATCATTGTAACAAAATCGAGTAGTTTTTGTTTGGTTCCAGAATTCAGTTTTAAATCAATTCGTTCTATGTTTTGCATCACTTCAAAAATCGAACGCTTGTAGTGATTGGCTGCAATAGTCAGTTTTTCGATCGTAGTATTCCCAATTCCACGTGCCGGATAATTAATCACCCGAACCAACGCTTCTTCATCTTTTGGATTAATAACTAATCGCAAATAACACAAAACATCTTTCACTTCTTTTCTTTGGTAAAAAGAAAGTCCTCCATATATTCGATACGGAATATCTCTTTTTCTCAGTGCATCTTCCATCGCACGAGATTGTGCATTGGTACGATACAAAATTGCAAATGCGCCATTAGGCATTTGATTTTGCATTTTTTGTTCCCAAATGGTGCTCGCCACAAAACGACCTTCTTCATTGTCTGTTAAACTACGATGAACTTTTATTTTTGGACCAAAATCATTTGCAGTCCAAACTATTTTGTCCAATTTTACTTTATTTTTATCAATAATCGTATTTGCAGCTTCAACGATATTTTTTGTCGAACGATAATTTTGTTCCAGTCTAAAGGTTTTTACGCCTTCATAATCTTTCTGGAAGTTCAAAATATTATTGATGTTGGCACCACGAAACGCATAAATACTCTGCGCATCATCACCTACAACACAAATATTCTGAAATTTATCTGATAGAGCTCTAACAATTAAATATTGTGAATGATTGGTATCTTGGTACTCATCTACCAAAATATAGCGAAAACGGTTTTGATATTTAGCCAGAATTTCTGGAAAACGAGTCAATAGTTCGTTGGTTTTTAATAATAAATCATCAAAATCCATCGCACCTGCTTTGAAACAACGGTCCACATAATTTTGATAAATTTCACCCATTCGAGGCTTTTTAGACATCGCATCCGCTTCTTGCAGATCGGGATTATTGAAATAGGCTTTAACGGTAATCAAACTATTTTTGAAATTTGAAATCCGACTTAAAACCTGTTTTGGTTTGTACACATCTCGGTCCAATTGCATTTCTTTGATGATACCAGAAATGGCGCGCAACGAATCCTGAGAATCATATATGGTAAAATTGGAAGGATAGCCAAGATGTTCCGCTTCGGAGCGTAATATTCGAGCAAAAACCGAGTGAAATGTTCCCATCCAAAGATTTTTTGCTTCGCCTGCACCTACAATATCCGAGATACGTTTTTTCATTTCTCGAGCTGCTTTGTTGGTAAAAGTCAGTGATAAGATACTAAAAGCATCGATACCCTGACTCATCAAATAAGCAATTCTAATAGTCAACACCCTCGTTTTACCGGAACCTGCACCCGCAATAATTATCATTGGGCCGTCTTTTTGGAGAACGGGTTCGCGTTGGGCTTCATTAAGTTGATCGATATATTTGTGCATGTAAATTTTTATAGTATTCTATGCAAAAATAAGCATTAAAGATGTAAAATTATACTTTTATATGAAGCTAAAAAACCATTCTTTATTAGTTGAACCGGATAAGGAATATCAGTTCGTTTATGCACTTTTTTAGCACTATATTTTATAATAAACAGAATTTAATTCTAAACATATAAGTCATATAGGTTAAAGAAATTTATTTTTCATATAATTAATAGTATTACGAATATAGGCTAAATCGCCCTTTGCGAAGTTTTGTTTTACCTAAATGAAAAGTGATTTTAATTGCTTTAATTCAAACTAAAAACTTATATGACTTATATGTTTAACACCTATATTCATTAATAAAACACATCGTACGCAAAACGGACTAAAGTCCCTACAACCACAACCAAAAAGAAAATCCGAATAAAACTATTGCCTTTATTGATGGCTAGTTTTGCACCCATCCAACCGCCTAATGCATTACTGGCAGCCATGGGCAGTGCTATTGCCCAAATGATTTTCCCTTTTAAAATAAACAAACATATAGAACCAAAATTTGTCGCCAGATTCACCATCTTGGCATTTGCGGAAGCATGTAAAAAATCGAAACCCATGATAGAAATAAATGCTACAACTAAAAAACTTCCTGTTCCAGGACCTATAAATCCATCGTACAAACCGACTATAAAACTAATTCCAATTGCATTAAAAATCTGAGTTCTCGGAGAATGATTTTTTTCAATGTGTTGCCCGAAATTTTTCTTCGCATAGGTATAAATCACTAAGAATGAAAGAACCACCAACAATAACGGTTTCATGAAATCATTACTGACATACGTCAATAAAGTAGATCCCAAAAATGCCGATGGAAAGGCCAAAAGCATCATAATGGACAATAGTTTCCAGTTCATTTCTACCTTTTTCAGATATTGATATGCTGCAAAGGAAGTACCACTAAAAGCAGGAACTTTCAATGTTCCAATTACCGTTGAAACAGGAAGATTGGGTAACAAAATCAATCCCATTGGTGTTTGAATTAATCCGCCACCACCCACAATTGCGTCAATAAATCCTGCAGCAAAGGCCGCTAAACAAAGTAAAACAAGAACATAAGTCTCCATTATGATATTCAATTTTAAGTAATGCTATTACGAGTAGCAAAAATACTATTCGGTTTCATTTATTGCTATTAAATAGAAATTGATTTGTACTCAAAAAAGTATATTTTTGCTCTTTTAATTTTTAGAACAAGATGGACTCAACAAAAATCATAGAAATTCTGGCCTATACTATACCTTCATTAATCACCGGAGGAGTGGCTTATTATTTGTTCAACTCTTATTTTAACGACCAACAAAATACAAGACGCTGGTTATTACAAAAAGAAGCTCAAAAAGAGGCTTTACCATTGCGTTTACAGGCCTACGAACGCATGGTTTTATATATGGAACGTATCAATCCTACTAAATTACTGATTAGGATTGTTCCTGTTTCTAATGATAAAGACGATTACGAAAATTTGATTATTTCGCAAATCGAACAGGAATTTGAGCATAATTTAACGCAGCAAATATATATGTCAGACGAATGCTGGACGATCATTGTCACGGCAAAAAACAGCACTATTCAGATGATTCGGAAAGCAAATATTAGCGATCGTGTAAACAGTGCTGATAAATTACGGGAAGTACTTTTGAATGATTTGATGGAAAAACAATCTCCTAGTAATACAGCTTTAGCTTATATCAAAAATGAAGTGAGCCAAATGTGGTAAACATATGTCGTTATAAAAAATATAATTCACTACTTTATACAGGATTATTCTTCTAAAACTAGTGAATTAGAGGTTGCAAAATCCGTATTGATTCTAAACTTATTCTTTCAACAATCTATTCAATTGAAATTGTTCGGCTTCATTTAAATATGGGACAATTTTTTCGAAAGAAACTCTCATTTCAGGATTTTTAAGTAGTTTTCTAATGTTATCTCTCCCAAATTTAGTGAATTGCCACATGTGATGCGTGGTAGCATTTACAAGGTTTTTCAAAACAATATCATTTATTATTTTGAAAGCAAGCAATTTCTCCAAAGCATTTTGCCGAGTATTTGCTTCATAATCAATTGATGAATATTGCATTAATTCGGTTTCCAAAGCTTGTTTGTCAAGAGGGTAATTTGGAGTTGTAAGTGCTAAAGACAGCCACAAAGTTCTCAAATTATAATCATTGAAACCCATCCAGGATTTTGATTTATTCAAATACTGAATGCGTTGCTCTGGAAAATTATTCCATAAATTATAGAGCGCCAGTTCTTGTGTTTGATATGATTTATCCTCTAAGAAAGTTTCATATTGCGTTCTGAAACTCTCCGGAATTTCATTCAATACTGCAGCAACTGTTTGACGTAATTGCACATTTTTAGTTGCTAAAGCTAAAATAAAAAGACTCTTTTTATCTTCCCATTTTTCATTTTTCAATTGATTCAGAATCGCTTCTTTTACCGAAAAATAAACCTCAGATTGCATTGTTTTTTCCATAAAATTACTTTTCTCCGATAACGGTATATTTTTTAATTTATTAACTTCAAACAGCATCTGAATTACTTTATTTTTTAGCAATAAACTGTTGGCTTGTTGCGTATTGAAAGTAGTAGTTTCAAGCCATACTTTACTAAAATTATCTATATCATAATTTGATGATTTTTTGATTTCAGCAAAGAAATCTTGTGTATTTACATTCTGAAATGCATGTTTTTTCAAATAGTTTTTCACCGCTTTTTTAAACGCTTTATCTCCTATTTCTTCATGTAAAACAAAAAGTGCCCAAGCTCCTTTTTGATAGAAAGTCAACGAACTGGCTTTGGCATTCAAAACAGGAATGGTATCCGTTCGGGAAGCAAATTTCAATTGTGATGCCGACTCATATAATTTGGAATAAAAATAATCTTCTCCATAGATTTCCTTTTCGGCCAGCAATGCATAATAAGTCGCAAAACCTTCTTGCAACCAATGATGTTTTCCGCTTTCGGCAGTGACTAAATTCCCAAACCACTGATGCGCTAATTCATGTGCGTTGACATTTGTATAACTTCTGTCCTCAAAACCGGTCGAATCGACTACATAACGCGCGTTGAAAAGCGTTGCTGATGTATTTTCCATTCCAGCATACAAGAAATCCCGAACTGGCGCTTGTTTGTAAATTCCCCAAGGGTACTTCACTCCTATTTCCTTTTCTAAAAAATCAAACATCCGTTTTGAATCTCTATAGGTTGGTTCAAATTTGCCACCGTCTTTTGATTCCAAATACATTTCTAAAGGAATTCCGGATTTAGATTTTTGACTGATTTTTTCAAATTTTCCGATAGCAAGCATCAATAAATATGAACTCATTGGTTTTTGCATTTGGTATTGCCAAACCGAAACTCCATCAAGTCCTGATTTAAATTTCAAAATTCCATTTGAAATTACCTGATAGTCTTTATTATATACAACATTCAAATTGAACACCACTTTCTCATTGACATCATCAAAACTGGGAAACCAATGACTGGTATATTTTCCTTGTCCCTGCGTCCAAATTTGTAAATTATCATTTGCTTTTGAGCCAACGAAATACATTGTTTGTTTTGGCTTAGCCAAATACTGAAAAGTCAGCTTGTTTTTCCCTTTTTTAAACGGAAAAATAAGTTGTAATTGTTTTTCTGTATTAATATAATTGACCAATTTTCCGTTGAGTTTCAAATTTGAAAACTCCATGTTCTGTGCATCAATTTTAATGGTATCAGTAGGTTTTAAAATATTAAAATCATAATCCACAGCACCGGAAACTGTTTTTTCAATTGGATTTATGGAAATTTTTCCCAAAACCGATTTAAAATCAACAAATTGGGTTTGTTGGGCAAAGATGAACGTAGAAATAAAAAAAAATAGGTATTTCATTAGGAAGGTATTTAATGCTTCGATTTTCAAAGTTACAAAGGTTTCCCAAACTAATCCGACTAATTTTGTAAGTTTACCTCCAGAAAATCACAAGAAAATTACTTTGAAAAAGAAAGCCTTATTTAATTGGAGCAGCGGCAAAGATTCTGCACTGGCCTTATATAAAACCCTACAAAATTCAGAAATTGAAATCACCTGTTTACTAACTAGTGTAAATCAACAACATCAACGTATTTCGATGCATGGTGTGCGAGTGGAATTATTGCAACAACAAGCAGAAAGCATTGGCTTAGCACTTGAAATCATGCAAATTCCCGAAATGCCAACCATGGAAGTCTATGAAAAAGTTATGCGAGAAACATTGGCCAAACTAAAAAGCCAAGGTGTAACCTATTCTATTTTTGGCGATATTTTTCTGGAAGATTTACGTAAATACCGTGAAGATAAATTAGCCGAAATAGGTTTTGAAGGTGTTTTTCCGCTTTGGAAGATCCCAACTCATGAAATTATTCAAGAGTTTATCAGTTTAGGTTTTAAAACAATTGTAGTTTGTGTCAATGAACGTTTTTTGGATAAAAGCTTTGTTGGTCGTGTTATTGACCAGAATTTCATCAATGAATTACCTGAAAATGTAGATGTTTGTGGCGAAAACGGTGAATTCCACACCTTCACATTTGACGGACCTATTTTTTCGAAACCAATTGATTTTGAAATTGGTGAAGTCGTGTATCGAAAATATGAAAAACCCGAAAAAGAAGATTCATCCGATACCGCCTGCGATACAAGTGCCTCTGACGCCTTTGCTTTTGGATTTTGGTATTGTGATTTGGTTGAAAAAAAATCGATTTAATTGATACTAAATTCATCATTTCAAATGGCTTCATTTTTATAATTTTTGTTTAAAGTAGAAATGACGTAACCAAAGTTTTTTAAAAACCTCGATGTTCTTTTGATAAAGCACTCCGTAATTAAGAAACTAAACCTTTTGAAAATGTATTTTAAAAAATTTGTAATATATTTTTCACCATTAATCGAAAAAATAGCCTGCGACTTTGTTTAAACAGCTAGTTTTTAGATGATTTTTCTTTTAAAAAGTTGCTTTAAATCATAACTGTTTTTTTCTAGACAACAGACATCGTTAAACTGATACAATTCACATTTTTACAATCACTTCTAATTAAATAGCCACAAATTCACTGATTAAAAAAATCTGTGAATCTGTGGCTAGGTTTTCATTTTTGAAGAGTTATACTAATCTATCGTTATAAATTTTTAGCAATTGAATCACCGTATTCCAATTTCGTATTGTTGCAATAACGTTTAGTTTTTTCTCGATGTATTTTTGGTCGAATCTTGTTTTACCTGCTCCAACAGCGTATTTAATAAAAATTTTGTTGCCGTCAATACTCGCTTCATCAGGTTTGAATTGGCTAATTTTCAAATCATTCATACTACTACTTTGCAACGTGGTCGAAATGAAAGCCACATATAACTTTTTGGTATCAACATCTTTTTCCTTCAGGAAAGGATTATTCTTTAAACAGGCTTCTAAATCTGCGGAACCAATCACCACAACAGGCACTTCATGACCAAAAGACTTGAAAATTTCCTGCTTGATTTTGAAACCAACTGCTGCTGCATTTTCTTCTTCGGTATCCACAAAAACATTTCCAGATTGAATGTACGTTTGCACATTTTGAAAGCCAATGGCTTCCAACGTTGTTTTTAGGGCTTCCATTTTTATCATACTGTGACCGGAAACATTGATACCACGAAGTAATGCGAGATGAGTTGTCATTTTTAAGCTTTTTATTTTTGCGAAGGTATTGAGAATAAAGGAGATTTTAGATTTACTTATTGGTGAAATGAATTCAGTACCAGCTTGTGATTCATGTGCAATCGTTTTGATTTATAATTTCATTTTAAGAATATCATTTTCTGTTGTGCATAATCAATATTTTATTTTAGAAATAAATATCAGTTCTGGATCAATTTGGCATCATATCATTTTAAAGCAAAAACTATTTTTACAATAAAATTCTTTATTTTCTTTTCTTTAATAATACAAAATATACGATTTAATCCGTTGTTAACTCTACTTTTGAAATCCACTGATTCTCCATTCCCCACTTTTTATTCGGTGATGCTCCCGTTTCAATGATTAGGGTTCCGCCATTACTGATTTCTTCCTGCGTCAACCAATTTCGATTTAAAGACTGACCGTTTAATTGAACCGATTGAACATAGAAATGCTCTTTATCGTAATTGCTCACTCGAATTTGAAATGATTTTCCGTTTTCCCAATTTAATTTTACAGACTCAAAGATTGGGGCCGTCAAATAGTAAATCGGGCTTCCAATGTTTGCAGGAGACAGCCCTATACTTCGCATCACAAACCAAGACGACATGGTTCCAGCATCATCATCCATAGTGCGAATATACGCTTGGGGTTCGTTCTTATAGATTTTTCCAATATAGGAATCAATGCCTTTGCTGTTGTCATTAAAATAAGCTTGAACCACGGTATCCAACATAATATTTCGAAATAGTTTTTGTGATTTCCAAGGTTGGGAACTCGCATTATACATTCCCGGAACTTGTAAATCTGGCTGATTTGCATGATTGTAATTGTCCTCGGCAAAGAATTGATCCAACTGCTTTAAAAAGGAAACTTCCCCACCAACTAATTTTTTTAATCCCGAAACATCAAAAGGTACAAACCAGCGATACTGCCAAACCGTACCTTGATACATCCCGCGAGCAGGCATTTTATCAATATCTTTTTGGGATAAATCGGCAAAATCTTTTTCCCAATAGCGCTTATATTCTTTTGCTTTATTCAAATATTTGGTACTCAATACAGAGTCTTTGGTGATTTTTAGGATTTCAGAAAGCGCCCAATTGTCATAAGAAGATTCCAAAGCCTTATCTGGTGAGTTGTATTCTAAACGATCTACTTCTGCAATCAAAGAATCTTTTATCGCATTAAAATCGATAGGATATCCTTTTTTGTAACCGTCTAATAAAACGACAATCGCATGTTCCGTTCGGACTGTAGGAGAGGATTCGTGTTTTGTTGCCCAATTATTTTTCCCATACGGATATAAATTAGCAATAGATTTTACTATAGGTCCAAAACGCTCCGGATAAGCCAGCGAAAGCATGGGTAATTGCTCGCGATAATTATCCCAAATGGCCCAACCGTTGTATGTAGGACTTGTAGCTTTTTGAATGGAACCATCAATAGCTTTGTAAGTGCCATCAGTTTCCGAAACTAAAAACGGCGCTTGTAAACCTCGATATAAAAGGGAATAGAATAAATCTTCCCGATCCTTTTCACCATTAACTTCAATTCTGTTCAAATGATGATTCCATACAGCAGTGGTTTGCACAGACAAGTCGTTTATGGATATCGTTTCTATTTTTGCTTTGGCGAAAGCCGTACTCACGGAAGAAAAACCAACACGAACTTCCATTTCAGTTGCATCTTCAAGGGCTCCAATTTGATACTGATGATCTGCAGTTTTTGTTATTGTTGCTAAATTAGAGAATTCCAACTCGTAATAAATACGGTAAATTCCCTTATCACAAGTAGTTTGGGTATCAATCCAACCGCTAATGCTTTTGGTGCCAATTTCATGCGCTTCGGCAACAAAGCGATTGACGAAAGCGTGGGATAAATCAATATGAAGCCCTGCTCCTTTTCTTGGAAATTTGTACTGATGTATTCCAAAATTATGTTTGACACTCATTTGAGCCTGAATTCCATTTTCGAAAGCGACTTTATAAACACCTGGGCTAGCTGATTCTTGTTTTTTGAGCAATAGCGTTTCGGCATCCCCATCCAAAATAGGTTTGATCAAAAGATTTCCTCCACTTCCTAAACAGCCCACTCCTTCGATACGGCTGTGTGTAAATCCCCGAAATTCTTTTGCCAGATGCTCGTAACCAGAATGAATATGAGGATAGGTTTGCGGGCCAATACTCATCATATTAAAAGGGGACGAAGCAGCTGGGGACATTTGGCCGTGATCGCCAGAAGTACCCAAAAAGACATTCACTTTTTCTACTGCTAATTTGTCATTAGCAACATTATTTTTTAAAGGCTGGCAGGCAATTATTAACAAAGCAAGACTTGAAACGATAATTTTTTTCATGGTATAGATTTATGGATCTAAGGGATCAATTGGATTTTGATGCAGCGATTCTATTTTTGGAACGAATTCTAATGCTGTCGAATGTAGTCTTTTTAAAATAATTGCAGGCAAATAACCCAATTCTTCCATACAACGGGCATTAAAATTTGGATTTCCTACATAGTCGCTATGGCTCACATTTGTAACGACGATACTTTTTTTGTCAACTGGCATTTGATATGCAATCATCAATCTGGTTGCATTGCGCAAATTGGTTGTGGTGTGCCGGGCAAAAGGATCAATAAGGATATTTTCTTCGGGAATATTGTAGATGTTCATTAATTCTTTTTTCATTTCAATAGCCTCACAATACGCCGCTCTAAAAGGATGGGCATGACCTCCAGAAACAATAATTAGCGGTGCTTTCTTGGCTTCATATTCTAATACTCCCAATTGCAAGTTTAGTTTTCCAATGGCGGACAATCGGTCTTGATAATTTTCCGGTCCGTTACCTAAAATTAGAACAGAAGCATAATCAAAAGCATTAAAATTAATTTTTTTTATATGAGCGATTGCTTTCTTATTCTCCTTTTCCTCCAAAGGTTCGTAGCGAGCCACTTCATCCCGATGGTTCATGTACAAAAGCGATAAACTGAAATCCAGGCTTTCCTGAAAAAACAACGCATTCGCTCTAGGCTTTTTATTGTGAAGAAAATCCGACCACATAAAAACAGAACCTTTATAAAATTGAGAATGAACATCATAAGAAACAGAATCTATTGTTGCATATTGGGCCCTTTCGCCAAGACCATAAACCTTCATAATGCGATTCATTCCTTGAGCACAAAGTTGCCATGCTTTTACGAGCAATTCGGTATCGCTACTGTTTTTAAAATTCTCGTATTTTCCAGAAGGGCGCAAATTATTTTTTACAAAATTTTGCAACTCCTTTTTATCTTTCATCAAAATACGAAGTTCCTCTTCAATACTAACGAGTTCATTTTCCTTAAATTGATACCCATTAACCAAGCAGGAAAGACTGTCTTTGCAAGACTTTAGTTTGGAACCAATCTCTTGTTGCTGATTCTTAAAAATGGTTTTAAAAACAACATTGTTCTCCATTAATTCACTGACGGCTTTTTCATTTTGAATTGCTGTCAACAAATAAAAATTCTTATCCTGAATCATTGAACCCGATTTCGAAGAGGAATAATCCAGTTCAAATCCTTTCCCTTTTTGGCTATAGCTTGAAACAAATACAAGCGCAACGAGTATGTAAATTATTTTTTTCATCTTTTTTTAATAAAAAATTGGGCAACCGTTTCGATTGCCCAATTTATTTTTAATTTTTTAAAAACCACTGTTCTGGGTTACTGTTCCTGCTGGCAGTGCGTCAATATACCGCTGCGGTATGGGGAAATATTCATTTTTCCCTGTGGTAAATACGGCATTGGTCAAATGCGTTCTTCTCGTTTTTTCGACGGTCAGATAGGTATTGATAACAGCATCTGCTTCTCCCCATCGAACTAAATTAAAGAAACGGTGACCTTCCATAGCTAGTTCTAAACGAGTTTCTAAATGCACTGCTGCTCTTGCGGCAACTGGATTGTTCCAGGTAGTGCCATACGGTTTAATACTGTAATTTGCGGCATTTGCACTTCCATCTAATGTTTTCACATAAGTAGAGTTAGCGGCACGATTCCTAATTTGGTTCACTAACGTTCGAGCTTCATCAATTTTTCCAATTTCGACTGCTGCTTCTGCTCTCCATAAAACAACCTCCGCATAACGCAGAATGTAATAATTTAAAGCATTTACATACGGCCAAACGGTAACATGAAAAGCAGATTTAGCCGAAACAATTCGCTTTTTAGGAGCAAAGGCGCCGTAAGTTGCCAAATCTCTCGCCCAGCTGTCTTGGTATAAAACACCCAAATCCTTGTAAGGAATTCCCGGACGTCCTATTGTGATATCGATACGTGGATCTACATTATCACTGGATACAACATTGATGTTATTTTCTAACGGCAAACCGTTGGCATCCGTTTTAAAGGCATTTACAAGATTCTGCGTAGGACGGTGAAAACCATATTGAGAATAAAATGGGCCTCCGGGTGCTGACAAACGATCTCCTATACTTCCGTTGTAGGAACTAGGTTGACCATCTTTTACAGAAAGTTGAACAGCAAAAATAACTTCCTTATTGTTGTCATTTTCCGGTAAAAATATTTGCTGAAAATCAGCTAATAAGCCATAATTACTACTCATTATTTCAGTCGTGGCATCATAAGCCAATTGCCATTTGTTTTGAAAAACATAACATTTAACCAGATAAGATTTAGCTGCAATTTTAGTTGGCCGGCCTAATTCTACTTGTGTAGCTGGCAAATCAGCATAAGCCAATTGAAAATCAGCTTCGATTTTAGTCCATAATTCTTCAGAGCTTAATGTCGTATTTGATTTAGCATAATCAGCCACTGTAGTTGCCGTTTCATCAATATACGGAATACGATTGTATATTTTTTTCAACTCAAAATAAAAATGACCTCTCAAAAATCGTAATTCTGCCATTCGTTTGACTTTCAAACTAGCTTCAAAATCAGACGATGCATTTAATAATCGCATGGCTTCATTTGCTCGTTTCACCCCTTCGTAAAGTGCCACCCATTTGCGTTCTATATCCAGCGTGGTTGAATTTTCATTGTAAATCTCCATTTGGTGAATATTGTTCTGATCTCCAGTTCCACCGCCGCCTTTGTAACTATCGTCCGAGGTGACATCTCCAAAACTCCAATTTGAACTTGGAGAATTAAGGGCATTCGTAGCTCCGTCAATTTGTCCGTTTAAAACGCTGTAAGCTGATATAATGGCGCGTTCTACATTAGCTGGCTTTGTCATCTCAGATGGATCGACCTCGCCATAGGTAACTTCCTCCAGAAAGGTATCAGAACAAGAACTCATTTGAAGTCCTAAAGCTAAAAAAGCTACTATTTTTATTGTGTTTTTTATTCGCATCATTTTTAAATTTAAAAGTTTAAATTACAACCAAAAGTAAATGTTCTTGAAGTGGGATAAATTCCTCTATCGATACCTATGTCAAGATTTCGGTTGCTTGAAGTGTAACTCTGTAACCCTATTTGGGGTGTTAAACCACTATATTTTGTTATGGTAAATACATTACTCGCTTGTCCATACAAACGCAATTTCATTCCAGCCAGAATATCTGGATTAAAAGTATACCCCAACTGTAAATTATTTAATTTAAAATAAGAACCATCTTCAACATAATAGGATGAAGGTCGGATATTATTATTTCTATCATCTAAGGACAATCTTGGAATAGAAGAATTTGGATTATCAACTGTCCAGGCTCCTAATAAAGCACTGTCTTTATTGTATGCTGCCTGATTAAAGAAATTAGTTTTGTATTTTGTCAGATTGTAAATATCGTTTCCAAAACTTCCATTAAAAAACATTCCCATATCAAACTGTTTGTATTTCAAATTGATATTAAAACCTAACATGATATCTGGATGTGGAGAACCGATAAAAGCTCTGTCATTACTATCAATTACTCCATCACCGTTTACATCTTTAAACTTCAAATCTCCCGCTTGTGCATTAGGTTGCATCCCATAATCCGTAACTTCTTGTTGACTGCGAAACAGACCTTCGGAAACAAATCCATAAAAAGATCCAATAGGCTGTCCAACGGCACTTCTGGATATTTCCTGACCAAAATTCACAGTATGCAAAGACGAACTAGGAATTCCTAAATAAGCTACACTATTCAAGGCAGTCAATTCATTTTTGTATCCCGTCAAATTTAAAGCAAGATCATAAGAGAAATCACTGATTTTATCGGCATAATTTAAATCCAATTCAAAACCACGGTTTTTCATTTGTCCGTCATTAATCCACTGTCCATCATTTGTACCTCCATAGGTTAATGGAATAACATTATAGACCAGAATATCATTAGTCTCTTTGTTGTAATATTCTGCCGTTACATTCAATTTATTATTGAAAAAACCAAGATCCAAGCCAATTGTTTGTTGAGTAGTAGTCTCCCAAGATAAATTTGCATTAGAAACTCGCGTTTGTGTTAATCCTGTTGCAATCACATTCTGACCTCCAATGGCATAATCAGAGTAATTATTGTTATTGGAATAACTATCAACCGTAGAATACGAAGGTAATTGTTGGTTCCCTGTTTGTCCCCAACTGGCACGAAGTAAAAAGGAAGTAAACGTATTTCCAAAATCAAAAAATTCTTCCTTATCTACTCTCCATCCTGCAGAAACTGCTGGAAAAGTGCCCCAGTTATTATTGGCTAATCTTGAAGTTCCATCTCTTCTCACCGTAGCACTCAGAATATATTTCTGATTGAAATTGTAATTTACTCTACCAAAATAGGAGTTTAAAGCCCATTCATTTGCAGTCCCCGTGTTTAATTGATTTTCAGTTCCGTAACTTAAATATCTGAAATTAGGATCTTCATAAAGGAAATTTTGGCGAGAAGCACCAAAACCTTCGTAATAATATTTAATCGCTTCTTGTCCTAAAAGAACATCCAGATTGTGTTGACCAAATTGCTTTTGATAATTTAAAGTATTAGATATTGTAAGTTGATAATTAAAATTGTTGCTTGTCGTTAACGCATTTTTTACGTTTTGCGAAAGAATCTCATTAAAAACCGGTGAAAAATCTCTGTAATTAAAACTTTGAAAATCCAATCCCAAAGAAGTTTTAAAAGTAAAATCACTAATTTTTACACTGGCAAATACATTTCCTAAAGCCTGAATTCGCTTTTGTTTATTGTCTTTGGCACGCGTTAAACTTCCTAATGGATTCGAAATATCGTTGATTGGGTTTCCCGCAAAATTTCCGTTTATATCATACACCGGAACAATCGAAGGAAATTGTAGGGCATTGTAAACAATACTTCCCAGAGAGCTATTAGTTCCAGTTGCAACTTGCTCCGAATAAGAAGCCGTAAAGTTTTCGCCAAAAGTCAGAAAATCTTTTATCTTGTAACTAGAATTAAATCGTGCCGAATAACGCTCAAATCCAGTGTGTTTTATAATTCCTTCCTGATTAAAATAGCCAAGTGTAAAAGCATGTTGACTTTTTTCATCTCCTTTTGACAAGGACAAATTATAAGAATGAACCGCTGCAGGTCGCATAATTTCATCAATCCATTTTACATTACCACTAGGAATTGTATTGGCAGCATTAAGAAATGCGGGAATTGTTGGGGAATTGGGATTATTGCCATAAATACCACTCGATGGAACTTTACCGTCATTCTTAGTGGCTTGCCAAAGTAAATCTCCATATTGCTGTGCATTCAACATTGTAGGTAAATTAAAAGCTGATTGAACACCGGAATACCCATCAAATTGCACTTCCGTTTTACCACTTTTGCCTCCTTTTTTAGTAGTTATAACAACAACACCATTTGCGGCTCGGGAACCATAAATTGAAGACGAAGCAGCATCCTTTAACACTTGAAGGGTTTCTATATCGGATGGATTGATGCCATTTAAACCATTCGACGCAGGAACTCCATCAATAATCACTAACGGATCATTGTTGTTAATTGTACTAAAACCGCGTACACGAATTGAAGATCCTCCTCCCGGGCTGTTATCACTCATGATTTGAACCCCTGGCAAACGACCTTCCAGCATTTCGGTCACATTTGCTTTAGGTTGTGATACAATCTCCTTCATTTTTACCGACGATACAGAACCGGTAACATTTCGTCTTTGTTCTGTTCCATAACCCATAACTACAACTTCGTCTAATTGAGAAGCGGATTCAGAAAGCATTACTTTAATTTCAGTCTGGTTTTCAATGTTGATTATTTTAGTCTCAAATCCGATGTAACTCACTGATAAAACCATTGTATTTTCAGGAACATTAATCGTAAATTTTCCATCAAAATTAGTCGTTGTTGCTATCGTGGTTCCTGCTACAAAAACAGAAGCCCCTGGAATAGGCAAATTAGATTCATCTAATACTACACCCGTTATTTTCCGGTTCTGTTGATCCTTTTTAACACTGCTATTTGTAGTAACCCCAATCAGTTCTTTTACTAAAACTCCATTTTTAGTAATCTTAAAATCAAGACTCACTTTAGTTTTCAAAACAGCTAAAACTTGACTTAAATCTTGGTTATTTATAGTAATAGAAATTTTCTTTTGAAGAAAATTTTGGTCTGACCTATAGATAAATTTGCTGTTTATTTGTCGTTCTATAAGCGTAAAGGTTTGCTTAATGGAAACGTCTTTTAGGTTTAAATTTATCTTTTCACTTTTAATTACTTTTTCTTCTACAGTAGTTATTGTTGAAGGATTCGAATACGATATCCCATTACCAAACAGCAGCAATAAGGATACGGTTAACATCATTTTTTGTTTCATTTTATCTGTGATTATTTATTGGTGGTTTTAAAAAACTAAAGCTGATTTAAAAAAGTTGATTTTTCTACGATTATCAGATGGAGTTAAGAAACCCTCTTTTTTTGTAGGATTCCATTGCTCTGCTAATATATTTGAGTGCAATAGCGATATGATTTTCAACCGTTTTAGGTGTGACATTTAAAATTTCAGCAATTTCTTTGTATTTTAATCCGTCAATTCTACTGAGTTCAAAAGCCTGACGTGATTTTTTAGGAATGATATCTAATATTTCACGTATCAAACTGGTTTTCATTTCTTTTTGTTCATTTTCAATAATTTCTTGTTCTCGACTTGGCGAAAACATAGAATTTATAGGTTTAGTTTCATCAATTTGCTGGTAAAACTGTTCTGATTTGCGTGCTGTTTTTAAACTGTTTTTCACTATTACATAGATATAAGATTTAGGGTTTTTAATTTTATCAAGAATATTTCTATTGGTCCACAACTGAATAAAGATATCAGCCACTTTTTCTTCGACAAGACAAGAGTTCGATTCATAACTCATTCCAAAACGACACAAAGGCGTATAATACCTATTAAAGAAAAGTTCCATTGCCTCGTATTGACCATTTCTAATTTGCTGAAATAAATAATCATCTGAAAAGCAATCGCTATTGCCCATTTTTGTTAGATTAATTTTCATGATACTTGCTTATTTCGATGTTATTTTGTGTGATTTTTGTTATCCTGACATCTGAAATAAACTCTAAAGAAGTTATAAATTCATCTATTGTCTGACTTTTAAAAGCACCTTTTATATGCTGATTAGCAATGGCAGAATCCTTAATAATAAAATTAACTCCATAGAATTGATTAATTTTTGGAAGTGCATCTTCAAATTTCTCATTATCTAAAAGGAGAATATTGTCTTTCCAAGCAGAAACCTTATTCACATCAAAATTTCTTTTGATCACTAATTTGGTTTTAGAATTCCACACTAATTCTTCATTTGGCAAAAGGTTAATTTCATCCTTACTCTCCTTGAGTACTACATTTACCTTTCCTTTTGTTAAGGAGATCGTTTGATTAATAGTGTTGCTATTAACATTAAATTCTGTTCCTAAAACTTTTATTTTAAAATCGTTAGTCCGGACAATAAAAGGAGAATTGATATTTTTCGTAACTTTAAAAAAAGCTTCTCCTTTCAACCAAATACTTCTTTGTTTTCCAAAATCACTGGAATATTTGACTTCACTGCCCGCATTTAAAGTAACAGTACTACTATCCGGTAAAATGAAAGTAAGTCGCTGTCCTTTTGGTGCAATTTTATGATTGGTGTATTCAGATTGTGTGTTTCCAATGAAATAGAAACCTAAACAAAAAACTACTAGGAATGCTATAGAAAGAATTGCCTTTCTTTTTATGGAAACTTTTACAGATGTAACTCTCTCTGATTTGCTGGATCTAGCAAGAATTCTTTCAAAAGAAATAGTTTGCTTTGGTAATTCATTATTGGGATAACTGATCCAAATGGTTTGAAAATTTTCAAAAATAGCAAGTAAATTATCGTCTAAAGACAATTCGATTTCAAATACAGATCGCTCTGCTTTTGACATTTCATTAGCAAGATATCGCACACATTTTTTTTCCTTCTGACTTATATTCAACATAAATATTTCCCTTTGCTTATAGGAGTCAAAATAAGAGAAATACCCCTAGTTTTCAATACCATCAAATAAACACGATATTGTTAATGAATTGTTAATGGATATATTATACGGCTAATATGTTTGTTTTTATTAATTTGTCTTTAAAAGAAATTTTTGACCAATATTTAATTTTTTTAACAGAATAGTTAGGTAACAAGAGGTATAATTTAACACCATAAACGATAAATAAGTATCTTAGTAAAGATCCGTTTGACGTTTAGTTTAAATAAAAATGAAGTGTTACTAAACTGACACTAAAAAAATTCTGTTTTGAAAGTAAGCAGTTAGAAATATATGATGTCTCAATTATTAAAAAATGTTTTTGCCACAGCCAACAAGGGATCACAATATTTTTAGAATTAGATAAAAAAGTGACTTATCAAACTAGGATAATCTTTGATAAAGAGATTAAAAGCTTAATTAAAATTCAACATTAAATTTTAGCCGATGCTGATTATCTTACGCTGTGGGCACTACGACAAAAATATTGAACAACTTGAAAGTGTAATTTTTCTAAAAAAAAAATTATATTTCTTTAAAATCCAGTTACATTTACCCATGTTTCTGTTCTATTTCTTGTTGTTTTCTAAAATACTGATGCTGAATTTTTTTGTTGCTTAAATGACAATTATAAATTTTTGTGTTTTATGATTGAAAATCTACTACTAAATATGGACTCTATTACAGTAACAAAACCTTAAAAAGAATACAAATAAAAAATGACTGTAACTATAATAATAGCATTATGTGTTTTATTACTCATTGCTTACTTATTTGATTTGACCTCTTCTGTAACAAAAATTCCATCCGTAATTCTTTTATTATTTTTGGGTTGGATTGCAAGACAGGTGATTACTTTTTTTGATTTTCATGCTCCCAATTTTACTGCAATCTTACCTGCTTTAGGAACCATTGGTCTAATTCTGATTGTGTTAGAAGGTTCTCTGGAGGTTGAACTCAATAAATCTAAAATAGGAATTGTTAAAAAATCTTTTCTTGGTGCCCTTGTCCCAATGATTACACTGGCAATTATACTTGCCTTTTTGTTCAACTATTATGGTAATTATGGTTTTAAGGATAGTTTAGCAAATGCAATTCCGTTTTGTATTATAAGCAGTGCCGTAGCAATTCCCAGCGTGACGAATCTTGCCGCTTCATCAAAAGAGTTTGTTATTTATGAAAGTAGCTTATCTGATATTTTGGGTGTTATACTTTTTAATTTTATTGTCTTAAACGAAGTTATAAATTTTAATTCTTTTGTCAATTTCGGTTTTCAGTTGGTAATAATTTTTGCAATTTCGTTTGCGGCGACCATCGGATTGGCTTTTTTACTTAATAAAATTGAACACCACGTGAAATTTGTTCCAATCATTTTGCTTATTGTATTGATTTATGAAGTTTCAAAAATATACCATCTTCCCGGTCTTATTTTTATTTTAATTTTTGGATTGTTTATTGGTAATCTTGACGAACTGAAACAATTTAAATGGATTCAAAAGTTCAAACCAGACGAATTAAATACAGAAGTTCAAAAATTCAAAGAGCTGACTATAGAAGCCGCTTTTCTAGTACGAGCCTTGTTTTTTCTACTTTTTGGCTTTCTAATTGAAACAGCAGAAATTATCGATTTAAAAACACTGCCTTGGGCTTTTGTAATTGTATCTCTTATTTTTATCTTTAGAATAATACAGCTAAAATTATCTCGATTACCTATGCAGCCTTTACTTTTTGTGGCTCCAAGAGGATTGATTACAATACTACTTTTTTTGTCAATTCCTGTGATCCATCAGATCTCGATTGTTAATAAATCATTGATTATTCAAGTAATTATTTTGACTGCAGTATTGATGATGGCAGGTTTAATGGTAGCAAAACCGCAACCCCAAAAATAATATCTTTGTAACCTTACGGCACATAATTTTTGGTATGTTCTGGATTTTTATACCACAAAAACCTAAAGCTATATTTTACATAAAAGAAGCGTTCATTTATAATCATCAACAGTCTTTAAGTTGCAATTATAGTGCTGTTTTGTATAAAAAATGTAAAGACTTCCTAATGCAGTGACTACTATTTCAACTTTATAATTTGGTTACATGACTAGTAATTGTTGATGATAGCTTCTGATAGTACTCTATATATAGTGTGTAAGTACATTCATTTAATATGGTGCAAAAGGGGCATTCTTGCTCGATTTTATTTTCCTTCAAACACTAAAATTTTGCACGATCAATTGGTTGAAAATCTCTGAAAATCTTTGGCAGAGAATCTCCGTTTTACAAAAATATAATTATACCTCTACTCAAATTTTTAACTGATAAAAGTATTATCTTTAAAATATGAAAAAGCATCACACTATTATTATAGCTGGAGCCGGCGGAATTGCAGAAGCTGTTGGTTTATTACTAATGGAATGGAGTATGATTACTCCTACTCTTTTTATTGGCGATAGATCCCAATCAAAAGCAAAAAAAGTAGCAAGTTGGATTCATGAAGGAACAACAAAGTCATTATCAATTCAAGATTTTCATCTTGCTGAAAAAGGCATTACGGAGGATATGAAAATTATTTTACGTCAAGGCGATATTATTCTGGATTGTCTGCCGGGTGATCAGGCGCCGAGGATTGCGCAGTTTGCCAAAGATTTTAATTTACATTATGCAAATCTTACGGAATATGTAACAGAAACCGAAGAGATTATAGCTTTGGCAAAAGAAGCCAAAACGGGTTTTATTCTTCAAACAGGTTTAGCGCCCGGATATATTGATTTGCTCGCTAATGGTCTTTTTCAACAATTTTGTTTGGACTTTGAAGTGAAGCAAGTGGATAAACTTGAATTAAAAGTAGGAGCGCTAACCAAGCATGCTGTTGCCCCACATTATTACGGTTTTACATGGAGTCCTATTGGTGTGGCTACCGAATATGTTAAAAACACCATAGTACTAAGGAATTACAAAAAAATAAAACTGCCATCATTATCGGAAAGAGCATCCATCATTATTGATGGAATCATGTATGAAGAAGACCTGACTTCAGGAGGTGCTGCTGATTTACCGGATGCTTTAGCAGGAAAAGTACGTTCACTTGATTATAAAACATTACGTCATCCCGGTCATTATGAGTGGGTACAAAAACAAATTAATAATACAGCAAATACAGTTAATGCAATTGAGAGTCTGCAAAAAGAAATGGAAGCGAGTATTCCACATGTTGAAGACGACCAAATTATTTTGTACGCAGCCGTAGAAGGTGAAGATGCAGCTGGAATTTTGCAAAGACGAGAAATTTCCAAGCGAATTATTCCACAAATGGTAGGAAAACATCGGTTACGAGCAATTCAAATTACTACAGCAGCACCGCTCGTACAAGCAGCCCAACTTTTGCTTGAATCGTCATTGAGCGGTGTTATTCTGCAAAGTCAAATTGATCCGATTGCTTTTTTGAATGGAAATTATATTATTCCGGTTTACGGTACAGTTTTAAAAGTATGATAAACCAGCGCCAAGACATGAAATAGCTCCGGTTTTCTTTAATAAAAGGAGATAGTATAATGACAAAATAAGAGAAGAATGTTTCTCTTTCGTTAAAAATAAATTTGAATTACAACATACGGAATACTCTACTCTAAAGGATTTGTGACAACACAATTAATACAATCGCAATAAGAGCCATAAATAAACCTATTAAATTTAATTTTGTTAGTTTTTCTTTAAAAATAAAAACACCAACAAGACTACCTACTAAAATTACCCCCATGTTCATGCCTGCAAATACTGTTGATGGATTTTCAGAAAAAGCTTTATGTGCTTTGAGATAAAAAAGAATATTTCCAAAGTTAAATACACCCACCAGACTACCAAAAAGAATATTCTTAAAACTCAATGCCACTTTATTTACAATCACATCATATACCATCGCCCCGACCATAATACTTAAAGCAATTCCAAAAACTACAAATAATGAAGTAGTGTACGGCAAACTAGTGTATAGTGCAATTTGTTTAAACAAAATATCTATAATTCCAAAACCAAGCAATACTACCGTAGGATAAATCCATTTGTTTTCTGTTTTTTGAGCTGGTTTTGCAAGAATAAGTACTAACGCTGGAAATCCTACGACTAATGCTGAAATTTTCAATACATTAAAATCTTCTTTAAAAAATAACCATGCAGCTAAAACTGGAATAAAAAGAGAAAGTCTCTGGGCCGCATCTGTTTTTACAATCCCCACCTGTTTTATTGATGCTGCCAAAAAAAGAAAAATAGAAGGCAACAAAATTCCAATTGGTACATAAATTACCCATGGCGCTACAGATCCTAAATTAGTTAGATCAGGACTGAAGAAAAAATAACAAAAAACAAGCGCAAATACATAATTCCAAGCAACAATTTGAATAGAACTAACGGCATAACTGCGTGAAATTTTAAACAACACCCCTACAGTAACACTACAAATAATACTTAAAATCAGAAAGAGCATAGCAAATTTTTAAGTGGCAAAATTACTATTTATTGTCAATCTTAAGACTCTTTTTATTCATTTTAAAAATATAAGTAGTTGGACCTATTTAATGTCCTACTAAAAAAGGAGTGAAATAATATTTAACACATAAGTCATGTAAGAATTAAACCTTAAATGACCTTATGATTGTGATAGTTACATAAGGCTAACACAATCTAAACTTAAACTTATATGACTTATATGGTAAAAAAAATGCAACATTGTTTTATTTTTATTGCTTATCTCCGAACTAAAACTAAATATTGTTCAAATTTTAAGTTGTTAAATGCTAGCAAAAACCAGATTATTTTGTTGACTCATTAAAAATAAAATAGTGGTCAAAACAAATATTTGTAGTAGTGTTTTCCTGTTTTACTTTGATTTCTACTACTTTTGTAAGATGGATTCTTTTACTCAAATTGCTTTAGGAATTGCGGTTGCCGAAGTATGCTCAGGCAAAAAAATCAGGAATAAAACAATTTTTTATGGTGCTGTTTTAGGCACTATTCCAGATTTAGATGTTGTCATAGGACTGTTCTTAAATCCTGTTGATGCAGTTCTAATTCATCGTGGCATAAGCCATTCCTTCTTCCTATTTCTATTTTTATCGCCTGTTTTAGGTTGGATTATTTCAAAAATAGAAAGAGATAAAATCAAATTTTTTCCGGCAACTGTAATGTCTTTTTGGTGTTTGTTTACGCATGTGCTATTAGATCTATTTACGTCATGGGGAACACAAATTTTATGGCCTTTAGAGCATCGATTTGCACTTAAAACCATTTTTGTTATTGATCCGCTGTACACAATTCCGCTCATCATATCTCTAATAATGGTCTGGAAAACAAAAAATATCGTGCTTCGTAAAAGATACATAATTAGAGGATTATGGATCAGCAGTTCTTATTTGCTTTTGTCTTGTTTTATAAAATTGTATGCGTTGAACCAATTTGAAAAAGCATTGGTAAACCAAAGAATACAGTATTCAGAAATTATAGTAAAACCAACCGCTTTTAATATTATTTTATGGAATGCTAACGTAGCCACGACTGAAAATTATTTGTTGAGCGACTACTCTCTTTTTGACACACAACCTATTTCGTTCACTGCTTACAGCAAAAATAAAACTTTAGAATCACAATTAATTGGCAATTCTGATTTTGAGAAACTAAAAAAAGCCAGTGAAGGTTGGTACATCATTTCTCAAAAATATAAAACTCTATATTTCAATGATTTGCGCTTTGGATTGTTAAATGACAGCCCAAAGAATCCGCAATTTGCTTTCAGTTATCAATTTATGGCAAATAACACAAAATTGAAAGCAGTTGAAGTCTCAAAAAGTAAAAAAGATGGAAAGCGACTGCTTCAAAAAATAGTGAAACGAATACAAGGCAATTGAGTTACTACATCAATCACTCTTCAGCCAGCCTGTAATACTCATTCTTGTGTTATGAGTCACTAAAACCTCATGAACTAATTCATCACTTTTAAAAAAAATAGTTTTACCCTGAGTAGGTGCAATTTTCTGACTGCTGTTTACTTGATGAACTAGTAATTCGCCGCCATCGCTTTCTTGCCAGTTACTATTCAAGTAGCTAATCATTGAATATTTTCGGCTGGGATTATTTTTGAATTGATCTAAATGCTTTAAATAAAAGTCACCAGATTCATATAGTGAATAATGAAATTCATAACCCGTGATTCCAGCGTAACAACTTTGGTTTAGATAAATAATAAAAGCTTCTATTTGGGTAAAAAATTCATTTTCGAAGACATTATTGTGTTTTTTATCCAGCCAATAAATTGAATCGCTTCGTATTGCGCCATCATACGAAAGCTTCTCTGCATTGCCAATTCCAGCTTCAATCAATAAACTTTTTTGGTTCAAACCAATCAGATTTTGTTTTAGATTAGTGGCTAAATCAGCACTTAAAAAATGTTCAGATATACCCACTTTATTTTCAATATAAGAGGATATTATTTCTTCAAAGCTATTTTCCATTACTTTTAAATTGACCGAATAGACGGTTAACGTACCAAGGTAGACTAATAAAATATGTTAAATACTGATTCTGAAATAAATAAAAAATTAAATGAGAAATTAACAGCATTAGTGAGAAAAACACAGTTTAAATGTTTGAATTTAAGACTCTCAATCAAATTATTTTATATCAAAGGATCTTTCTTGATGTACTTTTTAGATATTGTAAATCAATAGTAAATAACTGGTTATATTAAAAAAAAAGTCATTTAAGAAACTACAAACGAGTAATTTCTTAAATGACTGATATGATAAAAAAAATATTCTTTTATAATTTACTAATAAAGCTACCGTAAATATCCTTGAACTGGTAACCTTCAGAAAAGCGATCTTTACTTAGTTTTTTGTATTCTACTAGTGCCCAAAGAATAAATTCTTTCATGAAAAATTTATCTTCTTTTTCTAATTGCGGTTGGTATTTTTTAATTAAAATTTCAAGCGGAACAATACTTCCTAGTATTCTTTCATACTCTTCATCAGAACAATCGTCTAATAATTCAAAACCGCTCTCGGCAAAAAACCATTCAATGATATCCGTATAGGCATTTTTAGTTCCTTCTTTTTCTAGTTTTTCAATTTTTGGAAAATATGCTGGGAAGAACGTATGTATTGCATCTCCTAATAAATGTTGTGCTACAGCGGCGGCTCCCTCCTGCTCTCCTTCGTAAACTAATTCTACTTTTCCGGTTATGGCAGGTATAATTCCCATAAAGTCAGATAAGCGTAAAGTTGTTTTTTCAGCACCTGATTTCAAAGCTCTTCTTTCTGCTGTACTTAATAAATTCTCGAAAGCGGTGATACTCAATCTGGCACTAACACCACTTTTGTTGTCAATATACTCACTTTCTCTCGCTTCAAAACTGATTTGTTCTAATAAATCCCGTGCTAATGAAGGGACATATACCATATCATTTTGTGTTGCATCCAGTTTTGCTTCTTGTTCTGTAATTGTTCTGGCAATTTTAATGGTTTCCGGGTAATGTGTCAAGATTTGGGATCCAATTCTATCTTTCAATGGTGTTACAATACTTCCACGATTGGTATAATCCTCTGGATTAGCTGTAAAAACAAATTGTAAATCTAGTGGCATACGCAACTTGAAACCACGAATTTGAATATCACCTTCCTGTAAAATATTAAATAACGCAACTTGAATTCTAGCTTGTAAATCAGGTAATTCATTGATTACAAAAATACAACGATTTGCTCTTGGAATCATACCAAAATGAATAACACGATCATCCGCATAAGATAGTTTTAAATTGGCTGCTTTTATGGGATCTACATCACCAATTAAATCAGCGACGGTTACATCTGGCGTAGCTAATTTTTCGAAGAAACGATCGCTTCTGTGCAACCACGAAATTGGAGTTTCGTCGCCTTTAGTTTCGATAATGTCCTTAGCAAATCGTGAAATGGGTTGCAAAGGATCATCATTAATCTCTGAACCCGTTACAAACGGAATGTATTCATCTAACAATTCGATCATTTTACGCGCCAATCTAGTTTTGGCTTGACCACGAAGACCTAACAAATTAATATTATGACGCGATAAAATTGCGCGTTCTAGTTCTGGAATTACCGTGTTTTCAAAGCCGTATACTCCTTCAAAAGTTGGTTTTCCTGACTTTATTTTTTCTCTTAAGTTGGATCGCAATTCATCTTTAATATTTTTGCTTTTATATCCTGACTTTTTTAATTCGCCTAGTGTTTTTATAGTATTCATTTATTTTTTATTGAAATTATTATTGAAATTGTAAATGGTATATTAGCAGGGTTTGCGTTAGGGATAGAAGCGACATCCTTTTGTGAAGCGATAGCGAAACAAAAGATATAGCGGATAGCCCGACCCTTGTGGTAACGCCCAAAAACTATTTTATTCTCTTTTTTCGATTAGTTTCATAATCTTCAAATATCATTTCACCCAAACCTTTCAATCCAGTGTAGAACGCTTTTCCTTGATTTGATTCGGTAAATTTGTTCACGAATTTTTGCAAATATGGATCATTGGCAATCATAAAAGTGGTGATTGGAATGTGCAATTTTCGTGCTTGTTGCGCTTGATTGTAACATTTATCTACAATATATTCGTCGAGACCGTTACTATTCATATAATAGGAACCATCTTTTTCGCGCACGCAACTTGGTTTTCCATCGGTAATCATGAAAATTTGTTTGTTGGTATTTCGTTTTCGTCTCAAAATATCCATCGCTAATTGTAAACCGGCGACGGTATTGGTGTGGTACGGTCCTACTTTTAAATAGGGTAAATCCCGAATTGCAATTGTCCAAGCATCATTTCCAAAAACCAAAATATCTAAAGTATCTTTAGGATAGCGGGTTGTGATCAATTCAGCAAGAGCCATAGCAACTTTCTTGGCAGGCGTGATTCTATCTTCGCCATACAAGATCATACTGTGGCTTATATCAATCATCAAAACGGTACTCATTTGTGATTTATACTGCGTTTCTTCGACAACTAGATCATTTTCAGTCAACATAAAATCAGCTACTCCATTATTGATTTGAGCATTACGCAAACTTTCAGTTAGAGAGATTCTTTCAAGGCCGTCACCAAAATGAAATTCCCTGAATTCTCCGGTATGTTCGTCGCCGTTCCCGGAATGTTTAGATTTGTGATTCCCGCTGCCTGATTTTTTTAAGTTACCAAAAATGTTGTCTAGGGCTTGTTGTCGGATTGCACGTTCTGTTTTTGCAGTAATACCAATTCCTGAAGTTCCATCTTCTTTGAGTTCGTCACGGATGTACCCTTTTTTCTTTAAGTCTTCGATAAAATCATCGATAGAATATTGTTCATCGGTGAGTTTATATTCTTTGTCTAATTCCCGCAGCCAGTCGATTGCTTCATCAAAATCTCCCGAAGTATGTGTGATTAATTCCTTGAAAATACCAAAGAGTTTATCAAACGGAGTCTGAAAAGGCGCTTCGTATTGCTTGAAATAAAATCCTTTTTTATTATCATTTTTCATAGACAATAAAATTACATCAATAAAAATGTACTGAATACAAACGTTTATTAATTTTTAGTTAAAAACACTACAACACTGTTTTTTAATTTTTTTCTTACAAAATAGAAATTAATTGAAAAATTGTCCGTTTACGTAAAACCAACTTTCATTTTCAAATTTGAAAGTAGAAAGTTCGTGATGAATTTGTTTTTGAAGGTTGCTGTCTAAGAAGTGCGCCTTGAATTCAACGGTAATTTCTGTATATTTTATAATCTCTAATTGTAGCCATTGATTGCTGGTTGCCCAAAGAAGGATTTCAGCTTTAGAATATTGTTTTCTTTCTGAAATATGGGTGGTTGCTAACAGATAATCCGCTTGATGCGCTACATAAGCCGAATATCGTGAACGCATCAAGGATACAGCTGTAAGCGCTTTTTGAATACCTTTGATAATTGGCTCGCAACAATTTTGGAAGTTTTTATTGGAACCGCAATAACATTTGTTATAAATCATTTTGTTATGAAAAATAGTTAAACTGACCCCATTGCTTGTCCGTTAAGCCCCACTATTCTTTGATGTAACTGATTCAACAAGACTTGATAACGGCTTATTTCCATTAAATCTTCGTCTTCTTCTGCAAAATCTAGTAATTCATCTAATTCGGCACTCACGTCTACCAATTTATTACTGGCTTCTTTAGCATTCTTTTCAGCAATAAAATCAATTATTTCTTGAACGCCACTTTTCACATCATTAAATTTATTTTTATCCATTTTCTGACTGTTACTTTATTTTTCTGAAGCTTTCACTTCGTTAAACTTTTTAGTGATTTGTTTTAATTTTTCCTTGCGTAACATTTCAGCTTGTTTGACTTTGTCTTGTGCTTTATGTAACTTATCATTATGTTTTTTGATATTTCGATCGTTATTTCTACTCATATTATTTACTTGAATTTTAATCAATCAAATCCTTTGTTTTAATTACTTTGGCAAAGTTCGGCTTAATTATTGAAACTAAATTTATTTTGCTTTGATAGTTTTTTTAGTATTGCTTGCAATTCAGCTTTTTGGATTTACATTCTTTATATTTGTCTAGGAACCTAGCGCTCATTGTGCTCCTTTACGCATGGAATTATATAAATTCCTGATTATAGATAAGCTGTGAACCTATTTTATGCGGAAAAGTATCAAAAATTAAAAGTGCGCTTGGCAATTAAAAAAAAGATGCATTTGCATTTTTTTTTATATATTTAATTTTTTAATAAAACTTAGCCCGAAACCTACTGACGCAGTATATGAAGTTAAAAAAAAAACAGCCTGAATTCATCAAATGGTTTCTAATAAGGCC
The DNA here is from genome assembly GCF_052119725.1 of Flavobacterium sp. W20_MBD1_R3. Lineage (NCBI taxonomy): Bacteria > Pseudomonadati > Bacteroidota > Flavobacteriia > Flavobacteriales > Flavobacteriaceae > Flavobacterium > Flavobacterium sp. W20_MBD1_R3. Next base: position 113,281 of record NZ_JBGQOR010000001.1, read on the forward strand.
AAAAACAACTGGATTTATCACGTTTCTCTTCTTGAGTTATCTTGCGGGTTTTATTGTTTGGCAACAATATAAATTGATTAAAGAAGGAGAGCAACGCGAGATGAATAATATTTTGCAGGTTGTTCATCAAAATATTGAACAGTCCCTTAAAAACTGCTACACCTCCACTTTGACATTGGCTCTCACGATTAATGACGAAGGAATTCCCGTAAATTTTGATTATGTAGGTAAAAAGCTAGTAGAAACAAACACCAACATTAGCACGGTTCAGCTGGTTCCTAAGGGAATAATTAAGTATATTTATCCTTTAAAAGGGAATGAAGCTGCACTGAATTTAAATGTTTTAACAGCACCAAATCAAAAAAAAGAAGCCTTAAAATCTATAATAACCCAAAAATTGTATTTTGCCGGGCCTTTGAAATTAAAACAAGGCGGTATGGGAATTGTGGGGCGATTTCCTGTTTTTCAAAACAATAAATTTTGGGGATTTTCTGCTGTGATCATCAAATTAGAAACTTTTTTAGAAGCTTCAGGTGTAAAAGATATAGATGATTCTAAATATTACTTCCAATTTTCCAAGTTTAATAGTGCTGAACAAAAAGAAGTTTTCTACTTGCCAATTAAAAATAATTTTTCAAAAAATTATACAATTTCAACATCAATTCCAGATGGAGATTGGAAATTATACCTCATATCTAAACGCCAAAATTACTTGTATTCACAAATTTTAATTCCTGGAATAATTGGAGTTGTTCTTGCTGCAATTTTTGGTATTCTAATATTCATGCTTTTAAAAATACCAAAGCAATTGCAATCACTAGTGAATATTCAGGCGACAAAATTACTAAATTCTGAAGTAAAATTTGAAGCTATTTTTGATCAGGCAGCCGTAGGCATGGCACATATTGATTCGTTTTCTGGTAATTTTATTGAAATTAACGATCAATTTTGTCAGTTATTAGAGTACTCTGAACAAGAAATTAAGCAACTAAATTTCCTGTCACTAACACATCCAGATGATTATGAACAAAGCATATTGAATTTTGAAAAACTCCGTAATGGTACAATTTCAGCGTATTCTATGGAAATACGTTATATCGCCAAATCAGGTTCTGTGGTTTGGGTCAATCTTACGGTGTCGCCACTTTTTAAAAAAAATAAAAAAGTGACAACGAATATTGCTATTGTTGAAAATATTTCAGTTAAAAAAGAAGCGCAGCAATTGGTTAGAAAAAGTGAAACACGATTTAAAAGCCTGTTTGAAGATTCTCCTATTCCGTTATTGGAAAAAGATTTTTCTGAAATTAAAAAATACCTTGAAACATTAAATCTTATTGATGAAAGTGCTGAAACTGTTGCTCTTTATTTACAAATGAATCCCGAAGTGGTTCACAAATGTATTCCATTATTAAAAATTATTGATGTGAATACAATGTGCTTGAAGCTCTATAAAGTTGAAACAAAAAATGAATTGATTTCCAGACTTTCGCAAATTAGCGATAAAGATGCTGTTACTGCTTTTACAAACCAAATGATAGCCATAACTCAGGGAAATAAACAACTTATTCTTGATACAATAATTAAAAATAAAGATGGAGAATACCGTGATGTAAATTTACGATGGAATGTAATACGCGGATATGAAAAAACATTAGGGCGGATCATTGTTTCCACCGAAGACATTACAGATCAAAAAACGTATGAAAAAACAATTTTTAATTCACAGCAAAAAGTAGAATCGTTGATAAATACTATTGATGGAATTGTTTGGGAATGCGATGCCCAAACGTTTTCCTTCAATTTCATTAGCCAAAAAGTAGAAAACATATTAGGATACACTTCTGAAGAATGGCTCTCCAGCTCGACTTTTTGGGCGGACCACATCTTTCCAGAAGATCGTGAATGGACGATAAATTATTGCAATTTAAATACACAAGAACATTTAGATCATGATTTTGAATATCGGATGATTGCTAAAAATGGTTCAATTGTCTGGCTGAGAGATATTGTAAATATCGTTTTTGAAAATGGAAAAGTGGCTAATTTACGCGGTATAATGATTGACATTACCAAAACAAAAGAAGCAGAAAAAGAGCTAAATTCTTCTCTTAATTTAGTAATTGAACAAAATAAAAGGCTGTTGAATTTTTCGTATATTGTTTCTCATAATTTACGGTCACATACCAGTAATATTGCCTCTATAATAGGTCTAATTGTTTCTTCGGAATCAGAGGAAGAAAGAGATGAAATGATGAAATTATTACAAAAAGTGTCCTGTTCTCTTAATGAAACCATGCTCCACCTAAATGAAGTCATAAACATACGAACAAATATTGGGTTAGTTTCAGAGTCTTTGAATTTAAAGCAATACATTCAGACAATAAAAAATGTCCTTTCGGAACAAATTATTTCTCATAAAGTGACAATAATAAGTACCATTTCGGATCAAACCATGATTGATTACAACCCCGCATATCTGGAAAGTATATTGTATAATATTATTTCAAATTCGATTAGATATCGCCATTCTTCTCGAAATCCAATTATCAATATTGATTGGATAATAGAAAACGACATGAAAGTCCTCCAAATTACCGATAATGGTATTGGTATCGACCTAGTTAAAAATGCCGATAAAATTTTTGGTATGTACAAAACGTTCTCTACAAATTCTGATTCAAAAGGAATTGGATTATTTATCACTAAAAATCAAATTGATGCTATGGGAGGAAATATAACCGTGGAAAGCGAACCCAATATTGGAACAACATTTAAAATCTATATTCAATGACAAAAAAAGACATCTGGATAGTCGACGATGATACAATATATCAAATTATTGTAAATAAAATAATTCAAAGATCTGAAAAGTTTTCTGCCGTTTCCTCTTTCAAAAACGGAAAAGAAGCAATAGATCATTTGTATCTCGCTGTAGAAAACGATGAAATACTGCCGGACATCATTCTTTTAGATATAAATATGCCAATAATGGACGGCTGGGAATTTATGGAACAAATGGATTTACTAAAATGTAAGTTTAACAAACAAATTATTGTTTACATCGTGAGCTCTTCTATTGCCGTTGAAGACAAAAACAAATCAAAATCACATGAAAATATCTTGGGATATTTATCTAAACCAATAACAGTCAATGATTTATTACTAATTTCTTCGGATGATTGAAAATAAAAAATCTTGTTATCAACTGCAAATAATAATCTTTTAAATTATTTTTAGCGCAATATTAAATGTATTCTTTTTTTATTTCCTCTAAGGTTTTGTGGGTAAAAATTAGTTGATTGATAATTTTTTCTCTCAGAAGATCAATATCATCACAATCAAAATACTTCGCCCACGAAGTAAGGTTGAATAAATTTCGGATTTGCTTGATCCGTTTTGTTGTTTCAAAACTGGTTCTTAAGATCGCTTTTTTATCATACTGCGGATTATTTTTATGTTGATAATTGACCGTTTTCTTTAGATAATTTGCTTCTAAATAATATAGTTCTTCTAAAGCATTATCCGGATAAAAATGATCCCAAGAAGCATAGCCTAATTTAATTTTAGATATCGTTTCTGGTTCTAATGGTTCTAAACGCCATTTGCTATTAGCCAATCGTCCCCAGTGATTTGACAATCGATACATTCCTGTCGTAGTGTAATAATATTTACTTCCCGATTTGCTGTCATACTGAACTTTTAGACCATTTATAGCGGCTATACCAACTTCATCAAATACGCAAAAAGTATTTTTGAACGAATTAGGGTTTGGACGAAAATTTTTTGACATGATGCAAAGGTAATCAGAAAGTCAGGACAAACCCATCACCTTTTTTACCAAAAACAATTGTTTGTTTGAATCTATTAGTTTTAGGGTTCGCAATAGTGTTTTAATTAATAGCCGCTTGATCATTTGTATTCTGGTTGTTTTTGAAGAAGCAATAATTAAATAATAGAAATAATCATCCTTGTTTAGGAAAATCAGTCGCCGTACTATTATAAATAGGTAAAAATATTATAATTAATTAAAATATAAAGCTACTGAGTTCAAAAAAATATACTTTGCCTTTTTCCAAAAATGGTGCTTGTTTATCAATTTCTTTACCACAATGAAAATTTCGACACACTTCAATTTGTCCTATTTTGCGTATATTATCATTTTTACACAGCTATATACAAGTTTTGATCACAATTAAAATTTTCCGATTGCTGTGATATTCTAATAAAATTGTTGAACTTATCTTAAAATATGCGTTATTGCAGCCATAAAGTAAGGATAATGATTTACATTATTTCGCTCCAAAAATAGAGCGTCTCTAGTTGTTTATACGTTAAGGTATTAGAGCAACCATTTTTAAATTAATTTTATGAAAGCACAATCTTTTAAAAATCACATTCGGTTTTATTCGCCACACCATTTTGTTTATTATCCAATAATCATGACATTTCTGGGCTTCAGTATTTATTTTAGTTGTACTAAAGAAGATTCTTTACTCTGGCTATTTATTAGCGCTATCTTTCTAGTGCTATTTTGTCTCGCTTTCATGCTACGCCAACATTATGCTTTGACTTTACAAAACAGAATGGTTCATCTGGAACTGAGGTACCGTTATTTTTCTCTTACCGGAAAAAGATTAGAAGATTTTGAACATCAGTTAAATGATGATCAGTTATTTGCGTTGCGTTTTGCTTCTGATGATGAATTTTCAGCGTTAACTCAAAGAGCGCTGAATGAAAATCTTTCGGGAAAGGAAATTAAAAAAGCGATTCGTCACTGGAAAGCGGATCATGAAAGAGTTTAATATTCTAAAATAATAAGACTAATTTATTCAATTTAACAATTTCGAATTTTGTTTCTTTGTGGTGAAAAGAAAGCAATAAAACTGAATTCAAAACCTAAAATGGCAGAATATTTTCTAGATATAGAATACAAAGACATTACGTATAAGGAAGAAGAAGTCAACTTTAAGGAATTTGAGTGCTGTACGTTTACCAATTGCAATTTCTCAAAGTGTGTTTTTGTAGCGGTAACTTTTATAGATTGTATCTTCAATAATTGTACTTTTAGCGACGCCAAAATAAATTATGTAGCCTTTAGAACAGTAACTTTCAATGGATGCGAAATCAAAGATGTGAATTTTGCCATGTGCGATAAGTTGATTTTCGAAATTGCGTTTAATGATTGTGTTTTGGATTTCTCCAAATTTTATACTTTAAAGATGAAAGGAACCTCATTCAGCGATTGCAGTATCATTGCCGTAGATTTTATGAGTACTGATTTGACCGAAGTCGTTTTTGAAAACTGCGATTTATACCGTTCTGAATTTACAAAAGCAATTGCTAACAAAACGAATTTTAAAACCAGTTACAATTATACAATTGATCCCAAAACAACAAAATTAAAGAAAGCCATTTTTGCTTTAGAAGGAATAAAAGGATTGCTCTACAAACATGAAATTATAGTGACATAATTTATAAAATTATTTTTCCGTCTTCCATAGTAATAATTCTATTGGTTTTTTGGGCAAAATCAGTGTCGTGGGTAACCACCAATAAAGTCTGGTTTTTCTCCTGAGTCAACTTATTAAAAATATCAAAAACCAAATCACTGTTTCTCTTATCTAAATTTCCTGTAGGCTCATCCCCCATTATAATCAATGGATCGTTGATCAAAGCACGTGCAATTGCTACACGCTGTTTTTGTCCACCGCTCAATTGATTGGGCATTTTCAGCGCTTGATCTTCCATGTCTAGTGTTTTCAAATGTTCCATGGCGCGATGCTCTAATTCTTTATCCGAATATTTCGCTAATTTCATCCCCGGAAGCATTACATTTTTTAGCACATTATATTCGGCCAGTAAATAATGAAACTGAAACACAAAACCTATTTTTTCATTTCTGATCAATGCTAATTCTCTGTCAGTCTTTCCTGTAACAAGTTCGTTATGAATCAATATCTGACCGTCATAATCAGTATCCATCGTAGAAAGCAAATACAACAAAGTCGATTTACCACAGCCTGATTTGCCAACTATCGAAACAAACTCTCCGTGATCAATACGCATTTCAATTTCTTTCAATACCTGAAATTTTACAGGGTCGTAAAAATATTTACTTAGTCCAATTGTCTCTAAAACTGTATTATTTTCCATCTTTATTTCCCTCTGATGATTTCTACCGGATCTACTTTACTGGCTTTCAAAGCAGGAAAAAGTCCGGCAATGGTCGTTGTAAACAATGCAAAAGTAATCCCGATACTATAATATAGTGGATTGTAATTAATAGGATAGGTTTTCACTGTGGGTAATGAAGACGTTTCAAATGGAATCACATCAATAATTGAAGAAAAAACATATCCAAACAGCAAACCAAACAATCCTCCGGCAAGTCCAATAATTACGGAAAGCGAAACAAAAATCCATTTCACATCATTACCGGAAAATCCGGTTGCTTTCAAAATCGCAATACTGTCCATTTTTTCATAAATCATCATGTTCAGAATATTATAAATTCCAAAACCGGCAACAATCAGCAACACTACTCCAACGGAATACGAAATAATGCTTCGAACCGTGCTTCCGGTTTCAAACTGAGAATTTGCAGTTTGATAATCGATCGTATCCAGATTAAAGGAACTCTGAAACTCTTTTGCAACAGCAGGCGCTGTAGTCATATCATACAAATTCAACTGAATATCCGTGATGTAATTTGTAGGTTCACCCAGAATTTTTTGGGCTGTCGCCAAAGAGGTATAGCTCATCACATTATCAATTTCAGCAATTCCAATTTCGGAAATACCCACAATTTTAAGTGAAGCTAAGTTTCCTTTAGAAGTTGTAATTTTGATAATATCACCCTTGGTCAACAACATTTTGTCTGACAAGCCTTTCCCGATAATAATACTGTTATTCTGAAGCAAATCAGCTACTTTTCCTTCAATGATATAATCGCTGATTTTAAATAATTTATCTTCGGAGATAACATCAATTCCATTGATTATTCCTGAGATTTCAATCGTCCCCGAGTTAAAAAAAACAGGAGAAGTCACTTTTGGTGCGACATCAATAACGCGTGGATCTTGTTTTAAAACTGCCAAAATTGTTTTACTGTTGTAAATGGATTTTCCACGATCTTTCGGTTTTATCGAACGAACAAAATTGTTTTTTTTCTTGAACTCCTTAGACAAAAATACCGGTTGATTTTCTGAAGGTTTAATTTCGTTATATAGCAACACATGTGGCGTTCTATTGAGCATTAAGCCATCCAGTAAATCGTTTAACCCATTCATAAAACTAACCAAAGCAATAAACATGGCAATACTGAACGTTACTCCAATAGCAGCTACAATCGTTTGCTTCAATCGCGCCCGAAGCAAATGCAGTGCAATGTTTAAAATGAGTTTAAAGTTCATTATTTGGGTTTATAAATCGTTTCTTCCGAGGTTAAACCGGATAGTATTTCCACTTTTAGATAATCACTCAAACCCGTTTTTACTTCGCGTTTTTCGTCTTTATTTACTAAAACATAGTTGCCTTCAATTAAATATGATTTTGGAATCGTTATGGTATTTTGCTTCATCTGAATGATAATATTGGCTTCGGCAGTAAGATTAGGGTAGAGTTTCTCTGGTGGCTTTATAAAATGTGCTTCAATTTTAAAAGTACGGGAACGCTCATTCATTATCGGGTAAATTTTATCGATGACAGCATCAAAAACCTGTCCTTTATAACTGTCCATGGTCACTAATACTTTTTGTCCCGTGCTCACACGAACCATATCATTTTCATCTACTTCCAGTTCCAGTAAAAACGAATCAGATTGTCCAATTATTGCCAAAGGCGTTTGTGGCGTAATTAGCGTTCCTTCTTTCACCAAGACATCAAACAACTGTCCAGAAAAAGCACTTTTGACACTAAAATCACTTTGAGACTTCTGATTTATTCGCAAGTTGACACTACTTCTGCTTTGATCATTCTTCAATTGGGCTTTGAGTTGTGCCAATTGCTTTTTAGCCGATTCATAATTAATTTTAGAACTTTTATAGGCTAATTCGACTCTTTCAAAATCAACTTCCGAAATTCCACCTTGATTCCTAATGTTTTTATTTCGGTTATAAATGGATTCGTCAAGCGTCAATTTATCTTTGCTTGATTGGACTTTCATTTCCATTTCGGCAATTTTATCTTGAATGTATCTGCTGCTTTCCAGACTTAACTGATACGCTAATCGAGCATTCTCCGTATTTAATTCCGCTTTATCACTTTCTAGTTCAAATAATGACTGACCTTTAGTTATTGATTGCCCGGCGATAACATTTACTTTTTGTAATGTGCCGTTTACGATGGCATACACCGTGTATTGTCCCTCCGCTTTAATCACCCCAGATGCGTATACACTTTCCGTTACTTCACCTATTGTGGGTTTAATTTCCTCTGTTTTATTTTTAGAACACGAAAGAAAACTTAAGAGTAACAAACAAAATAATAATCGTGATTTCAAACTCATTTCGCTTCTTATTTTACTTTGTATATTAGTGCAATTTCTTTCTATAAATATACAACAATATCTATTTTTAAATTAAATTCAAACCAGAAAAATACAGAATTACTAAAATATTTTGTATAAAAAAAATAGTCTCATTGCGCTTCTTTCCTGCTGTATACTCTTGATTTGGTTAACTATTTGTTCTAAAGACACTTTAAAATTTAATTTTTTATAAAGTACAAAGCTTATTAATTAGTCAATAGTATTTTTTATTATTTTGTCAATAAATCTAAAATATTTTTAGTGTAACATTTTAAAAAATCAACAGTAAGAATACTAAAATAAATCGTTTTATCGATATCTTTAATCAAAAAATTCGTGTTTTTAGAAAAGAATAAATGTATTTAGAACAATGCAAATAGTATGAAGTACGTACTGAAAACGTACAATACGCCCTTTTTTATTTAAAATCTATTCTAAAAAATATCTTAGCAAATTCATTCTGTTCTTTTGCTAGAATATTTGAGTTTTAAGAAGGCCTTATTTATTAGATTCTAAATATTTTCTAATTACTGGTTACAACTTCAATACTATCTTTTTTGATGTTATTATAAGGTACTTCTTTTGGAATAAAAATAAAAAATTTAGCTCCTATGTTTGGCTTTCCTTTTACTTTTATAAAGCCCTTATGGTTGTCAACTATTCTGCTGCAAATGGCCAATCCTAATCCTGTTCCCGAGTATTTAGAATCTGTTTCTAAACGTTTGAACAAAAGAAATATTTTTTCAGCATACTCCTGTTTAAAACCAATACCGTTATCCGAAATTACTATTTTATGGTAATCGTCTTTATTACTAATTTTATAATCTTGAAGCTCTTTATCTGTAATACTTTTAGCTGTTATACTAATTTTTGGAATACAGTCTTCTTTACTGTATTTTAGTGAATTGGAAATTAAGTTAATAAAAAGCTGTTTAATTTGAAAAGGTATTGCGGTGATGGTTGGTAATTTACCAATTTGTATTTCGGCTTTTTTCTCTTCAATATTTGAAGATAAATCTCGGATTATTTCACTTAAAACGATATTTAAATCTGTTTTTTCAAAAACTTTATCTCCTTTTATCGTTCTAGAATAATTAACTAAATCAATCAATAAGGTTTGCATTCTGTTAGCCGCAACACGCACTTTAGAAAAATATTCCTTTCCTTGTTTCGATATCAAGTCTAATTCCTTTTCTTCGAGCCTTGAAATAAACATTTGAATTTTTCGAAGTGGCTCTTGTAAATCATGACTAACAATATTATTAAACGCCTCTAGTTCGGTATTAATATATTTAAGTTCTTTGTTATTGTTTTCCAGTTCAAGTGTTTTTTTGTATTGATTTGTAATATCATAATTCACTCCAATTTTGATTAAATCTCCATTACCATTAGTAGTGAAACTGCCTACGCCCATAATATATTTTATTTCTCCGCTTGGTGTTACAAACCTAAAAATAATTGAAGTTGGCTGGTGATTGATTAAAGAATCCTTGTGAACTGTAGTAACATATTCTAAATCATCCGGATGTATATACTTTTGGGTGTTTTCAAATGTGGGTTCAAAAGATTGGGGTTCTACTCCCATCAAGCGAAATAAATTATCTGAAAAAGTATATTTTTTTGTTTCTAAATTGACTCTCCAATGTCCAAAACCAGCTGTTTTCTCCGCTGAATTATAGGATTCGTTAATTAATTTTAAGGCATCATTCGCTTTTTTGAGTTGGTCAATGTCAACATTCATTTTTCTAAAAGAAAAAAACAAAATCAAAAGTGACATTATAATGAGTAAAAAAGCAGTAATAAGGGAGTACCGAAGTTCAAATTGATGATTATCATTTTGAAATTTTGTTTTCCTACTCTCGGAGAAAATAATTTCATTGACAAATGATTTCATTTCTTGAGTAGCTTGACTACTTTCGAGTAACTTAGCATTTAAATCCGAAGGACCGGAATTTTTACTGTTAACAATAATATACGTTTGCCAGAACAACTTAAATCGATAATCAATAATTGTTTTTAACCGCTCAATATCTTTATTTCTGACATAATTATTAGCGGTAAGTGCTTCTAGTTTATTAATACATTCTTCGATTTCTCCTCGGCTTAAAAACCTGTCTTCTATGTAACTTTCTTCTTTGGTGATAATATAACTTCGCAATCGAGTTTCATAAATACTGAGAATTGACAAAAGTTTTTCTAATTCTATTTGAGTTTCATTAGAATTTGCAATCAATTCAACTGTTGCGTCCAGTTTTTCCATTTGGGAATAAAACATAGAACCAACGTAAAAAACCACAACAATTGCTATGGCCATTGCTATTTTAAATACTTGAGAATTTTTATAAAGCATCAAAATTTTCATGTACTTTATTATATGCTAAAGAAAAAAGTTTCTAAATTTAGTCCTGATGAATGAAATTGCCAATTCATGTTCACCACTTCCTTGATTACTTTTTTTAGCAGTATAAAATCATTAGGCTTTTTTATATAAATATTAGCTCCTTTGATAAAAGTATCTTCAATATCTTTCTCCGAAGAAGAGGTAGAATAAATAGCAATAGAGACTTCTTTGAAGCGACTGTTAGCTCTTATTTCATTCAAACAATCCAATCCTGTTTTGCCAGGCATATTTAAATCCAAAAATAAAACATGAGGCAATTGACTGTCTGGATGTTCTAAATAATCCATCAAATCTTTTCCGTCTTTAAACAAAGTTAAATCATTATTCATTTTAAGTTCCTGCAAAGCTTCACTAAAAAAAGTGCGATCATCTTCGTCATCATCAGCTAGAAGAATATGCATTGGATCATGGTGTGTAATCATATAATATTGGGGGTTATTTTGATTTTTGGTTATTCTTTATTCGATAATTTTCTTCTTTTGCTTACAATTCTTTTAAATAATGATGGAGTTAATCCTGTCACTTTTTTAAATTGAGTAGATAAATAAGCAACACTACTATAGTTTAATTCGTAAGAAATCTCAGTTAAAGTCAGCTTCTCTTCGATAATTAATTTTTTTGCTCTTTCAATCTTTTGAATAATAATAAAATTCTCAATAGATGTATAAGTGTATTCTGAAAAGATGTTTGTAATATATCCATATCTAAAATTTAATTTATCGGATAAATATTGAGATATTGTAATGTCAGGAAATTTATCTTTATCATAAACAATTTCTATTATTGCGTCTTTTATTTTTTGGATAAGTTGTCCTTTTGGATTATCAATAATTTGAATTCCATAGTTTTTGAGAACATCCTTAAGTTCATTCAAATTTTCGGCTGAAATAGTATCTACAATTTCAATTTGCCCTAAGTCTAAAAGTTGATATTTAATACCTAAAATTTCTAATTGCTCATGTAATATGGCCCTACAAGCAATGTTTCCATCATAATTAAAATTAAGCCTCATACCAATAAATGCGTGTTATAATTAAATTTAAGAGGATAAATGTAAATGAAAAATTATTAATTAGTGATAAAATTAGATATTTTAGAACTGCAACAATGTGGATTAAAAATTATTTAAATATAAGTAATTGATTAACAGTTTATTAAAAGTTATAAAATTTATTTTTAGTTTTACAAAAAAATGCACAAACAAGGTCTAACCATGAATTGTTTCATTATTTCCATAATTTGTTATAACATTTTCCTCAAATTCTAGCCATTCTCTCCATCTTTTCTCAACATCAATACCTGCACCATATTTCCTCGCATAGGTTATAAAAGTGGTATAATGACCTGCTTCACTTTCCATTAAATTTCTATAAAAAACAGACAATTCTTGATCGTTGATATTCTCTGAAAGTACTTTGAAACGTTCACAACTTCTAGCCTCTACCATCGCTGAAAACAATAACCGTTCCACTAAAGCAGAAATGCGATTTCCATTAGTGTTTTTTTTCATGTACAAATACAATTCGTTCACGTAATCATCTTTGCGTTCCCGACCTAATTTGAGTCCACGTTTGATAATAATATTGTGTACTTGCTCAAAATGATCAATTTCTTCTTTGGCCAAAGCCAATAAATCCTTCACTAAATCTTGATGTTCCGAATTATTGGTGATAATAGTTATGGCATTTGTAGCTGCTTTTTGTTCGCACCAAGCATGATCTGTCAAGATTTCCTCGATATTTTTCTCTACAATATTAACCCATCTGGGATCCGTTGGTAATTTTAATCTTAGTACCGACATAATTTTAGTCTTAAAGTTAGAAAGTCATAACGTCAAAAGTCGAAAGCCAAAAGTAAGACAGAATATTAAATTCTATTCAAAGACTTTCGACTTTCGACTTTAAAACTTTAGGACGTATTTATTAGTACACGAAAATAGCTCTTTCGCTCATCATTTCGTTTACTTCATTAGCCACTTCTTCAATAATATCTTCGTCAGTGTGGTTCATTAGTACTCTATCAATCAGCTCTACTATTTTCTCCATGTCGGCTTCAACAAGACCACGTGTGGTAATTGCCGGAGTTCCTACACGGATTCCTGAAGTTACAAATGGTGATTTATCATCAAATGGAACCATATTTTTATTTACAGTAATCTCTGCTTTTACCAATGCATTTTCAGCGTCTTTTCCAGAAATGTTTTTGTTTCTTAAATCAATCAACATCATGTGATTGTCTGTTCCACCAGAAATGATTTCATAGCCTCTTTTTACAAAAGCATCCGCCATAGCATTAGCATTTTTTTGTAACTGTAATGCATACGTAAAAAATTCATCTTTCAAAGCTTCTCCAAAAGCGACTGCTTTTGCAGCAATAATATGCATTAGCGGACCTCCTTGATTTCCAGGAAATACAGCTAAGTCTAATAAGGAAGACATCATTCTGATTTCTCCTTTTGGTGTGGTTAAACCAAACGGATTTTCAAAATCTTTACCCATCAAAATTAATCCTCCACGAGGACCACGTAATGTTTTATGCGTTGTAGTGGTAACAATATGACAATGCGGAAGTGGATCGTTCAACAATCCTTTAGCTATAAGACCCGCAGGATGAGAAATATCAGCCAATAAAATAGCGCCAACACTATCTGCAATGACTCTGAAACGCTCAAAGTCCATATCACGAGAATATGCCGAAGCTCCTGCGATAATCAATTTTGGTTGCTCTTTAGTCGCTATTTCTTGAATTTTATCATAGTCTAATCTACCTGTTTCTTTCTCAACACCATAAAAAGATGGTGTGTACAAACGTCCTGAGAAGTTTACCGGTGATCCATGCGTTAAGTGCCCGCCATGAGACAAGTCAAAACCTAAAATTTTATCTCCAGGTTTAATACAAGCATGGTAAACTGCTGTATTTGCTTGAGAGCCTGAGTGAGGCTGTACATTTGCATAAGCAGCACCAAATAATTCTTTAGCTCTGTCAATAGCAATTTGCTCAACAATATCAACTACTTCACAACCGCCGTAGTATCTTTTGCCAGGATATCCTTCAGCATATTTGTTAGTTAAAACAGAACCAGCTGCTTCCATTACTTCGTCACTTACGAAGTTTTCTGATGCAATAAGTTCTAATCCGTGAATTTGTCTTTCTTGTTCTTCTAGAATAAGGTCAAAAATTTGTTCGTCGCGTTGCATTTTTTTGATTTTCGTTAATTTGATGCAAAAATACAAAAAAACGTTTGGTTAATAGTTAGATTATAATATATTTGATGAGTAATTTTTTAACAATACAATTAACAAAATATGCCAATAACAGCTAACGATACCAATAGAAAATCCTGGCTAGAAGTAGATAATAATAGTGATTTTCCAATTCAAAACATTCCTTTTGGGGTTTTTCTTACTAGAGAAAATGTAGTAACCGTGGGAACACGAATTGGTGATTTTGCCATTGATCTGGGAGCTTTGCAGCAATTAAATTATTTTGAAGGAATAGAACTTACAGATGATATGTTCATGCAGGATACGTTAAATGATTTTATTTCTGATGGTCAAAAAACATGGCGTTTGGTTCGAAACCGAATTGCAGAACTTTTTGATGTGACCAATTCAAAGTTACAAAGTAATGCAAAAGACCGAGATATCGTAATCTTTAAAATGGAAGAAATTGAAATGCAATTACCAGTTCTAATTGGTGATTACACAGACTTTTACTCCAGTAAAGAACACGCCACAAATGTAGGGAAAATGTTTCGCGACCCCGAAAATGCTTTGTTACCCAACTGGCTTCATATTCCAGTGGGCTATCATGGACGAAGTTCTACAATAGTTCCTTCAGGAATACCAGTTCATAGACCAATGGGGCAAACGCTGCCAAACGACGAAACCACACCGGTTTTTGGATCTTCTCGTTCCGTTGATTTTGAACTCGAAACTGCTTTTATAACCACAGATGTCAATATCATGGGCGAAAATATTTCAGTAAGCGAAGCTGAAGATTATATTTTTGGAATGGTATTATTGAATGACTGGAGCGCTCGTGATATTCAGAAATGGGAATATGTGCCGCTAGGTCCATTCTTAGCAAAAAGCTTTGCTACTTCAATTTCTCCTTGGATCGTAACAATGGATGCCTTAGAACCTTTTAGAACTAAAGGACCAAAACAGGAACCAACCCCCCTTCCCTATTTACAACAAAAAGGAAAACATTCTTTTGACATTAATTTAGAAGTGGCCATTCAACCTGAAAAATCAGAAGCAACAGTAATTTCTCGTTCAAATTTTAAATACATGTACTGGACTATGAGTCAGCAATTAGCACACCACACTTCTAACGGTTGTCGTGTAAATTCTGGCGATATGATGGGATCTGGCACTATTTCAGGACCAACAGCAGACAGTTTTGGTTCTATGTTAGAGCTAACTTGGGGAGGAAAAAATCCAATAAAATTAAATGACGGAACGGAACGTAAATTTATCAATGATAACGATACCGTAATCATCAAGGGATATTGCCAAAATAGCGATGTTCGTATTGGTTTTGGTGAAGTTTCCAGTAAATTACTTCCTCCATTTGTGAGAAAATAAAAATTAAAATACCCATTTCTAAAACCTAACAATTGTACTATTTTTGTTGGGTTTTTTTATGGCATTATTTTTGGTTTTATTTGCAAATCAGAATGATCAATTTATAAAAAAAAGTAAAATTAACATCACAAACATAATCGTAGTGCTTATGAAAAAAATTACTCTTTTATTATCCCTTTTTATAATTGTTTCGTCTTGTGGTGTAAAGCAAACCCAAAATCTAATAAGCTCCGGAAATTACGATCAAGCAATTGATAATGCTATTTCTAATTTGCAAACCAACAAAGATAAAAAAGGCAAACAGGACTATATTTACTTGCTCGAAGAGGCATTCGCCAAAGCAAAAGATCGAGATCTTAATGCCATATATTTATTAGCAAAAGATGCTAATCCCGCACAATTGGAAAAATTGTACAATACATATTTACAATTGAATTCCCGTCAGGAAAAAATTAAACCTTTACTTCCTTTGAAACTAATTAAAGAAGGACGGAATGCCTTTTTCGCATTTGACAATTATAACGACCAGATAATTGATAGTAAAAATGCGTTGTCAGCTTATTTTTACGCTAATGCCAAAAAATTACTGGCTACATCAGACAAGATGAACTACCGAAAAGCATATGATGATTTGGATTATTTGAACCAAATTAATCCAAATTACAAAGATGTTTTGCTATTGATGGATGAGGCAAAATTCAAAGGCTCAGATTATGTTTCGGTTTACACCAAAAACGAAACGAACATGATCATTCCGGCTCGTCTTCAAAATGATTTATTAGATTTCAGCACATTAGGATTAAACGACAAATGGACTGTTTATCATAGTAATAAACAAAAAGGAATAAATTATGATTACGGATTGATAATCAATTTTAGACAAATTTATATTTCACCGGAACAGATTAATGAAAGAGAATTTGTAAAAGAACGTATTATCAAAGACGGTGTCAAAAAACTGATTGATACTAACGGAAAGGAAGTCCTAGACGAAAAAGGCAAAGTCGTGATGGTCGATCATCTCAAAACTGTATCCGCCAGAATTTATGAATTCAGACAATTTAAGTCGTGCCAAATTACAGCAAAAATTGACTATGTTAATCTTAGAAGCAATCAATTATTACAATCTTTTCCTTTGACCAGCGAATTCATTTTCGAAAATATTTATGCCACTTACAAAGGAGACCGACGTGCTTCTGACGATAATTACTACTCTTATTTTGACGGAAGTCCAATTCCTTTTCTTAGCAGTGAACAAATGGTTTATGATACCGGAGAAGACTTAAAAGCAAAAATTAAAGATATTATAAGTCGAAATAAATTTAGAAACTAACACCTTCAACTTAATTCAACAGCATAAAACTCCTTGATAATCAAAAGATCAGAGAGTTTTTTCTTTATCAAAAAATCAACAATACATTAAAATTTTGTTAGAAAACTCAAAAGTAGCTTTGTGTTATAAAAATAAGTGTATTTTTGCATCAATGAATAAAACAAGTTTATATATAACTTCTCTGTCTCGGACAAACAGACCTTCTACTTCTCCCGAAGTACGGATGCTATCACTATAGTACCCAAAAGCTGTTTGTTTTATTATTCATTTTTCATTTTCCCGTTTTGAAATCAACATTATTTTCCATTGGATTTTCATATCTAAATATATCTAGGGACTTACTTCTATTTAAGTTTGGTTCTTCTAGTTACCCAACAAGGACTGATTTCAATATTATATTTGAATTTGGCAAAAAGATATTTCAAATACAAAACTACAAATCATTTTATAACTCAAAAATTCAGCTTTTGAAATGAATATTTCTATCATAACAACTCAGGAAGAACATTATAAATATTCACAAGAAATATGTGAAACTATAGAATTATCCGCACTATTGAGAGGTACTGGAATTGCAAAGAGAACTCCTGAATACATTCAAAAAAAGATGGAAAACAAGGATGCTGTTATCGCATTAATCGACGGAAAATTTGCCGGTTTTTGCTATATCGAAAGTTGGCAACACGGGAAATTTGTAGCCCATTCCGGGTTGATTGTTCATCCTGATTACAGAAATTTAGGTTTAGCTAAAAAAATCAAATCCTTTGTTTTTGATTATTCATTAAAGAAATATCCGGATGCCAAAGTTTTTGGAATAACAACTGGCTTAGCGGTAATGAAAATCAATTCGGATCTGGGCTACAAACCAGTTCCTTTTTCAGAATTGACGACAGACCCTACTTTTTGGAAAGGATGTCAAACGTGTACCAATTATGAAATCCTAAAAAGTAAAGACAACAAAATGTGTTTGTGCACCGGAATGCTTTATGACCCAAAAGAAAAACCCAAAGATCCTCCTAAACACCCATTTAATGTTAGAGTATTAAACCGATTAAAATCAATAAAACAAGCCTTATTCTTAAAAAAATAATCATAACAAAAAACGCCCCTTTACCAGTAATGGCTACCCCTCCTTCGGAGGGATCTGGGGGGAGAAAAAAAATAATATCATGAAAAAAGTAGTATTAGCATACAGTGGAGGATTAGATACCTCATATTGTCTAAAATATTTAAAAAATGAAAAAGGATACGAAGTTCATACCGTTCTTATAAATACAGGCGGATTTGATGAAGCTGAACTAGCCGCTATTGAGGAAAGAGCCTACGAATTAGGAAGTGCGCAACATGCAAATCTTACCATTGTAGATAAATATTATGATAAAGCGATCAAATATTTGATTTATGGAAATGTATTAAAAAACAACACTTATCCATTATCCGTAAGTGCCGAACGTGTTTTTCAAGCTATCGAAGCGATTAAATATGCAAAATCTGTAGGTGCAGAGGCTATCGCCCACGGAAGTACTGGCGCAGGAAATGACCAAATTCGTTTTGATTTAATTTTCCAAACCATTGCTCCCGAAATTGAAATCATCACTCCTATTCGCGATTTAAAATTATCAAGACAAGAAGAAGTGGATTATTTGTCTAAAAACGGAGTTCATTATTCATGGGAAAAAGCACAATATTCCATTAATAAAGGATTGTGGGGAACAAGCGTAGGCGGTAAAGAGACATTGACCTCAAACCAATCATTGCCAAGTGAAGCCTACCCTTCTCAATTGCAAAAGACAGAAGAAGAGAAAGTCACTCTACAATTTGAAAAAGGACAATTAGTAGGCATTAACGGAACATTGGACACCCCAACAAAAAATATCGTTACATTAGAAAAATTGGCCAGCGCATATGCTATAGGCAGAGACACACACGTAGGCGATACAATAATAGGAATTAAAGGACGAGTAGGTTTTGAAGCCGCTGCCCCATTAATAATTATCAAAGCGCACCATTTATTAGAAAAACATACATTGGGTAAATGGCAACAATACTGGAAAGAACAACTTGGAAACTGGTACGGAATGTTGTTTCATGAAGGACAATTCTTAGATCCTGTAATGCGTAACATCGAGGCTTTCTTAGAGGACACGCAAACCACTGTAAATGGAACCGTTATCGTTTCGCTAAAACCTTATCACTTTACTTTGGACGGAATTGAATCTGAAAATGATTTAATGAACACCAGTTTTGGACAATATGGCGAAATGAACAACGCTTGGACATCTGACGATGCAAAAGGATTTATCAAAATTCTGGGGAATGCCCAAAACATATTTTCATCTGTAAACAAACTGACGCACGATTAATATCATAATATGGGCGTGACCCTCCGTAAAAACTACGGGTCGGGCTATACGCTGTATCTTTTGTTCTGCTATCGCGCCACAAAAGGATGCCGCTGCTATCCCTCACGCAAAAAAACTAGACACTAACTTTTTCGCAAAAAACTATAATTATGATTAATATTGGAATAATAGGTGGATCAGGTTACACTGCAGGCGAACTCATCAGAATATTGATGTTCCATCCCAATGCTACACTTGATTTTGTTTACAGCACAACAAATGCTGGAAAACCGCTTCATGTTGCGCATCATGATTTGATGGGTGATATCGAAATGAATTTTACCGATACTGTAAATCCAAATGTGAATGTTGTTTTCTTGTGTTTGGGTCATGGAAAATCAAAATCATTTTTAGAGCAAAATCAATTTGCGAGTCACACCAAAATCATCGATTTAGGAAATGATTTCAGATTGACAAAAGACAAAGATTTCGATAGTAAAACTTTCGTTTACGGTTTACCTGAATTGAATAAAGCAGCGATCAAGAACGCTCAATTTATCGCTAATCCAGGTTGTTTTGCAACAGCAATTCAATTGGCATTATTGCCTTTGGCCAAAAACGAAATGCTTACAACTGACGTTCATATCAATGCTACAACCGGAAGTACGGGAGCCGGAGTTTCACCTTCGGAAACGACACATTTCAGTTGGAGATCAAACAACATGTCTCATTACAAAGCTTTTGAACACCAACATTTGGGCGAAATAAACCAAAGTGTCATTCAATTGCAAGCAGATTACACAAACGAATTGATTTTTGTACCCAACAGAGGTGATTTTGCCAGAGGGATTTTTGCAACTTTATACACAACAATCGAAGAAAATATTGAAGATGTAGTGGCTAAATATGAGGCTTTTTACAAAGACCAACCTTTCGTAACCATAACGACCACTGGAATCAACATGAAACAAGTAGTTCAAACGAATAAATGTATTATTAGTTTAATGAAAAAAGGAAATCGGTTATTGATCACTTCAGTAATTGATAATTTAACAAAAGGAGCCTCAGGACAAGCCATACAAAACATGAATTTAATGTTTGGATTAGATGAAACCACAGGATTGCATTTGAAACCAAGCGGGTTCTAGAAGTTTATTTGGTTAATCGTTAATACGGTTAACCAAATAAACAAATAACCCATTAACCGATTAAACTTAAAAAAAATGAACTTATTTAACGTTTACCCATTATATGATGTCACACCAGTAAAAGCGCTGGATTGCATCATTACAGATGACAAAGGAATCGAATATTTAGATCTTTATGGTGGTCATGCTGTAATCTCTGTTGGCCATACACATCCTGAATATGTAGCAAAACTTAAGGATCAGTTGGATCATTTAGCCTTTTATTCTAATGCAATACAAAATCCAATTCAAGAAGAATTAGCAACTAAATTAGGCAAGCTTTCCGGGTGTGATGATTACGATTTATTTCTATGCAGTTCTGGAGCTGAGGCGAATGAAAATGCATTAAAATTAGCCTCTTTCATAAACGGAAAATCAAAAGTGATTGCCTTTAAGAATTCCTTTCACGGAAGAACATCTGCTGCTGTTGCTGTTACTGATAATGAAAAAATTAATGCCCCCTTAAACAAGCAACAAAAAGTCACTTTTTTGCCGTTTGATGATGTAGAAACTTTAGAAAATGAATTAAAGCGAGGAGATGTATCCTCAGTCATAATAGAATCAATTCAAGGTGTAGGCGGTTTAGACCAAGCTTCAACGCAATTTTTTCAAGCATTGGAACAATTATGTAAAACTTATGAAGTTGTTCTTATTTTAGACGAAGTACAGGCTGGGTATGGCAGAACCGGTAAGTTTTTTGGTTTTCAACACCATAATATTAAACCTGATATTATTACAATTGCTAAAGGAATGGGAAATGGCTTTCCAATTGGAGGTGTTTTAATTGGAAATCATATTGCTGCAGTTTCTGGTATGCTAGGAACTACTTTCGGCGGAAACCACTTATCATGCGCAGCAGGAATAGCCGTTTTAGATATTATAGAAAAAGAAAAATTAATTGATAATGCTATTGCAATTTCAGCTTATTTTCAAGAACAAATTAAAAGTGTTCCTGAAGTGATCCAAATAAAAGGAAGAGGATTAATGTTAGGAATTGAATTTGATTTTGACGTAAGTGCATTACGAAAAAAATTAATTATCGAAAAACATGTTTTTACCGGAAGTGCAAGTAATAAAAACTTATTAAGAATTCTTCCACCATTGACAATCAAGAAGGAAGCAATCGATACCTTTATTATCGCTTTAAAAGAAACATTGGCCGAATTGAAATAATTTTTTTAACATATAAGTCATTTAAGTTCTTAAAATTACATGACTTAAATGTTTAGATATTTTTTAAAATAGTAAACCAAAAACAATGAACCACGTATTACCAATAGAAAAGCGAAATGCAGTCTTAAGTCGCATGGCCGAACTTCTTGAACAAGAAAGAGCCAATCTTAAGACTATAAATCAGCAGGATATCAATAATTATTCTGGTGATGACTTGGCAATGGAAAAACGGTTATTGGTTGATGATGCCAAAATTGACGGCATGATTTTATCCCTGCAACAATTAGCAAATCAAGAAGATCCTGTTGGTGTGGAGCGTTTTAATTTCGACCATGAAAACGGAATGAAAATCATCAATAAAACAGCGGCTTTTGGAACCATAATGATAATTTATGAATCCAGACCCGATGTCACTGTTGAAGCTGGTGGAATCGCTTTTAAATCCGGAAATAAAATTCTATTGAAAGGGGGAAAAGAATCCTTGCAATCCAACTTAAAAATTGTGGAACTGTGGCATCAAGCCTTAGCAGCAAACAATGTTGCTACAGAATGGGTAGAATACTTGAATTACAATCGGGAAGAGACGCAGGCATTTTTGGAGAAACCAACGCAAAAAGTGGATTTAATCGTTCCTCGTGGCGGTGAAAACCTAATTGCTTTTGTAAAAAAACATGCAACTTGTCCAGTGATTATAAGTGGACGAGGAAATAATTTTGTGTACGTAAACGCAGAAGCTGATTTAAACCATGCACTTGCCATAATAATAAATGGAAAGACTTCAAATATATCTGTTTGCAATGCTTTAGATAAAGTTTTAATTGATACTAATCTTGACAATTGGGAAGCTTTTGCAAAGAAAATAATCACCGAATTGCAACAAAGAAACGTAACTGTTTTGGGAGATGAAAGCATTTCAAAAATTGCAAACGTTCCTCAGATTGAATCGGATTTAATTTGGTACGAAGAGTTTTTAGATTATAAAATTGTCATTGGAACAACCAATTCAGATCAAGAAGCAATTGACAAAATTAATAAATATTGTGGCGGGCATTCGGCTTCGATAATCACAAAGAATGATGCAGTTGCTCAAGAATTCATGGAAAATGTAGATACAGCAGCTGTTTATCAAAACGCCTCTACCCGATTTACTGATGGAGGACAATTTGGTTTAGGTGGCGAATTGGCAATAAGTACAGATAAATTACACCAACGCGGACCAATTGGTTTGCAACATTTAGTTACTAATAAGTGGTATATTTACGGCAATGGACAAATCCGATAAAAAGATTTTTGATTGAAGATTAACGATTTTAGATTGCATATTGAAAAAGTAAGAATTCAGAATATTAACACAAAACTTTGCGAACTTAGCGTTTATCAACGTTTAGTTTAAAAATTAACTTTGCGCACTTTGCGGTTAAAAAAATGGCTAAAAAAAGAATTTTATTAAAGTTAGGAAGCAACACCTTAACCAAAGAAACCAATCACATTTCGAGAGGAAAAATTGAGGATATCGGGATGCAAATAGCCTCTTTACAAGATGATTACGAGTTTATCATTGTAAGTTCGGGTGCGATTGCTGCGGCCAAGCAATTTGTAAAACTAGACAACCATGACAAAGATGTTTTTGTAAAACAAGCTTTGGCTTCGATTGGACAGCCTCATTTAATGCGGATTTATCATGAAAACTTCAGGGATTTAGGATTGCTGATTTCGCAGTGTTTACTTTCTTATTCTGATTTTGAAAAAGAACAATCCAAAGTAAATATCGTAAACACGATCAATGTGTTAGTCAAAAATAATTACATTCCAATTATCAATGAAAATGACACAGTGGCTACGGATGAGATTCGATTTGGTGACAACGATAAATTAGCGGCGCTGACAGCCGTTTTATTAAATGCTGACCTTTTGATTATTGCTACCAATACAAACGGGATTTACACCAAAGCATCCATTTATGATGCCGTTCCTGAAACCATTTCATTGGTAACTGATTTGCAACTATTAGAAAAAGAGATTGGAGATTCGAAATCATCACACGGAACCGGCGGAATGCAATCTAAAATAGAAGCCTCAGCGATTGCCAAAAACGCAGCTATCGAAACATGGATTGTCAACGGATTAGAAGACAATTTTATTTTGAAAGCTTTAAAAAACGAAATACCTTTTACGAAAATTCTATAACATGTTGATGCGGTTAATCGTTAATTCGGTTAATCGATTAAACAAATAACCGAATAACCGATTAAACAAATAAAACAATGAACTACATCTCCATACAAAACATAGATTCGCTCGACAAATGGGTGAAACAAGCCTTGAAAATCAAGAAAAAACCACTTAAAAACAAAAAACTGGGTAAAAACAAAACCTTAGGAATGTTGTTTTTTAATTCCAGTTTGAGAACGCGTTTGAGTACACAAAAAGCCGCTTTGAATTTAGGGATGAACGTCATGGTAATGAATTTTACCAGCGAAGGTTGGACACTCGAATTTGAAGATGGAGCCATCATGAATCAAGGCGCTTCGGAACATATTAAAGAAGCCGCCGCGGTAGTTTCTCAATATTGCGATATTGTTGCTATCAGAGCTTTTGCCGGATTGGTAGACAAAGAAAAAGACAATGCCGAAATAGTACTTTCCGGATTCCTAAAATACGCCACTGTGCCTGTTGTGAATATGGAAAGCGCAACAGGACACCCTTTACAATCGCTTGCCGATGCTATAACTATGGCAGAACACAAAACGGAACACAAACCAAAAGTAGTTTTGACTTGGGCGCCACATCCTAAAGCGTTACCTCAAGCAGTTGCCAATTCTTTCGTGCAAATGATGCAGTTACAAGATGCAGACTTTGTTATTACACATCCCGAAGGCTACGAATTGAATCCTGAAATCACGAAAGATTCCAAGATTGAATACGACCAAGATAAAGCTTTTGAAAATGCCGATTTTATCTATGCCAAAAACTGGAGCAATTACAAGGACTATGGTCAAATTACAAATTCCGATCCAAATTGGACTGTAACTGCCGATAAAATGAAACTGACTAACAATGCTAAATTCATGCACTGTTTGCCAGTAAGACGTAATGTAATTGTTACTGATGAAGTGATTGACAGCGAAAATTCAATTGTTATCGAACAAGCCAACAATAGAACGTATTCAGCACAATTAGTGTTGCAGAAGATTTTAGAAAATAGAAAATAAAGAAAATATTTTTAAAATATTAATAATGAGTCCAAAACCAAAAACCCAAAACCAGAGACCACTTTCAATCATAAAAATTGGTGGAAACATTATTGATAATCCAACAGAATTATCACAATTTTTATCTGATTTTTCTAAGATTGAGGGGTATAAAGTACTCGTTCATGGCGGTGGAAAATCAGCTACCAAAATGGCCGAAAGTATAGGTTTAGTACCTCAAATAATTGATGGAAGACGCATCACCGATGCCGCTATGCTTGATGTAGTTGTGATGGTTTATGCAGGGCAAATCAACAAAAATATCGTTGCCCAATTACAAGGTAACAATACCAATGCGATGGGGTTTTCCGGTGCTGATGGAAATTTAATTCAATCCGATAAAAGAAACCACCCAACCATCAATTATGGTTTTGTGGGCGATATAAAAAAAGTGAATACGCAATTATTAGAAACGTTGCTTTCAACTAATATTGTTCCTGTCTTTTGCGCTATCACGCACGATGGAAAAGGACAATTATTAAACACAAATGCAGATACTATTGCCAGTGAATTAGCGATTGCTTCATCGGAATTTTTTGATGTCACATTGAATTATTGTTTTGAAAAACCAGGCGTTTTATATGATGCCGAAGATGATTCTTCTGTAATTGAAAACATCAATCAAGAATTATATTCCAAATTAAAAGCCGAAAAAGCGATACATTCCGGTATGATTCCTAAATTAGACAACTGTTTCAATAGTTTGACCAAAGGAGTTCAAAAAATAAGAATTGGTCATCATAGAATGTTGAAAGATTCAAAGGCTATTCACACAAGTATCAAATTATAAAAGAGTTAAACACAAATTTCACAGATTTTATAAAATTTTATATTTCAACTTAAAAAAAATCTGTGAATCCGTGGCAAAAACAAGTATGAAAAACATAGAAATCCTAACACAAGAAGCCATTGCCCTATTAAAAGCACTCATTGAAACCCCTTCCTTTTCAAGTGAAGAAGACCAAACAGCCCTTTTAATCGAAAAATGGTTTAAACAAAATAATATCCCTTTCGAAAGAGAGAATAATAATATTTGGGCTTTCAATAAACATTTTGATAAGTCCAAACCAACGCTTTTACTGAATTCGCACCACGATACCGTAAAACCAAACCAAGGCTATACCAACGATCCATTTGAAGCCATCATAAAAGACGGTAAATTATTTGGACTGGGAAGCAATGATGCAGGAGGTTGTTTGGTTTCGCTTTTAGCCACTTTTGTACATTTTTATTCGAATGAAAATCTGCCTTACAATATAGTAATGGTCGCTTCAGCCGAAGAGGAAAGCAGTGGAAAAAATGGATTAAACAGCGTATTGAAACATTTACCGGAACTGGAATGTGCCATTGTTGGTGAACCAACATTAATGCAATTGGCCGTAGCCGAAAAAGGTTTATTGGTACTCGATGTTATCGTAAAAGGCACAGCCAGTCACGCCGCCCATAATAATCCGGACAATCCAATTTACAATGCGATTCCCGTTATCGAGTGGTTTAACAGTTATCAATTCGAAAAAATATCTGAGGTTTTAGGTCCTGTAAAAATGACTGTAACACAAGTCACAGCCGGAAAACAACACAACGTAGTTCCTGCAGAATGTCATTTGGTTGTCGATATCAGGGTGAATGATTGCTATAACAATCAGGAAATTTTAGATATCGTAAGAAAACATTTGACTGCTGAAGTCAATCCGCGTTCGATGCATTTAAACGCATCATCAATTCCTGTTGCACACGGATTAGTACAAGCCGGAATTGCCTTGGGAAGAACCACGTATGGCTCGCCCACCCTTTCGGATCAATCGGTTTTGAGTTGTCAATCCTTGAAATTAGGACCTGGCGAAACTCTGCGGTCACACTCTGCAGATGAATTTATATTTATAAACGAAATAGAAGAAGGAATTCAATTGTATATCAAAATACTAACTGATTTTTTCAAACAATAAAATAATTTGGAGCTAATCCCGCTATCCGCTATTTCTTTTCCCGGTCTCGTTAAAAAAAACGAGACCAGAAAAAGGATGTCGCTTCTATCGGGGCTAAAAATCTAACAGTCTAAAAATCTAATAATCCATATATGAAACTTTGGGAAAAAGGAATACCAACCGATAAGCAAATTGAACATTTTACCGTTGGAAACGACAGAGAACTGGATTTAGTTCTAGCGAAATATGATGCATTAGGTTCTATCGCACATGCAAAAATGCTAGGACAAATCGGTCTTTTAACAGACTCCGAAACCGTTTCTTTGGTTTTGGCCTTGGAAGAAATCATAAAAGACGCTGATAACGGTAATTTCGAAATCGAAGACAGCTTTGAAGACGTGCATTCCAAAATTGAATATTTACTTACAGTAAAATTGGGTGACGCCGGAAAAAAAATTCATACCGCCCGTTCTCGTAACGACCAAGTTTTAGTAGACGTTAATTTATATCTGAAAGACGTAGTTAAAGAATTGAAAGTGCAAGTAAAAAGCCTTTTTGATTTACTAATGGAATCAGCAGATAAACACCAAAATGTGTTATTACCAGGATACACGCACCTTCAAATTGCTATGCCATCTTCTTTTGGGATGTGGTTTTCCGCTTACGCTGAAACTTTGATTGATGATATTACGATGTTAAATGCAGCCTTAAAAATTGTGGACCAAAACCCATTAGGCTCAGCTGCTGGTTACGGAAGTTCTTTTCCTATCAACAGAACATTCACGACACAAGAATTGGGTTTTGAAACTTTAAAATTCAATTCGGTTGCCGCTCAAATGAGCCGTGGGAAATCAGAGAAAACAGTGGCTTTTGCTATGAGCAGTGTGGCAGCAACTTTGGCTAAATTCTCGATGGATGTTTGTTTGTATATGAGTCAGAATTTTGATTTCATCTCTTTGCCTTCGCATCTTACAACAGGTTCGAGCATCATGCCACACAAGAAAAACCCAGATGTTTTTGAATTGATTCGTGGAAAATGTAACAAAATTCAAGCGTTGCCTTATGAAATCACTTTAATCACTAATAATCTTCCAAGTGGTTACCACAGGGATTTACAATTATTGAAAGAAGGATTGTTTCCAGCGATTCAAAACCTGAAAGCGTGTTTAGACATTGCTATTTTTGCGATTAAAGACATTAAAGTAAAAGACAATATACTTTCGGATCCAAAATACAATTATTTGTTTACCGTTGATACTCTAAATGAAATGGTAGTTGCAGGAGTGCCTTTTAGAGATGCTTATAAAGCGGTTGCAGAACAATTAGAAAATGGAACTTTTCAATCGCCAAAAGAAACAAAACATACGCACGAAGGAAGTATTAACAACCTTTGTCTAGAGGAAATAAAAGACAAAATGATGAAGGCTTACTAATCATCTAACCCGTTTGTCCAAAAAATAAAACCGCAAATTCGCGAATTTAATGAAGTAACTAATTAGCGAATTTGCGGTAAATTATTTAAAAATACACCATTTATTAGACTTTTGTCCCCAATTCCTCCGCATCAATATCACTGTGCGAAACATTATAAATAGCTTTTCCTTCTTTGATTAAAATCAATTGTGGTGATTGATGATACACTCCAAAACGAGTTGCAATTTCATTAGAAATATCGCGATGCGCTATTAAATCTAAAAAATAAGGCGTAACTTTATCTGAGCTATTAAACTCATTTTCAAACTGTTTCAGCGCCATCCTACTTACACTGCATCGGGTACTGTGTTTAAAAATCGCTACCGGTTTGTCATTCGACGCAGCGATAATTTCATTTAGTTGCCCTAAATCGGTTAGTTCATTCCAGTTAATTTTGTTCTCGTTTGAATCTTTTTCTTCTGAACTGTTGAACATATTTTTAAAAAAACTCATAATTGTCTTGTTTTAAGACATTTTGACTTTCAAACATGATAAAAATCATGAAATTTCTGTCAATTTGTCTGTATTATTGTATTGGAATATAAATTGAATATTGAATTACAAAGTTAGTCAAATAACCACAAAACAATATAACATCATGAACATAAATAAATTTACCATTAAATCCCAGGAAGCCATTCAGCTTTCGCAACAATTGGCGCAAAGCCAAGGACAGCAACAAATAGAAAATGAACATATTTTCAAGGCCATTTTTGAAGTCGATGAAAATGTGGCTCCTTTTATTTTAAAAAAGCTTAATGTAAATGTGCCTTTATTTCTTCAAATATTAGACAGCACGATTCAGAGTTTCCCGAAAGTTTCCGGTGGCGAAATAATGCTATCCAGAACCGCTAACACCACGCTAAATGAGGCGGAAATTATTGCTAAAAAAATGAACGACGAATTCGTTTCGATAGAGCATTTAATTTTAGCCATTTTTGATTCAAAAACTAAGGCTGCCCAAATATTAAAAGATCAGGGCGTAACCGGAAAAGGTCTGAAAGCCGCCATAGAAGAATTGCGAAAAGGAGAACGGGTAACTTCTGCCTCTGCCGAGGAAACCTATAATTCTTTAAATAAATACGCAAAAAATCTTAACGAACTGGCTCGATCTGGAAAACTGGATCCAGTTATTGGTCGTGACGAGGAAATTAGACGCGTATTGCAAATTCTAACGCGCAGAACTAAAAACAACCCTATGCTAGTGGGAGAACCTGGAGTAGGAAAAACTGCTATTGCCGAAGGATTAGCGCACCGAATTGTAGATGGAGATGTTCCTGACAATTTGAAAGATAAAATTGTTTATTCCCTTGATATGGGAGCATTGATTGCTGGTGCCAAATACAAAGGAGAATTTGAGGAACGCTTGAAATCCGTGGTAAAAGAAGTGACTTCTGCTGAAGGTGATATTGTTTTATTTATTGACGAAATTCACACGCTTGTGGGAGCCGGAGGTGGTGAAGGCGCTATGGATGCGGCAAATATCTTAAAACCTGCGTTGGCTCGTGGAGAACTTCGCGCTATTGGAGCAACCACATTGGATGAATATCAAAAATATTTTGAAAAAGACAAAGCGCTTGAAAGACGTTTCCAAAAAATAATGATCGAAGAACCGGATACTGAAAGCGCCATTTCGATTTTACGTGGAATCAAGGAAAAATACGAAACACACCATAAAGTTCAGATAAAAGATGATGCGATTATTGCAGCTGTAGAATTATCACAGCGCTATATTACTAATCGTTTTCTTCCGGATAAAGCCATCGATTTAATGGATGAAGCAGCTTCAAAAATACGTATGGAAATCAATTCAAAACCGGAAGAACTAGATGTTTTGGATCGTAAAGTAATGCAACTGGAAATTGAAATCGAAGCCATTAAAAGAGAAAAAGACGAAAGCAAACTCAAAGTTTTAGGAATGGATTTAGCCAACCTAAAAGAAGATCGCAATGAAATCTACGCCAAATGGAAATCAGAGAAAGATGTTGTCGACAATATTCAAGCCGTAAAAACGGAGATTGAAGACTTTAAATACGAAGCAGAACGTGCCGAACGTGATGGTGATTATGGGAAAGTAGCCGAAATTCGTTATGGTAAAATCAAAGAAGCCCAAGAACGATTGGATGTGTTTCAAAAACAATTGGCCGAAGATCAAACTGGAGGAACTTCGTTGATAAAAGAAGAAGTTACTCGTGAAGATATAGCTGAAGTCGTGGCAAAATGGACCGGAATTCCGGTGATGAAAATGCTTCAGGGCGAACGAGAAAAACTATTGAAACTGGAAGACGAATTGCATCAAAGAGTCGTAGGACAGGAAGAAGCGATTGAGGCAGTGAGTGACGCCGTACGCAGAAGCCGTGCCGGTTTACAAGATATGAAGAAACCAGTTGGAACTTTCCTATTCCTTGGAACTACGGGAGTTGGAAAAACCGAATTGGCAAAAGCATTAGCCGAATATTTATTTGATGATGAAAATGCGATGACACGAATTGACATGAGTGAATACCAAGAACGCCACAGTGTAAGCCGTTTGGTTGGTGCGCCTCCGGGATATGTAGGTTATGATGAAGGCGGACAATTGACCGAAGCCGTTCGTAGAAAACCGTATTCTGTAATTTTATTGGATGAGATTGAAAAAGCACATCCTGATACGTTTAATATCTTGCTGCAAGTTTTGGATGAAGGCCGTCTGACAGATAACAAAGGACGTTTAGCTGATTTTAAAAACACGATTATCATCATGACTTCTAATATGGGAAGTCAGATTATACAGGAGAAATTTGATAATTTAAAAGGAAGTGTGGAAGCCGCTACCGAAGTTGCAAAAATAGAAGTGCTGGCATTATTGAAACAAACGGTACGTCCGGAATTCATCAATCGCATTGACGAAATTGTGATGTTCACGCCATTGACCACTGAAAACATTGCCCAAATTGTAGGCTTACAACTAAAAAGCGTGACTAAAATGCTAGCACTGCAAGGCATCACGATGGACGCAACTCCTGAAGCTATTGCCTATTTATCTGAGAAAGGATATGATCCGCAATTTGGCGCCAGACCGGTGAAAAGAGTAATTCAAAGAGATGTTCTCAATGAATTATCTAAGGAAATTTTATCTGGTAAAATATCAACAGACAGCATTGTTTTGATAGATGCTTTTGATGGAAAACTGGTTTTTAGAAATCAAACCGAATTAGTTCATTAATCAAAAATAACCTGTAAAATCGCTAAAAAGCAAATTGAAAACACCAGTCAAAAGATTGGTGTTTTTTTTTGGAGGATTACAATACTTTTACACAAGACCATATCTGCCGCTGTTTACGCATATTTTATAATTCACTAAGAAGTCAAACGGAAAAAAGGCTATCGTCCAAAAAGGTATTTAAGTATAAAATAGTCCTAAAAGACATGAAAATAAGACCATTTTATTAATCTCATCCTAAAATTTTACATAATCCTGAACTAGAAAAAACAATATGGCTACCTTTGAAAATTATATAAAGTAACAGTCGATAAGTATCTCTTTCGATGAATAAAAAAATGAAAAATGAAATTTAAAGGAGTGATTTTTGACCTAGACGGAACGCTTGTAAATTCGCTGGAAGACATTGCAGACTCAATGAATTCTGTACTTAAAAACCTAAACTACCCAACTCACAGCTACGAAGATTATCAATATTTTATTGGAAGCGGACTCCGAAACCTCGTTAGCAAAGCCATGCCTGCAACTCAAAAAGAAGACAAACAAATTGATAATTGCTATAATTTAATGGTTGATGTGTATCGGAATAATTGTACCCGTAAAACAAAAGCCTATGATGGGATTTTCGAATTATTAGACGAATTAAAATCACATGATCTAAAATTGAGTGTGTTTTCAAATAAATCAGATACACTTACCAAGGAAATAACGGCTTTTCTTTTTCCTAACTATTTTGATCCAATAATTGGTATGACGACAGAAGCACTAAAAAAACCTAATCCGCTCAAAGCCATTCAAATAAGTAATGATTTAGGATTAAAAGCCGAAGAAATTATTTTCGTGGGAGATTCAGGTATTGATATGCAAACAGCTACTAATGCTAATATGTTTGCCGTAGGAGTGTCTTGGGGCTATAGGTCAGCCAAAGAATTGATGGCAGATGGAGCAAAACAGGTATTAAACCAACCTGCTGATTTACTTGATATTTTAAAATTCGTACCACAAACAAAGTAAAAATACGTTCCAACTTTAATTTTCAATTTCACATATTGGAAAATGCAGAATTGGAAAATTACAAGAATTGGCTATAAAACAGAGTTCATTCGCTTTTTTGTGCAAGCTGAGTGCCTCGGCTATTTTTTCTTTGTTAGTTATACCAACTTTCGGATGCAATTTAATATCTATAAAACGGCCGCTACCGTCAGCCAAAACTTCAAGAGTTGCCTCTGCTTCGTCAGTGTACGAAACCACATCAATTCCTTTTTGGCTGCAAACATATAAGTACGACATCATGTGACAGGAAACTACGCTACTTAATAATAAGTCTTCAGGGTTGTATAAGGCTGCATCGCCTTTGAAAGCTTTAGCCGCCGAAACATTTAAAATTGCCTTACCGTTAATCGTTATAGTATGATTTTTAGTATACAGCACCACTTTATTTTTAGAAAAAAGCCAATCTAATTTGGCTTTAAAAACGTGCTTGACTCCCATAATTATTTTTATTTCAAAAGTACTTAAAACAGTATCGATACCTTAGAAATATTTTAAGTAAATTGTAATTAAAATATTCCAAATTTATAAATAGAGTAAATAAAAAAAGTTTTAGCTTCGCACCATTAAACAATCATAACGCGCAGATTAAATTTAGGTTAAGCAATTACAAAATCAGCGCCGTTTCTAAAATAATCAAAATGGCATCAGGTTTTTTCGCATTATTAGATGATATCGCAGCAATTATGGATGATGTTGCGGTAATGAGTAAAGTGGCAGCCAAAAAAACAGCTGGTATTTTAGGTGATGATTTAGCCGTAAATGCTGAAAAAGCTTCTGGATTTATCTCCTCTCGAGAACTTCCTGTATTATGGGCAATTACTAAAGGATCCTTCCTAAATAAAATTATCATTTTACCCGTTGCCTTTTTATTAAGTGCTTTTTTGCCACTGGCCGTAATTATAATCTTAGTTTTTGGTGGACTTTATTTAGCTTATGAAGGTGCCGAAAAAATATACGAATACTTCTTTCCGCATGCACACGTAAAATCTGATGTTTCACTCGAAACCTTAACAGAAGACCAAATTTTAGCCTTTGAAAAAGAAAAAATAAAATCAGCCATTGTAACTGATTTTATCTTGTCAGTTGAAATTATCATTATTGCATTAGGTACCGTTGTCGGGAAACCTATTTCATCACAAATAATTGTGGTTACTATTATTGCTATAATAGCAACGGTAGGTGTTTACGGTATTGTGGCTCTAATTGTTCGTATGGATGAAGCAGGTTTAAAACTTATTCAAATAAGTGCTAAAGATAAAAGTTTTACAAAAACCTTAGGAACCATTTTGGTTCAAGCCTTGCCAAAGGTTATCAAGAGTTTATCCGTTATTGGAACCATTGCTTTGCTTTTAGTGGCAGGTGGCATATTTGTTCACGAAATTGCTTTTTTACATGGTTTTCTCCCTAATTTGCCGCCCATAGTTACTGAATTTATAGTCGGCTTAGTGATAGGTGGCCTTGTGTTGGGAATTGTTACCCTTATCAAAAAGATATTTGTTAAAAAGTAGTGTCCTGAAATTAGCATGCTTTAGCAGCACTAAAAATAGTTGAAAAAAATCAGTCAAAAACTACTTTATTTCATCTTGGACTTATCTAGGAAAAAGATTCTTTAAGTGCGAAAATGCTGATAGAAAAAATATTTTCTATATTTTGATTCGCTATTTCTCCTGAGTTTTACTAAAAGCACAACCAATTTATTTTAATGTTTCATATCCAAACAATCTAATTTCTAAATTTCCAAACAAAAAACTATCTTCGCTAATTCAAATAAAAATCTATTTTAATTCGCATTTTGTTATCTCCAGTGAAGTCGAGAGAAGCAAATACGTTCAATCCGTGTCTATAAAAATCTAAATGCAAAATCTCCTACTTACTCCAATAGAATACCTTAAAGGCGTTGGTCCTAATCGGGGTGAATTGCTGCGCAAGGAATTAGGAATATATAAATATGTAGATTTGGTTAATTTTTTTCCAAACAGATACATTGACAGAACTCGATATTATAAGATTAACGAACTACAAAATAATATCGCTGAAGTTCAAATTATTGGTAAAATTATCAGTGTCAAAACTGTTGAATTTGGTCGGAACCAAAAAAGATTGGTAGCGACTTTTGTGGATGATACCGGCCAAATGGAGCTCGTTTGGTTTCAGGGACACAAATGGATCCGGGAGAGTTTAAAGCTGAATGAAATTTGTGTAATTTTTGGAAAATGTACGTCTTTTGGAAGCACTTTCAACATGGCACATCCGGAAATTGAACTGATGAGTGAGCATGAAAAAAGCCTTCGCTCAGCTATGCAACCTGTGTATCCTTCGACAGAAACTTTGATGAATCGCGGAATTTCAAACCGGGTGATCAATAAACTGATGCAGCAATTGTTTCTGGAAACGCAAGCGTTATTCTCAGAAACTTTGCCGGATTATTTAATAAACGAATTGAAACTGATTCCTAAAAAAGCGGCATTATTCAATATTCATTTTCCAAAAAGCACAGAAGTTTTGGCAAAAGCCAAATTCCGATTAATATTTGAAGAATTATTCTTTATTCAATTGCAATTAATCACAAAAAATCTGATTAGAAAACATAAAATTAAAGGCTATCCCTTTACCATCGTAGGTGATAATTTTAATGATTTTTATCAGCACCATTTGCCTTTTCAACTCACAAATGCGCAAAAAAGAGTTATCAAGGAGATCCGAACTGATATGGGCAGCAACGCCCAAATGAACCGTTTGCTGCAAGGCGACGTAGGTTCTGGAAAAACAATTGTGGCTTTTATGAGCATGCTTTTAGCACTTGATAATGGTTTTCAAGCCTGCTTGATGGCACCTACGGAAATTCTGGCAAACCAGCATTTTATTGGTTTATCTGAACTAGCAGTCACTTTAAATATCAACATCCGACTTCTAACGGGCTCCACTAAAATCGCGCAAAGAAGGATAATTCATGAAGAACTGGAAAACGGGACGTTACAAATTCTTATTGGAACACATGCTTTACTGGAAGATAAAGTAAAATTCAAAAAATTAGGGCTGGCTGTAATTGATGAACAACATCGTTTTGGTGTAGAACAACGTTCGAAATTATGGAAAAAATCAACTCCTGACCCTTTATCAGACGGAGAAATAATTCCGCCACATGTTTTGGTAATGACCGCAACGCCTATTCCAAGAACTTTGGCGATGAGTTTATATGGCGATTTAGATATTTCAGTAATAGATGAATTGCCTCCGGGAAGAAAACCAATTCAAACCGTACACCGCTTTGATAGCAATAGATTGAAGGTATGGAAATTCATACGAGACGAAATCGCTTTAGGTCGGCAAATCTATATTGTATACCCATTGATTCAGGAATCGGAAAAAATGGATTTCAAAGATTTAACAGATGGTTACGAAAGTATTTCTAGAGATTTTCCGCTGCCGCAATATTCGATTTCAATCCTGCACGGAAAAATGAAACCAGCGGATAAAGATGCGGAAATGAAACGCTTTTCGGAGGGAAAAACTAATATTATGGTGGCTACAACCGTGATTGAAGTTGGTGTAAATGTACCTAACGCCAGTGTGATGATTATCGAAAGTGCAGAACGTTTTGGCTTATCACAGCTGCATCAACTTCGTGGTCGCGTGGGTCGTGGGGCATCTCAAAGTTATTGCATCCTGATGACGAGCCATAAGTTAAGCTCTGACAGTAAAACCCGAATGGAAACGATGGTAAAAACCAATGATGGTTTCGAAATTGCTGAAGTCGATTTGAAGCTTCGTGGTCCCGGAGATTTAATGGGAACCCAACAAAGTGGTGTGCTCAATCTTCAAATTGCTGATCTGGTTCGAGATAGAGACACTTTGGCATTAGCCAGAAATTATGCTTTAAAATTACTCAAGGAAGATTCAGGCATGCAAAAACCAGAACATGCTGCTTTGAGAGCTGTTTTTATCGAAATGACCAAGAAGAAAAATATTTGGAATTATATTAGTTAACGCAAGTTTTTATTTTGACCTTCATGTTCAACTTTTGTTTTTACGCAAAACTAAAACGGAGATAACCTGATATTATTTTTTGCTACTTTAAATTTTATTGTTCAATACTGTTGGATTTAATTTCGTTAAATACCGTTTTTTCTATTATTCAATTAAACCATTTCTTTTTTTTGTAGTCCTACAAACCGTAGGCTTTCTGAAAACTGAATTTTTTAATGCTATACTTCTAAAATATTTAAAATTTAGAAATATATTTTTTTTATGGATATAACATTTGTATGTACAAACGTTAAATATAAATCAACACGACAGTTAATTCATTTCTAAAACCTAAATTTGTCTTTAACTAAAAATACTGAGACTTAATCTTACTTTATAACTATGAAAATAAAATACCTAGTTTTTGCCTTGTTAACAATTGGAATCATTGGATTTATTGGTTATCGAATAAATGAAAATAAAAATAAAAGTGGCGATTCAAAGGATCAATCAGGAATTAGTAAATCGATGAATGTCAACGGGGTTGTTGTTACACTGCAAACTTTTGACAATAATTTGTCCCTTTCAGGTTCTATTGAAGCCAATGAGCAAGTTGAAATCCGGAGTGAAGTTTCTGGAATTGTAGAAGGTATTTATTTTCAAGAAGGAAGCAACGTCAGTAAAGGTCAAGTACTTTTTAAGGTCAATGATTTAGAGTTAAGAGCACAACTGAGACAAACGTCAACAAGAGAAGGATTAGCTTCAGAAAACGAAAGAAGGGCTAAATTATTATTGCAGAAAGAAGCCATCAGTCAGGAGGAATATGATTTAGCACGCGCAGATTTAAAATCGGCACAAGCCCAAAGTCAATTAATTAAAGTACAAATTGCTAAAACATCCGTGAGAGCTCCTTTCTCCGGAAAAATTGGTTTGCGATCTATTTCTCCAGGAACTTATATTACTCCAACCGTTTTAGTGGCAAAATTAGTTAACATTGGCAAACTAAAAATCACGTTTTCGATACCTGAAAAATACGCAAATGAAATTAAAACCAATACAACTATACATTTTAAAGTTGCTGGCTCTGACGAAAAATATACCGCTAAAGTATACGCAATTGAACCGGAAGTTGCTGTAGCCACAAGAACATTACAGGTCCGTGCTATTGCTGATAATAAAAACGGAGAGTTATTGCCAGGTACGTTTGCAGATGTAGAATTGCCGTTGCGTGTTATTAAAGATGCCATTGTTGTTCCTTCAGAAGCTATTATTCCAATTCAAAACGGAAAAAAAGTTTTTATTTCTAGTAATGGTAAGGCCAAAGAAGTAAAAATAGACGCAGCTACGCGAACAGATGCTTCTATTTTAGTTCTTTCTGGTTTAAAAGCTGGTGATACTCTTATTACGAGTGGCGTAATGTCATTAAAAAATGAAACTCCAGTAAATGTTAAAATTAAATAATTTTAAAAGTTTTAAGAAAAGAATTTGAAGTTTAAGCAATTACTCTACATTCATTCTTCATAACTTATAATTCAAAAAAAATGAGTTTATCAACCACAAGTATTAAAAGACCCGTACTAACTATTGTTCTCAACTTAGCCATCGTGTTGTTTGGAATAATAGGATATACTTTTCTGGGTGTTCGTGAATTCCCTTCGATTGATCCTGCACAGGTTTCTATTCGTACTAATTATGCCGGAGCAAATGCTGACATTATTGAATCCCAAATTACTGAACCTATAGAAAAGGCTATCAATTCTATTGAAGGGATTCGGAATATTACTTCTACCAGCACTCAAGGTAGTAGTAGCATTACTATTGAATTTAATTTGGATAAAGACCTTGAAGCTGCGGCTAACGATGTTCGAGATAAAGTATCTCAAGCAGTACGAAATTTACCAGAAGATATAGATTCGCCTCCAGTTGTTTCTAAAGCAGATGCTGATAGTCGTGCCATTATTTCGATGACAGTTCAAAGCGACTCCAGAAACCCTCTAGAATTAAGTGATTATGCAGAAAATGTTATTGCACAAAGACTAGAAACAATACCGGGAGTCAGTGGAGTTCAAATTTGGGGACAACAACGGTATGCAATGCGTTTGTGGATTGATCCAGCTAAATTAGCTTCTTATGGATGTTCCGTTGCTGAAGTTAGAACTGCATTAAATCAGCAAAACGTAGAATTACCTTCTGGAAAAATAACTGGAGATAATACCGAATTAACTGTAAAAACAGTTGGAAATCTATCTACAGCAGAAGAATTTAATAACATTATCATTCGTTCCGAAGATGGCAAAACTGTTCTTTTTAGAGATATTGGTACAGCTGTTTTAGGACCTGAAAATCTGGAAACAAAGATGACTCAATCTGGATTGCCATTAGTGGGTGTAGCCATTGTTCCACTGCCTGGTGCTAACTATCTGGATATTTCAAAAGAATTCTACAAAGAATATGATAAATTAAAAAGAGATTTACCCAAGGACATCAAATTAAACATCGTTATCGACAGTACTATTTTTGTAAAAAAATCAGTTATTGAAGTAGCAGAAACCTTATTGATTTCCATAATATTAGTAATCCTGATTATTTATTTGTTCTTTAGAGATTGGGCCATTGCCATAAGACCGTTGATTGATATTCCGGTTTCGTTGATTGCGACTTTCTTTATCATGTATCTTTTTGGTTTCTCTATAAATGTATTGACGCTGCTCGCAATTGTTCTTGCTACCGGATTGGTTGTCGATGATGGAATTGTTGTAACCGAAAATATTTTTAAAAAGGTCGAAGAAGGAATGTCTCCAATTGAAGCGGCCATAAAAGGTTCTAATGAAATATTTTTTGCTGTAATCTCAATTTCGATTACTTTGGCTGCGGTATTCTTACCCGTAATTTTTCTGGAAGGATTCGTCGGGCGGCTATTCCGGGAATTTGGCGTCGTCATAGGTGCGGCAGTTTTAATTTCAGCTTTTGTTTCATTGACACTGACTCCAATGCTAAACGCTTATTTGATGAAAGGCGGAGAACAAAAAAAATCAAAATTTTACATATATTCAGAGCCTTTCTACCAAAGATTAAATAGTGGTTATGCGAGCGCGCTGAGCACTTTCATGAAAAGAAAATGGATTAGTTTTCCGATTCTAATTGCTTGTTTTGGATTAATTTATATCTTTTTTAACCTGTTACAAAAAGAAACTGCACCTTATGATGATCGAAGTGCTGTAGTGATGAGAATGACCACTCCAGAGGGATCTACTTACGAATATACGGATCGATTTATGCAGGAATTATCACAATTAGTAGATGATTCTATTCCAGAAAAAAAAGTTGCTTTAGTAATTACATCTCCCGGCTGGGGTTCTGCTTCTGTCAATAGTGGAATGATTCGAATGGCGCTAACTGAAACGGGAGAGCGAGAAAAATCTCAAAAAGAAATAGCCGAGAAATTAAATAGATTATCAAAAAAATATCCTGAAATTAAAACTTCAGTAATTGAAGAGCCTACCATTGCAGTAAACAGACGTGGAGGTCTGCCTATTGAGTACATAATTCAGGCTCCAAATTTTGAACAACTACAGAAAAAAATTCCGCTATTCATGGACGAAGCTGGAAAAAACCCAACATTTTCAGTAACCGACGTAAATTTAAAATTTAACAAACCAGAAATCAATGTTACTATTGATCGTGAAAAAGCTAAAAGTTTAGGTATTTCAGTAATGGATATTGCGCAAACCCTGCAACTTTCTTTAAGCGGACAGCGTTTTGGCTATTTTATGCGTAATGGAAAACAATATCAGGTTATTGGACAATTTGAACAAGATGATCGTTCTAAACCTTTAG
Organism: Flavobacterium sp. W20_MBD1_R3; assembly: GCF_052119725.1. NCBI lineage: Bacteria > Pseudomonadati > Bacteroidota > Flavobacteriia > Flavobacteriales > Flavobacteriaceae > Flavobacterium > Flavobacterium sp. W20_MBD1_R3. The sequence continues at coordinate 153,540 of NZ_JBGQOR010000001.1, forward strand.
ATCTAACAGCAATGTATGTTAAAAACAACAGTGGGAATTTAATTCAAATGGATAACGTTGTAACCATTGAAGAACAAAGCAATCCCCCGCAATTGTACCACAATAACAGATATATGTCGGCCACCGTAACTGCAGGTTTAGCGCCAGGAAAAAGTATTAGTGACGGAATTGATGCGATGAATGAGATCAAAGCAAAAGTACTTGATGATACTTTTACAACTGATTTAGGAGGCGAATCCAGAGATTTTGTAGAGAGTAGTTCTAATACCTCTTTTGCTTTTGGATTGGCCTTATTATTGATATTTTTGATATTAGCAGCACAATTTGAAAGTTTTATAGATCCATTAATTATTATTTTAACAGTGCCAATGGCCGTTGCAGGTGCTTTATTTTCGCTTTGGTTGTTTGATCAGACTTGGAATATTTTTAGCCAAATTGGAACAGTAATGTTAATTGGATTAGTGACCAAAAATGGAATTTTGATTGTTGAGTTTGCCAATAAACTTAGAGAGGAAGGAAAACCAAAACTCGAAGCTATTTTAGAAGCTTCTGAATCTAGACTTCGTCCTATTTTAATGACGAGTTTAGCCATATCGCTGGGTGCTTTACCAATTGCTTTATCTTTAGGAGAAGCCTCTACAAGTAGAATTGGGATGGGTGTTGTCATTGTTGGTGGAACAATTTTCTCTTTAATCTTAACTTTATTTGTAATTCCAGCTATGTATTTAATGTGGTCAAGAGCACGAAAACATTATCCTGAATTTGATCATATTGAAGAATATGAAAATGAAGTTAAATAGACGAATTAATTTCATTTAAGCCAATTCATGTAAAAAGCTCCTAAAATAGAAGTTTAAAAAATTTTTAATTCGTGGCAAAAAAATAATTATGATAAATACTAAAATACTATTTCGTAGTTTTCTTTTAATCTTCCTTGGTGTTTTTAACACTTATGCACAAGAAATTTTAACATTAGAAAGCGCAATTACGATAGCCTTGGAAAACAATTACGAAATAAAAATTGCCACTAATAATTTAAAAATAGAAAAAACAAACGTAGCGGTTGGAAATGCTGGAATGTTACCCACCATTACAGCTTCTGTTGTGGATAACAATAGTGTACAAAATAGTTCCCAAACCAGACAAGACGGCGAACAAACTGAATTAGATAATGCTAAAAACAACAGTTTAAGTTATGGTGTGGGTCTCGACTGGACAATTTTTGACGGTTTTAGAATGTTTGCCCGAATGGACCAACTTAAAGAATTACAAAAACTAGGGGAAGCGCAATTAAAACTAACTTTAATTACTAAGATTAGCGATGTAAATGCTGCTTATTATGATTTAGTGCAGCAACAACAACAATTAGCGGCTTTAGATACTACTATTGTTATTTCAAATCAGCGACTAACTTTAGCACAAAATCGTTTCAGCATCGGGAAAGCATCTAAATTAGAAGTTTTAAATGCACAAGTAGATTTAAATACGGATCAAGTAGCACTTTTAAGACAAAAGGAATTGTATGCAAACAGCAAAATTTTGCTCAATCAAATTTTGGCGAGAGATCTTAAAACAAATTTTAAAGTAATTGATGTGTTAGCAGTTGACCAGCTCTTACTTCTTTCGGAACTTAGCGCACTTGCCGAAAAACAAAATCCACAATTAGAGGCTCAAATAATTAATAAAAGAGTCGCTGAATTGCAATTGAAGCAAATAAAAGCAGGACGCTATCCTACGATCAGAGTCAATTCTGCGTATAATTTTTCAGAAAGTCAATCCAGTCTTGGTTTTGTTTCACAATCTCAATCCAAAGGTTTTAGTTATGGCTTCAGTGCAACATTGAATCTTTTTGATGGTTTTTCTCAAAACAGAAATGAAAAAATCGCTAAAATTCAAATTGAAAATTCTAAAATATCAATACAGCAACAAAACTTAGTCTTAAATAGTCAATTGGCAACCTCCTACCAAACCTATTTGACTAATTTAGAATTAATTATTTTAGAGGAAAACAATCAAGCAATTGCACAACAAAATTTAAACATAACTTTAGATAAATTTCGTATTGGAACCATTACCACTTTAGAATTCAGAACCGCACAGTTGAATTATGTGAATGCAAAAGTACGGTATAGTAATGCTCAATTTCAGGGGAAACTATCTGAAATAGCACTCAGAGAATTGGCAGGAACTCTCACATTTTAACGATATCTTTCTATTTAATAGGTGATTATTCGAAATGCTATTCTTTTGAAATAAATTTCAAATGACAAACTCATGCCAAGTATCATTTTTGTTTGATTTTTTAGAAACTAAAACTCATTTTTAATCTAATTTTGCTGATAAAAATTTAAAATGACATCGTACAACCCAAAAGACTGGATTAGCTTTATTTTTCATTTAAGTAAAGCTGATACTTTTAGGAAATTGATACCCATGATGCTAATCATTGGTCTTTATTCTGGTGTAATTGGGTATTTAGAAATTGAATATTGGCATTTACCCGATAGCAGCCACGTTAAAAATATTTCAATAATGCACGGAATGCTGGGTTTTGTAATTTCATTATTGTTAGCCTACCGAACCAATACTGCCTACGACCGCTGGTGGGAAGGAAGAAAATTGTGGGGATCATTGGTCAATAATAGTCGTAATTTATCTATTAAATTATCTGCAATGCTACAGGACGAAAAAGATCGTAATTTCTTTCGCAAAATAATTCCTAGTTATGCTTCTATTTTACACAAACATTTAAATGATCGTGATACTAGTTTACAACTTTTTGATGATCTGGATTTAGAAATTGATCATCATAAACACAAGCCAAATCAAGTAGCAAAAATGATGTTTCATAAGATTAATGACTTGTATGTTTCCAAAAAAATAACAGGCAATCAGCTCCTTATTTTAAATGCCGAAGTTCATTCCTTTACTGATATTTGCGGTGCTTGTGAACGTATAAAGAACACGCCTATCCCCTATTCTTACAGTGCTTTTATTAAAAAATTTATTTTTATTTATGTACTGACTTTGCCTTTTGGATATGTGTTCAGTTTGGGATATTATGTAATTCCAGTTGTGGTATTTATCTTTTATGTTTTAGCAAGTTTAGAGTTGATTGCCGAAGAAATTGAAGATCCTTTTGGAATGGATGCAAATGATTTGCCAACCAAAAAAATAGCAGAAAACATAAAAAAACATGTTGAAGAATTAATTTAAATATTCTATAAATAGCACCTAAATTTAGGTTATTTGTATTAAATTTAAACTTTTCCTGTTTTAAAGATTAAATTTATGAATAGTAATCGCGCCTTTATCAACCCACCACATTTATCAAACGAGAAATCGTTAAAAACATTAGTGGAGAACCGAACGGTTTACTCTTTGAACCATTGTGAACTAAATCTTTTTGAAACGTATGAATCATCAGCATTAGTTCCTTTGAAATTTAATGATTTTGTGGTGACCAGTATGCTTAGAGGTAAAAAAGTAATGCATCTTTTTGATGACCCGAGCTTTATTTATTTACCAGGAGAAACGGTTGTAATTCCTTCAAATGTTGAGATGAAAATTGATTTTCCCGAGGCTACCAGAAAAAATCCAACACAGTGTTTGGCTTTGGCAATCGAGCAAACTAAGATTACAGATACCTTACAGTTTTTGAACGAAAGATATCCTAAAGGCGGAAACGACCAATTTTGGCAATTAAATTACCAAAATTATTACTTTTATAATAATGTAGAATTAGCAGCGACCATTAATAAATTAATCAAAGAATGCATGAGTACGTCCATTACCAAAGATGCGCTGGCTGATTTGACTTTACAGGAATTATTGATCCGAATCATACAAACCCAAACTGCAAAAGCTATTGACGACGGCTTATTTATTGACCAAAAAAAACCCATCACACAAGTGGTAGAGTATATTCGATTGAACCTGAAGGAAAATTTCAGTATGAAACATTTGAGTGAAGAAGCTTGTATGAGTACGGCTTCCTTTTATCGTTTTTTCAAAAGAGAATTGGGAATGAGTCCTATAGAATTTGTGATTAGCGAAAAAATGAGATGTGCGAAACAATTACTCAAAAATCCATCGATACAAATTAATGAAGTCTGTTATTTATCCGGTTTTGAAGATTGTAATTATTTCATTCGGTTATTTAAAAAACACGAAGGAATTACTCCTAAACAGTACCAATTATTATGCTTAAATTAATCATTCAATAAAGGTTACTGGCTCAAGTGATAGTTCTTCTTCAGGTGTAAAAATTCTGTATTCTACTCGGAATGTCTTTTTCATTGGTGTTTCTAACGAAAATCCACCTACACCAAAGGCATCAATTACATCCAAAGTAAAATGGGCATGTTTCCAATATTCAAATAAATCCTTGTCAACCCAAAACTCCGTATTCTCGATGGTTCCAATGCATACGTCACCCATGCGTTGATAAAATCCGCCTTTTTCAAAACATTGCGGTTGTGTTCCTTCACAACACCCTCCGGCTTGATAAAACATCAAATCCCCATGTTTTTGTTGTAAAATTTTAATTAATTCTATTGCTTTTTCTGTGGCATCGATTCTTCTAGTCATCTTTTAAAATTTGATTTGTTACTAAATTATTTCAAAAATTATTCGTTTTTAGTTTGTAAATTACTGCTAATTAATGTAAAGATCTTCAGTAAGTAAAATTTACTGCAAAAGCTGTAAAGTATTTTATATCCTTGCAGGACATTAATTCAATTCATTTAACTATTTCCGATAAAAGAAAACCTGACAAATTATAAAATCTGTCAGGTTTAAAGTTAACCAATAATCAGAAGTCTACTAAAAGAAACCTAATCTCTTTTTATCATAAGAAATTAGCATATTTTTAGTTTGACGATAATGACCTAACATCATTTTGTGATTTTCGCGACCGATACCTGATTGTTTGTATCCTCCAAAAGGAGCACCTGCAGGATAAGAATGGTATTGATTGATCCAGACACGACCCGCTTGAATCGCTCTAGGAACCTGATAAATTTCATGTGCATCACGTGTCCATAGTCCAGCTCCCAAACCATACATAGTATCATTTGCAATAGCAATCGCTTCTTCAGTTGTTTTAAAAGTAGTCACTGCCAAAACAGGTCCAAAGATTTCTTCCTGAAAAATACGCATTTTGTTGTGTCCTTTGAAAAGTGTTGGTTTAATATAATATCCGCCTTCAAGATCTCCTTCTAATTTATTTTCTTCACCACCAATCAAAAGTTCTGCTCCTTCTTCTTTTCCTAATTTAATATAACTTAGGATTTTTTCTTTTTGAACTAAAGAGGCTTGTGCTCCCATCATAGTAGTTCTGTCTAACGGATTTCCTAGTTTTATGGCAGCTGTTCTTTCAATTACTCGGGCGATAAATTTATCATAAATATCTTCATGCACTAATAATCTGGACGGACAGGTACAAATTTCACCGTTATTTAAAGCGAACATAACAGCTCCTTCAATGGCTTTGTCGAAGAAATCATCATCAGCATCACCTACTGATTTCATAAAAATATTTGGTGATTTCCCACCTAATTCCAGCGTTACAGGAATAATATTTTCGGTGGCATATTGCATCACTAAACGCCCTGTTGTAGTTGATCCGGTAAAGGCTGCTTTTGATACTTTTTTATTGGTTACTAAAGCCCTTCCCAACTCGGCGCCAAAACCATTTACAATATTAATTACACCCGGAGGAAGTAAATCCCCTATTAATTCCATCAAAACAAGAATCGAAATTGGAGTGCTTTCTGCTGGTTTTAAAACTACAGTATTTCCTGCGGCCAATGCTGGAGCTAATTTCCAGATAGCCATTAAAATAGGGAAATTCCAAGGAATGATTTGTGCAATTACACCTAAAGGTTCACTTAAAGCTATAGAAACAGTTTGCGAATCTAATTCGGCTATTGAACTTTCCTCTGCTCGAATTACGCCTGCAAAATAACGAAAGTGATCAATTGCTAAAGGCATATCGGCTGCTAATGTTTCTCGAATGGCTTTTCCATTATCAATAGTTTCAACAGTAGCAAGATATTCCAGATTATCTTCCATAACCTGAGCGATTTTATTCAATAAATTGCTGCGTTCTGTGGCCGATGTTTTACCCCAAGTCTGAAAAGCTTCATGAGCCTTGTCGACCGCAAGGTCTAAATCTTCTTTGCTGGAATGTGCAGCTTGTGTAAATACTTTTCCATCAATAGGAGAAACGACATCAAAGTACTTACCTTTAATTGGTGCAACAAATTCTCCTCCGATATAATTATCATATTTTGCCTTAAATTCAGGTCTTTGTGCTACGTTATCCATATTGCTATATTTTTATATTTTCTCAAATATAGCTTTCTATTTCATCTTAGAATAGCACAATTCATTCAAGTAGTAGCTTTAAATTTGAATATGTGTTTTTTTAACCTAATTTTATTGTTTAATTCACATAAATTTATAATTACATTTTATTATCTGTATTTATGATCCGTATTAAACAATAAAATGAGTTGTAAAAAACCAAAAAAATTGTTTCTTACTCCAAACTGCAATCCTTATATTTGCAGTCTTATTAAAAATAAAGGATGAAAATATCTTACAACTGGTTAAAACAATTTATAAAAATAGACTGGAAATCGGAGGAAACTGCAGCATTACTGACTGACTTGGGTCTGGAAGTAGAAATTGTTGACAAATACCAATCGGTTAAAGGCGGACTAGAAGGCATCGTTGTAGGACATGTACTTACGTGCATCCAACATCCTGATGCTGACCGATTAAAAATAACTACAGTCGATTTAGGTACCGGTTTACCAGTACAGATTGTTTGTGGCGCCACAAATGTTGCCGCAGGACAAAAAGTACCCGTTGCTACGATTGGTACTACACTATATGATGCTGCTGGAGTTGCTTTTATAATAAAAAAAGGAAAAATTCGCGGACAAGAGAGTTTCGGAATGATTTGCGCCGAAGATGAATTAGGACTGGGCGAAGGTCATGACGGAATTATGATTCTGGATGATGCTTTAATTGCAGGAACTCCAGCAGCAACCGTTTTTAAAATTGAAAATGACGAAGTATTCGAAATTGGATTAACACCCAATCGTGCTGATGCCATGAGCCATTTGGGAACTGCTCGAGATTTGAGAGCAGGAATGTTACAAAGTGGTGTTAATGTAGAACTAATCACACCATCTGTAAGTAATTTTAGAGTAGATAAAAGAACATTAAAAATTGATATTGATGTCAAAGAGTCTAAACTGGCTCCTAGGTATTGCGGGGTAACCATTTCTGGTATAGAGGTAAAACCATCACCGGCTTGGTTGCAAAACCGATTAAAAGCTATTGGAATCAATCCTAAAAATAATATTGTTGATGTAACCAATTATGTTTTACATGAACTAGGGCAACCACTTCACGCCTTTGACGCTGCAAAAATAAATGGAAAAATATTCGTGCAAACGCTTCCTGCCGGAACTAAATTTATTACTCTTGATGACGTAGAAAGAACTTTACACGAAGAAGATTTAATGATTTGTGATGAGAAAGGACCTTTGTGCATTGCTGGTATCTTTGGAGGAAAAAAATCAGCAGTAGCGGAGCATACCAACTCCATTTTTCTGGAAAGTGCCTATTTTAATCCGGTTAGTATTCGTAAAACAGCAAAAAGACATCAATTGAACACGGATGCTTCTTTTCGTTTCGAAAGAGGAATTGATCCTACAATTACCGCATACGCACTAAAAAGAGCAGCATTATTAATACAAGAAGTAGCCGGAGGTGAAATTACATCTGATGTTGTGGATATGTATCCTAAAAAATTAGAAGATTTTTCAGTGTTTTTAAACTTTAGTAAAGCGGCTAAAATCATTGGTCAGGAATTACCAAAAGATACGATTAAACAAATTTTAGCTTCATTAGAAATTAAAATTAATAGTGTTTCTGATGCAGGATTAGGATTAACAATTCCGGCATATCGGGTTGATGTACAAAGAGAGATTGATGTAATTGAAGAAATATTGAGAGTTTACGGGTACAATAACATTAAATTTTCAAAAAAATTGAATGCTACAGTTTCTAATTCTCCGAGAAACGAAGACTATAAAATACAAAACCTGATTGCCACACAATTAAATTCTCAAGGATTTAATGAGATGATGGCTAATTCGCTAACAACGGCTTCTTATGTAGAACTTTCCGAATTACTCAAACAAGAGCACAACGTAACAATGCTGAATCCGCTAAGTGCTGATTTGTCAACAATGCGACAATCACTTTTATTCTCTGGATTAGAGGCTATATCATACAATATAAACCGTAAAAATTCCGATTTAAAATTATTTGAATTTGGAAAATCATACCATAATTATCTTGCTGGCTATGAAGAGAAAAAGCATTTGACTTTATTTGTTTCCGGAAATAGAAATCAGGAAAATTGGACTAATGATCAAAAACCTTCTGATTTCTTTTTGTTCAAAGGCTATGTCAATGGGATTCTTTCACGATTAGGAATTCAAAAAACACAAAATTTACCGATGTCATCTGATATTTTTTCCGAAGGAATTGCAATTGGGTGCCACAAAGATACTTTGGTAGAATTTGGGGTGGTAAAAAAATCAATAGTAAAACATTTTGGAATAAAACAAGAAGTATTTTTTGCTGATTTTAATTGGGCTTTAATTTTAAAATTAATTTCTGCAAAGATAAAATATACTGATATTCCAAAATATCCAGAAGTCCGTAGGGATTTGGCTTTACTTGTTGACCAAAGCGTAACCTACGACAGCATTTATAGTGTTGCACGTCAGACAGAAAAAACACTTTTAAAAGACATTAATTTATTTGATGTTTATGAAGGTCAAAATCTTCCTGAAGGAAAAAAATCATACGCATTGAGTTTCATCATTCAAGATAATTCAAAAACACTTACTGATGCTCAAATTGACAAAATAATGAGTAAACTGCAACATAATTTTGAAACAGAGCTTGGAGCTGTTTTAAGATAGTTACTAAGTAAATACGAAAGACCATTAAATAAAACTCCTATTTGATGTACTGCTTTAGCATTATAATTTAAGATAAATCCCAGTCTAGTATTGGGATTTTCTTATTTACAAAAGAGCCCTCCAAATTTGGAGGGCCCCTTTTCAACCAACAATTAACCTTTAATCTTACGAACTATTTTTTTGGTAATACAACCGCATCAATCACATGAATAACGCCGTTAGATTGATTCACATCAGCGATAGTAACTTTCGATTTACCACCATTTTCATCTGTAATATATAAATTTTTTCCTTTCATCCAAGCAGTCAAGGTTCCGCCGCTAACTGTATTTAGAGTTGCTTTTCCTTTTCCCATTTTGATTGCTTTAGCAATATCCATCGCATTCATCTTTCCAGATACAACGTGATAGGTAAGGATTGTTTGCAACATTTTTAAGTTTTCAGGCATTAATAAAGTTTCTACGGTACCCATTGGCAATTTATCAAATGCCGCATTTGTTGGGGCAAAAACGGTGAATGGACCTTTACTTTGTAACGTTTCCACTAATCCTGCCGTTTGTACTGCAGCAACTAATGTCGTATGGTCTTTAGAGTTAACAGCATTTTCAACAATATTTTTGGTAGGATACATCGCTGCACCTCCAACCATTACACTTTTTTGAGCAAATGATGTAGCTCCAAATAATAATGCCATAAATGCAACTGATAATAATTTTCTAGTTTTCATATTTTTTTTTTAAGTTATATAAAAGCATTTACGCACTATAAGTAGTTTTGGTTTTAAAAAAACGAAAATAATTTACAAAAAATTAATTTTCAAATAATTGAAATTAATTTTTTATAGTATTTAGAAAATAAAATGAAGTAAAATAGCCCCGATGGCAGCAAATATCCCTTTTATGGTGTTACCAAAATGTTGTTTTTAAAATTATAGTACTGCACAATAAAAAGAGACTCCGTACAGCGGGACGATTGCGGATGGTAAACTTAGATGGTATGCTCGTAAAAAAAAAAGCAAAAAAAAAGCCCCACATTTCTGTGGAGCTTTCTATATTCAAAAAATCAAGAATTATTTTTTCTCAGACTTTTCCATTTTAGCTTTCAATGCTGCTAATACATCATTACTATCTCCTAAAGTAGATGCCGAAGCATTATTACTACTTGCAGGTGCAGAAGATGATGTGTTTTCAGTAGCTGCTTTCACATTTTTCTCTTCTTCTTCACGGAAGATAGCTGTGTGAGATGCTACAACTCTTTTAAATTCTTTGTTGAATTCGATTACTTTGAAATCAGCTGTTTCGCCTTTTTTCAATTTCTTACCGTCTTCTTTTTCAAGGTGACGTGTAGGAATGAAAGCAACGATATCATCTCCAAATTCTACAGTAGCTCCTTTGTCAACAATTTCAGAAATTTCACCGTTGTGGATTGTTCCAACTGCGAATGAATCTTCATACTGATCCCATGGATTAGCAGTAGTTTGTTTGTGACCTAAAGATAATTTACGTCCGTCAACATCTAATTCTAATACTACTACGTCAAGTTTTTCACCAACGTTTACAAATTCAGAAGGATGTTTAATTTTCTTAGTCCAAGATAAGTCAGAGATGTAAATTAATCCATCAATTCCTTCTTCTAATTCTACGAAAATTCCAAAGTTTGTAAAGTTTCTAACGATTCCTGAATGTTTAGAACCCACAGGATATTTAGCAGTGATATCAGTCCATGGATCTTGAGACAATTGCTTGATACCTAATGACATTTTACGGTCATCTCTGTCTAAAGTTAAGATTTGAGCTTCAACAATATCCCCTACTTTTACGAAATCTTGAGCAGAACGTAAATGAGTAGACCAAGACATTTCAGAAACGTGGATCAAACCTTCAACACCTTCAGCTACTTCAATAAATGCACCGTAATCAGCGATTACAACTACTTTACCTTTTACTTTGTCTCCAATTGCTAATTTAGCATCTAGAGCATCCCAAGGGTGAGCGTTTAATTGTTTCAATCCTAATTGTATTCTTGTTTTTTCATCATCGAAATCAAGAATTACAACATTTAATTTTTGATCTAATTCCAATACTTCACTTGGGTGGTTAATACGACTCCAAGAAAGGTCAGTAATGTGAATCAATCCATCAACACCACCTAAGTCAATAAAGACACCATAAGAAGTAATGTTTTTAACAACACCTTCTAATACTTGTCCTTTTTGCAATTGACCGATGATTTCTTTTTTCTGGATTTCAATATCAGCTTCAATAAGCGCTTTATGAGAAACAACAACGTTTTTAAATTCGTGGTTAATTTTCACAACTTTGAATTCCATCATTTTGTTTACATACACATCATAATCTCTAATTGGCTTAACATCAATTTGAGATCCTGGTAAAAACGCTTCAATTCCGAAAACATCAACGATCATACCACCTTTAGTTCTGCATTTCACAAAACCATTAACGATTTCTCCTGTTTCGTTCGCCGAAATAACTCTATCCCATGATTTGATAGTACGTGCTTTTCTGTGAGATAATACTAATTGACCTGTTTTATCCTCACGGATGTCAATTAATACTTCTACAGTATCACCTACTTTCAAACTTGGGTTGTAACGGAATTCATTCAATGAAATGACACCTTCCGATTTTGCGTTGATATCAACGATAACGTCTCTATCTGTGATTCTAACAACTGTACCATCAACCACTTCTTCTTGATCTGTAGCGATAAATGTTTTTGAAACTAGCTCTTCGAATTCTTGTAAGTTTTTTTGATCAACTACATCAATACCTTCTTCAAAGTTATGCCAGTTAAAATTTGCTAAAAACTCTTCTTGTGATTTTACTTGTTCAGACATGCTGATTAAAAATTTGTATTCTGTATTTTCTCGAGTTTCTTAAAGTGCTAGAAAACAACAGAAGTTGTTTGTATAATTAATTACTACCTAAAGGAAACTCTTATTCACCAAAAGGTCTGCAAAAGTAACACATTTATCTTAATTAGCAAAATATTTATGTTGTGATAATCGATTGAGAATCAGGAGCGAACTAATTGGCTTTTTTTGCAGGTATTGTTCCCGCTTTCCGCTCTATCTTTTATAGAGCTTCCAGCCTTTTGAAGGCTGGAAGCTCTATAAAAGGATACCGCTTCACTCGGGGCTAATTAGCTTGAATTGGTTTTTTTTCAGCATTAAAAAACCCGATATTTAATGAAAAATATCGGGTTGTATTTAATTTCCTACCACTTTTTAATGGCTTACATTTTCTACATCTAATGGATTGTGCTTGTGTTTAAATAAAACAGCAAATGCAATTGCAATTATCAAAGCATAAGTCGCAAAAGCCAGCCAAATCGTATGCCAATCTTTCATAAAAACAACTTGACTAAATAATCCATCAGCTGTAATTGTATTTCCTTGACTAGTAATAAATTCTAACATTTTTGAATTTGTCGTTTCAGTTTCTAAGAAACCCGCTAAGTCAGTAGTATTGTCAAATGATTTTGTGAAATATTTATCAATAGCCCATCCCGAAGTAAAACTTCCTAAAACAGCACCAAAACCATTAGTCATCATCATAAACAATCCTTGCGCTGAGGAACGATTTTTAGGATCAGTATTGGTTTCAACAAATAATGAACCAGAAATATTAAAGAAATCAAATGCCATTCCGTAAACGACACAAGACATAACAATCATCCATAAACCATCTACAGGATTGCCATAAGCAAACAATCCAAAACGAAGAACCCAAGCCAACATACTGATTAACATCACTTGTTTGATACCAAAACGTCTTAGAAAAAAAGGAATTGCAAGAATAAATAAAGTCTCTGAAATTTGAGAGATTGACATTATAATCGTTGAATATTCAACAACAAAAGAATCTGCATATTTTGGAAAATGTTTGAATTCATCCAAGAAAACATCTCCGTAAGCATTTGTCAACTGCAAAGCACCACCCAAAAACATAGAAAAAATAAAGAATAAGGCCATTTTATAGTCAGCAAATAGCTTAAAAGATTCTAATCCTAATGTTTCCATGACCGTGGCATTCTCTTTAGACAAGCGTTGCGGTTTACACTCTGGTAACGAAAAAGAGTAAATTCCTAACAAAACCGCTGCTAATCCTGCAATGTAAAATTGATATTCCGTCGCTTTATTTCCCGTTAAATTTGTAATCCACATTGCAACAATAAATCCTATTGTTCCCCAAACCCGAATAGGTGGAAAATTTTTAATTACATCCTTATTGTTTAGTTTAAGTGCCGTGTAAGAAATAGAGTTACTCAGAGCAATCGTTGGCATATAAAAACACATTGCCAAAAGCATAACATAAATAAAGGTTTCCGGAGTGGTAACTTGTGGTATATAAAATAATACTGCAGCATACAAAATATGAAGAATTCCGTATAATTTTTCAGCATTTACCCATCTGTCAGCAATAATTCCGGTTAGTGTTGGCATAAATAAAGAGGCAATTCCCATGGTTCCAAAAACCAATCCAAATTGAGTTCCTTCCCAATTCTTGGTACCAAACCAGTAATTTGCAATGGTAATCAACCAAGCTCCCCAAACAAAAAACTGAAGAAAACTCATTATTACCAATCTATTCTTAATTCCCATGAGATGAATTGTTTTTTTTTATTTTAAAAAATTTACAAGGCGTAAATCTACTATTAAAAATGAAATCTGCAACTAATTATATCGTTTTAGTGAGTTCATTTACCAATTCTACAACAAGCTCGAATTGTTCCTTCCGATTCAAATGTGAATTGTCAATTTCTATTGCATCTTCCGCCATGATCAACGGAGAATCTTCACGGTGTGTATCAATATAATCGCGCTCTTCTACATTTTTGAGGACTTCTTCATAAGTGACACTGTCCCCTTTTGCAACCAATTCGTCATAACGCCTTTTCGCTCTTGTAGTTGCACTGGCGGTCATGAATATTTTTAGCTCTGCATCTGGAAAAACAACGGTACCAATATCTCTGCCGTCCATGACAATACCTTTGTTGATTCCCATTTCTTTTTGCTGTTCCACTAATTTAGCACGAACCTCAGAAACTTCGGCTACTTTACTGACAAAACTAGATACTTCAATCGTTCTGATTTCGTCTTCAACATTCACATCATTCAAATACATTTCAGCAAAACCCAAACTAGCATTGAATTTAAATTGTAATTTTATATTAGGTAAACTATTTATCAGCGTTTGTTTATCAAAGGAATCTGCATTTATATATCCGTTTTGCATTGCAAAAAATGCAACTGCACGATACATAGCGCCGGTATCCACGTAAACATATCCTAGATGATTGGCCAGTTGTTTAGCCAAAGTACTCTTGCCAGTGGATGAAAATCCGTCAATTGCGATAGTAATTTTTTTCAATTTATTGTTTTTATGAAATGATATAATCAATTTTTAATCCAAGATTTCGATCTACTATTTTTAGTTGTAAATACTTAAAATAATGTTTGTTTTTGAAGTGTCAATAATCTTTTCTATTTTTTTGAAATACAATTCGTTTACCATTGGACATCCTAAACTATTTACAATTTTTTTTTCTTGCTCCATATAGGGTACCTTTTTATAGGAATGCAAAACTATATTTCTGGTCAGAGCATTGCTATTTGTTTCGTCTAAGCCATACAATTTATATGATTTACCATAATCTCCCGTATAATATTTCCCTACCGAATATTTCCCTAAAGAGGTACAAAAAGAATTATATGAATTACTAAATTTTAGTTTTCCACTACCTCTTGTTTCTGACCCTATTCCATGAGCAACAAGACCCTGATCAATAATTACTTTATTTTTAAGGTCATAAATAAAAAACCTGTTTTTGCCTGATACAATTTCCATATCAATAAAAAAAGCAATCTCTCTATTGTACTTTGCATTGGTATCAATAACTTTTCTTACAGCATCAATTTGAATAATAAGCTTTTCTTCAACTGAAATATTCTCAGGAGACCTGGTAAAACTCTGAAAAATAAATCCTGTCAAAACCAAAATAAAAACTATCTTTTTCATCATTTTCTGTATTAAAATTCAGCTGAATTATATTTCAAAATACTATTCAGAACTACTTATTTATAAACTTTATCTTTTATTCTTTAAAATTTATTGTCAAACCAAAAAGGCTTGTATTTCCAGCCAACGTATACCTTGAATACGAATAATTAAATTTTAGTTTATTTAATTTAAGTCCAAAACCTAACGAAATTCCAGAAAAATTACGTTGCTCTACAATACGTAATTCCTCGGCTCTTCTAAAATTATATCCTAATCGTATGTTTAGAGCTCTTTTAGGAAAAAGTTCTACTCCCATAATTACGTGTCGCAATGCATTATTTACAAAAGATACTTTTTCTTGGGTCGATTCTCCATCAAATGTTGATTCTGCCCTTTCTGGATTCGAAAATGCAATATTCCATTGTTGCAAATTCTCTAAAGTGAGATGCCAGCGAATGGGGACATTTTCTAATTCCTGCGATACTCCAGCAATAATTTCTAATGGTAATTTTTCGTTTGTACCATTATAAGTTGAAAATTGTGTTCCTATATTTCGAATGGCCAAAGCCCAATTGACATCATTTTTTTCATCAATAAAAAGAGCTCCTATATCTAAAGCTCCACCAAAAGAATTATAAATCTCTAAATTTGAAGAAATCAATTTAGCACTCGCACCAACATGAATATTCGTATAAGGAATATTGTAGGCATATCCAAAAGAAAGCGCTATTTCACTTCCGGTAAATGCTGCCGTAGGTTGACCATTTTCATCAAATCCTTCAAAATTACCATAATTAACATAATTGACACCAGCCTGAAAAGTTTGCAAATGTCTATCGTATGTGTAAGCATACGAAGCAGTTCCATATGTCACTTCATTAAAGTAACTCCCGTAATTCAAAGCCAAATGGTTGTCCATTTCCGCATTTATAGTAGCCGGATTAAAATGAGCTTGATTGACATCTTCATCATAAATGGTAATCACTTTTCCTCCTAAAGCTGCTTGCCTTGGTGAGGTCACTAAATTCAAAAACTGATAGGTGTACTTCCCTCCTATTTGACTGTAAGACGCAGCACAAACAAAAAGTATAAAGAACAGATATCGTTTTTTTAACATGCTTTAAATAGGAGTTTAAATAAGTAAAACGCAGCTGCAAAGATAAAATTATAAATACAATATTGTACCTTCAAAAGTGCTTATTACAAATAAAAAAATCCAAATTCCTTAGCTTGAAAATCAAGTTTTAGAAGTTGGATTTTTAAAATTTAGAACTTGTTTTTATTACAAATCCTTAGCATTTTTAACCTTTTGATCTGTCAAAGCATATTTTAATACTTCGCTCATTTCCTTCACATAGTGAAAAGAAAGTCCTTCCAGATATTCTGGTTTTATTTCATCAATATCACTTTTATTTTCATGACACAGAATTATTTCTTTGATGTTCGCTCTTTTTGCTGCCAATATTTTTTCTTTGATTCCTCCTACAGGCAACACTTTTCCCCGTAAAGTAATCTCGCCGGTCATTGCTAAATTTTTCTTCACTCGTTTTTGTGTGTACAACGAAACTAATGATGTCAACATTGCAATTCCCGCACTTGGACCATCTTTTGGCGTGGCTCCCTCTGGGACGTGCAAGTGAATATTATATTTAGAAAGCAGCTCTGAGTCCAATCCTAAAAGTTTTGCATTTGCCTTAATATACTCTAGAGCAATTGTCGCAGATTCTTTCATCACCGTACCTAAATTTCCGGTAATAGTCATGGTTCCTTTTCCCGGAGAAAGCAAGGATTCTATAAACAGTATATCACCGCCAACAGAAGTCCAAGCCAAACCGGTCACCACACCAGCCACATCATTGTTCTCGTATTTGTCTCTTTCTAACCTTGCAACACCTAGTGATTTTATGATATCTTCGTCTGTTACTTTTTTGTTATACTCCTCTTCCATTGCCACTGATTTAGCTGCATTACGGATTACTTGAGCAATTTTAGCTTCCAGACCACGAACTCCAGATTCACGGGTGTAACCTTCAACGATTTTTTCTAATTGTTTTTTTCCAATAGTTAGATGTTTGCTTGTCAGGCCGTGTTCTTTCAGTTGTCTTGGAAACAAATGCTGACGTGCTATTTCTACCTTTTCTTCAATCGTGTAACCAGACATTTTGATGATTTCCATTCTATCTTTCAACGCAGGTTGAATTGCAGCCATATTATTAGATGTAGCAATAAACATCACTTTAGACAAATCATAACCCATTTCAAGGAAATTGTCATAAAAAGAATTATTTTGTTCCGGATCTAAAACTTCCAATAATGCAGAAGATGGATCTCCCTGATTGCTGTTTGACAATTTATCAATTTCATCTAAAACAAAAACTGGATTTGATGTTCCTGCTTTTTTCAAGCTTTGGATAATTCTTCCCGGCATGGCGCCAATGTAGGTTTTTCTATGTCCTCGAATTTCCGCTTCATCACGCAAACCACCCAGAGAAATTCTAACATATTTTCTGCCCAAAGCTTCTGCAATTGAGCGTCCAATTGAAGTTTTTCCAACTCCCGGAGGTCCAGTCAAACAAATAATGGGTGATTTCATATCATTTCGCAATTTTAAAACTGCTAAATGTTCTATCATTCTTTTCTTAACATCTTCAAGACCAAAATGATCTCTATCGAGAATTTTCTGAGCTCTTTTTAAATCAAAGATATCTTTCGAATATTCGTTCCAAGGCAATTCCAAGAACAACTCCAGATAGTTTCTTTGAATACCAAAATCAGGCGCTTGTGGATTCATGCGACGCATTTTAGATAATTCCTTATCGAAATGTTTTTTGGTTTTTTCATCCCATTTCTTGGTCAAAGACTTCTGCAGCATTTCGTCCATTTCCTCTTCTTGGGAAACGCCACCCAATTCTTCTTGGATAGTTTTCATTTGTTGATGCAAAAAATATTCTCGTTGTTGCTGGTCTAAATCAAAACGAACTTTGGATTGAATGTCATTTTTCAATTCGAGTTTTTGAAGCTCAATATTCATATACCGAAGCGTCTCTAAAGCTCTTTCTTTCAACTCATTAATAGCTAATAAATCTTGTTTCTCTTTCACAGAAAGATTCATATTCGAAGTAACAAAATTGACTAAAAACGATTGACTTTCAATATTCTTGATGGCAAAAGTAGCTTCACTAGGAATGTTTGGACTTTCTTTGATAATCTGGATTGCTAATTCTTTGATAGAATCTAGAATTGCAACAAATTCAGTATCATTTTTCTTAGGTCTCTTTTCAGGAACTTCCTTAATTTTAGCTGTTAAATAAGGTGATTCTGAAATAACAGCATCAATTTCGAAACGCTTTTTTCCCTGAAGGATAACGGTTATATTACCATCAGGCATTTTCAGTACCCGCAAAATGCGAGCAACGGTTCCTATTTTATGAATGTCATCTTTAGTTGGGTCTTCATCTTCCTCATTAATTTGAGCCACAACTCCAATAGTTTTACCTGCAGCATTTGCGTCATTAATCAATTTAATCGATTTATCACGACCAGCAGTAATTGGTATTACAACTCCAGGAAATAAAACCATATTTCGCAGAGGTAAAATAGTCAGTAACTCTGGTAAAGCCTCGTTATTCATTTCCTCCTCGTCTTCGGGAGTCAATAATGGAATTAAATCTGCTTCCGAATCAAATTCTTGAAGTGACAGATTGTCAATAGTAAGTATTTTATGATTTGACATATATTATTTAAGTCTTTTTGTCATTAAAAAATTCATTCTCATAGCAAATATAAGGTTTCAAAGCACTCTTTTTATAGAAAAGAGATGTTTAATCCTCAATATGTGCATAACCGTAAAAAGTGGCAATCTCTGTGCCAAAATATACTTTTTTATCCTACTTTTCGTCAAAAATAGACATTACAGATACTGCAAATCTGTTTAAATAAAACTATTGATAACATGATACTGATAATTTAAAACACAAAAATGTTAAGACTGCTGCTGGAACTAAAGTGATAATATAATTATTTACAACCAAAATTTATAGTAGATATTTAGGTTCTAAGACTATCCGATACAAAATAAAACCTACAAAGAAGAAATAAAAGCGGATGCTTACTATACCATCTCAAAGTCGCAATTTTGAAATTATCATTATTACAACTAAGATCTTTGATTAATTTAGAACTTCTTTTTTTGGAACTCTCCTCAATAAAATAACGGCTAATACAAAAAATATGCCCAGAAAGACAATGGCTAACCTCGGACTACCTGTAATTTGATCAATAATTCCATATACTAGCATCCCTATTACAATACCAATTTTTTCAGCAACGTCATAAAAACTAAAAAATGAAGCTGTATCCTGCGTTTCTGGCAATAATTTAGAGTACGTAGAACGAGATAAAGCTTGAATGCCTCCCATTACAAGTCCAGCTACCCCTGCCATTACATAAAAATGTATCGGTAAAGTAATAAAATATGCAAGTGCGCAAAATACTGCCCAAATACAATTAATTGCAATTAAAGTTGGAATATTTCCAAATCTCTCTGAAGCTTTTGAAGTTAGAACTGCACCAAGAACAGCCACTAATTGAATAATCAAAATGCAAATAATCAATCCCGTTGTACTTTCGGCTTTAGATGACCAAGCAATTTCTTGGGCTCCAAAATAAGTAGCAACAAGCATTACCGTTTGTACAGCCATACTTGAAACAAAGAAACTTCCTAAGTATCGCTTTAATGCTTTATTTTTATTCAATAAAAGCCATACTTTATTTAACTCTTTAAAACCATTAAAGACAACATGGTGTGTTACTTTACGATCAGCATTTTTATTGCCTTTTGGCAGAAAATAGTAGGTGTACTGACTGAATAAAATCCACCATACACCCACCATAACAAAGGAATATCGCATGGCCTTCATTGCTGCTTCTCCCTCAGTTCCTGTTATTCCAAAAAGTTTTGGTTTCATAATCATCGCTAAATTTATAATCAATAAAATCACACTTCCAATGTATCCTAATGAATATCCTTTGGCACTAATTTTATCTTGTTGCTCCACAAAAGCTATATCCGGCAAATAGGAATTATAAAAAACCAAACTTCCCCAATATCCAATCAATCCGAGGAAATAAAATAATAATCCAAGGTATATATTTTCTAAGTTGAACCAGAATAATCCCATGCAAGAGAATGCTCCCAGATAGCAAAAAAATTTCATAAATGATTTTTTATTCCCCACATAATCGGCAATTCCCGATAATATAGGTGAAATAAAAGCTACCAATAAAAAAGCAAAAGCGGTAACAAAACTAATTAAAGCTGAATTTTTGAGATGTAAACCAAAAACATCTATATAATGATTTCGTTCAGAAAATAAAGCTTCATAAAAAATTGGAAAAACTGCAGATGCAATAGTAAGCGTATAAACTGAATTTGCCCAATCATAAAATGCCCAAGCGTTTAATAATTTTTTACTACCTTTTTGTAGATCTGCCATAATTTATTTTTTTCGATACGAATTTATTTAATTTTTAGTAATTATAAGTGAAAAATATTTTTATTTGGCAGTAACAAACTGTTGCAGTGCTTAATTGTATTTGCATTTAACGAAATTTTAAACAAAAAAAAAGGCTATTCCCTTTTGAGAATAGCCTATTTAGATTCTAAAAATTAAATTTTATTTATACATAACACCAACCTTAGCTGCTAAAGCTTTAGCTTCTGGAATTAGCGCTTGTAAGTTTGCTATTCTAGTCGCATCAGATGGGTGCGTACTCATAAATTCTGGTGGTGCTTGTCCGGCTGATTGCGCAGACATTCTTTGCCAAAAAGTAATAGATTGTTCCGGATTATATCCTGCAATTGCCATTAGCGTAAGACCTATTTTATCAGCTTCTGTCTCGTGATTTCTGCTAAAGGGAAGCATTGCACCATATTGAGTGGTTACACCATATGCTTGTTGCCAGATTTGCTGGTTTTCAGCGCTTTTTCCTCCTGTTGCAACAGCAACTCCCACGGCTCCTAATTGTTGTAATTGGGCAGCACTCATACGTTGAGCGCCATGATTAGCTAAAGCATGAGAAACTTCATGACCCATTACGGTAGCTAAACCTGCATCATCTTTTGTGATAGGCAAAATTCCTGAATACACAACAATTTTTCCTCCTGGCATACACCAAGCATTCACTTCTTTATTATCAATTAACTTATATTCCCAACGGTAATCTTGCAAATATTGAGCTTGTCCTAAATAGGTTAAATATTTTTCTGCAGCGGCTTTGATTCGCAGGCCAACTGTTTCTACTTTTCTAGCATCCGCAGTTCCGGTAATTACTTTATTTTCCGTTAAAAAAGTACCATATTGTTGAAAAGATGTTGGGAATAACTCACTATTAGATACAAAATTTAAGCTTTTTTTTCCCGTAAGAGGATTAGTAGCACAAGAAGTTGCTAAACCAAGAGCAAAGATACCAACTATTAAATGTTTTTTCATGATTCTATTATTTTAGATATAGTACAAAACTACAAATATTAAAACTTTGAGTTTTATATAATTAAATTTAAAAGTATCAACTTTTTTTGTTATTCACCTATTATGTATAAAGCCGTAAATTCCTTATCAACAACTAAATAGCCTTCGTTATCCAGCGTTTTTTTATCAAAAGTAACTTCTACATTATCAATTTCTATTTTTATTACTTTAAATGGAAGTCCTATTAAATTTATTTTATATTTGGAATAATTGGTATCATATTTACCTTCTTTGTGCAACTGAATAATTAATTCTTTTTCTTTCCCAGTAACTTGAAAAGATAAAAAGCTATATCGTCCTTTTTTGTAATCATATCCATCTTGGGCATCTTCATAAACTACTGATTTCTCCTTACCTTCATAGTAATAGATATCCAGTGTCAACTCATCAAAATCAAGCTCTCCAACATATTGTTGCACTGGATATTTTGGAATAACTGCTCCCGATTTTACGAAAAGAGGAATTTGATCAAATTTAGTGTCTACCCAAATTTCTTTTCCGCCTTTAACAGCCTCGTTAGTCCAATAGTTATACCATTGTCCACGAGGAATATACATTCTTCTACCTACTGAATTTGGTTCTAAAATAGGGCAAACAAGTATTTGATTTCCAAAAACAAATTCGTCATTTCTATAATGCGTCTGAATATCTTCTTGATCAAAATACACTAAGGGTTTCAACATAGGAATTCCTTCCTCAATATATTGCCAAAACATGGTGTATAAATAGGGTAATAATTGATATCTCAAATTGACAAATTTTCTGGTAATATCAATCACTTCTTCATCAAAAGCCCATGGTTCCTGATTGCCGTGATCACCAGAAGAGTGTGTTCTGCAAAAAGGATGAAAAACACCCAGTTGAATCCAACGTGCGTATAATTCCCCTGAAGGTTGTTCTGCAAATCCACCTATATCTGATCCTGTAAAACCCATCCCGGAAATTGACATTCGTTGTACTTGAATATTTGCAATCCATAAATGTTCCCAAGTAGCCACATTATCTCCAGTCCAAGAAGATGTATAACGTTGTGCTCCAGCGTAAGCTGATCTTGTGATTACAAAAGGTCTTTTTGGATAGGCAAATCGTTTTACACCATGATACGTTGCTCTGGCCATTTGGGTACCGTAAATATTGTGTGCTTTTCTATGGCTGCAAGGGTTTCCATCGTAATCATGGCGTACGTCCATGGGAAATGTTTTATTAGGAACCTCCATTACTGCGGGTTCATTCATGTCATTCCACACTCCTTTTACTCCAATCTCCGAAATTAATTCTTTGAATAATCCAGCCCACCATTCTCGTACTGCTGGGTTTGTATAATCCGGAAAATTACATTCTCCCGGCCATACTTTGCCTTTCATATAAGGGCCATCAGCTCTTTTGCAGAAATAATCGTTTTCTAAGGCTTCTTTGTAAATAGAATATTCTTTGTCAATTTTTATTCCTGGATCAATAATTACAACGGTTTTAAAACCATCTTCTGCTAATTCAGCGACCATTCTTTTTGGGTCCGGAAAATATTCTTTGTTCCAAGTGAAACATCGAAAACCTTCCATATAATCAATATCTAAATACAGCGCATCACATGGAATTTTCAATTCTCTAAATTTGGCCGCAACTTCTTTTAAATTACTTTCTGGGTAATAACTCCATTTACATTGGTGATATCCTAGTGCCCAAAGTGGCGGTAATTCAGGTTTTCCAGTCAAATCAGTATAGGTGGTAACCACATCTTGCATTTGTGGTCCGTAAATGAAATAGTAGTTCATTTCTCCGCCTTCGGCCCAATAACTGGTTACATTTCTTCTTTCATGACAAAAATCAAAATGAGTTCTGAATGTATTATCAAAGAAAATACCATAAGATTTCTTGTTTTGTAATCCAATATAAAACGGAACTACTTTATATAATGGTTCTTGATCTTTCTGGAATGCATATTGATCTGTGGCAAAATTCTCCAGCCTTTTTCCTTTCAAATTCAGTTGAGTTGCTTTATCGCCAAGTCCATAAAAACATTCTCCGTCTTTTGAAGACTTACTCATTTTTACTATATTTCCACCGTATTCGTAGCTTTCTTCCCAATGAAAACCAAGTTCGTCCTCTAAAATTATATTGTCTTCCAAATCATAAATAGACACTCTCATGTCTGTTTTTTGAATTCGGCATTTAACTTTACTTGTTTTAATCTGATAATACTCTTCTACTTCAGAAACCTCAAGAAAATTATATCCATGAGAATGACTTTTATCAATTGCGTAAGAAAAATCATTACTGAAATACCCTTTTGTAGTAAATCTAAATCGGATCAGACTGTCTCTTAATACCGTTACTTTTAATATAACACTATTATCTGTATGGAAATATATGGAATCTACTTCATGCTCAAAAGAAACTATTTTTGTGGGATATAAATCTCCTTTATATTCTAATTCTGTATTTGTAATCATGTTTTATGGTATTAATTTTAATCTTTTTCTTGGAGTCAAAAATACAAAAATACTTTGTAAAGCGTTATATGTGTGGTTTTTATTCACGATAACGTTATAGTGTGTTTCAATAAAAAAATGGTTATATATCACATTAATTTCCATTATAAATAAAACCCCTTAATTATTATTATTTAAAAAATTTAACAATTTGATGCCTATGAAATTTTAAAAACAGTAACACTTAGTGGCGGCAAAAGCAACTCTGTAGAATAATCTCTTCCATCATAAGGGACGGCCTGAATTACTAGTTTTTTAATATTAGAAACGCCGCTTCCTTCATACTTTGATGCGTCACTATTAAAAATTTCGATTAATTTACCTTTTTTTGGTAAACCAATTCGATAATTAGAACGCACCACTTGCGTAAAATTACATACTACAATTACGTCGTCTTTTGGGCTATTTCCTTTTCGAATGAAAGACATTACCGCATTTTGATGATCAGAGTAGTTAATCCATTCAAAACCTTCCGGACTGAATTGTTTTTCGTGTAACGCTGGTTGTGTTTTATACAATTTATTCAAATCTGTAATTAATCGTTTTATACCCTCATGAAATGGATATTGTAACAAATGCCAGTCTAAACTTCCGTCAAAATTCCATTCACTACTTTGGCCAAATTCACTTCCCATAAACAATAATTTTGTTCCGGGATGCATAAACATATAACCATAGAGTAATCTTAAATTCGCAAATTTCTGCCACTCGTCTCCTGGCATTCTTCCTGCTATAGATTTTTTTCCATATACCACCTCGTCATGCGAAAGTGGTAACATAAAATTTTCCGAAAAAGTATAAGTCATCGAGAAAGTCAAATCATTTTGATGGTACTTTCTGTATACGGTATCTTTTTGAAAATATTCTAACGTATCGTGCATCCATCCCATCATCCATTTCATTCCAAAACCCAAACCACCAATTGATGTTGGTCTAGAAACCATTGGGAACGATGTACTTTCTTCAGCAATAGTTTGTACACCTTCAAAATTAGAATAAACGGCTTCGTTAAATTCTTTCAGGAAACTAATCGTATCAAGATTTTCTCTGCCACCATAAATATTAGGTTCCCATTCGCCTTCCTCTCTAGAGTAATCCAGATACAACATCGAGGCAACAGCATCAACACGAAGCGCATCTGCATGGTAATAGTGTAACCAAAATAAAGCATTACTGATCAAAAAAGAGCGAACTTCATTTCGTCCATAATTAAAAACTAAACTTTTCCAATCAGGATGATAGCCTTTTCTGCGATCAGGATGTTCAAAGAGATTTGAGCCATCAAAAAATCCTAAACCATGAGGATCATCAGGGAAATGGGAAGGAACCCAATCTAGAATTACTCCAATTCCGGCTTCGTGCAATTTATCTACTAAATGCATGAATTCCTGCGGATTCCCAAAACGGGAAGTTGGCGCAAAATATCCAACTAATTGATATCCCCAAGACGGATCGTACGGATATTCCATAATAGGCATAAATTCGACGTGCGTAAAACCCGTTTCTTTAACATAATTCACTAAATCTCGGGCAAATTCTAGATATGTCAAAAACCTATTTTCGTCCGTATGACGTTTCCAGGAACCTAAATGAACTTCGTAAACAGAATAAGGTTTGTCTAAACCATTATAATTTTGACGGGTTTCCATCCAGTTAGTATCTTTCCATTTATATTCTAAATCCCAAACTACTGATGCAGTATGTGGTGGTTTCTCACAATAAAAAGCAAACGGATCAGCTTTCTCAGTTATAATTCCATCATTTTTGGATTCAATTTTATATTTGTAGGTGGTTCCTTTTTTAACATTTGGAATAAATCCTTCCCAAATACCGGAAGAATCCCAGCGCACTTCTAAGAGATGCTCGCCTTGTGTCCAAAAATTAAATTCTCCAACTACAGAAACGGAATGTGCTGTTGGAGCCCAAACTGCAAAATAAACACCATCTACTCCGTCAACTGTTATAAGGTGTGCTCCTAATTTTTCGTAAAGACGGAAATGTTTTCCCGCTTTAAATAAATCAATATCAAAATCGGTAAAAAGGGAATGCGAGATAACTTTACTCATATAACAATTGTGTACATCTGCTTTATAAAAACAGAATATTAATGTAAGAAAAACAGTTTTTAGGTTTACTTAATAATGTAATTATCCGGTATGACTGCTCCTTTTTTGATAACAACAATTCCGTCTTTTATGGCATACAATTCATTAGAAAAGTCTTCTAAATGATTCCCGCCATTGATATACACGTCATTGCCAATTCTACAATTTTTATCTACAAGCGCATTACTAATAAAACACCTCTCCCCTATTCCTACTAATTGTCTACCATTTTTAAGATCATCATTCATGTCTTCGATATTTTGATAGAAATCATTACCCATCACATAGCAACTCTCTATTATAGTTCCCTCGCCTATTCTGGATCGAATACCAATCACAGAACGATTGATTTCTTTTGCATTCAAAATACAACCTTCAGAAATCAGTGATTTATCGACCGTAGTTTTTTGAAATTTTGATGGTGGTAATAATCTTGGTCGTGTAAATATTTTATTGTCGTTGTCAAATAAATTAAACTTAGGCAAGTCATCCGTCAATCCAATATTCGCCTCAAAAAAGGAATCAATATTACCTATATCTGTCCAATATCCTTCATATTGGTAACTCAAAATCTTTTTGTGACCCACTGCTTGCGGAATAATTTCTTTACCAAAATCTTTGGTTTCTTTATTGGCCATAATATCTACCAACAATTTTTTGTTGAAGATATAAATTCCCATTGAAGCCAAATAATGCTTGCCTTCATTCTTCATTGGATCACTTACATTTGATTCCCAATCCGGCAATAATTCCTTTGCAGGTTTTTCTATGAAAGATTCAACCCAGCTTTCAGAGTTTGTTTTTAATATTCCAAATTCAGGTGCATCTTTGGCATTTACTGGTAAAGTCGCGATGGTAATATCAGCTTCTCTTCTAATATGTTCCTCAACCATATCGTTAAAATCCATTTGGTACAACTGATCTCCAGAAAGTATCAACGCATAATCAAAATCATGATTCAGGAAATGAGGCATACATTGTCTTACAGCGTCAGCCGTACCTTGAAACCAAGTTGGATTATCTGGTGTTTGTTCCGCAGCAAGAATATCGACAAAAGCATGGCTAAAAATACTAAAGTTATAGGTGTTTTTGATATGCGCATTTAAGGAAGCAGAGTTAAATTGCGTCAATACAAACATTCTGTAAATATCTGAATTCATACAATTTGAAATTGGAATATCGACCAATCTGTATTTTCCTCCTATTGGTACAGCTGGTTTTGATCGTGATTCCGTCAAAGGATACAATCTGGATCCTTGTCCTCCGCCTAAAATAATTGCAATAACATTTTTCTTTTTGGGTTTCATTTTTTGTTACTTATTAGTTTGTACATTTCTATATATTCCTGACAAACACGCTCCCATGAATGGTCCGTATTCATCCCTATTTTTCTAATTTCTTTTAAATGTTTTTTATCGTCATATAAATTCACAGCCCTTTGAATCGAATAACAAATATCCCCAACTGTAGCTTGATCGTGACATATTCCATTACCATCATCGCCAAAATCTATGACCGTATCTCTTAATCCTCCTGTTCGCCTTACTATAGGTATTGTGCCGTATCGCAACGAATACATTTGATTCAAACCACAAGGCTCTACTCGTGATGGCATTAATAAAAAATCAGAACCAGCATAAATTAAATGTGCTAATTCCTCATTGTATCCAATGTAAGTATTGTAATTTCCTTTATAATCACCCAGTAAACGGTTCAATTGATTTTCAATAACGGTATTTCCTGAACCTAATATTAATATATTAATTTGTTGATAATTTTCGGATAAGGCCAGCGCTGCTGCATGTGGTAATAAATCGCCACCTTTTTCTTCTAATAATCTTCCAATAAAACTAAAAAGTGGTTTCGTTGGATCCAAGTTAAAAAGATTGCATAATTTTTCTTTATTATCTTGTTTTCCTTTTTCGAAATTTTTGATTGAATAATTGGTTGACAACATTGAGTCTTTTTCAGGATCCCAAACTTCAACATCAATTCCGTTCAAAATTCCTTTCGATTTGTACCGAACCAAATTAAAAAGTGATTCCAGTCCATTTGCAGAATAATTGATTTCATTAAGATAATTTGGGGAAACAGTAGTGACTGCCCAAGCACATTTGATGGCTACAGCCAATGAATTGATGCAATTATCCCATTCTAAAACTTTTACATGAGCCAAATCAAATTCTGGTAAATAATACAATTTATCAAAACCAAACTGCCCTTGGTACAAACCATTATGAATGGTAATCATCGAAGGAATATTTCGCAGTTTTTCGTATTTATGACAGTATAACATCATAAAGGGAATTAAACCGGAATGATGATCATGACAATTAATGACATCCGGAATTTCATTTCTGCCTATAATCCAATCTAAAGTTGCAATTTGGAACGATAAAAAACGCTCTATGTCGTCCTTATATCCATAAACATCCTTTCTGTCGAATAACTCTGGAATTTCGATCAGGTACAATTCAAATCCTAAATAATCCGTTTTTTCTTTTAAAATATTAAAGGAAAAATTAAAATCTCCCAATTTTACATGTCCCCAGTGTACACATTCAAAATCATTTTCTTTTTTAAATTTGGTGTCGTAGCAAGGCATTACCACTCGCACTTGATGACCTGCATTATTTTGATATTTTGGCAATGCGCCAACAACATCAGCTAAACCTCCTACTTTTGCAACGGGATAACACTCTGCACTGATATGAAATATTTCCATGTATAACTTTTGATGTTTTATAGTACTTTTAAACCTATTGGATTAATTGTTTACTATTTTTGTCTTTTATTTAAATGCTACTGAAACATTAAATAAAATACTACTTTAATGTTTTTCTAAAATTACTAAAAAAAATATAATATAATAACCTGCTTGAAAATTTATTAAAATGTCAAAAAAGTCTTCTAATCATACCCAATCATTGAAAATTCCTAAGATTATTTTAGTAACCAGTAAATTAATCTCTTTTATTTCACCAAAACTGCTCACATTATTTGCTGCAAAACTATTTACTACGCCAATAAAACATAAAATTCCAAAACGAGAACTAGAAATGGATCGAAAAAGTACTCAAAAATTGGTACAAATTCCGGCAATTGGCAAAGAAGTTGTGGTGTATGAATACGGAAAAAGTGAACAGAAAGTTTTATTGGTTCATGGTTGGTCAGGACGTGGAACACAATTATTCAAAATAGCGGATGAATTGCTAAAAGCTGGCTATTCCACAATTAGTTTTGATGCACCAGCGCATGGAAAATCACCGGGAAAAACCACTATAATGGTCGACTTTATCGCTACAATTTTAGAAATTGAGCGGCAATTTGGACCCTTTGAAGCAGCCATTGGCCATTCACTTGGGGGGATGTCCGTTTTGAATGCGATAAAAAAAGGTTTAAAAGTTAATCATGCCGTAGTGATTGGTAGTGGCGATATTGTAGAAGATATAATAGATGATTTTACAAGAAAATTAGAATTGAAACCAACGGTGAGTGCTCTTTTGCGCTTGCATTTCGAAAAAAAATATGGCGAAAAAATGAATAATTATTCTGCCTTTCTGGCTGCAAAAGAAACAGCGATTCCAGTTTTAGTAATTCATGATAACAATGATCCTGAAGTTCCTGTAAAAGCTGGAATTCACATTCATAAGTATCTAAAAAATGGAGCGTTATTATTGACTGACGGATTAGGTCATCGAAAAATTCTTGGCAATCCTAAAGTAATTGAAAAAACAGTTCAGTTCATTCAAAACAAATAATTAAAGAATAATATTGCACAATTAATAAAAATAAAATTATGAAATATCCTTTAGAAAAAACAGAACAAGAATGGAAAGAAAAATTAGGCCTGGAACGCTATAGAATTCTTCGACAAAAAGGAACTGAATACCCACACACAGGAACCTATAATTTACATTATGAAAAAGGAACCTATTGCTGTGGTGCCTGCGGCGAATCTTTATTTGAAAGCAACTCTAAGTTTGACGCCCATTGTGGTTGGCCATCATTTGACGAATCGATACCTGGAAAGGTTGAATATATCAAAGATGTGACACTTGGTATGAAACGCACTGAAATTCTTTGCGCTAATTGTGGAAGCCATTTAGGACATGTATTTGATGACGGACCTACAAAAACTGGGCAACGCTATTGTGTAAATTCCTTATCCGTGGACTTTACAGAATAAAACTATGGATTTATTTGGAAATAATACTGAATGGACTAAGAATTTAGAGCCAATTCTAACAAAATACAAAGGGAGAAAACATCCGTTGGAATATCATAATTTATATCAACTTATGGTGATGGTCGTATTATCCGCACAGGATTCTGATGCCAATATTAATAAAATTGCTCCAGCCCTATTTGAAGCATATCCAAATATGGACAGTTTGGCTGTTTCAAATAGCGAAGCATTAATCCCATACATCTCTAAAGTCAGGAATTTTGGAACCAAAGCAAAATGGCTTTTGGAAATCGCACAAACCATCCAAAAAGATGAAAAAATTCCACTTACCATGGAAGATTTGGTAGCCTTAAAAGGCATTGGAAGAAAATCAGCCAATGTAATTATGCGTGAAGCAAAAGTACCTGCACAGGGAATTATCGCAGATTTACATGTTATTAGAGTAGCGCCAAGAATTGGATTAATCCAAGAGACCAAAGATGGTATCAAAGCCGAGAAAATGCTGATGCAAGTTTTACCAAGAGAAATCTGGGGCGAAATAGGGATGGCTATCTCCTTTTTAGGAAGAGAGATTTGCCGCCCACAACCCAAATGTCCAGAATGCCCGATTAACTCCATTTGTGCATTTTATAAAAAAATTAAAGGGTAAGAAGTAATTCACTAATTACCCTTTTAACTATTTTTGAAATATAACTTATTATAAAAAAGAACGTTTAAATACTGGTTTTAAACGCTTTTTTGATGCTTGCTCATACGCATAACCCAGTCCTATTAATTTCCCTTCTGTGTAAGGCATTCCGAAAAAGGATAAGCCAACAGGAAGATCATAAGCCACACCGCTAGGAACGGTAATATGAGGATACCCACTTGCCGCCGCAGGAGTGGTTAAGGAATATCCGCCCCATCGATCGCCGTAAATCATATCTATACTGCAAGCCGGTCCCATCGTAATGCCACAAATCGCATCTAATTTATTTGCTATAAAAACAGCATTTAACACGCTTTTACTTCCTTCGAAACTTACGGCTAATGCTTCCAAATAAGTTTTATCATCTAATCCTTTTTTAGCATTCGAACTTTCTAAGGTTTCTTGCTTAAAATAAGGCATTGCTAAATCTTCATTAGCAGCATTAAAATCAATTACCTCTTTTAAAGTTTTTACTTTGGCATTTGCTGTAGCCAAGTAGCTGTTCAATCCTTCTTTAAATTCGTATTGCAAAACTTCGAATTCTGCTTGTCCTAAAGCATTTATTTTATCAAAATATTCGATTTCAATTATAACAGCACCTTGCTTTTTTAACAAGTTTACTGCATCATTTAAAAGAGCATTGATGTATTTATTGTTTCCTTGCGGTTTTTTTTCAATACCAATGCGTTTGCCTTTCAGCGCATTCACGTCTAAAAAAGTGGTATAATCCTTAAGCGCCTTTCCTTTACTTTCCAGCGTAACTGAATCATCAGGATCGCTAGAAGCCATTACGCCTAACAATATAGCCGCGTCAGTGACTGTTCTAGCCATTGGACCAGCGGTATCCTGCGTTTTTGAAATTGGAATAATTCCAGATCGGCTAACCAAACCTACTGTTGGTTTAATTCCTACAATTCCATTTACCGATGCGGGGCAAACTATAGAGCCATCCGTTTCCGTTCCAATGGCTACTACGCAAAGATTAGCTGATACCGCAACACCAGAACCAGCACTAGACCCGCATGGATTGTGATCTAAAATATAGGGATTTTTAGTTTGTCCACCTCTACTGCTCCATCCAGAACATGATTGGGTAGAACGAAAATTTGCCCATTCACTTAAATTCGTTTTGCCCATGATTATGGCTCCGGCTTCTCTAAGTTTTTTTACTACAAAGGCATCTTTTGAAGCAATATTTCCAGCCATTACTAACGATCCTGCAGTAGTTTGCATTCTGTCAGCAGTATCTATGTTATCTTTAATCAAAATTGGAATACCATGCAAGGGACCACGAGATTTTCCTTCCTTTAGTTCTTTGTCCATTGCAACAGCAAGAGCAACTGCATCAGGATTGATTTCGATAATCGAATTCAGTTGAGGACCATTAGCGTCAATAGCTTCAATACGTTTCAAATATAATTGCACTAATTGCTCCGACGTATATTTCCCAGAGGTTAATTGCTCTCTTAAACTACCGATTGTGGCCTCATCCAGCTCAAAAACATCAGTGTTTTCAGCAACTGATAATACATTTTCATCCTTTTTAGCACCGGATGTACATCCTGTCATCAAAAGGGTAGTTAAACCTGCTGAAGCAAGAGTAGCTGTTGTTAAAAAAGATCTTCTTTTCATAAAGTTTTAAATATTATTAGAACTATTGCTGTTGTAAACATTCAAGACAGTCTAAAATTAGATCATGTTGAAATTGGTTCCTAAAGTAATTATTTTTCTGTAAAATTAAATACATATTGCATAAAACAATAGTTAAAATTAAGAGCAAAATCTATTTTGGAAAAAAAAGACTGGCACTAACAATTTGAAAACAGAAATTGTGGTTAGACATTTAATAATTGATTAACTTTGCCGTATCGAAATATTAAAAAATTAAATTGATTATGACAAAATCTTCACAAGAACAAATGTTGCAAAAAGGAGTTTACACCGGAATTATAGAAAAAGATGAAAACAACAACTTTTTTTGTGGTGTTTATCTCTTGGATTATAAAATGGCTCAAAAACATACCATTGGAGATTGGATTACAATAAAATCAATTATTGAAAATCCAAGTGATATCAGTTATAATAAATATCCAAAGAAATCTAAAAATTTTGATAAAGCAAACAATAAACCACAACAATAATACTTTTATGCTTTTTTAAGCTTTAAATACAAAGACATAAAAAGACATTTTTTTGAAAATTTAGTAGTCTGAAACTAAAAAAATAAAAAAAAGTGTACCTTTGCAAAAAATTTGTCGCTTTTAAAACCAAATTACATTGGTTTTATAGATAAAGACAAGTAGTTACCTTATTTATGAAAAAAATAGTTGAATACCGCAAACTGCTAAATGTAGACAAAACTGCAGAGCTAAAAGATTTGAAAACGATTTATCGTAATGCGATGAAAGAAGCGCATCCTGATAAATTTCAGGGAGATGAAGCTGGCTTAAAGGCTGCAGAAGAAAACAGTAAAAAAATTATTGAAGCTTATCATTTCCTAGTAAGTATCAATCCTGAAACTTTAAAACAAAATTTGCCAGAATACACTGAAACAATCGCAACAGCAACAATTTCAGATTATAAGTTTGTAGAAGGCCGATTGATTATCAATTTTTCAAATGGAAGTGTTTACGAATACATAAGTGTTCCTAAAGCTACTTACGTAAAAATGGTAAATGCCGAATCTCCTGGAAGATTTGCAAAAAGACATATCCTGAATTCCTTTACTTGGAGAAAAACAATTAATCAAGATTAAATCTTTTTTTTCGGTTCCAAATATAAGAGCATCCTTTAATATAAGGGTGCTTTTTTTTTGCAATCGTGTCAAAATGCAATTGTTCCATCCAACTGAATTTAGAATTAATTATGATGAACTTAAAGTTCGTAGTGTTTGTTGGAACGCTTATAGTTTACACAATTTTTTATCTATTGATTTACTACGAACTTCATAATTATGATGAAATAATTCATACCACTTGAAAAAAAATTCAGAAACTAAAATATAAATGCAATTTAGCACTTAGTTTTAAAACAATTTTTAACTAATAAATTCTTTTGAAATAATTGTTTGTTATCAAAAGCTTATCATTAAAAATAACGTTAAAAAGTCTTTAAAACAATTGCACTTAGATAGTTTTATTAAGCAAATTTGAACAAAAAAAATGACTGATAAAACAAATGCCAAATCCTAATTAAGAATGAAAAATTATAACAAAAATTTAGGTTGTAAAATTTTATATCAATAAAAAATTTAAATACTTTTGCAAACTTAACTAAACTAATTAATAATGAAAAAAATAATTTTATTACTTTCGGCTGCTGTTGTTTTACTTTCTTGTAACAAAGTTGGCAAAGATGAATACATCATTTCAGGGACTGCAACAGGAATTGAAAATGGTAAAACAATCATCTTAGAAACACAAGATGCAAATGGTATGGGACTTATTGCAAAAGATACCGTAAAAGTTGAAAATGGTAAATTTGAAATGAAAGGTTCTATCACTGAACCATCGTTTTATACCATTCAATTAGAAGGAGCCCAAGCTAAAATACCATTTATTTTAGAAAATGGAGAAGTAACAATTGCGATCAACAAAGACAGTATCCAAAAATCTAAAGTTTCAGGAACGTATAATAATGATGAGTACGTAACTTTTAATGAAGAAATAGCTAAAGTTCAAGAAAAACTAATGGATTTCCAGAACAAAAATATGCAAACAATGGAAGCTGCTCAACAAAGCAAAGACACTGTTGTTATTAATAATTTGATGCAGGAATTTTCTAAAATTCAAGAAGAAGTTGGTGTGGCTTCAAAAGCGAAATACTTAGCCTATGCTGAAACACATCCTAAATCTTTTATTTCAGCTTTAATTATACAAGGAATGTTAAACGATCCGAGTGCTGATGTTGCAAAATCTGAAAAATTATACAACAGCTTAGAAGAGTCATTGAAAAAAACTAAGCCAGGACTTGCTATCAAAACTAGACTTGCTGAAATGAAAGCACCAGCTGCTGTAGGCGCAACTGCTCCTGCAACTGCTCCGACAACCGACGGTAAATGAAGAGCAGATTTTTCAGGTCCTAATCCTCAAGGGAAAATAATTTCTCTCAAAGAAAGTTTAGGAAAAGTAACAATAGTTGATTTTTGGGCATCATGGTGTGGACCTTGTCGTCAAGAAAATCCAAATGTTGTTGCTATCTACAAAGAATTACACAGTAAGGGTTTAAACATTATTGGTGTTTCTTTGGATAAAGATGCAAAAGCCTGGAAAGAAGCCATTGCAAAAGACAAATTGACTTGGAATCACGTTTCAAATTTAAAATTTTGGGATGAACCAATCGCAGCTTTATACAAAGTGGAAGCAATACCTGCTACTTTTATACTGGATGCATCCGGAAACGTAGTTGCTAAGGATTTAAGGGGTGATGCTCTTAGAGCTAAAATAATTGAACTTTTGGCAAAATAAACGTCCACTTTATGAAAATATAAAAAAATCTCCCTAGTGGAGATTTTTTTATTTTATTCAATACCAATGCTTTAAAAATAATAGTAAAATTAAGTGCAAATATAGTTTGGAAACTTCAAAACAGTTTTTATATTTGCACCCGGTTAGCACGATAAGCAATGCTTATTGAGTCTTGGGGAGATACTCAAGCGGCCAACGAGGGCAGACTGTAAATCTGCTGTGTAAACTTCGCAGGTTCGAATCCTGCTCTCCCCACTAAAACTCTTCAAGCAATTGAAGAGTTTTTTTATTTAAACTTGTTGATCCTTTATTCAATTTAGTATTGCAATTTATTCCAAAAAAAAAACCTATCTCATTTTAATTTGAAATAGGTTTTTTTACAATATAATTTTCACTGACTTTATTCTAAAATAAAACTCACTGAAACATTAGCCGTAATATTAATTTCTCCTATTGCAAGAGTTTCTTTTGGCTCACTAGCATCGCTTCTTTCCATTGTTTTCATGGCTGTGTACATTGGCTGTGGATAAAAAGTTTGTGAATTATCAGATATGGTCAAGGCGCGCCCTACTTTTTGTCCTAAAACAGAAACATAGTCTTCAGCTTTCAACTTTGCCTCCTTCATTGCTAATTTTCTAGCTTCAGATTGATATTGCGCTAATTTTGATGATTGAAAAGTAACGGCATCAATTCTATTAATTCCTTCGTTTACTAATCCTTCCATTAATTCATCATATTTTGACAAATCTCTTAACAAAATTTCTATTGTTTGAGTGGCATTATAACTGTGTTTCTTTTTTTCATAATCGTATTGCGGATTCAGTGAAACACGTTGCGTTTTATAATCTGATGGCGCCAAGTTCATTTTTTTAATAAACTTTAGAACATCTTCTATCTTTTCGTCATTTTCTTTTTTTACGTCTTTGGCATTATTACCTTTTGTTTCTACTGTTACAGCTATTGTGGCTTGATCCGGAATAACTTTAACTTTTCCCTCTCCATTTACATTTATTTGAGGAATTTGCTTCACTTCTTGTCCATACGACATTGAAATAAATAGAACCGACAGAATCAATAGTGCTTTTTTCATTTTTATTAAATTTAGTTATTTATATTACTACTGGTTATCCAAAAGTTATGCCATTAAAGTTTTCCCATTTTTTCCATCACAAAAAGTATAACGATTGGAATTGCTAATAATACCACCATAAAAGTATGATCTGCAAACAAAGTAGGTTCTTTTATTAATGTAATTAAATAACCTCCTACAGCTCCACCAAAATGAGCCGTATGACCAATATTATCATTCTTAGCCTTCATTCCATAAATAGAATACAATAAGTACAAAATTCCGAAAATATAGGCAGGCATTGGAATAATAAAAAAGATTCCCAACATCATATCGGGCTGCAACATTATGGCCGAATATAAAACTCCTGTTACTGCTCCAGATGCTCCTACAGCCCTATAACCATAATCATTTTTGTGAAAAACCATTGTTAGTAAACTCCCGAAAATCAAACTCCCAAAATAAACCAACACAAACGAAAAATCTCCTAAATAATTTATGACAACCGGAGCAAAAAACCAAAGCGTCAACATATTAAAAATTAAATGGGTCATATCAGCATGCAGAAAACCAGAGGATAACATTCTGATTTGTTCACCGGAACGAATACTACCAACATGAAATTCGTATTTTCTAAAAAAAGAAAGGTCATTAAATCCTTTGTAACTAATCAAAACATTTACAACAATTATAGCTATTAAAATGATGTTCATAAAGTGTGTTTATTGTGAATTGCAAAGATAGTCATTCTCAAATACGCATACAGTACCCGCTCAAAATTTATCTCGACAATCATTTTTACAGTATATTTGCAAAAAAATTCTGCATGCAATTACTTGTTTTTATTATTGTTTACCCATTTCTTTGGTTCATTTCTCTTCTTCCGTTTCGTGTTTTTTATGGGTTATCAGATGGGGTTTACTTTTTAGTTTATAATATCATTGGATACCGAAAAAAAGTAGTTCGAGCAAATATAGCTTTAGCATTACCGAATCTTACGGATAAAGAACGCCTTGTCATTGAAAAAAAATCATACCATCACTTGTGTGATATGTTTATGGAAATGATAAAAACCATGACTATTTCATCCGAAGAAATGAATAAAAGATTTACGATCACCAATCTGGAAGTTATTAAAGAATATGAAAAGAAAGGAAAAAGCATCATGCTTGTAGCCTCGCATTATGCAAGTTGGGAGTGGCTGATTACGCTGAACCAAAAAATATCTTTTCGCGGTGTAGCTGTTTACAAAAAATTAGCCAATACTTATTTCGATAAACTCGTAAGGGATATTCGCTCAAAATATAACACGGAATTAGTTCCAACAAGCGAGACAATTCCGTTGATTGCTCACAATCAAAAAAATAATATTCTTTGCGTATATGGATTGGCGAGTGATCAATCTCCAAAAGCGGATAGAATATTCCACTGGAAAAGTTTTATGGGTATTGAAGTTCCAGTGCACACGGGACCCGAAATGTTAGCCAAAAAATATGATATGACTGTTGTTTTTGCAAAAGTCAAAAAGGTAAAAAGAGGATATTATGAACTTATTCTTGTTCCTATCAGTGATAATCCCAACTCCGTTCCTAATTTTGGAATTACAGATGCGTACATTAATGAAGTAGAAAAGCAAATTCTGGAAGCTCCAGAATACTATTTCTGGACACATAAAAGATGGAAACACAAAAAATAGTGTTCAGTTTACAGTATTCAAAAATAGTATTCAGTAAAAAAAATCACCTATTGTAAACGCTATTGTTTATAATAGATGATTTTTTTATTTCTTTTAAAACCTCAACTCTTATAAAGAGAACCAGTTTTTTACCAATTCATCTTCTAAAGGTTGCGCGTTCTTATTTACAAACTCATTTGTAGCCGAATTATAATTATAATCCAAAGCCCAAGTTTTATGGTTTTCAGCTAATGCTTTTATTCCGTTACAGACGAATTCAATTTCAGCATTTGTAGTTGTTGGATGAATAGACATTCTAATCCAGCCCGGTTTTCTGATTAAATCTCCAAGTGTAATCTCGTCAATTAATTTATGGGAAGTTTCCTGATCTACATGTAATAAAAAGTGTCCGTAGGTTCCCGCACAACTGCAACCGCCACGGGTTTGAATTCCGAATTTATCATTCAATAATTTCACACCCAAGTTAAAATGTAAATCTTCAACAAAGAAAGAAATCACTCCTAACCTGTCCTGATGTTGTCCTGCAAGAATTTTAATATTTGAAATATTCTCTAATTCCGAGAAAATATAATCTACGATTTCGTGCTCTCTTTTTAGGATATTTTCAATTCCCATTTGCTCTTTCAACTGAACAGCCAATGCGGTTTTTATGACCTGAAGAAATCCGGGAGTACCACCATCTTCCCTATCTTCGATATTATCAATATATTTGTGTTCTCCCCAAGGATTTGTCCAACTTACGGTTCCTCCACCAGGATTATCAGGAACTAAATTTTGGTATAATTTTTTATTAAAGACCAAAACTCCGCAAGTTCCGGGTCCACCAAGGAATTTATGTGGCGAGAAGAAAATGGCATCCAAATAACTTTCAGCATCTTCAGGATGCATATCGATTTTCACGTAAGGTCCTGAACAAGCAAAATCTACGAAACAAAGTCCGTTATGTTGATGCATTATTTTTGCTACTTCATGATATGGCGTTCTGATTCCCGTAACATTCGAACACGAGGTAATAGAAGCTATTTTAAAAGGTCGTTCTTTATATTTTTCTAATAAAAGTTCCAGATTTTCTATGCTGAACAATCCATCTTCCGTTGAAGGAATAACTTCAACATCAGCAATTGTTTCCAACCAAGATGTTTGATTGGAATGATGTTCCATGTGCGAAATAAAAACAATTGGTTTCTTTTCGGCTGGAATAGTGATGAAATTTTTTAAATTTTCAGGTACTTTTAAACCTAAAATACGTTGAAATTTATTGACAACGCCCGTCATTCCGGTTCCATCGGTAATCAAAACATCATCAGCACTTGCATTCACATGATGTTTGATAATATGACGCGCTTGATGATACGCTTTGGTCATAGCAGTTCCTGAAACAGTGGTTTCAGTATGAGTATTGGCCACAAAAGGACCAAATTGATTCATTAATTTTTCTTCAATAGGACGATACAAACGACCGCTGGCTGTCCAATCTGTATAAATAATTTGTTTATGTCCGTAAGGAGATTCAAACTCTTGATTTATTCCGATTATGTTATCGCGAAACTGTTGAAAGTATTGCTCTAATTGTGTTGGCGCTTCTTTGGTAATCATTGTATGTCTAATTTGAGTTCAAAGATATTGATTTTTACTAAATAGTCATTTTCAATTTTTGTTAATACTGATATCAAATAAATCAATAAACATGATTCAAATGTAAAGTAGCCGACAAACAGTAATCTTGATTCTTTTTATATTTGGTTTGCGAATTTAAAAAAAGTTCACCATGAAAAGAATTATTTTTATACTGCCTCTACTCTTGCTTTTAATTTCATGTGAAGTTGAAGGCGATTTGACCCATGATGTTGAGTTAACTTCACCAATCCCTGAAAATACTCCTCCTCTTGCCACCGGTAATTTCATGCCAACCTCAGGAATTAAGGTAACCGGTTCTGCCAAAATTTATTTAAACGGAAATCAAAGCGAAGTTCGATTAGAAGATTTTAGTGTATCAAGCGGGCCTGATCTTAAAGTATACCTTTCAAAAAATGACACCCCTATAGATTTTGTGAATCTAGGGAATTTAACAAGTGCCACGGTATATGCAGTTCCAACACAAGTAAATGTTTCTAGCTATAAATATGTCCTTATTCACTGTCAACAGTATAGTCATCTTTTTGCAGTAGCGCAATTGTCTCAAAATTAAAATCTGATTTATGAAAAAACTACTGCTAATAATCGCTATCGGAATGTTTTCTAATTCCTTTGCACAAGGATGTAGCGATGCTGGAATTTGTTCCATCGGAAACAGTTTCCAAACTACAGATAAAGAATCAAAAAATGGAATTGAAGCAGGAACTATTTTTGGCACAGGCGAAGCTGATGTTACTTATATTTCACCGTACTTAACTTACACCAGAACTATAAACGAAAGATTATCATTAAGTTCTAAAATTACCTATTCCGTTGCTAGTGGAAGCTTTGGTCAGCGAGGCGCTTTTGGTGATGCTTATTTGATAGGAAATTACAATTGGAAACCAAAATCGCATACACAATGGAGTTCACTTTTAGGTTTCAAAATCCCTTTTACGAGTTCAAATCTTAAAATAAATGAGTTTTCACTTCCTTTGGATTACCAATCCAGTTTGGGAACATTTGATTTAATTGCAGGATTGAATCTTAACTATAAAAAATGGGATTTTAATACGGCCGTTCAAATTCCTGTTTTCAATAACAATAAAAATTCGTATTTCAAGGAATTTTCTAATACAGATGATTTTCCTTCTACTAATTTATTCGAAAGAAAATCAGATGCTTTGTTTCGAACCACATATACGTTTCAAACCGCTAATAAAAAATTCACTTTTAAACCCAATGTTTTATTTATTTATCACTTAGGAGAAGATAGTTTCGAGAATGCTTTTGGACAAAGAGAAACGATAAAAAACTCTGATGGATTGACCATTAACGGAAACATAATTGGCGCGTATGCCATTAATACTAAAAACAGCATCGAAATATCGCTGGCCACACCGTTTGTAATTCGAGAGGTTCGCCCTGATGGACTAACTCGGGGATTCACTGCTGGAATAATTTACAAAGTCTCTTTCTAAAAATAAATTACTTATTTATCTTTGGAAAAACAGAAAGAATGCCCAAAAAAATTTATTAAGCATTCTTTTTTAAATTATTTAGAATTATAAATCTCCTAGATCTAAGTGATAACGCACTCTTGAACTATTACCAGAATTCTTTTTAAATCCTCTTCCAAAATTGATTCAAGTTGAAAAGAAAAACTTTCGCTAATCGCGCAATCTCTATAAAAACCTAACTAAAAACAACATTGTTGTTCTGATATTACATCATCTAATTATACGACCACTAGTTTACATGCCTTCTTTTGCTCCTACAAAAAGAGTTGCCTTGTGAATTATACTAAAAAGGATCACTATTATTTTTGAATATAATCTTTTATTTTCCTCCATTTGCCCTAAGGTCTGCAATACATTGAGCGTCCAATTGAGGAGCTGATCCACCTGAAACCATGCCTTCGATACCGCTACCTGTCTCTGCAGACCAAAACATTAAACAGGTATTCACATTACAATGCTTTGGATGTTCCCCATCTTCATGATCGCTTTGTAAGGCTGTTCCTAGATTTGTTAAACCAAAAATATGCCCAAATTCATGGGTGATTACGGTTGTTTCTAATACGCTTCTGTTGGGTTTAAATGGACTGTTACTGAGTCCTTGAATTGTTTGTTCATAAATAACAAATGAAGTATTCCTGTAAGCCGTTCCTAAAACAACTCCTGTACTTGTATTATTTGCTGATGCCCCATCTGCAAAAAAGGCCCAAACGGCTATTTCGTCTGAGGTGTTGTATTTTGTACGATTTGCGTCTTCAATAGCCACAATTTCCTCATTAGTATATGGAGAATTCCCTGGCGAAGGGATTGATCTCAAAACAATATTAATCCCATTAGGTTTATGCGCTCTTGCTTCCAGAAAAGATACAAAATTATTTATTGAAGTGCTGGTTGGCTCAAAACCGGCTACATAAACCACTTCGACAACCATGCTTTTAAACTTTTTATCCGATAATATATCGTTTGAAGAACTACCCGTTGGCTGTTTGTTTGTTACTGGGTTAACAGTCTGTATGGCTTCTGTTAAATCTTCTTCTTTTGAACAGGATGCGAATAAGACAAAACCTATGCACAGGATTACAATTACTTTTTTCATTATTATCTATTTGTATTTACTTTATTATTAAAAACAGCTGCCTAAAAGACAGCTGTTTTTTAGAATTATAAAAATCAGACCTAATTAAAAAGCCTGCTTTATATTTGTTTCAATACTAATGTTGCTGCTGCATTGGTTGAACTTTGCAATGATATAGTTGTTGCACTAAAAGAAGTTACCTTCCAATCATTATTCAACAAACTGAACGCTGCATTGCCTGAAAATTTTAGTTTTAGTAAAACATCTACTTGTGAGCTTACTGCATATGTGCCATTTACAGTTGTATTTAAATTATTAACTGCTTTTACACTCCAATCATTTGCAAAATCTACAGTAAAATCTTTGTAGGTAGTTGCTGAATTTACACCCGAACTTACAAATGATTCAACTTTAAATTTACCGTTAACCAATATTGTCTCCAATTTTTTTGAATTTTGAGCGGCTTCATCTTTAGTTGCTTCTGTTTTAAGAGATGCTTCAATAGTAGCCTGCAATTCAGTATCACTAGAAATTGTAGTTCTGGTGCCATCACTGGTTGTAACTGACATCGGATAATTTACTGAAAACAATTCAGTACTGCTGATATTAGTCATATACTTATATAATTGCTCTTCGGATGTAATGACCACGCTGTCGGTTTGTTGTAAACTTAAATTATAGGTCAAAATAGTAATTGGAAAACTGATATTTACTGAAGAAATTGCATTTTGACCAGATGATTGTGCTGAAGTACAGGCATTAACAATAGCATTATACTCCGTTTGATTGCTGACATTCACTTCTGTGTAATTACTTAATTTAACTTTTAAAGGAAATTGTAATGTTACAGCATCTTGATCGTTATTATACTGCCCTAAAATACTGATTACTTGTTGATAATCAAGCTGACTAAATAGAGTAACCTGAATCCCATTTACTTTGGCGGAAGCCGGCAATATAATAGAAGAGCAGGAAGTGCCATCTAAAAAATCATCAGATGATCCATCATACATCGAAGTACGTTTCAGATTATTTGCTGTAGTTGAGTTGGCAGCATTAGTATTTGGATTTTGACCTTCCTCGTTATCCACTTCACTTTGGCAAGATGCAAAACCGAATAGCGCCAATAATGCAATTCCTGTAATCGTTTTTAATTTTTTCATAACGTTCAAATTTAAATATTTTTTGTTTGTAAAAGCGCTGTTTTTAACGCCTTTCTGTTAGTAAGACAACTATAAAACTTTGTACCCTACTCTATTTTTAAAAATAAATAAATAATTATCTAAATAAAAACATAAGCAACTATTAAACAATTTGTTACAGATTAAAATTATCGGCTAAAAAAAATCAATTCTATTTAACGCAACTGCTGTTTAAAAAAAAAATTACATTTACGATCTACAAAAAATTGAATCCTTCTAAATGGACGACGAAAAAAGTACACTTTGCGAAGAAAAGCACTTTAGTGACTTTTACTTAAAGCAAGTACAATCAGCAACTAATTTTGCATACTACAAATGTGGCAATGCTGAAGCTGCCTTAGATTTAGTTCAAGATGCGTTTACCAAAATTTGGGAGAATTGTGCCAACATTGATTTTAGCAAAGTCAAAACGTATTTGTTTACCAGCATTAATAATTTATTTCTAAATACGATCAAGCATCAAAAAGTGGTTTTACAATATGCCAAAGATGCACCTAACGTAGATACAAATAATCAAAGTCCTGAATATTTATTAGAAGAAGAAGAATTCAAACAAAAACTTACAAAAGCAATTGCATCATTAAGTGAAGTGCAAAGAGAAGTGTTTTTATTGAATCGAATAGACGGAAAAAAGTACCGAGAAATAGCTGATTTACTTGATATTTCTCAAAAAACAGTAGAAAAAAGAATGTCTGGAGCGCTACAAATATTAAGAGCCCAAATAGAGAATATATAAGTAATCATTTAGCTGTAGGGTAATTAGAAAGTTAGTTGTCTTATAAACATATAGATCTAAAATGAAAAACGAAAAAGAGATATTAAAATGGTTAAATAAGGAGCTTTCAAGTACAGAAATTGATGATTTAAAACGATCTGATGATTTGCAAACACTTGAAAAAATTGCTCATTATGCATCACAATTGGAAACTCCAAAAGTAGATGCCAACGCAGCTTTGGAAGCTTTCAATACCCGAAAACATTCAAAAAAGAAGCCAAAAGTAAGAACTTTAAACTTCAAGGCATTCTACAGAGTTGCCGCAGTTCTAGCTGTTATGTTAACCTCTGCTTATTTCTTGTTTTTTAATACTATCGAAACTTTTGAAACCCAAATAGCACAAACAAAAACCATCTTGCTTCCTGATGATTCTGAAGTGATCTTAAACGC
This sequence comes from Flavobacterium sp. W20_MBD1_R3, assembly GCF_052119725.1. Classification (NCBI taxonomy): domain Bacteria; kingdom Pseudomonadati; phylum Bacteroidota; class Flavobacteriia; order Flavobacteriales; family Flavobacteriaceae; genus Flavobacterium; species Flavobacterium sp. W20_MBD1_R3. The sequence continues at coordinate 198,382 of NZ_JBGQOR010000001.1, forward strand.
TGCGTCTAAATTAAGTTTTAACAAAAAAAAATGGGCTGATAAACGCGCTCTAACTTTAGAAGGTGAAGCTTACTTCAAAGTTCAGAAAGGACAAACCTTCAGTGTGAACACAACTGCGGGAATCGTTACCGTTTTAGGGACACAATTTAATGTCAAAGAACGCCAAAACTATTTTGAAGTCAATTGTTACGAAGGCTTGGTTAGCGTAACATATAATAATGAAACTATTAAATTACCTCCTGGAAATACGTTCCGAATTGTAAATGGCATTATAGAAAATGTTGACGATTTTACTAGCCAAAACCCCTCGTGGATTCAAGAGGAATCGAGCTTTAATAATATACCTTTAAACCAGGTTATAGCAGAATTAGAGCGACAATATGATATAAAAATTAAAGTGAAAGAGGTGGATACTTCAAAACTATTTACTGGAAGTTTTACACATACTAACAAAGAAATAGCACTTCAGGCAGTTACAATTCCGCTTAAATTAAGTTACAAGATTGAAGACAAAACCATAATACTGTACAACTATGGTGCTAAATAAATGGATGATTTCTCTAATGCTTTGTTTTGGAAGTATTTGTTACGGACAAAATATAGTTAAAAAAACACCTTTAAGTGTCGTTATTATTTCCATTGAAAAACAATTTAATATTAAGTTTTCGTATGCCGTTGAGGATGTAGCCACTATTGAAATTAACAAACCAAATACTTCTTTTACATTACAAGAAACAATTGATTATTTAAATGCGGAAACGCTACTAAACTTCAAAGCTTTAGACAAGCGATATGTTACCGTTTCTGCACTTAACAAAACCATGTCTATTTGTGGAGTTGTTTTTTCCGATAAAAAACAATCTCGTTTAGCAGGTGCTTCAGTACTTGTAAATAACAGCGGAAGCAGTACAATAACTGATAAAAACGGTACATTTACTTTACAAAATATTCCGATTTATGCAACGCTGACCATTTCCTATTTGGGTTTTGAATCCAAACAGGTCTTAGCTAACGAATTGTTTTCAGTACAAAAAAATTGCGAAGAAATAGTTCTTTCCACAAAAAACGAGGAGTTAAATCAGGTCCTGATAAATGTTTATTTGACGCCCGGATTACAAAAATACCTAGATGGAAGTACTGTCCTAAACACTAAAAAATTCGGGATTCTACCGGGACTTATCGAACCTGATATTTTACAATCCATACAAATACTTCCCGGTATTGAAAGTACCAATGAAAGCATTGCAAACATCAATGTTCGCGGTGGAACTAACGATCAAAATCTTGTCATTTGGGATAATATCAAAATGTACCATTCCGGTCATTTCTTTGGGTTAATATCTGCTTACAATCCCAACCTTACTGAAAAAGTTACCGTGAGTAAAAACGGGACCAGTGCCGAGTTCAGTGACGGAGTTTCGAGTACTATCAATATGCAAACAAAAGACGCGGTTACTAATAAATTTTCAGGTGGAGCGGGCATTAATCTTATTAGCACCGATGCATTTCTTGCTATTCCACTAGCCAAAGACTTGGAACTTCACCTATCAGGTCGCCGTTCTATTACGGATGTTTTCAATACACCAACCTATACTAATTATTTTGAAAGAAGTTTTCAGGACAGCGAAATCAATTCCGATAGTTCCGATAAAAATACCAGCTCTGATTTTTACTTTTATGATTTTACAGCTAAATTACTTTTTGATTTAAATGAAAAACACCAATTTCGGGCGAATATTATTGGGATAAATAATGCTTTAGGCTATTCTGAGAGCAATGCTAATACGAACAATACCGAAACCAAAGCAAGTACGCTTTCTCAAAATAATATTGGTTACGGCGGAAACTGGAAAGCACAATGGACCCCAAAATGGAGTACAAACTTGATTACCTACTTCTCAAAATACAATATAGACGCTACTGATTATAGAGTAGAAACTGATCAGAGACTAACAGAGGCCAATGAAGTTCTGGAAACTGGTGTAAAACTTAATACTCAATATAAAGTGAACACAAAACTGAGCATTTTATCTGGGTACCAATTTAATGAAACCGGAATGTTAAACGAAACTACCGTTAGTGCTCCGTCTTATGAACGGACCAAAAAGGATGTGCTGTTAAATCACTCTCTATTTTCGGAAGCGCAATACAACAACTCAAATACCTATTTAAGAGTTGGCGTACGTCTAAATTATTTTCAGAAATTCGATAAACTTTTGATAGAACCAAGAATAAATATCCGCCAAAAATTATCAGATCAATTTGCTTTAAAATTAGAAGGGGAATTTAAAAATCAAACCACCGCACAAATAATCGATTTTGAAGATGATTTCCTTGGTGTCGAAAAAAGACGCTGGGTTCTAGTAAACAATCAAGATATCCCGATTGCAACAAGTAAACAAGGCTCGTTTGGTGTGGAATTCAACAAAGACAAACTAAATATTGAGGCCACAGGTTTTTATAAAATTGTTGACGGCATTACGGCTTCTAATCAGGGTTTTTACAACAATTTTCAGTTTAACAACGCAAATGGAAGTTATACCGCCAAAGGTTTTGAGTTTTTGGCCAATAAAACTGCGCGTCAATATAGCGTTTGGGCAAGTTACACATTTAGTATAAACGACTATGAATTTGATACTTTTACACCTTCCACTTTTCCTAATAATGTAGATATAAGACATTCTGTATCAATTGGTTTTTATTACAATATTGTTAAAAATCTAAAAATAGCAGTTGGTGGTATTTGGAGAAATGGTCAGCCTTATACAAAACCACTTGAAGGTAACGAAACTGTTCAAAACGGAAATAATACTATGGTAAACTATGATTCTCCAAACAGTGAAAACCTCGATAATTTTATGCGTTTAGATGCTTCTTTAAATTATAATTTCAATCTTTCAGAATCAATTAAAGCATCCTTTACTGCCGGTGTAATTAACGCTACCAATCAAGATAATGCTATAAATAGGTATTACAAAGTCAATTCAAATGACTCGAACGATGCCATTCAAGTAGATAATAAATCACTTGGATTAACACCAAATTTAAGTTTTAGAGTGAATTTTTAATACCTAAAAAAAGTGTTGTAAAACAAAACCCTTTCAAATGCTGTTTTGAAAGGGTTTTGTTTTATGTGAAATATAGGATTATATTCCAGCTATCGCTTTTATTTCATCAATGATTCGAAGTGCCAAAGCATCTGCTTTTTCCTGAGAAGCTGCTTCAGTGTAAATGCGAATAATTGGCTCCGTATTCGATTTTCTTAAATGAACCCAATTTTCTGCAAAGTCAATTTTCACACCGTCTATAGTTGTAATATCTTCATTTTTGTATTGCTCCGTCATGGCAACAAGAATTGCATCAACATCAATTTGTGGTGTCAATTCAATTTTGTTTTTGCTCATGTAATATTCCGGATATGAAGCACGCAAAGCAGAAACCGTCATTTTTTTGTTGGCCAAATGTGTTAAAAATAAAGCCACGCCTACCAAACTGTCGCGACCGTAATGCAATTCCGGATAAATGATTCCGCCATTACCTTCACCACCAATCACGGCATTATTCTTTTTCATCAATTCTACTACATTCACCTCACCTACAGCACTGGCTTCATAGCTTCCTTTATGTAAGTTGGTTACATCACGCAACGCGCGAGAAGACGACATATTCGAAACCGTATTTCCCGGTGTTCTGCTCAAAACATAATCGGCGCAAGCCACCAAAGTATATTCTTCACCAAACATTTCACCATCTTCGCAAATGAAAGCCAAACGATCCACATCAGGATCCACAACGATTCCTAAATCAGCTTTTTCTTTTACTACCAATTCTGAAATATCAGTCAAATGTTCTTTTAAAGGTTCTGGATTATGAGGAAAATGTCCGTTTGGTTCGCAATATAATTCGATTACTTCAACGCCCATTAATTTTAATAATCTTGGGATAATTATTCCACCCGAAGAGTTTACACCATCAACAACCACTTTAAATTTAGCCGCTTTTACTGCATCAACATCTACCAGAGGTAAGTTCAATACTTCATCAATATGAATATCCATGTACGCATCGTTAATCATAATGGCTCCCAAATCATCAACATCTGAAAAGTCGAAAGCTTCCGCCTCCGCAATTTCGAGAATTTTCAAGCCTTCTGCACCATTTAGGAATTCTCCTTTTTCGTTTAATAATTTCAAGGCATTCCATTGTTTTGGATTGTGAGAAGCGGTAAGGATAATACCTCCTTCGGCTTTTTCAAGAGGAACAGCTACTTCAACAGTTGGTGTTGTCGAAAGCCCCAAATCAATCACGTCAATTCCTAAACCAATTAGAGTATTTACCACCAAATTGTGAATCATTGGTCCCGAAATACGGGCATCACGACCTACAACAACAGTAATTTTATCTTTTCCTATATATTTTTTCAACCAAGTTCCATACGCCGAAGCAAATTTAACTGCATCAACAGGTGTTAGGTTATCTCCAACTTTACCTCCTATTGTTCCACGAATTCCTGATATTGATTTTATTAAAGTCATTGATTATTATTTTAATTTTTGAATTATAAATTTTAAATTGATCACAAATATAATAATTGATGGTTTATAAAAGTCATTTAGAATTCAAAATTCATCATTTAAATCCCTAAATTAGGCGAATGAATTTTTTAGCACACATCTATCTTTCCGGTGACAATGATTTAATAAAAATTGGTAATTTTATGGCCGATGGTATTCGGGGGAAACATTTTGAAAGTTATCCTTTGGAAATTCAAAAAGGAATCATTCTGCATCGCTCCATTGACACATTTACTGATGCGCATCCCATTTTCAGAAAAAGCACTAAAAAACTGCATGAAAAATACCATCATTATGCAGGTGTAATCGTAGATGTTTTTTACGATCATTTTTTGGCTAAAAACTGGAATACGTATTCCGATGAAGAACTAGACCATTTTGTAGCACGATTTTATCAATCCCTACACGATAATACTACTGTTCTTTCGGAACGAACCATCGGGATGATGCCCTACATGATTGAGCAAAATTGGTTAGTAAGCTATCAAACAGTGGACGGAATTAATCAAATTTTGACACAAATGGATCAACGAACCAAAAATGAATCTAAAATGCGTTTTGCCACTAATGAACTATCTGACTATTATGCAGAATTCGAAGATCATTTCAGCGAATTTTTCGAGGAATTAATCACACATTCCAATACTAAAATAACCACTTTATGAAAAAAATAATTTTCCTACTTGTCTTTGCCGTTTTAGGTTGTAAATCGAATGAAAAAACGGTAGAACCAACTGGCTTAGTAACTTCAAAAGCGATGGTCGTTTCAGCCCGTGAAGAAGCTTCAAAAATTGGAGTTGAAATCATGAAAAAAGGCGGAAATGCTTTTGATGCAATGGTTGCCACGGAACTGGCTTTGGCGGTTTCGCATCCACAGGCAGGAAATATTGGTGGTGGCGGCTTCATGGTTTTCAGGAAAGCCAATGGCGAAACTGGAACTATCGATTACAGAGAAAAAGCACCTTTAGCAGCCACAAAAGACATATTCTTAGACAAAAAAGGAAATGTAATCGAAGGAAAAAGTACCGCAACAGCATTAGCTTTAGGAATTCCGGGTACGATTGCAGGAATATTTGAAGTACATAAAAAATATGGTTCTTTACCCATCAGTGAAATTCTGAAACCCGTAATTGCCTTGGCAGAAAGAGGAGTTGTTGTCACTAAATTTCAAGCCGAAAGTTTGGCTTTTTATAGAGCTTCTTTTATTAAAAGTAATGGTAAGAATAGTTTGTTTTCCAAAGCATATAAAGAAAATGACACTATAAAATATACCGCTTTAGCAGCAACATTAAAACGCATTGCGAAAAATGGTCGAGATGAGTTTTACAAAGGGGAAACGGCTCAAAAATTAGTTGCTTTTCTGGCTAAAAAAGGGGGAAATGCCACAATTGAAGATTTAAACAGTTATAATGCCAAGTGGCGAACTCCAATTACTTTTCAGTATAAAAATTTAAAAATCACTTCGATGTCTCCTCCCAGCAGTGGCGGTATTTGTTTAAATCAGATCATGAAAATGATTGAACCTTATGACCTTTCCCAAATGGGACACAACAGCGTAAAAACGATTCAGGTACTTACAGAAGCAGAACGAAGAGCATACGCTGACAGGAATTATTTCTTGGGTGATCCAGATTTTGTAAAACTTCCAATGAAAGAATTAATAAGTCCATCTTATTTAGAAAAAAGAATGAATGATTTTTCGTTTAATCAAGCTTCTAAATCGTCGGATATTGCCCATGGGGAAATCAAAGGATATGAAAGCAATCAAACCACGCATTATTCCATTGTAGATTCACAAGGAAATGCAGTTTCGGCAACAACTACTTTAAATGATAATTACGGTTCTAAGATATATTGTGACGAATTGGGTTTCTTTTTGAATAATCAAATGGACGATTTCAGTGCCAAACCTGGAGTTCCAAACTTATACGGATTAACTGGAAGTGAAGCCAACAGCATTGCTCCCGGAAAGAGAATGTTGAGTTCCATGACACCCACGATTGTAGAAAAAGACAATAAACTGTTCATGGTTGTAGGTACGCCAGGAGGTTCCACCATTATTACATCGGTATTACAAACCATATTGAATGTGTATGAATTTGATATGAGCATGCAAGACGCGGTAAATGCTCCCCGTTTTCATCATCAATGGCTACCCGATGAAATTACTTTTGAACCGAATTCTTTCGATACAATATTATTAAACAATTTGAAGAAAAAAGGATATATCATCAATGAAAATAACAAAGAAATCATTGGTGCGGTAGATGCTGTTTTGGTTCTTTCAAATGGAAAATTAGAGGGCGGCGCAGATAAAAGAGGGGATAATAAAGCCGTTGGTTTTTAAATTAAACAATTTCGAATGAAAAAAATTATTATTCTATTAAGTGTTTTGTCTATTGGTTGTAAAACCCAACAAAACATGATACAGCCCACAGGGGAAGTTGCAAGTCAGGCGATGGTCGTTTCTGCACGTGAAGAAGCTTCAAAAATTGGCGTTGAAATCATGAAAAAAGGCGGAAATGCTTTTGATGCGATGGTGGGTACCGAGTTGGCTTTGGCTGTAGCCTATCCATTTGCAGGAAATCTAGGCGGTGGTGGTTTCATGGTGTACCGAAAAGCGAATGGCGAAATAGGCACTTTGGATTACCGAGAAAAAGCACCTTTAGCAGCAACAAAAGATATGTTTCTGGACGAAAAAGGAAATGTTATAAAAGGGAAAAGTACCGAATCTCCGCTGGCTATTGGAGTTCCCGGAACAATTGCTGGTGTTTTTGCAGTTCATGAAAAATTGGGTTCTTTACCGATTGAAGAAATTCTGAAACCCGTAATTGCATTAGCCGAAAAAGGGGTTAATGTTACCAAAAAACAAGAAGACCGATTGGCTGCTTATCGAGACAAAATCATAAAAGTAAATGGCAACAAAACATTATTTGCAACAGCATTTAAAGAAAATGACATAATAAAATATCCTGCACTGGCAGCTACACTAAAAAGAATTTCAAAAAATGGCAGAGATGAATTTTACAAAGGAGAAACCGCTAAAATATTAGTCAAATACCTTCAGGAAAAAGGAGCTATAATCAGTTTGGAAGATTTGGCCAAATATGAAGCCAAATGGCGAACGCCGCTTACTTTTGATTACAAAGATTTAAAGATAATCTCTATGCCTCCACCAAGTAGTGGCGGAATATGTCTGGCTGAAATATTCAAAATGATTGAACCTTTTGACCTAGCTAAAATGGGACATAATTCAACCGAAGCCATTCAAGTTATTGTAGAAGCAGAAAGAAGAGCTTACGCAGACAGAAGTTATTATCTAGGCGATCCAGATTTTGTAAAAATCCCGTTAAAAGCATTAATGGCAGACGATTATTTGGAACAAAGAATGTCAAATTTTAGTTTTGAAAAAGCCACTTTATCATCAGATATAAAAGAAGGAAAAGTAACGTATAATGAAAGTACAGAAACAACACATTATTCTATTGTGGATCAATTTGGCAATGCCGTTTCGTCAACTACAACATTAAACGATGGTTATGGTTCTAAATATTATTGTGATGAATTGGGTTTTTTCCTTAATAATGAAATGGATGATTTCAGTGCCAAACCTGGCGTACCCAATATGTTTGGATTAGTGGGAAATGAAGCCAACAGTATTGCACCTCAAAAACGAATGTTAAGTTCAATGACCCCAACTATTGTAGAGAAAAACGGAAAATTATTAATGGTTGTCGGTTCTCCGGGCGGTTCTACAATAATCACTTCCGTATTACAAACGATATTAAATGTTTATGAATACAATTTCAGTATGCAAGAAGCTGTAAATGTACCTCGTTTTCACCATCAATGGTTACCGGATTTAATCACTTTTGAACCGAATACATTTAATACTAAAACCTTCGAAAACTTAAAATCAAAAGGATATCTTATCAACGAGAAAACAACACCAGTAATAGGAAAAGTAGATGCTATTTTGATTTTACCAAATAAAAAACTCGAAGGTGGCGCAGATTTTCGAGGAGATGATAAAGCGGTTGGGTTTTAGGAGACCTGAGAGATTCGAATAAAGAATAAAGAGCAAAGAAGAAAAAGGGAATAGAAGAAAGAGAACAGAAATTTAAGCAATCAATTTGAGGTTTATGTTTTCATATTCGATTATTTCTAATTTTTTTTAAAATTGGGATATTAGTAGTTGGACCTATTTAATGTCATACTAAAAAAGAAGTGAAATACTATTTAACATATAAGTCATATAAGAATTAAACCTTAAATGACCTTATGATTATTATAAGTAGTTGGACCTATTTAATGTCGTACTAAAAAGTGACTGAAATAATATTAAACATATAAGTCATATAAGAATTAAACCTTAAATGACCTTATGATTGTTTTATTCTTATTGCTTAAACAAGAAAAACAACCTGATTATTGATCTAAAAATGTACAAAATTCAATTCTGAAAGGATAAAAAAAGTAGTAATAAATAGGGATTTACAATCCTCAAACAAAAAAGAAGCTTTAAAAAAAAGGCGTAAAGATTAAAATATTAGTAGTTTTACATTCTATTTAAAAATTTATAATGTTCAAAAAGTTAATTGCCAAATTAGAAATAATCATTGCTGTTGCTCAGTCCTTGCTGACTCCTAAACAATTTATATTTTTATCTGCGATTTTAGTAGGTATATCATCAGCATTTGCGGTAATCGTTTTGAAAACTTTTGCACATTGGGTATTTTCTTTTGCCACCTATGTAAGTGGTATTTTAAAACTAGGATTTATTAATAGTATTTTACCCATAATTGGTATTTTACTTACTGTTTTTGTTGTCAAAAGAGTTTTGGGAGGAAGCATTCAAAAAGGAACTTCACAAATTTTATATGCCGTAGCCAAAAAAGCAAGTATTATTCCAAAAAAACAAATGTATGCTCAAATTCTTACCAGTTCCTTAACAGTAGGATTAGGAGGTTCAGCAGGTTTAGAAAGTCCGATTGTTATTACAGGAGCTGCTTTTGGTTCTAATTATGCTCAAAAATATAAATTAAGTTATAAAGACCGAACGTTATTAATAGGATGTGGAGTAGCCGCCGGAATTGCAGCCGCGTTCAATGCACCAATTGCTGGTGTTTTATTTGCCATTGAGGTGCTATTAGTAGATGTAAGTATCGCAGCTTTTACGCCTATAATGATCGCAGCAGCAACAGGCACCATTGTTTCTGTAATAGCTTTAGATGAAGCCATTTTGTTGTCTTTCAAACAACAACAAAGTTTTGATTATGAAAATATTATTTTCTACGTTCTTTTAGGAGTGCTTACTGGATTCATTTCAGTTTACTATTCCCGAAATTTTCAAAGGATCGAACATTATTTTAGTCAACTAAAACTATCTCCTTATAAAAAAGCATTGTTTGGATCTTCTATTTTAGCTGTTCTTATTTTTATTTTTCCAACATTATTTGGGGAAGGATATGAAAGTATTAAAACATTATCAGAAAATGATCCTGGGAAATTATTAGAAAACACATTATTTAGTGATTTCCGAAATAATAGTTGGGCTCTTTTAGTATTTGTTGGTTTGACCATGATGGTAAAGGTTTTTGCTACAGGTCTTACTTTAAGTAGTGGTGGAAACGGAGGTAACTTCGCTCCTTCTTTGTTTTTGGGATCGTATGTTGGATTTTTCTTTGCTAAGTTTTTAAATTTAATTGGATTAACGAAGCTCCCGATTAGCAATTTTACTCTAGTAGGAATGGCTGGAATATTGAGCGGCTTGTTTCATGCGCCCTTAACTGCAATTTTCTTAATAGCTGAAATTACCGGAGGGTACAACTTAATGATTCCGCTAATGATTGTCTCTTCTATAAGTTTTGCAATTTCAAAGCGTTTTGAAAAACATTCGATGGATGTAAAAAATCTGATACAAAAGGGACATGCTTTTACTAGTAATAAAGACACTAATGTATTATCAACGTTAGAAACAAATTCTATCATTCAAACGGATTACTTAACCATTACACCTAACGAAAATTTAGAAAAATTAGTAGATTTGATTTCACATTCCAATCAAGTAATTTTTGCTGTTGTGGGAACCGAAAATCAGATGTTGGGAATAGTACATTTTAACACCATTCGGGAAATAATATTTAATGCCTACCGAGTGAAGTACACATTAGTCAAAGACATTATGTTGCAACCTCCAGCAATAGTGACACCAGACGATAGTATGGAACTAGTCATGAATAAATTTGAGAAATCTAAAATGGCCTTTTTACCAGTACTCAAAAATGATAAATATTATGGTTTTATTTCTAAATCAACCGCGCTAGAAGCATACAGAACCAAATTGAAATCAATGACGATTGAATAATCTCTTTCTTTTTAACATAAACTTCTAAACTGTTGTATCGAAAGAATAAATCAAAATAGTAACTTTGCTTTTTTGCAAAAAATTATGTTAGATACCAACAATACTATTGAAGTCCAAGGCGCTCGCGTTCACAACTTAAAAAATATAGACGTTTCCATTCCTCGGGAAAAACTAGTTGTAATTACTGGACTTTCCGGTTCCGGAAAATCCTCATTAGCTTTTGATACTATTTATGCCGAAGGACAACGCCGTTATGTAGAAACATTTTCTGCTTATGCGCGTCAATTTCTGGGCGGATTAGAGCGCCCTGATGTGGATAAAATTGACGGCCTTTCGCCAGTGATTGCCATTGAGCAAAAAACCACAAGCAAAAGCCCCCGTTCTACGGTAGGAACCATTACTGAAATATATGATTTCCTTCGTTTGCTGTATGCGCGTGCTGCTGACGCCTACAGTTACAATACTGGCGAAAAAATGGTTTCTTATTCTGATGAGCAAATCAAGGATTTGATAATTCAGGATTTTACGGGCAAACGAATCAATATTTTAGCGCCTGTAATTCGGGCACGAAAAGGACATTACGCTGAACTTTTCCAGCAAATTGCTAAGCAAGGTTTCCTTAAAGTTAGAGTAAATGGCGATGTGCTGGATATAACTTTAGGAATGAAGTTAGACCGTTATAAAACCCACGATATCGAAATCGTTGTGGACCGTATGGTTATAGAAGACACTCCTGATAATGAAAAACGATTAAGCGAAAGTATAAATACAGCGATGCATCACGGAGAGAATGTACTGATGATTCTGGATCAGGACTCTAATGAGGTACGTTTTTTTAGCCGAAATTTGATGTGCCCAACTACTGGAATTTCGTACCAAAATCCAGAACCAAATTTATTTTCGTTCAATTCTCCAAAAGGTGCTTGTGATCATTGCAATGGCTTGGGAACCGTAAACGAAATCAATACTAAAAAGATTATTCCAAATCCTAAATTATCTATAAAATCTGGTGGTTTTGCGCCTTTGGGCGAATATAAATCATCTTGGATTTTTAAACAATTAGAAATTATAGGAGAGAAATATAGTTTTAAATTGACAGATGCTGTGGGAACAATCCCGCCGGAAGCAATGGAAATGATTTTGAATGGTGGGAAAGAAAAATTCACCATTAACTCAAAAGATTTAGGCGTAGCAAGAGAATACAAAATTGATTTTGAAGGCATCTCCCATTTTATCAAAAACCAATACGATGAAAGTGGTTCTACAAGCATAAAACGCTGGGCAAAGGAATTTATGGACGAAATTAAATGTCCTGTTTGTGAAGGTTCCCGCCTGAAAAAAGAAGCAATGTTTTTTAAAATCAATGAAAAAAACAGTACAGAATTATGCGATATGGATATTTCGGATCTAACCGTTTGGTTTAACGATTTAGAAAATCATTTATCTGCTAAACAAAAAATTATTGCATCAGAAGTTATCAAAGAAATTAAAGATCGATTGGCCTTCCTGATGAATGTGGGCTTGGATTATTTGGCTTTAAGCCGAAGCTCTAAATCCCTTTCTGGTGGCGAAGCACAACGCATTCGATTGGCCACTCAAATTGGTTCACAATTGGTGGGTGTTTTATATATTTTGGATGAACCGAGTATTGGTTTACACCAAAGAGATAACGACAAATTGATTCATTCTCTGGAGCAGTTGCGAGATCTTGGGAACTCCGTAATTGTAGTGGAGCATGATAAAGACATGATTGAACGCGCAGATTATGTAATTGACATTGGTCCAAAGGCAGGGAAATTTGGAGGAGAAATTATTAGTATTGGAACGCCGGCAGAAACAATGGCCTCAGACACTATTACGGCACAATACCTCAATGGGAAGATGAAATTAGATATTCCCGAAAAACGTAGAGAGGGAAACGGAAAATTTCTAAAACTAACGGGAGCAACAGGAAATAACCTAAAAAATGTCACTATCGATTTGCCTTTGGGTAAAATGATTTGTGTGACCGGAGTTTCAGGAAGCGGAAAATCTACATTAATTAATGAAACGCTCTACCCTATTTTGAATGCGTATTATTTTAATGGTGTCAAAAAACCAAAGCCGTACAAAAAAATTGAGGGATTAGAACATATTGATAAAGTAATTGCTATTGACCAAAGCCCTATTGGTAGAACGCCACGGAGCAACCCAGCCACTTACACGGAAGTTTTTACGGAAATAAGAAATCTATTTACGATGACTTCTGAAAGTAAAATTCGGGGATATAAAGCAGGACGATTTAGTTTTAATGTCAAAGGCGGACGCTGCGAAACCTGCCAAGGTTCTGGGGTGCGCACAATTGAAATGAACTTTTTGCCTGATGTGTATGTTGAGTGTGAAACCTGTCAAGGGAAACGCTTTAACAGAGAAACATTAGAAATTAGATACAAAGGAAAATCTATTTCGGATGTATTGAATATGACTGTGGATGAATCGGTTCCATTTTTTGAAATGATTCCTAAAATTTACAGAAAAGTAAAAACCATCCAGGATGTAGGTTTGGGCTATATTACTCTTGGTCAACAAAGTACCACTCTTTCCGGTGGTGAAGCTCAGAGAATTAAACTAGCTGGAGAATTATCAAAAAAAGATACTGGAAATACGTTTTATATTCTAGACGAACCTACAACCGGATTGCATTTTGAAGACATCAGAGTCTTGATGGAAGTAATCAATAAACTGGTTGACAAAGGCAATACGATATTGATTATTGAGCACAACATGGATGTGATCAAACTAGCCGATTATATTATAGACATTGGTCCTGAAGGCGGAAAAGGCGGCGGACAGCTTGTGGCTAAAGGAACTCCCGAAGAAGTTGCAAAAAACAAAAAAAGTTATACAGCTCCTTTTTTGAAAAAAGAACTGCTTTAAAATATAAAATGCCTAGCCCAGATAGCAGTAAAAATCCTTATAAGCCGGGGTTCGGCTTATAAGATTGTAACGAATAGCTGGAAAAAGCTCCAAAAAACAAGAATTAAAACAAAAAACATGAGATTAGAAGATTTTGATAATGATGAAGATAAAGTAATCCAAGATCGATTGAAGAGAAAGACTTGGAACGAGATTAGAACTAATGATAGTTGGGCGATTTTTAAAATTATGGCCGAATTTGTCAACGGTTATGAAAGTATGGGACGTATAGGTCCGTGTGTGACCATTTTTGGATCGGCTAGAACGAAACCCGATGATCAATATTATTTACTTGCTGAAAAAATTGCCTATAAAATCAGCAAAGCCGGTTATGGTGTGATTACTGGCGGTGGTCCCGGAATAATGGAGGCAGGTAATAAAGGCGCACATCTGGGTGGTGGAACGTCAGTAGGATTGAATATTGAGCTGCCTTTTGAGCAACATTTTAACCCGTATATTGACAGTGATAAAAACCTGAATTTTGATTATTTCTTTGTTCGAAAAGTGATGTTTGTCAAATATTCCCAAGGTTTTGTAGTAATGCCGGGCGGCTTTGGAACTTTAGATGAATTGTTTGAGGCGATAACGCTAATTCAAACAAAAAAAATAGCTAGATTTCCTATAATATTGGTTGGTACCAGTTTTTGGTCTGGGTTACTTCATTGGATCAAAACGGTTTTGGTTGAAAAAGAGCATACAATAAGTGCTGAAGATTTAAATTTAATCAAAATTGTAGATACTGAGGATGAAGTAGTTGATGTTTTGAACGCATTTTATAAAAAATATAATTTATCACCAAATTTTTAAAAAAGAAGCTGTCTCAAAACAGCTTTTTTTGTTTAATTTTAAGTTATAATTTTATCATATATTAAGTATATTTATTTTTTAATAAATTAATACGGAAATTGAAATCAAACCTTAAAATAACATTTTGTGTTTTTGTTTTATTAATTTCGATAAAACAACAGGCACAGCATCATTCTAATTTGAAAGTAGAATTGAATCCGGCTGCTAAAACTTTAAATATAAAGCAAGAAATTACTTTTATAAACCAATCAGAGGATACGTTAACCTCTATTGTTTTGAATGACTGGAATAATGCATATTCCAACAAAAATACTCCTCTGGCTAAGCGGTTTTCGGATGAATTTTACAGAGGTTTTCATTTAGCCAAAGAAGAAGAACGAGGCAGTACGTTGAATTTGATTATTCGTGACGAAAATCAATTATTTTTGTCTTGGCAACGAACAGAGAAAAACCCTGATTATATAGTGGTTCAATTGCCCAGTAAACTGCTTCCTAATCAAGAAATCAGATTCCAACTCACTTATATTTCGAAAATACCAAGCGATAAATTTACTAAATATGGCTACAGTAGCAATGGAAAATATAACCTAAAAGACTGGTATCTTACTCCTGCCCGATTTGAAAACCATGCCTTTACCGCTTACAGCAATACAAATTTAGATGATTGTGCCAATGCTGCTACCAATTTGACTATCGATCTTAAAATTCCTTTAGATTTTGAGCTTACTTCAGATTTAAAAAGTACTAAAACAAGCTCTAATGAGACTTTTACCAACTACCAATTATCTGGCAATAACAGAGCTGTATTTAGCTTGATCATTGAACCCAAATCAAGTTTTGAAAGTTATACAAATAGTTCTGTTGAGGTATTTACTGATTTAAAAAGCAACACTTTAGAGCCTATAAAAAAAGCGATTATAGTAGATAAAATTGTGAATTTTACTAGTAATTTAATTGGAAAATATCCTCATGATCACATTATTATTTCACAAGCTGATTATGAAAGAAATCCTTTTTATGGACTAAACCAACTCCCCTCTTTTATTAGTCCGTTTCCCGATGATTTTATTTATGAAATCAAATTTTTAAAAACATATATAAACGAGTATTTAAAAACCAGCTTGCACCTTGATCCCCGAAAAGACAATTGGATTTATGATGGAATTCAAGTCTTTGCAATGATGAAATACATTGACGAAAATTACCCACAAACTAAAATGTTAGGAAGTGCTTCAAATATAAGACTGCTAAAAAGTTTTAATTTAACTAATATTAGCTTCAATGAGCAATACAGTTATTTTTATATGCTAATGGCTAGAAAAAATCTCGATCAACCGCTTGGAGATCCAAAAAACACTTTGATTAAATTTAACGAGCAAATTGCAAGTAAATATCGTGCGGGTTTAAGCATTCGTTTTCTGGATGATTATTTGCAAAATGAGGCTGTCATAACAAGTATTCGTCAATTTTATATTCAAAATCAGATCCAACAGGTTTCCAGAAATGATTTTGAGATGCTATTAAAAACGAATGCAAAAAAAGATATCAATTGGTTTTTTAATACTATCATTAATTCCAGAGATATCATAGACTATAAATTTTCTGATGTAACGAAAACTAAAGACAGTATCACTTTTTCAGTGCGAAATAAAACTGGAGCGGCCATTCCCATTCCGGTTTATGGCACAAATAAAGGAGAAATCGTATTTAAGCAATGGCTGGATATTCAAGAATGTGACAGTAGTTTTACGATTGCAAGAAACAATGCGGATAAGATTATCTTGAATTTAAAAAATGAAGTCCCGGAATATAATTTAAGGAATAACTGGAAGAAACTAAGCGGTTTTTTTCCTAATAATCGGCCAGTAAAGTTTGTGTTCATGAAAGATTTAGAAGATCCGTATTACAATCAAGTTTTGTACGTTCCCTCAATAGCATACAATCTTTATGACGGTCTTACACCGGGAATACGGTTGCATAATAAAACTATTTTAGACAAGCCGTTTATTTTTGATATTAATCCGTCATACTCTACTAAATCTGATAATTTATCGGGATCAGCTTACTTTGTAGCCAACCAGAATTTCAGAAATAGTACGCTTTATAACGCTAAATATTCTGTAAGCGGCTCCTACTTTCATTATGCTGAAGACGCGACTTATTTGAAATTAAATCCAATGATTCAATTACGAATTAGAGAATCTAATTTTAGAGACAATAGAAAACAGCTCATTTTAGTAAGACAAGTGATCGTCAATAAGGAAAAAAGCGCCTTGGTTTTAGATAATTCTCCCACAAATTATTCCGTCTTTGATGCACGATATATCAATACCAAAACAGAGGTAACCAATCATTTTAATTTCATTTCAGATTTACAACTTTCAGGAAAATTTGGAAAAATTACGGGAGAAATTGAATATCGAAAACTCTTTGAAAACAACAGGCAGATCAACTTACGCTTTTATGCAGGTACTTTTTTATACAATAAAACCCAATCTGATTTTTTTAGTTTCGCCCTCGATCGACCTACTGATTATCTTTTTGATTATAATTATTTAGGAAGATCTGAAAACAGCGGACTATTTAGTCAACAATATATAGCGGCTGAAGGTGGCTTTAAATCAAAAATAAAAACTCCTTTTGCCAATCGATGGATTAGCAGTTTGAATGCCAGTTACAGTATATGGAACTGGATTGAAGTGTATGGCGATTTAGGATTCATTCAAAATAAAGGAATAAAGGAGCGTTTTGTATACGATAGTGGTATTCGGCTGAATTTAGTTACTGACTATTTTGAACTTTATTTTCCAATATATTCAACAAATGGATGGGAAATAGGAGAAAAAAATTATAATGAAAAAGTGCGGTTTATAGTTACTTTTTCGCCCAAAACATTAATCAATCTTTTTAATCGAAAATGGTTCTAATTCAAAATGATTTTCATTATTAATTAAACTATTGTCAGTAAATTGATTTTAAAATTATATATACTAAAAAAATAGAGATGTTTTTATTCGAATAAAGTACAATAATTTAATTTTATTTATTTCAATGAATTATGAATCTAGTTAGTTTTTAAGTAAATTTGCAGCTCAAAGTTATACTTTTCAATTATGATAAAAGAAAAAACCAATACTACATTGACAATTGAAGATTTCAAAATAGAAGTATTAAATGACTATAAAGTAGCGATAATAAGCAGAGAATGTAGTCTTTTAGGACGTAAAGAAGTATTGACTGGTAAGGCTAAATTTGGAATTTTTGGTGATGGAAAAGAGGTACCACAATTAGCTATGGCAAAAGCGTTCAAGAATGGTGACTTCCGTTCTGGATATTACCGGGATCAAACCTTCATGATGGCCATTGGAGAATTGACTATTCAGCAATTTTTTGCAGGATTATACGGTCATAATGACATACAACAAGAACCAATGTCAGCAGGTAGGCAAATGGGCGGCCACTTTGCCACTCATAGTTTGAATGATGATGGAAGTTGGAAAAACTTAACAAAACAAAAAAATTCAAGCGCTGATATTTCTCCTACAGCGGGACAAATGCCCCGTTTATTAGGACTTGCGCAAGCATCTAAAATTTATAGACACGTTAGCGGAATTCCAAATGCAGCTAATTTTTCTGACCAAGGAAATGAAATTGCTTGGGGAACTATAGGAAACGCAAGCACGTCCGAGGGAGTATTTTTTGAAACCATCAATGCTGCGGGTGTTTTACAAGTACCTATGGTAATGAGTGTTTGGGACGATGAATACGGAATTTCTGTTCATGCAAGACATCAAACCACAAAGGAAAATATTTCTGAAATTTTAAAAGGATACCAAAAAGAAAAAAACACAAATGGCTTTGAAATTTTAAGAGTAAAGGGGTGGGATTATGCGGACTTAATAACTACTTATGAAAAAGCGGCGGCTATCGCCCGAGAAAATCATGTTCCTGTATTAATTCATGTAAATGAGTTAACACAGCCTCAGGGACATTCTAGCTCTGGTTCCCATGAAAGGTATAAAGATGCGAGTAGATTGGCATGGGAAAAAGAATATGACTGTATTCGCCAGATGAGATTGTGGATGATTGCTATCAATATTGCTTCGCCTGAAGAAATTGAAGCAATTGACGCACAAGCCAAAAAAGACGTGTTAGAAGGTAAAAAAGCAGCCTGGAATGCCTTTATAGAGCCTGTTGTTGAAGAGCAAAAAGAATTAGTCGCTTTATTGAAAAAAATAGCGGAAAGCAGTAGCAAACAAGAAATAATATTAAAATATACAACAGATTTAAACGATATTAAATCTCCGTTGAAAAAAGAAATTTTAGTAACGGCCCGTAAAGTATTACGCTTAATTCTTGCAGAAAACGGGAAACAAGAACTTTCAAAATGGATAACGACATACACGGCTAAAACACAAAAGAATTTTAGCAGCAACTTGTTTTCAGAAACAGATTTAAATGTGTTTTCTGTTCACAAAGTTGCACCAGTCTATAAAGAGGATGCCAAAGAAGATACTGATGGCCGAATGATTTTGAGAGACAACTTTGATGCTATTTTTACAAAATATCCTGAAACCTTAATTTTTGGTGAAGATGCAGGAACTATAGGTGATGTGAACCAAGGTTTAGAAGGAATGCAAGAAAAATACGGAGAACTTCGTGTTGCCGATGTAGGAATTCGAGAAGCTACTATTCTAGGTCAAGGAATAGGATTGGCACTTCGAGGATTACGTCCAATTGCTGAAATTCAGTACCTCGATTATTTACTGTACGCCATACAAATTATGAGTGATGATCTAGCAACATTGCGATATAGAACTATGGGAAAACAAAAAGCGCCACTTATTATACGTACTCGTGGCCACCGCTTAGAAGGCATCTGGCATTCTGGCTCGCCCATGGGAATGATCATCAATGCTGTAAGAGGCATTCACGTCTTGGTTCCAAGAAATATGACGCAAGCAGCTGGTTTTTACAATAGTTTATTAGAATGTGATGAACCTGCTTTAGTTATTGAATGTTTGAATGGCTACCGATTAAAAGAAAAAATGCCTTTAAATTATGGTGAATTCAAAACACCAATAGGAGTTGTTGAAACGGTAAAGCAGGGAACTGATATCACACTTGTTTCCTATGGTTCAACGTTGCGATTAGTACAGCAAGCAGCAAAAGAACTTTTTGAAATAGGGATTGATTGTGAAATTATCGATTTACAATCGCTGCTTCCATTTGATGTTAATCAAGATATTGTAAAAAGTATTGCAAAGACAAATCGTCTTTTAGTAATAGATGAAGATTTGCCCGGTGGTGCATCGGCTTATGTTTTGCAACAAATTATTGAACAACAAGATGCTTATAATTATTTAGACAGCAAACCACAAACCCTAACCGCAAAGGCACATCGTCCTGCTTACGGAACAGATGGTGACTATTTCTCTAAGCCTTCAATTGAAGATATTTTTGAAAAAGTGTATAGCATGATGAATGAAGTAAATCCATCAAAATATCCAAATTTATATTAAAATTGATTTAATGATTTACAATCCCAATCAGAACGGTTGGGATTTTTTTATAAAAAGCACATAACTCCCAACATAACAAATAATCAACAATTTGCAGTTATTAAAGCAGAAAACCTAAAATGTCATTCTGGTTTTAAATAAAAACTCAGTTCATTTACTAAATAAAAAAGATATTGTTCAATCCCTAACTAAAGGATTTAAAATAAATTAGAATGACCAATTAAAATGATTGTTTCTGCTAATAAAAAGTTATAATCCCGAGGTAAAATTTTAATACAGGCTTTTTTTATTTAAATTAGAATTTTTAAAAACGAATAAATGACAAAACTAGAAACTATCTTACACAATATTCAAAATGTTAAAGTTATAGATAAAACTATTGATTACAAAAGCTACTTGCCGCTAGATTTATCTGAAACTAATTCAATAATTTCAGAAAAAAATTTAGATAACGCAACTGCTTTTGAAGAATATATCGAGGATTATTTGACTCAAAATAATGCAAAAGTTGCTTATGGTGGATACAATGAAATTAGAAATTTGTACAAACGAAGTACTATTTTTAACGATACTAAAACCGATGAAAGAAATATTCACATTGGTCTAGATTTATGGATCAAGGCTGGCACCCCAGTTCTGGCTGCACTTGACGGTTTTATCCATAGCTTTAATTACAATACAGGCGTGGGCGATTATGGTCCAACAATTATTTTAGAACACAAAATAGAAAACCAAAAATTCTATACTTTATATGGTCATTTGTCCCTTGAAAGCATTGGCAATATTAATATTGGTGATTTTTTAAAAAAAGGAAGTCAGCTGGCTACATTAGGAGATGCTACTGTAAATGGAGATTATGCGCCACATTTACATTTCCAGATAATAAAAAAAATAGATTCCGTTTTTGGAGACTATCCCGGCGTTTGTAGTGAAAATGATTTGAGTTTTTATTTAAAAAATTGCCCTGATCCAAATATCTTATTAAAAATTAAATAAATCATGAAAAAAATAATTATAATTTGTAGCATTCTTTTATTGATTGGATGTAAATCAAAAACAGTTGTCACAACTCCAGAACCTGAAATTGAAATCGCAAAAATTGTCAAACTGGACGTAACAGCAATAGAAGATGCTCAGAAAACTAAAGCTTATGAATTGGGGAAAAGAGTTTTAATGACTTGCAATACCTCTAAATTTAAGCCTTTTAATCTCTCGGAAGCAACTGCATCAGTAATAAAAAACACAACCGAAGAAAGGCTTACGAAAACCTGTATACGGTTTCGTCAGTATTACGGTAATTTCATTGATCTTCAATTGGTTGAAGCGTACAAAAATAATTTTGACGGAACCACCCTTTTTAGATACAAGGCACTTTACACTAAAAAAGTGGCTAATAAAGAACTTCGTGTAACCTTAAATAAAGAAAATAAAGTTTCTTCAATTAAATCTTTAGATTGGGTAAATTCATTTTTGATGAAATAACTAGTTTTTGTAAATAGTGATTATTAGAAAGTAAGTAAGATATCATTTCTAAAAAATATAAAATAACGTAATACTGAATTATCCCATACCTTTTTTCTAAATTTATGGGATTTTTTGTGTCCATTAATTTTGTAGTAGTCAAAGATTACATATTGGGTAAAGTGAACATAAAATCAATTACGAAAGACTAAAAAAAAGAAGCTAACCCCTATAATTAAGCGCTACAGTAAAGGAGTGAACGAAATATGAGTTGCTTGTGTAAGCAAACTATTTAAAATTAAAATCCTACGAAAAATGCAATAACTTCAATTTTATAACTAAAATGTTAAATTTTATAATGTACCTTTATTGCAAATATCTAATTTTGTTAAAACTGTAAAATAAATATTTTTGAAACTATATATCAAATACATGGTAAGCAATCGCTGCAAAATGGTAGTGAAAGAAGAGCTAAAAAAATTAAAACTTCACTTTATGGTCGTTGATTTAGGTGAAGTTGAAATTATGGAAAATATCACTATGGAGCAAAGACAAGTTTTGAAATCAGCACTTTTAGATTCAGGTCTTGAGTTGATGGATGACAAAAAATCGATGCTTATTGAAAAAATAAAAAATATAATCATTGAAATGGTTCACCATTCCACAGAGAACATTAAAATTAATTTTTCTGATTATTTGAGTCAACGATTAAATCACGACTATACCTATTTATCGAACTTGTTTTCTGAGGTGCAAGGAACTACAATTGAACAATTCATCATTTCACATAAAACAGAGCGGATCAAAGAACTAATTATTTACGGAGAATTAAATATAACAGAGATCGCTTGGAAAATGAATTATAGCAGTGTTGCGCATTTATCGAGTCAATTCAAAAAAGTTACTGGACTTTCACCTTCTCATTTTAAGAAATTAAAAGATAAGAGAAGAAGTCCTATCGAAGAAATTGGCAATTAAAAAAGTACGTTCTAATTCATATAAAATTTTTTAATAAAGAGAAATCATAAAAAATCAAAAATCCCAATACGCCAAAAGTCTTATAGATGCCAGTTTAGATCCCATATTTATAATTACTACAGAAGGAAAAATTACAGATTTTAATCTGGCTACCGTCAAAATTACGGGAATCAGTGATGATGATTTAATAGATTCTGATTTTTATACTTACTTTACTGAAAACCAAAAAACACAAGATGTTTGTCAAGAAGTCTTATTAAAAGGTCTTGTTAGTGATTTTCCACTTACACTGCAGAACAAGGATGGTAAATTGACACTTGTTTTGTTTAATGGATCCGTGTACAAGAATAATATGGGAATCACCTTAGGAATTGTAATCGTGACTAGAGAAATTGCCAAACAAAAATGGGCACAGGATTTGCGAATTGCTAACAAGGAATTAAAGTTTCAAAACACTGAAAAACAAAAACAAGCAAAAGAATTAAGAAAAGCAAAAAAAGAGCTTTTATTTCAAAATGAAGAAAAAGAAAAACGGGAAATTGTAAATAAAAAATTAGAAGAGCTTATTTACAATGCTAAATTAGCCTCACAATATACTCTTAGTTTAATTGAAGCAAGTCGCGATCCACTAGTTACAATAAATACCAAAGGAAAAATAACCGATATGAATGAAGCATCGGTAAATGTTACGGGATTGACTCGCGAGGAACTTACAGATTCTAATTTTTTTGATTATTTTACTGAAAAACAAGACGCGCGAGAAGTATATCAGAAAGTATTTAAAAAAGGTTGTGTAGCTGACTCGCCACTAGTATTAAAACACAAAAATGGCAAACTAACTGATGTATTATGCAATGGATCTGTTTATAAGGATGATAAAGGAAATATCCTTGGTGTTGTAATTGTTGCTAGGGATGTGACAGAGCAAAAAAGAATTGCAACCGAATTGATTGAAGCTAGAGTTTTTGCAGAGTTAGCCACTGAAATTGCAGAAGAAGCAAAAAAAAATGCAGAAAGCGCTACTATTGTAGCCGAAAATGCCGTGAAAGCAAAACAACAGTTTTTGTCTAATATGAGTCATGAAATACGCACACCAATGAATGCTATCATTGGATTTACAAAAGTGGTATTAAAAACAGACTTAACCCCTAAACAGAAAGAATATATTAACGCCATTAAGATGAGTGGTGATTCGTTAATTGTTCTCATTAACGATATTCTTGATTTAGCAAAAGTAGATGCAGGAAAGATGACATTTGAAAAAATACCTTTCAAAATGAAATCATCAATCTCTGCTATGCTGCATTTATTTGAAACAAAAATTCAAGAAAAAAACCTACGATTAATAAAACAATACGATAGTAAAATTCCAAATGTACTTGTTGGTGATCCTGTACGCTTACATCAAATTATTTTAAATCTCGTAAGCAATGCTGTCAAATTTACTTCAAAAGGAAATATTACCGTAAGCGTTCATTTGATTCATGAAGACGAAGATAAAGTCATTATTGAATTTGCCGTTACAGACACAGGAATTGGTATCCCGGAAGAAAAAATAGGAAAAATATTTGAAAATTTCCAACAAGCCTCCAGTGGAACTTCACGATTGTACGGTGGAACTGGCCTTGGTTTGGCCATTGTAAAACAATTAATAGAGCCACAAGGAGGAACTATTCGAGTAAAAAGTACCTTAAACGAAGGTTCGACCTTTAGTTTTACGCTAAGTTTTCAGAAAACAAATGCTGATGCTGAATTAGAAAATGAATTAATTGAATTAGATACTGAAATTAAAAATATAAAAGTTTTAGTAGTAGAAGATATCGCCATCAACCAATTGTTAATGAAAACGCTATTGGATGATTTTGGATTTGAGCGTGATATTGCTGAAAATGGAAGAATAGCAATCGAAAAATTAAAAGAAAATCACTACGATATAATTTTAATGGATTTACAAATGCCAGAAATGAATGGATTTGAAACGACTGAATATATTCGTAAGAAAATGAATTCAAAAATACCAATTATTGCCTTAACTGCTGACGTAACCACAGTAGACTTGGCTAAATGCAAATCGGTAGGAATGAATGACTATCTTGCAAAACCAGTGGATGAAAGACTATTGTATAGTAAAATTGTAGGGATCTTAAAAAAGCCAAAACTTGAAAAGCTGACAGAAAAACTAAATGATGGCCTACAAATAAGCAACACCAAAGAAAAAAAAATAAAGTGTATTGATTTAATTTATTTAAATCAACGAACAAAGTCTAATCCAGCTTTAATGATGGAAATGATTACTCTTTATTTAGAACAAACGCCTTCATTAATGAACACCATAAAGCAAAGTTTAGAAGCCAAAAACTGGAAATTACTAGGCGCTGCAGTGCATAAAATGATTCCTTCTTTTGCAATAATGGGTATAAATAGTGATTTTGAAAATATGGCAAAAAAAATTCAAGACTTTGCAATTTCACAAGAACAGTCCGAGGGAATATATGATTTAGTATTACAACTGGAAGAAGTTTGTTTACAAGCCTGCAGTGAATTAGAAGAAGAACTTAATATAATTAAAAACACATAATAGTGAAAAACGAAAATAAAATAAAAATCTTCTTGGTTGATGATGATGCGTTATTTTTAAAATCTTTAGAAATTGAATTTACCCAAAATGCCGATTTTATCATTGAGACCTATTCTACTGGCGAACTTTGTATAGCAAATATAGCTAATAATCCTGATGTGATTATTTTAGATTATCAGTTGGATGGTGTTGAGGAAAATGCGATGGACGGAATTAAAACTTTAGATCAGATTAAAGCTTTCAACCCTGATATTCCTGTAATCATGTTGTCATCACAAGATAAAATTGAAATTGCAGTAAATTGCATGCATCATAAGGCATTTGATTATGTAATAAAAAGTGAAACGGCATTTATTAGATTGAAAAAAAACATTAAAACTATTTTTAAAAATCAAAAAATGACCAAAGAATTAAATTGGTTCATGGAAAGAATGTAATTTTTACTAGCCCTTTTAGAGTGTGAATGATATAACTTTTATTATCAATTATGTAACATTTTTGCTGTTTAATCCAAATATATTTGTGTTATAATTATAATTCAAATAACCTTTTGAAGCAAGTTTTCAATAAGTGATGTGTTTTATAATTGGGTATTCAAAAGAAATTACTAAAAATTATATTAATCCATTTTTAAAAAAAAATTATGAATCTTAAAAGAATCTTCGGAACGTTATTAACCATATTAGGAATAGGTGGACTTATTTACACTGCTGTATTATTTTCAAGTACATCAGGTGAAATGAGTTCTATCAAATCACTTATAATTTATGGCATCTTAGGCGTGGTATTTTTTGCGTCTGGAATTAGTTTGATTCGCACAACAAAAGACGAAGCATAACAAATCAACTTCATATTTTACAGGTAGTAATTAAATTACGAGTATATTAATTCAAGAATTAATGTACATTTTTACTATTTAATCGATAAAATAGAACTGCCAAACATCTTTTTTTGACCGTTCTATTTTTGAATGAAGTACAATATATATATTTTAAACTTCTTAAAGAAAAGTAGTGCAATCCATAGTTTTTATGTCAAATTTTTAATTTGAATCAAACGTTTTGTCTTCCAGAATTAGCTACTGTAATAGCATTAGAAAAACAGCCTTTTAGGATCATTAATAAAACTTAAGAAATACAACTATTTAAAGCACTTATTTTACAGAAGGAAAACGAATGTAAAGATTAGATGATTTGAAAGTGTTTTTTTTAAGCAAAACATTAAGTACTTATTTTTTTTAAATTGATTTACATGAAAATTAAATACGTATTTGTAAGTCTTATTTGAATCCAAAGCAACCTTTATACAATTTTTAAAAAACCACAAAAATGCAAACAAGAACCATTGGGATTGTGATCACCATAATAGGAGCAATCATGTTGCTGTACAACAGTTTTAATTATGTAACTACTGAGAAAATCGTTGACATTGGTCCTATCCAAATTAATAAAGAAGTAAATCATCCTATTAAATGGTCGCCTATTGCTGGAATAGTCTTAGTAGCCGGAGGTATTATTTTAATCCTAAAAAGCAATAAGCAAAGTAATTAACGCAGTAATGTGTGAATGTTATAAGTTTGAATAAAAGTTATACAACAAAAATTAGTGTTATTTTTCGGAAATTTGTGACATATTTATCTTTAAATAAAATTCCAATGAAAACAAAATTAAGTTCTAACTTAAAAAAATTACTAGCGAGTACATTTGCTATTGTGTTGCTACTCTCATTTTCATCGTGCGGTACAAATGTTGCTTTCCAGAATTCAATTGTAGTGCCTGCCGCAAAAGGATCAGTAAAAGTTACTAAAGACAGTAACAAAAATTATTCGATAAAAATCAAAATAACAAATTTAGCCGAGGTAACGAGATTACAGCCTTCTAAAAATGTATATGTTGTTTGGATGGAAACGGATCAATCTATCACTAAAAATATTGGACAAATAAAAAGTGATACTGGATTACTATCTTCAAAACTTAAAGCTACTTTTGAAACTGTTACAGCATTCAAGCCTTCAAAAGTATTTATTACCGCTGAAGACGATGCAGACGTTCAATATCCAGGAATGCAAATGATCTTATCTACGGATAGATTTTAAATCTTGAAAACCTACCTTATTATATAATATGAGGTAGGTTTTTTTTTAAATCACTCTAATAATAAAAGACAAAATTTGATCTTCTAAATTTTAGAAACTACGATTTAACTCTAAAACTTAACTTCAAAAAGTATTTAGTTAAAAAAAATAAAAGTTGCTATTCGATCCAGAATACATTCAATTCACAAAAATTCTCTTTATTTCCTTCAGTATCATGTCCAATAAAGAAATTTAATCTAAAACCACAACTTCCTCAAATAGAGAAAATATACGTTTAGACGAAAAAATAGTAAATCACCTTAACGCCAGATCAAAATAATTAATTATTAAGTAACTAAAACAGATCCCAAGTAAGAACGTAATGGCAAAAAAACATGATGTAACCCTAAAGATTTTTATTGAATCTCAAGTGTGGTACTCTAAGTTTTTCAGATTGTGCTTCACAATAGTAATAATTGCAAGGCTATGAACTTGTTTATATAATCCGTGAATAATGCAACTAATCGTAATAGTTATGTAATAAACATCTGAATCAAATAATTGAACTTTGGAAAGTGAAAATTATTTCGCAAAAAAATAAAATCAAAATGAATAATTCCGAGCAAAGTGGAAAGTGGGAAGACCAAAAAAAACAATTAAAAGAAAAGTTTGCAGCTTTGAATGAAAGTGATTTACTTTTTGCGAAGGATAAAAAAGAGGAGATGATTAGCAAACTCCAAATAAAATTAGGAAAAACAAGAGAAGAGATACTTAAAATAATTGATAGTCTATAATTTGTTGCCTTTTTGCAATTGACTGATTCCAAAATTTATCATTAAATAAAATAGAACAAGATGAAAAAATTAATTTTTTCTGCAGCAATAACAACTTTTATAGCTGCAACAATAATGGTTGGCTGTCAAAACACCACCAAAGATGAAGCTGCGGCTCAAGAAAATGTTGAAGACGCCAGAGACAATCTTGATGATGCCAAAGAAGAATTATCAAGCGCAAGAGAAGCTGCTACAAAAGAGGAATGGCAAGCTTTCAAGGATAGTACCAACGCGACCATATCGCAAAACGAAATGCGAATAGCTGAGATGAAAGCTAAAATGAAAAAAACTGGAAAAACAATAGATGAAGGATATGCTCAAAAAATTGAAGAGCTGGAACAAAAAAATAAAGAAATAAAGCTAAAAGTTGATCAATACAAAAATGATGCTGGTGATGATTGGAAATCTTTTAAAGAAGAATACAACAGAGATATTGACGAACTTGGTACAGCAATAAAAAATTTAACAGTTGATAATAAGTAGATTATAAAAAAGAGACATTTTCTATTGTCTCTTTTTTATTGTTTTAATGTGTGGTGAATTTAGGTGAAAACTATGAAAATTTATTTTAAAATTAAAAAAGTGTGAATAATATAAATTTATCAAAAAGTATTGTAACATATATATTTTGAAACAATATGATCTTTGTAAAGAACAATATTAATCAAAAAACAAAAAAATGAAAAAATCAAAATCAGTACTCCTAGCTTCATTATTTGCAAGCTTTATGGTTTTTACAACTGTTGAAGCACAAGAAAAAACAGCCGCTTTCGGTTTTAAAGGAGGTTTAAATTTCTCTAATCTGTATACAGATACAGTAGATGACAATAATGTCCTAACTGGTTTTAATGCCGGTTTATACGCAAAACTTCCTATTACTAATTCTGTTGCAATTCAACCAGAGATTAACTATACCACAAAAGGAGCTGAACTAGTTTACGATAATACTTTTGCAAATGGAACTGCAAAATTTAATGTCAATTATATTGAAGTACCTGTGCTGTTAGTAGTAAATCTTACCAATAATTTCAACGTGCATGCTGGTCCTTATGTTGGTTATATGGTAAGTGGTAAGACAACAAATGATTCAAATTTGTTCAGTGCAGAGAATGAATTAGATACTGATGACTTCAACAAGATTGATGCAGGTGTTGCGGGTGGAGTTGGTATTGATTTAGATGCTGTAAACTTTGGAGTGCGTTATAGCTATGGTTTAACCAAAGTAGGAAAAGAAAGAAATTATTCTAACTACACTTATCCTGATGCTAAAAATAGCGTTTTGAGTGTATATGTTGGACTAAGACTTAATTAAAATATTAATTTTTTAAAAACTTAAATTATGAGCAATCTACT
Organism: Flavobacterium sp. W20_MBD1_R3; assembly: GCF_052119725.1. Classification (NCBI taxonomy): domain Bacteria; kingdom Pseudomonadati; phylum Bacteroidota; class Flavobacteriia; order Flavobacteriales; family Flavobacteriaceae; genus Flavobacterium; species Flavobacterium sp. W20_MBD1_R3. The sequence goes on from NZ_JBGQOR010000001.1 coordinate 227,884, forward strand.
TTATACAATAGCGGTAATTTTAATAATCTTTTGGGCAATTGGTTTTTTTGCATATAGCGCAGGATCAATCATTCACATACTTTTAGTTATTGCGGTAATAGCTGTAATACTTAGACTGATAAAAGGAAGAGGAATATAAATCATTATTTTAAAAAAAAAATATGAAACCAGATAAAATTATATTAGGAGTTTTAGGCGGCGTTGCCGTTGGAGCATTATTAGGAGTCTTGTTTGCACCTGAAAAAGGAGACAAAACAAGAAGAAAAATCATGAATAAAAGTAATGATTATGCAGACGAACTAAAAGATAAATTAGATACTTTATTGGGATCAATAACTCAAAAGTATGAAAAAATTTGGAGCGAAGGCGAGAATTTAATTGGTCAAGGCGAAGCAAAACTTACAGAAGCTAGAAAAGATTTTAAAATTTAAATTTAAAATCATAACGATAACAAAATTTCAAACACTACTTCGTTATATTTTTTCAATATGGAAAACAATTCAACTACAATAGAAATGCTTTTTGAAAAAGCAGAGAATTATACCCGGACAACAATAGAGCTTGCTAAGTTAAATGCGATAGACAAAACCTCTGATATTGTTTCCTCTCTACTTTCAAAACTAGCTGTTTCTGTTGTAGTTGTATTGTTTATCTTTTTCTTAACCATAGGTCTTTCCTTATGGATTGGTGAATTACTTGGAAAGTCGTATTATGGATTTTTTGTAATCGCGGCTGTTTACTTTTTAATTTCAGTACTGTTATATTACTATAAAAATCGATGGGTTAAAATGCCGATCAGTAATTATATTATTGTTAAAATGTTAAAGAAAGAGAGATGAAACAAATAAATGCAACCGATACACTGCAAGAGATGATTGTGCTACTACAAAAAAAACAAACTGTAGAGCTGATGCAACTCAAGGATCAGTATCATTACACCTATGAGAGTTTAAGACCGTTGAATATAGTCAAGAATATTTTTACAGATATGACTACTTCAGCCGAATTAAGAGGAAATCTGATTAACAATATCGTTGGGATTTCTACTGGATATCTCACTAAAAAAGTCATGTTAGGAGCTACACACAATCCAATTAAAAGAATATTAGGAACCTTATTACAATTTGTTATTACAAATGTAGTTACAAAATATTCAAATACTCCTAAATCTTAATAACACACAAAACTTCAATATTATAAGTGATTTTCTACTCTTCACTAGAAAATAAAAATCTAATACATTTATTTTCCATTGAAAAAACTTATAACTAAATAATAAAATCGTTATTTGCCATAATTGATACAATTCTTTAAAAATTAATTTGGAAAAAATGGACAAAAAAATAAAAAAAGAAGAGTTAATTATAAATAATCGGCAACTTATTTTTCAAAATAAACACAGTGAAAAAAAAGCAGCCGAATTAGTGCTTGCTAACCAAAAACTTGCTTTTCAAAATATTGAAAAAGAAAAAAGAGCAGCTGAATTAATTATTGCCAATCACGAACTTGCCTTTCAAAATACAGAGAAAGAAAAAAGAGCAGCTGAATTGATAGTAGCTAATCAGGAACTTGCCTTTCAAAATATAGAAAAAGAAAAAAGAGCAGCCGAGCTAATTATTGCTAATCAGGAACTAGCCTTTCAAAATATAGAAAAAGAAAAAAGAGCCGCTGAATTAAGTAGTGCAAATACAGCACTTAAAAAAGCTCAAAGACAACAAAAAGAATACATAAAAGGTCTTGAAGAAATGATGTTTATGACTTCTCACAGAGTAAGACAACCTATTGCCAATATTATTGGTTTATCAAATCTATTGGAGGACCCTAAAAATTCACCAAACGAAATAAAGGAATTTTTAAGTTATATCAAGCAATCAGCCATTTCTCTTGATGTTTTTACAAATGAATTGACCACCTTTATATGTGCGCTAGAACAAAAGTGTACAAAGAAAAAAAAGTCCTAAAAAAACACTTACACTACAAATTGCTTCATTTAACTTTTCAGTCTTGTTGATTATTGTATTCTTTAATTCTCACAGAAGAATTATCAAGATGCCATAAGGAAGATCGTACTCCTTTTTCTAACAGTAAATTCCTCCTTTAGGAATAGCATAGATTTTAATGTTTCGTCTTCTTTACTTCTCAGAACAAACTACTTCCTGATTTTTTAGTATTAACAATCGTTAGCTATAATCTGGTGTTAATTTTGATTTAACGACGTTCTAATAATTTTAATTAGACAGACCTAAAGAAAAATAAAATTTTGAATTAAGCAGGCTTTCACTAAGCGTCACTTGCATTGCGAAGCGTATCAGGAAGTTTTGTTTCGTTTTACTTCATAAAAACTAGAACAGGCGCTCTGAATATTTCTAATTAACGAGCTATTATATTACTAATTTATAACAGTGAATCTTACAAGTAATTATGATAATTTTATAATGAATACTTTGGAGTGTTGCCATACATTTGTTAGGATAATACTTAATCCCCTAAATGTAAAAAAATGAAAACAACAAAATTACTATTAACCTTTGCAATACTATTTATTGCATTTATTACCGCTTGCGCAGAAGACGATTTTGTAGAAACAATAGGAGTTTGCCCTGTTGTAAGTTCTGTAATTCCCGCAAATGGAACTCTAGGTGTTCCTTTTAATCAGGTTATTTCTGTTACTTTTAATGAACCAATCAATGAAGAGACGATTAATGCATCGACTTTCCTAGTAACGGAAGCAAATGGAACTGTTGTAGCAGGTACAATAACGTACAGCGGAACAACGGCTACATTTAAACCAACTACTTTTCTTAAACCTAATACAACTTACACTGGTAGAATTACAACTGGCGTAAAAGATAAAATGGGTAATGCGCTACAAACAGATTACGTTTGGACATTCGCAACTGGGATGATTATTGTACCTGTTGTCACTGCTACTGATCCAGCAAATAATGCAACAAATGTAGCTCTAAACAAAACCATAACTGCAACATTCAGTGTGCCTATGGATCCTTTGACTTTAACAAACTCTACATTTACTGTAAAGCAAGGAACAAACACGGTTGCAGGTTCAATCACAACTAGTGGGTTAACAGTATCATTTGCACCAACAAATGCATTGACAACTAATACCGTTTATACTGTCACAGTAACTACAGGTGCTAAAAGTTTACAAGGAACACCATTAGCTTCAAATTATGTATGGAGTTTTACAACGGTGCCTGCACCAACAGTAACTTCTACTGATCCAATTAACAATCAAACGGCTGTTAATTTGAACAAAACGCTTATCGCTAACTTTAGTTTAGCAATGGATCCTTCCACTTTAAATACAACAACATTCACTTTAAAGCAAGGCACGACGGTAATACCTGGTGTTGTAGCCTATACAGGCGGTACAACTGCTTCATTCAATCCAGTGAATGCTTTAAGCCCTGGACTTGTTTATACAGCAACTATTACAACTGGTGCCAAAAGTGCAATGGGAGTTCCATTGGCTAATAACTACGTTTGGAATTTCACTACTGCAAATTCAGCAACTCCTTCACCTGTAATCACAAGTGGTTTATTTTTCGGAGTTTTTGGAGGAAATGCTGGAATAACTAATCAAGGTTTATTAACGGTTGTGGATGGAGCAATCGGAACTACCGCAGCGTCTTCTTTAGTAACAGGTTTTACTGATGGTACAAGCGGTGATGTTTATACCGTTACTCCACTCAACAATGGAGTTGTAACTGATGGAGTATTTACAGATTCACCTGCACCAGGAAATGCTACAAATGCAGCAATTGCATTAGCAGGATTAAATGCTGCAAGAGATCTTTATAACAGTATTTCACCTGCATCAATGCCTGGTGGTGTTGCAAATCCAGGTGCTGGAGAATTAGGTGGACTAACTTTGGCTCCAGGAATTTATGCAGCTTCTAGCTCATTTACTATTACTAACGGAAATCTTACTTTAAATGCTAACGGGAATCCAGATGCAAAATGGTATTTCCAAGCACCTTCTTCTTTAACTGTTGGAGATTCAATGCCAAGTAGCGTTACCTTTTTGAACGGTGTTGGTAATCCTAACAATGTGTATTGGTATGTAGGTACTACAGCTGTTATTAATTATGCTGGTGGTGGAGTAATGGTAGGAAATATAATCGCTAATTCTGGCGTAACTTTATCATCTCCTGCTAATAGTACAAATCCATTTTTAACAGTACTTAACGGTAGAGCAATATCTCTAGTAGCTTCTGTTACAATGGTAAATACAACGATCAACGTTCCTAATAACTAGGAATACTATTTAAACTTTAGAATAAAACAATTATATCCCGTCCTAGGGCAGGATATATTTAAAATGATTAAAAAACAAATAAAAATATGTACAACATAATTAATTTAAAAAAGGGATTACGTCAAACTTGGTCCCCTTATAGCTTACCTATCAAAAGCCTTTTAGTAGTCTCTTTGACTTGGTTAAGCGTTCAAACACCCGTTCAAGCACAAGAAGCACAAGCATTTAAATACGCCAAACCATCTTGGTACTTTGGACTTGCAGGTGGAGCCAATTTCAATTTTTATCGTGGTTCAACAAATCAGTTAAATGCTAGTTTTACACCACCAGCAACATTTCATGATGGAGATGGTGTTGGACTTTTTATTGCGCCACTTTTAGAATATCGCCCAGCTACTTCTAGATGGGGAGTTATGTTGCAAGCCGGTTACGATAGTCGTAAAGGTTCTTTTGATCAGGTGTTAACTGCGTGCGACTGTCCAGCAGATTTATCTACTGATCTTAGTTATATTACTGTAGAACCAAGTGTTCGTTTTGCTCCGTTCAAATCTAATTTTTATCTTTATGGAGGTCCTCGTTTGGCTTTCAATCTTGACAAATCATTTAATTATCAATTAGGTATTAATCCTGCATTCCCTGATCAAAATCCTTCTGCAGCTGTAACGGGCGATTTTAGTGAAATCGAAGAAACCATTTTATCAATGCAAATTGGAGCTGGTTATGATATTCCACTTTCCTCAGATGCTAACAAAACGCAGTTTGTATTGTCTCCTTTTGTTTCGTTCCAACCTTATTTTGGCCAAAATCCGCGTAAAACGGAAACTTGGAATAATACTACCATTAGAGCAGGTGTAGCACTTAAATTTGGACAAGGAAAAAATATTCAAGAAGCTACAGACATGGCTAAAGATCTTGAAGTACAATTCTCAGTAAATTCCCCTAGTAATATTCAAGGAGAAAGAAGAATGACTGAAGTTTTCCCACTTAGAAATTATGTTTTCTTCAATGAAGCATCAACTGAAATTCCTAGCCGTTATGTTTTATTAAATAAAAATCAGGTAAAAGATTTCAAAGAAGATCAATTAGAAACATTCGCTCCTAAAAACTTGTCAGATCGTTCTAAACGTCAAATGACTGTTTATTACAATATCTTAAATATTCTAGGAGATCGTATGCAAAAAAATCCTAATGCAACAATTACATTGGTAGGATCTTCTGAAAAAGGTTCCCAAGATGGTATTGCAATGGCAGAATCAATCAAAACCTATCTCGTAAATATTTTTGCTATTGATGCAGCCAGAATAACTACAAAAGGTCAAGATAAGCCAAGTATTCCTTCTGAACAACCGGGTGCTACTCAAGAATTAGTCTTACTACGTGAAGGTGATCGTAGAGTTTCTATCGAAAGTACTTCTTCCGATTTACTAATGGAATTTCAAAGTGGTCCTGATGCACAATTGAAACCTGTACAAATAGTTGCACTTCAAGAAGCACCTGTTGAAAGCTATGTTAGTTTCAATAATAAAGGAGCCGGAGAAGCATTATCCTCATGGTCATTGCAAATTACTGATGAGCAAGGAGCAATTCAAAATTTTGGTCCTTACACTCAAGACGAAGTTAAAATTCCTGGAAAATCAATCTTAGGAAGTCGTTCAGAAGGTGACTATAAAGTAAAAATGATTGGTCAGACTAAAAGCGGTAAAATTGTAGAGAAAGAAACTCCTGTTCACATGGTACTTTGGACTCCTGCAAAAATGGAAGAAGGAATGAGATATAGCATTATTTATGAATTTAATAAATCTAAAGCAATTGCTATCTACGATAAATACCTTACTGAAGTTGTAACCCCTAAAATTCCTGCTGGTGCAACCGTAATTATTCACGGCCACACAGACATTATTGGTGATGAAACCTACAATCAAAATTTATCTTTAGATCGTGCTAACGATGTAAAAAGTATCATTGAAAAAGGATTATCAAAAGCCGGAAGAAATGACGTTACATTTGAAGTAACTGGTCAAGGTGAGAATGAAAATAATTCTCCTTTTGAAAACAAAACTCCAGAAGAACGTTTTTACAATCGTACTGTAATTATTGATATTATTCCAGCAACTAAATAAGCTGAAGAATATAAAATACACTTTTTTATAAATTACTAAAGAGGATAGACAATCAAAAGTCTATCCTCTTTTTTTGTCTAAAATTATTTAAACCATTTGAATAACAAATAATTACTAGTAATGATGACTTAACTATAAAATTTACTTCAAGATTGTTTCCTCAATTTATACATACAATACTACTTTGCCACATAAATTTAGTATTTTTACTTTTCACATTTATGTAATTATGACTACAAACGAGAAAGTCCTTGTCAAATTCTATACTGCTTTTGCAAATGCAGATGCAGTAACAATGTCCGATTGTTATGATTCTAAAAGTCAGTTTCGTGATCCGGTTTTTGGTTTATTAAAAGGAAATGATGTTTGCCAAATGTGGAAAATGTTAATTGAAAAAAGTAAAGGAAACCTTAAAATTGAATTTTCAGCGTTAAAAGCCGATGAATATAATGGTTCTGCCCAGTGGATTGCGACCTACAATATTAGTGAAACTAATAGAAAAGTAGTTAATTGTATTCAGGCACAATTTCAGTTTAAAAACGGATTAATTATAAAACACACTGATGATTTTGATATTTGGAAATGGTCCAAACAGGCTTTTGGAATCACTGGATATTTATTGGGCTGGACTGGTTTTTTTCAGAAAAAAATCCAACAGCAAGCTCTACTATCACTAAAAAAATATAAAGAAACTACACATGCTGATTGAAACCTTAACAATGCTCTTTAGTAGAGATTTAAACATCCTTAAATCCGAAATTGAATCCTATCAAAATGAAAGTACGATTTGGAAAATACAAAACGGAATCGCTAATTCAGCTGGAAATCTTTGTTTGCATTTATTAGGAAATCTTAATATGTATATTGGAGCCGAATTCGGAAAAACCGGATATATTAGAAATAGAGCCCTTGAATTTTCATTGAAAGATATTCCAAGAAAAGTGTTATTACAAAAAATTGACGAAACCATTGTTGTCGTTGAAAATGCACTTAATACCATCACAGAAGAAGATTTGAAAATAGAATATCCACTGTTGGTTTTAAAAGATAAAACTTCAACTGAATTTTTACTTATCCATTTGACAACACACCTAGCCTATCATTTAGGACAAATCAATTACCATAGAAGATTATTGGAAACTTAAAATTTTCAATTAACAAACAATTTACTGTTTTTCAATACGTTAAAATTCGTACTTTTATTAAAATACTATTTAAAACAAATAGTAAAAACGGATTTAAAACCATTTTGTATGTTACAATCTTCTAAAACGCCAGTTGTTTTTCAATCAAACAAAAGATTTTCTGTTTTAGAAATACTGCAATTTATAGTATTGGCTTTTTTAATTCTTTACTTTGGCAAAGCACTATTTATTCCGTTAAGTTTTTCATTACTCATTGGTTTTATTCTGTATCCAATCTGTAAATGGATGGAAACAAAGGGTCTCAATAAGGGAATTGCAATTGTTATTTCAATTTTAGGAGTGACTCTTTTAATAGGTTCCGTTATTTATTTATTGATCGTACAGTTCTCTGAATTTCTTCAAGAATGGGAATCTTTGACCTCCAAACTGAACGAAACTATTCAGCAGTTAAGTGTTTTTATAGCAGAACGATTTGACATTAGTCTGGAAAAACAAACCGAATTCATAAATAATACGCTCAACAATTCTGGTTCACAAGCCTTCTCCATAATTAGAAATACCGCCTACTCTTTATCTGAATCGGTATTTTTTCTAATCATGATTCCCGTTTTTTCTGTATTAATACTTTTCCATCGCCAGTTGTTATCAAATGCTTTGTATGAACTATTCCCACCTGAACGAAAAAATACTATTCATGAAATACTTGTTGAAACCATTCATGAATATTACAATTTTATCAAAGGAATGTTGGTAGTTTATTTAATAGTTGGCTTACTAAACAGCATTGGCCTTTGGATAATTGGAGTGCCAAATCCCTTTCTATTTGGTTTTATAGCCTCAATTCTTACTTTTATACCCTATGTTGGCATTATGATATCTTCGTTATTGCCTATAGCCGTTTCTTGGATTACGTACAACTCTATTTGGTATCCGTTGGCTGTAATTGCCGTTTTTTCTATTGTTCAAGCACTTGAAGCGTATATTATATTTCCTTTTGCTGTGGGAAGCCGCTTGAAAATAAATACACTTGTCATTATAATTGTGGTAATAGTAGGTGGTATTATTTGGGGCGCTGCAGGAATGATTCTGTTCATTCCGTTCATCAGTATCATCAAATTGATTGCGGACCGCACGCCGAGCTTAAAGACGTTATCCGTTTTATTGGGAGACGGCGAACCAAAAAAAAATACAAAATAATCTAATGCAAAAGGGCAAAATCAAACGCCCAATCCAGCTCTTTTTTGTACCATAATTGTCCATCGGAAACTTCCAGCGGACAGTCAAAATTATTGGTATAAAGCGCTCCAGTTCCTAATCCCTGAGGCATTACATTTTGTTGTAAAAACGTCCATTGTGCAATGGCATTCAGTCCAATATTACTCTCTAAAGCAGAGGTAATCCACCACCCTATTTTATGCTTTTCAGCCAATGAAATCCATTCTTGCGTGCCTCGAAAACCACCTACAAAACTTGGCTTCAAAATGATATATTGCGGCTTGATTTTCTCCAATAATTGCTCTTTCTCTGCTAAAGTAAACACACCAATCAACTCTTCATCCAGAGCAATAGGAAAAGGAGCGGTTTTACACAGCTCTGCCATCCTGTCAGTGTTGTTTTTTTGTATCGGTTGCTCTATACTATGTAATTTAAATTCAGATAGTTGCATTAATTTATCTAAAGCTAAAGTTGGATCAAAAGCACCATTAGCATCCACCCGAATTTCGACTTGTTCCGGAGTAAAATGTTCCCGAATAAATCGCAATAATTGCAGTTCTTTATCGAAATCTATCGCTCCAATTTTGAGTTTAATACATCGGAAACCCTGTGCTAGTTTTTCTTCGATTTGCTGCTTCATAAACGACTCCTCGCCCATCCAAACCAAACCGTTTATCAAGATGGATTTTGTACCATTTGTAAAGTCCGAAGGAAAGAGTAAAAAAGGAGTTTCACTCACTAAAGATTGGAACGCCATTTCGACTCCAAACTGTATCGAGGGAAACTCGATTAAAGCTTCCCAAAGCTGGTCTTTTCCCAAGTTAATATTGTCGCAAGTCCATTTCAATTTTTCTTCATAATCCGATCGATCATCAATACTTAATCCGCGAAGGATTCCGCACTCTCCAATTCCTTTTTTGTCATCTTTCTCCAAGACGATAAACCAAGTTTCTTTTTCGGTCATAACGCCACGGGAAGTTCCTGACGGGCGTTTGAAATCCAGAAGGTATTTGTGGTAGGTTGCTTTCATATTTTTTTTTAACCGCAAAGAGCGTTAAATGTTTTCAAAGGGCTAAAGACCTTTTTATGTACAGTTCTCAACTATTCTCAAACTTACAATTAACTTGCTTCTATTCAATTTATTTAATAATAAATTTTTCATAGTTCTTCCTTATGTATTCAATTTGAAGCTTTTGCAAGCCGTTTAAATTATAAAAAAAATCATCAAATTTATCAAAATCAGGATTTCGTTTGTTTAAAAAATCTAAGTTCTGATTTTTAAAAACAATTATTGCTTTTTCAATTAACTCTTTATAATCATCTGCTCCGATTCTTTTTAATCCACTCAAAACAAATTCACTAAATTCTAAATCGTAGTTTAAAAAAAACTGATCAAATCCACCATTTTCAACTTCAAATTGCAAAACCCAAATAGCTAAAAATTCCTTCATTGCTATATCAGCAATAGTTAAGTTTTCTCCAAAGGTTTCAAATTCTAACTCAGTAGCTTTTTGATAAATCAAAGAGGCTAAATTCTCATCAGATGCTTTTTGCAAATCAATAATTGAATATTTTAATTTCTGTTCCATATTTGAATTAATCAATCAACTTCAAAACTCTTTCAAAGTCATTGGAAACTATTCCTACTTTTTTGAAAGCTGTAAAATCTTGTTTTATTTTTTGAGTCCAACTCAAGCTATCCGTTACGTTTTGAGACTGAAACTCTTTGTAAATGGCTTTTGCTGACGAATAATTATCATTTAATAAATAAGCGTGCGCCAAATTCATTTGTATCAATAACTCCGTATTGTCAAGCTTTTCGCCTTCTTTTAGGAATTTAAACGCTTTACCATATTGCTTAGTCAATAGATAACTATTTCCTATAGCGTTGTAATCCAAGGCCGTTGCTTTTCCATCATTGATAATTGTTGTCAGTTTCCGAATAGCTTCGCCTTGTTTTCCTTGCTTTGCTAAAACAGCGGCTTGCTTACGCAAATCGTCATACACACTTTTAGAAAGACTGCTTTCTCCAAAGCAACTGTTTCCAAAATCTTTAAACGCTTTAGAACGCTCTACAGCCAATAATTTCTGAAATTCCTTAAACGTGTACTTGGATTGAATTTTGTCGAGAATACAGACACAAAAATCATCTGAATTGGTCATTTTTTGAGCCAAATTAGAGGTTTTGCATTGATTGATGATTGCTTTTCTGTTTTCAAGTGTCCACCCACGACTGAGTTTATTATCGACCCAGGGCACCACTTCCAGAATGATTTTCTGGTTCATAATCCAGTTTTTACTTTCGAAACCAAACCATAAATTCCCTGAATTCGATTGCATACAAGCAGATTTATCAGCAGAAAGTCGCTTGGCATCTTTGCTTACAGGTGTATCCTGAACCCAACACGCGTCATCTGTTTTTCCATTTTCTTTGTATTTTGTAGCTAATTCCGCACTAGAAAAAACAGCATATTTACATTTATCATCTCCTGAGATTTTTGACAAGATAAAAACTGCTCCTGCTGAACCTTGACTGATTCCTGTAGGATCTGGAATCGCTTTCAAAACAGAAACTAAACTGCCCGCCATTTGCTGATTTTTGTCCAAAAGTGTTATTCTGTAAACGACTTCAGTAGTTCCCTCAGGGAAATCTTGGGTTTTTATAATGATTCTGTCTCTGGCAGAAACTGTTATTTCTTCGGTTGTGGCGCGGGTTTTATCCCAATAGCCGTCTTTTTGAGAGAAAACAGATTGAAATGAAATAATTGTTACTACTAAGAAAGCGATTTTTTGAATCTTCATTTTCATGATTAATGTTTTTTAGCCCAGATTACTTCACTAAACCTTCATTTACATAGGAGTTCAGTGAACTTCGTTTGCAGTGGAAATCCTTTTTATTAGCCTTTTTTGGCTAATAAAAAGATTACTTCACCATACTTCTATTTTATTGGAGTTCAGTGAATTTCATTTGCAACGAATAGCTGGAATAGCTCCAAATAAAAATTACAAGTCTATAGAACTCCCTATTTCCAGTAACATCAAATCTTTTCCTTTATTGAAAAATTTACGAATGGATTCTTCATGGTCAATTTCGATATACCCAAAAGTATCGTAATGATAACCTAGAATTTTATCACAATTCAAGAAATCAGAAGCTATAATTGCATCTTCGACATCCATGGTAAAATTATCCCCTATCGGCAAAATTGCTAAATCGAGTTTGGTACGCATGGGAATGAGTTTCATATCCATAGACAGCGCCGTATCACCAGATATATATATGTTTTTATGCTCTCCCTCGATAACAAAACCACCCGGATTTCCTCCGTAACTGCCGTCAGGAAAAGAACTGGAGTGAATCGCATTTACGTATTTCAGTTTACCAAAATCAAAATTCCAGCTTCCGCCGTGATTCATTGGATGTGATTGAAATCCCTTTGCATCATAATAACCTGCAATTTCGGCATTGGAAACTATTACCGCATTCGTTCTTTTGGCAATTGATTCGACATCTAGGATATGGTCACCATGGGCGTGGGTTAGCAAAATATAATCTGCTTTTAAAGAATCAACGTCAATATGAGCCGCTTTTGGATTAGCCGAAATATAAGGATCTACAATAATGTGTTTGCCGCCAACTTCTATACCTAATGACGCGTGACCGTAAAATGTTATTTTCATTTTTTTTTATTTAAAATTGAATGACTGAATGATTTAATATTTGATTTCTGTTTTATCTACCTCCTAAAAAAGTATTCACAACAATATCCGAAAAGAAGTAAATCATACCTAAAGACAATAACACTGAAAGGGCAAAAGTACTCAGCGCCAGTTTTTTTAATTCGGGATCTAATTCTCTAGGATGATGATTTTTATAGACGGTAATTAAATGTTTAGTTAAAGGGATGTAGGCTAGTAAGAACAAGTACTGATCAAAGTGAAAATCGTCAATAATTGCAAAAATCAATACCAAAACCATCGCCGTTACAATCAAAATGTAATGGTATATTTTAGCTTTGGCTCCGCCAATTTTTACAACAATTGTATTTTTATTTGATTTTCTATCGGATACTTCGTCTCGCATATTATTCAGATTCAAAACGCCGACACTCAATAATCCGATCGCCACAGCTGGTAAAACCAATAACGAATCCAATTCTTTGGAGTATAAAAAATTGACTCCTAAAGTACTCACTAATCCGAAGAACACAAACACAAATACATCCCCAAATCCACGATAGCCGTACGCGGTATTTCCAACCGTATAGCGAATAGCAGATACAATTGCAAGAATTCCTAATACTAAATAGAAAAAGGAAAACCATAGATTTGTGTCTCTGAACGCATAATAAATCAATAATATAGCAGATAGCAACGTCAATGCTGATGTCATTATAATAGCTCGTTTCATGGCCTGCGGAGTGATCACACCGCTTTGTATCGCACGTTTGGGTCCTACCCGATCTTCATTATCTGTTCCTTTCAGACCGTCACCGTAATCGTTGGCAAAATTTGACAGTATTTGCAATCCTAATGTTGTCAATATCGCAAAACCAAACAATCGCCAGTTAAAGACTTCTGTTGGAGTTAATATATTATCTGTCGGGTTTGCTAAAGCATACATACTTCCAACTATTATTCCAGAAACCGATAAGGGTAAGGTTCGTAATCGTGCGGCTTCAATCCAATGTTTCATGTTTTTTTATTTAAAAGTGTAATTGTTTATTTGGTTAATTGTTTACTCGGTTAACGGAACAAACAATTAACCAAATAACCTCTTTAAACTACATCCAATTGCTATCGGAAGTTTCTATTTCGTACAACCAACGGTTGACTTGTTGTTTTAGTACTGAATAATCCCCTAACTGAAAAGCGATGTTTCCTCCTGCGGTGTGCAAAGTTATGGAACCAATATCCAACTTTTTATGCCAGAAAAGCTGCGAAGTTGTAATTGCTTGTATTTTACTGGGTTCAATAATATCATTACTGATATCCCAAGCGCCACTTTGCTTTATTATAAATCTCTCTTGGATAAATAATCGGTTATTTTTGAATTTAAAGAACTGGATTAATCCAATAAAAACAACATAAATTGGCACCACATAATTATATTCAAAAATCATAGGCTCCAGCCAATACCCAATCCCCAAAAATCCCAACAAAGGTAATCCTATTGAAAGAAAAACAGAAAAAATAAGTTTACGAAAATTAGGTTGCAGCATTACTCCTTTTTCAGGAATTTTATGAAACAACAATCTCAATATCGAATCCCTTTCTGCTTCGGTGCATCCCGGAATTTCAATTGTTGATTTCCGTTCTTCCTTTTCACCGCCGGTAGCTTGTTTAATTTTTAATTCCAGAATACCCATCTTCTTTTGGAAATAATTTCTAGTAACAGTGGTAATCTGAACTTTTTCAGGCTTGATAATGGTACTTTTAGAATTTAATAATCCAAAAGATAGTAATAAAGATCCTTTTTGTCTTGCTATTTTATAATCATAATATTTAAAAACAGTGCGGATGATATTAATAATCAAAACCACTAAAAACAATAACACTATCGCTATTAAAATTGTTTGCAATACTAGGTTTTTATCGATATACGAACCTACCTTTTCTTTGTATTCATTACTTTCGTTTCCAAAATTTTGAAAATTCTCGTAAATTGTACTAAAGAAAATCACCAATAAAGCGATAGTTCTCCCGTAATTAGAAGTAACTCCAACTTTTAACAAACTCAAAAAACTTATTTTTATGAAAGGATGCGAAGCTTCAAATAGTTTTTGCTCGGTTTCATCCAATGAAGTTTCTTCAGTTCCAATTGTAGTCTTTAGTTCTTCATTTTCTAACAAACGGAATTTTAACTCTAAAGCCAATTCATGCGAAATCGCTTTGATGGCACCTTCTTTTTTATTGCTTCCCGCTGTGTCTACATCCAATTCGTAAACGCCAATTAACTTTTGGATAAAAGACTGATTGATATTTACCTGTTGAATTTTACGAAGCTGAATCGCGGTTTTAGTTTTATTAAAAACACCCTCTGTAATGATAAACTCCTCGTTTTCGGAATCCAAAAAGAAAGTGAAATTCAGATATTTCAAATAAGAAACAACTCCAACAATCACAAAGACAGCAATCATTCCTAAGGAAAAATACAATTTATTAACTTCGTCAAACTTAAAAATCCAAATCACAATCATAGGCCACAACGCTCTGGCGTATTGCTGAAGCGTATAAAAAAACATCACCAAAATCCCTATTGAAGATTGCCGCTGTGGCTGACTAAAATCGGCTCCCATTACAATTGCTTTTGTATTTTACCCATCAACAATTGTTTGATATTCTCGGCGTGTTCTTTTTCGATTCCCGGAATTTCAATATCACTGGAACTTCCACCGGCAGTAAAAATTTCTATTTTGGCGAGACCAAAATAACGTGAAATAAATCCTTCATGCAATGCCACATGCTGCACTCTATTATAAGGAATTACGATTGTATTAGTAGCAAGAATTCCGTATCTAAAAAGCACATCGTGTTCCCGGAAAGCAAATCCTTTTTTCTGGAATCCAATAATAGAAAATACTACCAACAAAGCCGCTAATACAGGAATAACAACCCCTATAATCAACCAGACTCTTCCTAAAAAAAGTTCTGGTTTAAACACTGAAAACAATATTGGAACAAGAATAAGTATGCTAATAAATAATGCCAGATTAATCAATACTACCCTAATGTATTTAGGATGCAAATTCGTAAAATTGACTTCTTCAAATCTTGGAAGCTGGTACGTATCAATTGTTTCGTTTGTAAAATTTTCCATTTATAAAATTTAGTTTTTTTACCAAAAAAGAGGCTATCTTTTTTGCCACAAAGACCACTAAGGTGCTACGTTTTTATTTGAGTCTTTTGAGTCTGATTACTGAAACTGTCAATGAGATTTCTCCTTCATCGAAATGACAAATCACGACTGCGTTCTTGATAGCGACCGACTACTGAATACTGATTACTAAATTACGGCAACCATTTTTTCTCAAAATTCGGTTTTCTTTTCTCCAGAAATGCATTTCTTCCTTCTTTAGCTTCTTCGGTCATATAGGCAAGTCTTGTGGCTTCACCGGCAAAAACCTGTTGTCCTACCATTCCATCATCGGTAAGATTCATCGCAAATTTTAGCATTTTAATTGCCATTGGAGATTTTTGCAAAATTTCCTGTGCCCATTCGTAAGCAGTATCTTCTAGTTCAGCATGCGGAATCACAGCGTTGACCATTCCCATATCCATAGCATCCTGAGCGGAATAATTGCGTCCCAAGAAAAATATTTCGCGTGCTTTTTTCTGTCCCACCATTTTAGCTAAATAAGCGGAACCATAACCACCGTCAAAACTCGTTACATCAGCATCCGTTTGTTTAAAAATAGCGTGTTCTTTACTCGCCAAAGTCAAATCACACACCACATGCAAACTGTGTCCACCACCTACAGCCCAACCTGGAACTACAGCGATAACTACTTTTGGCATGAATCGAATTAAACGTTGCACTTCTAAAATATTCAAACGATGCTGCCCGTCATCGCCAACATAACCTTGATGACCGCGAGCATTTTGATCGCCGCCACTGCAAAAAGAATATACGCCATCTTTAGACGAAGGCCCTTCTGCAGAAAGTAAAACCACACCAATAGAAGTGTCTTCCTGTGCATCATAAAAGGCATTATACAATTCAGCAGTTGTTTTTGGACGGAATGCATTGCGCACATCCGGTCTGTTGAACGCAATTCTGGCAACGCCATTGCATTTCTTATAAGTGATATCTTCGTATTCTTTAGCAGTGATCCAATCCATTACAATTGATTTTAATTATTTCAGTGTAAAAATAAATCATTTTTTACATTTTATCTATTCTATTTAGACAAGCTTACGGTAATATTTCTCTCATTAAAGGCTTTGTAATGTTAAAAAACGACCAAAAAACAACGTTTTAACAGTTGAAAATCCAAATAATTTTGATTTAAAAGTAAGCCAATCAATTGATAGTAAATTATTTATCCTGAATTAATTATTGATTTTTCAATATAGTGTCAACTTTTAAAAAAAAACATGGATTGCAATTAAAATAGTGGAATTTATTATCCTAAAACAGCATTAAAAAGAGAAAGACTAACCGTTACGATTAGTCTTTTTTTATAATACAATCCCTTATTAATTGGGTAATTCTAAACCGAAAACAGTTGGTCACGAACTTTAATTTATTCCTTAACCAAGTAAATCCCGTCTTCCTTGATTTCGATTAATTTCTCTCGGTATAAAGCTCCTATCGCTTTCTTGAAGGTTTTCTTACTCATTTTCAAAACCGTTTTAATGTCTTCCGGATGTGAATTATCAGTCAAACGCAAGAAACCTCTACTCGCTCTTAACTCATCCAGAATTTTTTCTGCATTCGGTTCGATACTTTGATATCCTTGAACTTGCAATGCCACATCAATCTTATTATCTGGGCGAATCGTCTTGATATATCCTCGCATGCGGTCTCCAGTACGAATCGCATCATCATACACTTCATCTTTGTACATCAAACCTTTGTGCTTCTCGTTGATGATCACATTAATGCCTATCTCAGTGATATGTGACACAATTAAGTCAACTTCCTCGCCTTTTTCAACTGTAAGTATTTCATTTTTAAGAAATTGATTTGTCTTACTTGAAGCAACTAAACGATTGGTTTTTTCATCCATATAAAGATAAACCAAGTAGCGTTTTCCTTTTTCCATAGGACGTGCTTGCTCTTTGAACGGGACCAAGATATCTTTTTCCATTCCCCAATCCATAAAAGCACCAATCTGATTGGTATAATTCACACGCAAAAGTGCAAATTCATTCAATAATATGTATGGTTCTAATGTAGTGGCAACTGGTCTTTCTTCGTGGTCTAAATACACAAAAACTATCAACTCTTCCCCTATTTCAAATTCGTTTGGCACGTATTTGTTAGGCAACAGAATATCCTGAATTCCTTCGGGATCTTCTTCTGGATTTCCCAGAAACAAACCCACTTTGGTATCGCGTAAGATGGTAAGCGTATTGTATTTTCCTATTTCAATCATTTTCTTTCAATTTCTAAAGTGCAAATGTACGAAGTTTGAAAATAGTAAATTAAGAAACCGTCCACAAAAAAACAAAGCCTGAATCCGAGGTGTTTTTTCATTTTACGTAGAAGAACTTTTCGTTGTTTTATCGACAGTTATGCGACTTTAGATAGTATCTATGCCAAAAGTGTTGAATATTTGCTTCTCTCGGGGCTACTATTTTGAATAAATAGTATTAAATCAACTTTTCATTTCCTCTATGTAAAAATTTATGTGTTTTTTTGTAATCTTTTTTTTATACTAAAAATAATATATATATATATTTAGACCCAAAATAATTCATCATACATGAGGAAACTTTTTTTTCTTGCACATCTCTTTTTTTTATTAGTTAGCTCTTCAATTTTTGCATTTACTAAAACAAATGAAAATAGTCATACCCTAAAAACGACGAATAAAAATTATAAAAGCGAATTAGTAGTACCTTCCGTTTCGTTTAGTTTTACTAATGACGGTAGTTGTTCCGGGACTCTAATTACGTTTACATCTAGTATCACTGGAGATGCACCTTTCAAGTATCAATGGGATTTTGGCGATGGAAGTACATCTGCTGCTGCTAGCCCTTCGCATTCTTTTACAGCTTTAGGTTGTGGCCTTCAAAATTTTAATGTAAAACTAACCGTTACTGATATTAATGGGGGGATCTCTTCCATAACAAAAGTCATTTCAGTTAAACAAAAACCAGATTTAAAATTTGTCAACCTCAATGCTCCTCCTGGATCCAGTGCCCCTTTTGAAAAATGTGGAGACAATAATTCAGATCTTAAATACACTATTAATGTAGGCAATAATTCGAGTTCAATTTCCTGCATGTCATCCTATACCGTTGAATGGGGCGATGGAAGTACAGAAACAAATGTTACTTTTCCCAGAATGCATACCTATATGAAGTTAGGATCGTTTAATATGGTTGTTACAGGAGTTGGCAGTAATGGTTGTACCAATTCTATTATTTATGTCATTAAGAACTCTAACAATCCAATTGGAGCATTGATTGCGCCGGGAAATACTACTAATTTTTGTACTCCAGTGGCTCCAATGGAATTTGCTATAGGATCATGGGCGCTGAATCCATCAGATACAAAATATCAGGTCAATTACGGCGATGGTACAATTAGAAATTACACCCAAGCGCAATTAGAAAGTTCAGCTTACTATAATGCAGCAATTCCGTCTGCTTCCCAAAATTTCCCAATCCCACATACTTTCACTCGATTTAATTGCCCATCAGGAAATATTGTTAGCCTAACGATTTCCACTTCCTGCGGCAGTACTTATCTTACGGCAGGACCCATAATTATTCTAGATGTTCCCATTATAAGCTTTTCCGTCAATAGTATAGTATGTGCAAATACATTCGTGTATTTCAATAATTCAACCGCTGCAGGATATACGAATGACTGTAGCACTTTTAATGTGTACACTTGGGATTTTGGGGACGGGAGCGCACCTTCCAGAGACGTTAATCCAAGTCATGTCTACGCACTGCCTGGCAAATATAAAATCACATTATCAGCTGAAACACCTTGTGGAAAAGGAACTTCTTTTAGCAAATGGATCTGTGTGGAGCCCATATTACAACCTAAATTTACATACGGGAATGCTTGTGCTTCGAGTAATTTACAAATTACAAATACTACGGATACCAGTTTAAGTTGTGGTGCCGAAAGTTATTATTGGGAGATCATAAATTATTATGAAGGTTTTTGCGGAAAAGGAACCGCACAATGGAATTTTGCAAATGGTACAGGCTCATCATCTAAAAACCCAATTTTGAATTTTATAACGCCTGGGACCTATTATCTGCGATTGACAACGAGAAACTCTTGTGGTATAGACCGATCGATTACGGAGATTATACAAGTAAAAAAGCCGCCGGTTACTACTTTAAATCCTATTTCGGATTTTTGTAACTCGGCAACAATCCAACCAGTAGGAACAGTGGTCGAAAGTTGTTCTCCAAGTTCTGAAATTACTTATCTCTGGAGTTTTCCCGGAGGTTCCCCATCTTCCTCTACATTGCTTAATCCCGGATCAATCAATTATTCTGTTAGTGGAAACTATCAAGCCATTTTTAGTGTTACCAATAGTTGCGGTACTACTACAAAAACAGCTAATTTTTCAGTTAATCTAGTTCTTTCGCCCATTATAAAGCCAAAGGAATTAAAAATTTGTAGTGGAGAAACCTTTCTAGTCAAACCAGTTAGTGATGGAACAGATAATGTCCCATCAAGCACTACTTATACCTGGTCAACACCTTCTATTTTCCCTGCAGGTGCGGTAAGTGGTGCCTCGGCACAATCGTCACCCAGAACAAATATTAGTCAAACACTAACTAATACTACTCCAAATCCAGCAACTGTAACTTATATTGTTTCTCCTGTTTCTGGTAGCTGTCCCGGACCTAATTTTACGGTTACAGTACTTGTTAACCCTCTAATAAATGTGGTGGACACCATTAAAAACAGTACCTGCTTTGAGTCAGATGATGCCGCTATTAGCATAACCGTCACTGGCGGAATCCCTTTTTCAACAGGAAAACCTTACACCTTTTCATGGGCTGGTCCTAATGGGTTTACCAGTACTGAAGAAGATATTTCTAATTTGGAACCAGGAATTTATACTGTTCGCGTTATTGATAATGGCAATTGTCCATTTATAAGAAGTTACACGATTAGTCAGCCTGCTAAATTCAGTTTTTCTGGATTTAAAAATGACATTACTTGTTTTGGGTCTAATGATGGAAAGGTTACTATAGCAACTACAGGAGGTACTCTTCCTTATACTTATATTTGGACAAAAAACGGAACCCCTCATTCAGCCTCAGAAGATCTTACCAACTTGGCTCCGGGAGTTTACAAAATAACGATTACAGAAGCGAACAATTGTGATACCCTCACGGAAACTTTTACTATTATAGAGCCTCCTTTGTTAAAAGTAAATCTAATCAGTCAGGTAAATATTTTATGTTATGGAGATTTTACCGGAGAAATTAATGTGGAAGCAACCGGTGGAAGAGCAATTGAAACGGCACCAGACATTTTTAATTACAACTACAGCTGGACCGGACCAAACGGATTCAGGAGTGCTCTTCAAAACCTGAGTAATGTTGCAGCTGGAACTTATAACTTAACAGTCACTGATAATTCTGGTTGTACGGAAAATTTAGAAGTTGTTTTACTTCAAAATAATGAAATCCTTTTAGCATATACAAAAACTGAAATAGCATGTTATAATGATGCAAACGCTTCTATTACCCTTACGAATATTAGTGGAGGGATTCCATTTGCAACTGGAAATCCTTACCTAATTAAATGGAGTAATTTAGGAACAGGACGTGTTCAGAATAATTTATCCGCGGGAACTTATATAATTACTATTACGGATTCTTTAGGTTGCGTAAAACAATTTAGCATAACCATAGATAATGCACCTGTTTTTACTATAAATCCGGATATTAAACAAATTTCTTGTTTTGGTGAAAAAGATGCTCACATACGGCTAAACCTAATGGGTGGCAAAACTCCTGTTACTTTAGTTTGGGATGATGATGCAACCGCCGGTATTGATCGAAATAATATAGGACCCGGAAAATATACAGTAACAATTACTGATGCTAAATTATGTACCATAAAGGAAACATTTATCATTATAGAACCTTTACCATTAGAGTTGCGAGCTGACGTTTCAAACCCTTTGAATTGTTTGGATGCAAATACGGGAGCTATTAATTTAGTAGTAACAGGAGGCGCACCTCCATTTACATTTTCTTGGTCTAATGGCGCCACTTCCGAAGACTTACAAAATCTTCCGCCAGAAAATTATACTGTTACCGTAACGGATGCTAATGGCTGTAAAAAATCCGAATCCTGGAAAATTATTCGATTTGAGCAACTGACTCCTACTATTGAAGTCCTTACTGATTTTAACTGTGATACTAAATACGTCCGTCAAACATTTGTAGGGAAGGTCAAAGGTGGTGTTCCTCCTTATCAATTAAGCTGGTCTGATGGTATTGTTACTGGTGCCAATAATGAAATTATGAATACCAACAACAATGGCTTAGTTATATTTAGTGTTACGGATAGCTTTGGCTGTACTGCTGATATTACTTATAATGTTGACACACCAGTTCTAGGAGAAGCTAAGTTCGAAACTAGTTCGTATGGAAATGATGTATATGGCTTATATTCTATTTACGATCCTATTTTATTTAACAACTTAGCCACAGGAAATTTTACTAAAATTTCTTGGGATTTTGGAGATGGCAATTTTTCAGATGAAGAAAGTCCAAAACACATCTTCACCAAAATAGGAACGTATACGGTAAAACAAACGGTTACTTATCCTTTTGGTTGTCAATACGTTTATACTACTACGATATTTATCGAAAAAGGGTATAGCTTAATGATGCCAAATGCATTTACCCCTAATGGCGATGGTGTAAATGACTCTTTTTCACCCATATTTTTAGGATTCATAGAAATGACATTGGATATTTACGACACTTGGGGCAGTATTGTATACAGTGAAAAAGGAGAAACTATAAGGGGATGGAATGGAACAGTAAAAGATTTAGAAGCCGAAAATGGAAATTACCATTTCAAACTCACCGCCAAAACATTTTACAATCATACCATAATTGAAGATGGAGCCTTTACCTTAATTAAATAAAAGTAACGCATTAACTAATGAAAATTAAACTATTTATTATAATTATATCTTGTTGCATTTATTCAAAAGTAAGCGCACAAGACCCTGTTTTTACTCAATATTTCTTAGTTCCAGAAACCTTGAATCCTGGTTTTTCCGGTTTTATGGAGACCACCTACGCTGGTATTATTCACAGAGAACAATGGCCGGACTTAGATTTAAAAATCGATACTGACTATGCTTTTGTTAATACTTGGAACGAAAACATGAATAGTGGCTATGGTATTAGTATTTTAAACCAAAGAGAAAATGCCACCAATTACAATTTTACACAGATCAATGCAAATTATGCGTACCGGGTACGAATCAGCGACGATTGGGATTTTAGACCCGCAATAGAAATTGGTTTTGGACTCAAATCATTTGCTTTTCAAAATTTATTGTTGGCAGATCAAATCAATATTAGAACGGGAATTGTAAATACGAATTCAATTGATCCACTATTGAGTAATGACAAAGTTAGCTTTTTTGATGCTACTGCAGGGATGGTTTTTAATACTGAAAACATGTGGATTGGCTTATCCATGAAACATTTAAACAAACCCAACATCTCCTTTACGCAAGACGGAAACGTTCCTTTGAATACGTTTTTCTCCTTGAGTACAGGTTATGAATTTCTTCTGGCTGACTATATTGATGTCAAATTTTTCCCGTATGCCACCAAAATGTTTGTGACTTCAAATTATATGCAACAAGGGCGCTATAACCGACTTGATATTGGCGCATCTATCCTATTTGAAAAAATGTTTTTTGGGGCCACTGCCGTAACGAATCCTGCTAAAAATGGTATCAACAGTCAACTGCTAACATCCGTGAACCTTTTTACCGGCTTGCAATATGATCGTTTACGACTTGGTATCGCATACGATTTAAATACCACTAAAATTGGAAAAACGGGAGGCATTTATGAACTCTCCTTATCCTACCAATTTAGTTTAGATGTGAAATGTTTTGGTTGTCCTAATTACATTGGAAGATAAAATTAATTTATTTCCACAGCATATATTTAGACATTTAAGACCTCCTATCTACACAATAAATACATGAACTCTAGCACGTTGTTTCACTCTTAACGCTAGATAAGCGTCCTTAGTTTTTAAAGATAATTTTTCGTTGCATAATGTGATTCCATTTCTGGGTGATCTATCAAGAACAAAAAGATTGATTAAAAATGGCTCTCGAATTCCGTCACTCCAAATGTGAAGCGTATCGAGTAATTTTTTTACTTTTTGTAACATAAAAAATAATCGACTAGCAGTTTTTGATAATTGTACTCAAGCAGTTGGAAAAAGCAGTAACGAACTAAAACTCCAATGAAAGAAAATTCAACAGCATTTTTTAATAAATACAGATTATTTATTTCCTCAAATGACAATTTATAAAAATATAAAAGGCTGTCTTTTGGGGAGAAGACAGCCTTTTATTTATATAAAAATACTCTACTTATATTTTTGCGAAGATATTTGTGTAATACTTTTTACCAGTTGCAGGATCCTCTTTTATTGCAATTCCAAAATGAGTAAAGTTTCCTTCAATATTTTCTTTGTGACTAGGACTGCCTAACCAAGCACTTAAAACGGCTTGTGGCGTGTTATAATTATATGCAATATTTTCACTTACTGATGAAGCTCCTAATATCTTCTTTATATTTTCCGAACGAGCAACAAAATCGTTATGGTTTACCACATTATTAGCAATCATGTAAAGATCGTGCTCTTCTGATTTGTAAGACATGTGATTTATTTTTTCCAAAGCATTTAATCCCTTGCTAACTCTGTGGGCATTAATCAAATTCATCGTTTCTAGTTCAATAGTATTGTATGAATACAAAATTACTTTATTAGCAACTGCATCAACTGTTTCTGTTTCAGTCGAGTCTGCAGAGCAAGAATTCATAATGCATATCACAGCCACGAGCCATAATGCACGAAGTACTTTTAGCTTCATAATAATAGTAGTTTAAGTTTAAAGTAGATTGTGGGGCAAAAAACTTTAATAATAATTTAAAGATGTTTTTAAATATTAATTAAACGTACATCTTTTATCGTTAAACTACCAAAAAAAACCGATGAAATACACTATATAAATTATTATTTATATATTTTTCTTACATTAAGGGGAGAGTCTGTCAATTTTCCAAGAGTAATCTTGTTGACTTGTATACCGAATTCTATCATGTAATCGGTTGGGTCTTCCTTGCCAAAATTCTACTGTTAAAGGAGTTACTAAAAATCCTCCCCAATGCTTTGGTCTTGGAATAACCATACTTTCAAAATCTTTTTCTAGTTGTTCTAAATTTTTTTCTAAATAGTCTCTAGAAGGAACTACTTCACTTTGGTTTGATACAATTGCTCCCAATTTACTTCCGTCAGGTCGAGATTCAAAATAACTATCGGAAGTGCTCTCCGTGGTTCTTTTTGCAATTCCTTTGATAATTACCTGACGTTCCATACTGTGCCAAAAGAAAGACAAACAAACATTTGGATTTTCTGAAATAGCCTGACCTTTTTCTGAATTGTAATTGGTATAAAAAATAAAACCTTCTTCATTAAATTTTTTCAACAAAACAACTCTGGATTTAGGAAAACCATCTAAACCAATTGTAGAAATGGTCATCGCATTTACTTCTTCGTTCGATCCAAAATCTTCTGCCTCGTGAAACCATCGGCTAAACAAGTTAATTGGATCTTCTGGAATATTAGTTTCTAATAATTCACTCTTGTCGTAAGATTTTCTGTAATCACTTAAATCACTCATAATTTTTATTTTAAAAATATTTGATTGTTGAACAATTTGACTAAATCAAAAAATCCAACTATTATTTTACCGCCTAAATTGATTTTTGTTTTTAAAACTCAAAACTTTTCCCATCATCAGCTAAAAGTACTTCAGGAAAAATAGTTTCCGCTTCTTCTTTAAACAATTCGATACTTTCATATCGAGTAGAATAATGCCCTAAAATTAATTGTTTAACATTGGCTTTTAAAGCTATTGTTGCCGCTTCTTTTGCTGTTGAATGCAATGTTTTTTTTGCTAGATTTTCCTCAGATTCCAGGAAAGTAGACTCATGGTACAAAACATCTACATTTTCTATAATTGGAAGTATCGCTTCATTGTAAACCGTATCCGAACAAAAAGCATAATTTTTTGCCGGAATAGGGTCAAATGTTAATTTGTCGTTTTCAATGATTCGCCCGTCCTCGAGTGTGATATCTTTTCCGTTTTTTATTTTTTGGTAATAACAACTCTCTATCTCATAATTCTGAACGGCGTCTAAATTCAGTTTACGATCGCCTAATTTTTCCTGAAATAAAAAACCATTTGTATACACACGGTGTTTCAATGGAATGGTTTTCACCAAAACCTTATGGTCTTCAAAAATAATTTCGCTTTCCAGAGATTCCAATTCATGGAAAAACAAACCATAATTTGTCCAAGAGTTAGACAATCGCAATTGCAACTTGATAATTTCTTTGATGCCTTTTGGTCCATAAATATGCAAATCCGTAGTTCGGTTCAGCAAAGTGAATGTGGATACTAAACCCACTAATCCAAAGAAATGGTCTCCGTGCAAATGGGAAATGAAAATATGGTTTATTTTAGAAAATCGAATTTTATTCTTACGCAGTTGTACTTGCGTTCCTTCCCCGCAATCAATCAGAAAAAGTCTATTTTTTATGTCTAAAATCTGGGAAGTTGGATTGGTAAATGTTCGGGGTGTTGCGGCATAGCAACCAAGGATTGTTAGTTTCAAGTTTTTAATTATTCGGTTATGGTGAATTTTGCTTAAATGAATTAAACGGTCAAAAAAATAACCGAATAAATTCATTTAAAAGCCTAAATCTCTTTCTATTTCTTCCATTTCTATAATATCGTGCGCTTCTAATAATGAGGGAACCACAGTTAATTTAGCAGGAACAGCATTGTAATCAAAATCAGAAGTGACGATAACAAAGGACTTTTTAGCTTTTTTATGTTGTGTTGACAATGGCATAAATAACTTTATATCATTTGTAGACAAATCATTATGCAACAAAAGATCAATTATGATATTGTATTTTTCGAATGTTTTATATTGATGAGTAACCTTCATTAAAAAAGAAGTAAAATCACCTTGAGTGTCCCTAATTGTAACGGTATGTCCTTTTTGATCTACTTTCATTGTATTGATTTTCAAAGGCTGCTTGTGGCAGCGTAGTTTATAAGTAGCTAATTTACAAAGTTTTAAATTAGTTATTGAATTTTTGAAGCCAAAAGATAAATAACTGCCATTCTGATTGCTACACCATTTTCTACTTGGTTTAAAATCACAGATTGATTAGAATCAGCTACTTCACTTGTAATTTCGACACCGCGATTAATAGGTCCGGGATGCATAATTATAATTTCTTTGTTCAAAGAATCTAAAAGTGGTTTATCGACTCCATACTGTTGCGCATATTCCCGAGTTGAAGGGAAATAATTGACATCCATACGTTCATTTTGAACGCGCAACATATTGGCAACATCACACCATTCTAATGCTTTTCGTAAATTAGGTTCTACAGTAACACCCAACGATTCAATATATCGTGGAATAAGTGTTTTAGGCCCGCAAACTTTCACCTCAGCGCCCTGCATTTGTAAAGCATAAATATTAGACAAAGCGACTCTGGAATGCAAAACGTCGCCCACAATGACCACTTTCTTTCCAGCTACTTCACCTAGCTTTTCTCGAATGGAATAACTGTCTAACAACGCTTGTGTAGGATGTTCGTGTGCGCCATCTCCTGCGTTTACAATACTGGCTTTAACATTTTTTGACAAAAAATACGCAGCACCAGGATTTGCATGCCGCATCACCACCATATCTACTTTCATCGAAAGAATATTATTTACGGTATCTATCAGCGTCTCTCCCTTTTTGACGGAGGATTGCGCCGCCGAAAAACTAATGACATCCGCAGACAAGCGTTTTTGTGCTAATTCAAAAGAGAGTTTTGTTCTGGTACTGTTTTCGAAGAAAATATTGGCGATGGTAATATCTCGTAACGAAGGCACTTTCTTAATTGGTCGATTGATGACTTCTTTAAAATGATCGGCAGTTTCAAAAATCAGGTCAATATCATTCTTGTTGATGTATTTTATGCCTAATAAATGATTTACGCTTAATTCTTTCATTTTTATTTACGATTATAGTTTTTAATAGTTGGCGTTTGCTTTCAATCTAACTTGTAATTAAATACACGCCATCTTCTCCGTCATTTTCTTTCCAACTCACTTTTACTTTTTCATCATTTATAGCATCTACCTGCCTTCCTCTATAATCCGGTTGAATGGGTAAATTACGACTAAAACGCCTGTCTATCAGGACCAAAAGTTCAATTTCTGAAGGTCGTCCAAAAGATTGAATAGCAGTCAAAGCCGAGCGAATGCTGCGTCCGGTGAACAAAACATCATCAATGAAAATGACTTTTTTATTTTCGACGATAAAATTAATCTTGGTTTTATTGGCTTCTAATGGCTTTTCAGTTCTTCTAAAATCATCCCTAAAAAAGGTGATATCCAGATAGCCGAGCTGTATTTCAGGAGTTTGGTATTGTTTTTCTAAAATTTCTTTTAAACGTTCTGCTAAAAAAACACCTCTTGGTTGGATACCAACTAATATTGTATCTGAAAAATCTAAGTGTTTTTCGATTAATTGACAAGCCAAACGGTGTAATATGATAGTAACTTCTTTTGCAGTAAGTAATACTTTTTGACTCATAGTAATTGTGTGGTTTGGTTTGGCAAATATACAAATTCCAATTTATGATTTTAGAATTAAAAAGAGAGAAAATGCCTGTGCTTATAATTCAAAGAAAACAGGTATATTTATAGTACTTAATTTTGAAACAATCAATAAAAATTATATAACCAAGGAAATGAATTCATATTCTATTTTTACATTTTAATTTTTAATTTTCAAAACACAAAATCATGCAAAAAAGACTCACCAGATTATTGATGCTTTTTATAGTATTAATATCATTTTCAAGTTGTTCAATAATTGAAGGAATATTCAAAGCGGGTGTCGGTGTCGGCATTTTTATAGTAGTCGCCGTTATCGCTATTATTATTTTTATCATTAGTAAAATTTTTGGTAAAAAATAATAAGGATTTAAATAAACTTGATAATCCGAAACTTCCCTAAAAGAAAATATCCCGCAATTGCGGGATATTTTCTTTTATATAGACACTACTTTTTATACGGTGTACATTTTAACTCTTAGTTCTTGCACTTTCTCATCATCAAGATAATCATCAAAAGTCATGTAACGGTCAATCGCTCCATTAGGCGTTAGTTCAATAACTCTATTAGCAACTGTTTGAGAGAATTCATGATCATGAGTGGTGAAAATAACAGATCCTTTGAAGTTTTTTAATGAGTTATTAAAAGCTGTAATTGACTCTAAATCTAAATGATTGGTTGGTTCGTCCAGCATTAAAACATTTGCTCGTTCCATCATCATTCGAGACAACATGCAACGCACTTTTTCTCCTCCGGATAAAACTCTACAGGTTTTTAACGCTTCTTCTCCGGAGAAAATCATTTTTCCAAGGAAACTGCGAATGTTTACCTCATCCCGTTCTTCTTCTGTTTTTACCCATTGGCGTAGCCAATCTACAAGAGTATAATCATTCTCAAAAAAAGCATGATTTTCTACCGGCAAATACGCTTGATTTGTTGTAACTCCCCAATCATAAGTTCCTGAATCTGCTATTTTATTTCCGTTTAAAATTTCGTAGAAAGCTGTTGTTGCACGTGAATCTTTTGAGAAAAGAACAATTTTATCGCCTTTGGCCATATTCAAATCTACTCCTTTAAACAATATTTCTCCTTCGATAGTAGCGCTTAAATTTTGCACATTCAAAATTTGATCTCCTGCTTCACGCTCTTGATCAAAAATAATTGCCGGGTAACGACGGCTTGATGGTTTTATCTCGGAAATATTCAATTTACTAATCATTTTTTTTCGCGAAGTAGCTTGTTTTGATTTGGCTACATTCGCACTAAAACGACGAATAAATTCTTCTAGTTCTTGTTTCTTTTCTTCAGCTTTCTTATTCTGTTGTGCACGTTGTTTCGCTGCTAATTGGCTTGATTCATACCAAAAAGTGTAATTACCCGAATAATGATTTATTTTACTGTAATCAATATCCGAAATATGCGTACAAACAGAATCTAAAAAGTGTCTGTCGTGAGAAACTACGATTACGGTATTTTCATAGTTAGCTAAGAAATTTTCTAACCAAGCAATGGTTTCAAAATCCAGATCATTGGTAGGCTCATCCATAATAAGTAAATCCGGATTTCCAAAAAGCGCTTGTGCCAAAAGGACACGAACTTTTATTTTTCCTTCCAAATCTCCCATTAACGTATAATGATGTTCCTCGGTAATGCCAAGATTTGACAACATTGATGCCGCATCAGAATCAGCATTCCAACCATTCATTTCTTCAAATTGCACTTGCAACTCCCCTATCCTATCCGCATTTGAGTCATTGTAATCTAAATACAAAGCATCCATTTCTTTTTTGATCGCATAAAGGGTTTTATTTCCCATCATAACAGTCTCCAATACGGTGCTTTCGTCAAACATATTGTGGTTTTGGTTTAAAACCGACATACGTTTTCCTGGTTCCAAATGAATATGCCCCGAAGTTGGATCCATTTCACCTGCAATTATTTTAAGAAAAGTAGATTTTCCAGCGCCATTAGCTCCGATAACGCCATAAATATTACCGTGTGTGAAGGTCGTATTTACTTCGTCAAACAAAATTCGTTTGCCAAACTGAACTGATAAATTATTTACTGTTAACATGAATATTTATTTTATAAAATTTATGCAAAATTACAAAAAAAATACCGATTTACTGAATTACAAAAAAATCCGTTTTCAACGGTTTAAATTTATGTAATAGGATAATAATTGACCTAAAAAATCCTGACAAAAATTGTAAGGATTTCAAAATTCTTATTTCATAAAACCAATATTATATTTATTCTAAAGCAACTTTTTCAAACTGCCATAAACTGCTAATTCTACATCAGAAGAGCTTCTGGTATTGCATTTTTCTAGTAAATCCTCCATTACCGATTGATTTACTTTTTGTTTTTTATTCAAAAAAAGTAAAAATTGTTCCGATACATCACTCAAACTTTTAGATAAAGGCAAAAGAGGTTGCACCAAAGGAGCATTGACGCCTAAAGCAATTAAATCGGCATTCATAACAATCCACTTCTTGAAAAAATCAGTTACAATCCCTTTATTCTCCTTGCTTTTATCAGCTAAATAATTTTTCACAGCAACATTAAAATCTAGCGCTTCCGAAGCATCTGCATTGCACGCATCCGCAAATAATGTCAACGGAGAATGCATGCGGTATTTCTTTCCGCCACCGTTGCGTTTGTAATTTTTAAGTGGTTCACAAAGGTTCGAAAAATCATTCAATACGCGTGTATCTTGATTGTTGCTTATGTTTCTCAAAATCACTTCTTTATTTCTGATGTGCGTAATTCCGAGTTCTTCTAATCGAAAAGAAATTGTTTTCAACCTTTTGCGCAAGCTGTTCATATCATTTACTTCCGCACTTGACCATAATCTCTCGGCTATTGCGGCGGTTCGTGGCCAAATTCTAGAATCTATATTTAATGGTGTTACGAGTTCGCTCCACATTGCAGCTTCTCCTCCTAAAACTCTTGCTTTTTCTTCTGAACTAAGAATAATCTTTTTCGGTAAGGGATCATTCATATAATGACTTTCTAAACCCAGCATCAAATCAATATAATACCCATTGGACAAAACGGTATTGTATCCACTTTTTGCGGCTTTGATCAAAGCTCCACCAGCTTCTTGACCTTCATTCGTTCCTCTCCAAGCATGAATTATAGCATCTTTAGACATGTTTTCAGTCATTATTTCCTCCCAACCCATCAGTTTTTTATTGTGCTTTTTTAGCATTGGAATCAACTTCATATTAAAGTAAGTCTGCAAATCATGATTGTTAGCCAAATTATTATCCTTCTTAAATTGTTGAATTTTAGAATTTGCATTCCATTCTTTACCATTGTTTTCGTCACCACCAATATGAAAATAACTGCCCGGAAATAACGGACAGACTTCATCAAAAATCGAGCTTAAAATTTCATAGGTTTTTGGATTTGTAGGGTCTAGAGTCGCATTGAAAATTCCTGAATTTCTTTGCACTTCATACGTGATTTTTCCTTCTCCAATTTTACTTCCTATTTCCGGATAAGCAGTCAGCAATGCAGAAGCATGTCCCGGAACATCTATCTCGGGAATAACCAAAATCCCTTTTTCATCAGCATATTTTACAATGTTTTTAATTTCTTCCTGAGTATAAAAATATCCATCTGAGGCTAATTCTGTTAATTTAGGATGGTTATTCAATTGAATTCTCCAACCTTGATCATCGGCTAAATGCCAATGAAAAACATTCATTTTCATTGAAGCCATAGCGTCAAGATTTCTCTTGATGACATCAACCGGCTGAAAATGTCGGGCAGCATCAATCATCAAGCCTCTCCAGGTAAAACGTGGTGAATCAGAAATTTCAATAACTGGAAAATAATAAGACGTACTGTTATTTTGCAACAACTGTAATAAAGTTTCCAAACCATGCAACGCCCCTAAATCATTGGTTGCATTAATAATAATTTTATTCGCAGTAATTGTCAGTTGGTAACTTTCGTCCTCATTAATTTCTATTTTCCCATTGCGAACACAATTTATTTGTAATTCGGCTTCCGGACTTTCGTTGACTTTCGTCAAAAAACTTTGCTCGAGAAACAATCCCGTTCTGCCGTCCAATCTTCTTACAAAGTTGGTTGCGCCTATAAAAATTCTGGGATTAGGATTCCCCGTAATATTCACTTTAAAATTTTTGCTTAAAGCAAAAGTGCCAGCGGTCAACTTTATATTTTGTGGCCAAGGCATCAGGTTTAATTGCTCGGTGGTGATTTGAGCATTTACAACACAAGTCCCAAATAATAACATTAAAAAGTATTTCATAGTCTATAGGTATTCAATATATTTTAATAATCAAAACGTTTAAAAGCTTCGATGGCTTCATATTCAGCCAGTCCTAAATCATCATACAATTTTGCAGTATGTTTATTTCGGTCTTCAGCACGCACCCAAAATTCTCTGGAATCATTACCTTGAAACATCACGCGGTCTTTTTGCGATTGATGATACAAAATAGCGTGTCTTTTTAGCATTACTTCCTCTGGACTTAACGGAACTGCCATATCTATTTCATGAATTTCCCACTCATGCCATGCGCCGCGATAGAGCCACAACCAACAATCCTTCATAAAGGGTTCGGGTTTCAAAGCTCCCATTGCAGCAAAAATAGTGTTAAGACAAACTTCATGCGTTCCATGCGGATCTGCAAGATCACCTGCGGCAAAAACCTGATGCGGTTTTATTTTTTCGATAATTGCTTTAACAATGGCAATATCTTCGGCATGTATTGGATTTTTCTTTATTTGTCCCGTTTCATAAAAAGGCATATCCAGAAAATGAATATTCGATTCATTCAATCCAATGTACCGCACTGCCGCATACGATTCTCTTCGTCTGATAAGTCCTTTTAGCTTCCGAACTTCAAGAGAATCCATTTGGTTTTCTGACTTGTTATTCAAAAAATCAATAACCGATTGAAAATCTATTTTTGCGACATCATTTTCTACAAAATCATTACAAACTTCGGCAAATTTCAACGCTTCTTCATCCGTAACCGCTATATTTCCTGAAGTTTGATACACGACATGGATATCATGTCCTTGTCGTATCAGTTTAGAGAAAGTCCCTCCCATCGAAATCACATCATCATCCGGATGCGGACTAAAAAGGATAATTCGCTTCTTTGCGGGATTCGCTCTTTCGGGTCTGTTGGTATCATCGGTATTGGGCTTTCCTCCTGGCCATCCGGTTATGGTGTGTTGCAATACATTGAACATATTGATGTTCAAATCATAAGCAGAACCTTCTAAAGCCAGCAAATCAGACATTCCGTTATTATTATAATCCCTATCCGTTAGTTTTAGAATGGAACGATTTGTCTTTAAACACAACCAAACAATAGCTTTACATTTAAGTTCTAATGTCCAATTACAATCTTGAACGAGCCATGGAGTTTTGAATCGTGTTAGTTCTGAAGCCGCTGATTGGTCTAAAACAAAAGTGGTATTATCATGGCTTTGCAAGAAAGTTGCTGGAATTTCCGAGCTTATATCGCCTTGCACAGTTCTTTTAATTACATCGGCTTTATTTTGGCCCCAAGCCATCAAAACAATTCTTTTGGATTTAAGAATAGTCGAAACGCCCATCGTAATGGCTCTTTTTGGAACATTTTCAATACCATTAAAATCAGAAGAAGCATCGACTCGAGTAATATAATCCAAAGTAATTATTCGAGTTCCAGAATTGATGTGAGAACCCGGTTCATTAAAACCCACATGGCCGGTACGACCAATTCCTAACAATTGAAAATCAAGTCCACCAGCATTTTTAATTTTATTTTCATAGTCAATACAATATTGTTTCAGCGCATCAATAGGCACTGTTCCATCTGGAATATTTATATTTTCCGGTTGAATATCAATGTGATTGAACAAATGTTCGTACATGAAATAGTGATAGCTGTGGTGGTTCTCTTTCTTCATTGGATAGTATTCATCCAAATTAAAAGTGACTACATTGCTAAAACTGAGTCCGTCTTCTTGATGCATTCGAACCAATTCTTCGTAAACTTTTATAGGTGAGGAACCTGTTGCCAAACCCAGGATACAAACTTTATTTTCAGATTGTTTGGATTTAATCAAGTCAGCAATTTCCTGAGCAACTACTGCAGACGCTTCTGAAGCATTTTTGAAAATTGTATTATGAATTTTTTCAAATCGTGTTTCCTCAAATTTACCGATACTTTCATAACTGATATCTATTTTTCCTTCTGAAGTACATTTCATATCGTGTTTTTTATACTGATTCATAAAGATAGTTTTTTTTTGAAAGAGCAAAGAAAAATCAATCCAATACAACCAAATAATTATTTTTACCTCTGAAAATTTATTGAATCACAGAAATCATCAACCATTTTTACCAATTTGGAATATAACAAACCCATTTCTTAATTCTCCACGTTTTAGAATTAGCAAAAAATTTGTAAAAAAAGCAGGTATTTTCAACAAAAAATGGTTATTCAATAATTTTAACAATATTTATTCTAAATTATTTTTTTTTAATTTACTTAACAAATATATTTACGGTCTTGCAGCTAGAAAAGTATTCAAAAAACAAACATTAACCTAATATACTTATGAATTCAGAACAAACAAAGTCTAACAATTCCGCGCTTTATACGCTGATCACCGTATTTTTCTTTTGGGGTTTTATTGGAGCCTCTAACGGAGTTTTTATTCCATTTTGTAAAGCTAAATTTGGCTTAGACCAATTTCAAAGTCAGCTAATTGACTTTGCTTTTTATGGCGCTTACTATATTGGTGCCTTATTACTTTTCATTTTTAGTAGTATTGCCAAAAAAGACATTCTTAACGGTTGGGGATTCAAAAAAGGAATTATTTACGGATTATTGGTCAGTACCTTTGGGGCTTTCCTAATGATTCTAGCAGTTACGCAGGGAAGTTATTTATTTATACTTGCTGCTTTATTTATTGTTGCTCTTGGTTTTTCATTACAACAAACATCGGCACAGCCGTTTGCCGCCTCTCTTGGTGAGCCCCATTCTGCATCCAGCAGATTGAATCTTGCCGGAGGAATTAACTCATTGGGAACCACAATAGGACCAATAGTAGTTTCAATCGCCCTTTTTGGTGTTATTGCTGGTGTAAATATCGAAGAATATGCGCAAAGACCCGATTCTTTAGACTCCATGAGAATACTCTACGTATTTGTTGGAGGGTTGTTTTTATTAGCAGCAGCCTTATTCCATTTTTCTAAAAAATTACCGTCTGGAAAAAGTGATTCTTCTTTTGAAACTGCTTCAAAAGCAATGAAAACCTTAATTGCCATTACGATAATTTTGGTCGCAATTTTTGCTTATATCTTCTCACGTTATGAGGATGCTGACTTCATCACTAGATTTATCGAAAATAAAGAGAAAGATTATTTAGGATTAGGATTAACTGTATCTACACTTTTAGTAGTTGTTATTGGATTATTATTTGCTAACACTACTGCTCAAAAAAATCCTGAAGGATGGGGCGCCATGAAATACCCACAGTTAGTATTAGGAATGTTAGCTCTTTTCGCTTACGTAGGTGTCGAGGTAACTATAGGAAGTAACCTTGGTGAATTATTGGTAACTGCTGATTTTGGCTCGATTTCAGGACCTGCTTTAGCACCATATATGTCTATGTACTGGGGAAGTTTAATGATTGGCCGTTGGGCAGGAGCTATCACGGTTTTTAATCCTTCATCTCAACTAAAGAAAATTTTACTTATCGTTGTTCCTTATATTGCTTTTGGAGTAGTATTAGCTGCTAATGCCATTTCAGGACAAGATGTAACACCTTTATACGCCTACGCATTTGTAATTTTGTTTCAAATCGCCGGTTTCTTTTTAGGAAAAGACCAACCGTCAAGAACACTTATGATTTTTGGTTTAATGGGAATGACAGCCATGCTTATTGGTTTATTCACTACTGGAACAATCGCAATTTTTGCCTTTATGAGCGGTGGATTATTCTTAAGTATTATGTGGCCTTCTATTTTCTCATTAGCAATTGCAGGTTTAGGAAAATACACCTCTCAAGGCTCAGCCTTCTTGGTAATGATGATTCTAGGTGGTGGAATTATACCGCCCTTACAAGGAAAACTAGCAGATATTGTAGGCATTCATACTTCTTACTTTATTCCTGTTTTATGTTTCGCATTCATCGCATTCTACGGATGGAAAGTAATTAAAATTTTAGAAAAACAAGGAATTGGAAAAGAAGTAGAAGTTGGTGGAGCACATTAATATAAACACAAAGTAACCAAAACCAAACCAACAAAAAACTCCCATTTTGCTAAGCATAATGGGAGTTTTTATTTATACCGAAATCTCAAATCAGAAATCGTTAATCTTAAATCTATTTATTTCCTTTCTCGAAATCAGCAACAAATTGTGCCAATCCAATATCAGTCAATGGGTGTTTCAACAAACTGTAAATAGCTGATAATGGTCCAGTCATAACATCAGCACCAATTTTTGCACAGTTTACAATGTGCATTGTGTGACGCACCGAAGCAGCAAGAATTTGAGTTTCGTAACCGTAGTTATCATAAATCAATCTGATTTCTTCAATTAGAGCCAAACCATCTGTAGAGATATCATCTAAACGACCAATAAATGGAGAAACATAAGTCGCTCCTGCCTTTGCCGCCATTAAAGCCTGACCTGCTGAGAATACTAAAGTCACATTTGTTTTAACCCCTTTATCCGAAAAGTATTTAGCAGCCATAATCCCTTCTTTGGTCATAGGCAATTTTACCACGATTTGCTCGTGTAAATCTGCTAATTCTTCTCCTTCTTTAATCATTCCGTCGTAATCCAATGCATTTACTTCAGCACTCACATCGCCTTCAACTAGGTTACAAATGTCAACATAATGTTTCAAAATGCTGTTTTTTCCTGTAATTCCCTCTTTGGCCATCAACGAAGGATTGGTTGTAACGCCATCCAAAACCCCTAATGCCTGTGCTTCCTTAATCTGAGCTAAATTAGCCGTGTCAATAAAAAATTTCATATTATCTAATTTAATTATGTGTTTTTAATTATTTGGGCGTGACCCTTCGTAAAAACTTCGGGTCAGGCTTTCCGCTGTATCCTCGCTAAAAAGCGAGGGATGCCGCTTCAATCCTTCACGCAAATCTCCTGCAAAATTACAATTTATAATGGTTGATTAGCATTTTTTCATACACTTTGTCAGGAAGTATTCGTTTCAAAACAATTGATATTTTTTGCATAAAAACGCCCACTTTATAATGAATTTTAGGTTCCCGAGTTTGTATAACCTTGTAAACTGCCTCGGCCATTTCATTTGGATTACTGCCGCTATCCACATGTTCGTCCATAGTTTTCAATGTATTTGCATACGGAGTTTCGTAAGCAGAACCTTTTAAAACCGGAGCATGAAAACGTCCCGAAGCAATATTTGTTGCAAAATCACCCGGAGCCACATTGGTGATCTGAACACCAAACGACTTCACTTCCATTCGCAACGCTTCTGTTATGAGTTCTAAGGCTCCTTTTGAAGCAGAATAAACACTTCGATACGGCAAACCCATATAACCTGCAATCGAAGTTACATTAATAATGAGTCCAGATTGTTGCGCACGCATTTGTGGCAACACTGCTTTTATTACTTCAATTGGGCCAAAAAGGTTTGTCTCAAAATTATTTTTTATTTCATCCATCGGAATTTCTTCTAATGGTCCCGTAATCCCAACACCCGCGTTGTTAATAACAACATCTAGTCGTCCGGAAGTCGCAATCACTTTGGCAACAGCCGCACGAATTGAATCCGTATCCCGCACATCCAGAGCTACTAAAGGGAAAACCGAATTCAAAATTCGATCCGGATTCCTGCTGGTTCCGTACACAACAAAACCTTTGTGATGCAAAAACTCCCCAATAGATTTTCCTATTCCAGAGGAACCGCCCGTTATTAATACTACTTTATTCATTATGATTGCTATTTATGAAACGAAAGGTCCAAAAATAAAAAAATCTTCCATAAGGAAGACTAATTTTGGAACAAAAAAAAATGGCAAGCGACCTACATCGCACCGCTCAACCACGTACCCTTGCTATGTTCCCATCCTGGGGGAGTCTGCAGGAGCTGGTCGTGTAGGACTTGCCGGTGCAAATATACAATCTTTTTATATTTTTACAAGAGCTTTATTCATTAAAAATAACGTTGTATATTGGGGTATCAAAAATTCAAATCATGAAAAAACATAACTTCCTATCTATCATTTTATTAGGAATCACTTTAGCAAGTTGTAATGAAGCAAAAAAAGGCGAAAACACTTTATTTACCTTTGATAATTCCAAATTTAAGGAACAATATAATCCACAAGAGGTACTTTCTTTAGAAATCTTGAACACCACATCAAAAACAGTTGACAGTATTATTTACTACGTCAATGATAAAAAAATAGCTTCTAAGAAAGGTATTGACAAACTATCATTTGACCTAAAAGAACAAAAATTAGGGTACCAAGACCTTAAAGCTTTAGTCTATTACGAAAGGCAAACTGCTGAAGCTACGGCGAAAATAGAATTAGTTTCAAACATTAGTCCGAAATTATTAAAGTACACCATCATAAATACCTATCCACACGATATTCAGGCGTACACGCAAGGACTAGAGTTTTATCGAGATACGCTTTATGAAGGAACGGGGAACGGCTCTGGCAATAGCTCTGGAATAAAAGGAGTTTCTAGTTTAAGAAAAACAAATTATAAAACTGGAGAAGTCTATAAAAAAGTGGAATTAGCTGATAAATATTTTGGCGAAGGCATTACAATTCTAAATAACAAAGTATACCAACTGACTTGGCAAAATAATGAAGGATATGTTTATGATGCGGATACGTTCAAAAAAGTAAAAACGTTTACCTACTTCAAACCTATTGAAGGTTGGGGATTGACTAATGATGGAACCTATTTATACCAATCCGACGGAACCGAAAAAATTTGGATCATTGACCCAACCACATTTAAAGAAGTAGATTACTTAAACGTGTATTCGTTTGAAACAAAAATAAAGGCAATTAACGAACTGGAATGGATTGACGGCAAAATTTATGGAAATGTGTATCAAAAAGACGCGATTGCTGTCATCAATCCAAAAAATGGAGCGGTTGAAGCAATTATTAATCTTGCTGATTTGAAGAAAAAAATAACTCAATTACCAGACACGGATGTTCTAAACGGAATTGCCTACAACCCAAAAACAAAAACCATTTTTGTAACTGGTAAAAATTGGGATAAAATGTTTGAAATCAAAGTTTCAGAATAATAATCATGCATAATGATCACATTAATCATCAATATTAAAGAACTACTCCAAATAAGGGATTCATCTATAACTAAAGTTTCAGGCGCTGAAATGGCGATTTTACCGACCATCAAAAACGCCTATTTAGTTATTCAAAACGGACTTATTGCTGATTTTGGTTCGATGGATAATTTACCAGAAATACACGCTGACAAAATAATTGACGCTACTGGAAAAATCATTTTACCGTCTTGGTGTGACAGCCACACGCACATTGTGTATGCAGGAAATAGGGAACAAGAATTTGTAGATCGGATCAATGGTTTGTCGTACGAAGAAATTGCTAATCGTGGCGGTGGAATCCTAAATTCAGCTAAAAAACTAAATGAAACTTCGGAAGAAGAAATCTACAATCAATCTAAAGTTCGATTAGAAGAAGTCATGCAATTGGGAACTGGAGCTATAGAAATTAAATCAGGATACGGATTAACAGTTGATGGAGAATTGAAAATGCTTCGCGTGATACGGCGATTATCTCAAAATTATCTAATTACCATAAAAGCAACTTTTCTGGGTGCACACGCTTTCCCATTAGAATACACTGCAAACCATAACGGTTATATCGATTTAATCATCAATAAAATGCTCCCAGCAATTGCTGAAAATAAACTGGCAGATTTCATCGATGTATTTTGTGAAACGGGTTATTTTACTGTTGAAGAAACCCAACAAATTATGGATGCTGGAATTAAATTTGGCTTAAAGCCAAAAATTCACGTCAATCAGTTCAACTCAATTGGCGGAATTCAAGCAGGAATAAAATACAACGCACTTTCAGTAGATCATTTAGAAATAATGAAACCCGAAGATATCGAGGCTTTGAAAAATACCGAAATAATGCCTGTTGCATTACCTTCTTGCTCCTATTTTTTAAGTATTCCGTACACCCCAGCGCGAGAAATTATAGCGGCTGGACTTCCTATAGCGCTAGCAACGGACTATAATCCGGGCTCCACTCCTTCTGGAAATATGAATTTTGTTGTAGCAACTGCTTGTATCAAAATGAAAATGACTCCCGAAGAAGCCATAAATGCTGCCACAATAAATGGAGCTTATGCTATGGGTATTGCTAGCTCCCACGGAAGTATTACTATTGGTAAAAAAGCAAATCTAATTATCACGAAACCAATTCATTCCTATTATCAACTGCCCTATGCTTTTGGTAGTAATTTAATTGAAAATGTGCTAATTGAAGGTGAAGTTATTTCATAAAAAAAAGAGGAACTTTCGTTCCTCTTTTTAAAATATTTCAGTTATGAATTATCTCAACACAAAACTTGTTTTTGAAACTAAAACATCTTTATCAAAAATATTGATAAAATAAGTTCCTTTAGCAAAATCGTTTCCTTTTAAATCCTCAGAAACAAGAACTGTTTTATTTTCATAATTCACAGTAGTTGCAAAACTGTAAGTCAATGTATTTTCGCCAAAATTCTCTGTTTTTTTGTCTCCCAAAACATTATTTTTGCTATCGATTACTTGGACATAATACCTTTTGTCTCCCGACATGGCGATTTGATTTTCAGCAATAGTAAAATTAACTCTTAAAACATCAGCTCTACTGGCTTTGTCTGTTTCAATTTGTTTCCCTGAATTTCTTAATTTGAATGCAGTTCCTCTGGTATTTAAAACTGTTAATTTTGATCCTTTTTCAACTGCTTTCGATAACTCTTCGTTTTGTCCAACTAGTACTTCATTGTATTTTTTAGACTCTCCTAATACCACTACCGTACTATCACGTTGGGTAGTTAAGATTGTATTGTCTTTTTTCAATCCTTCATTTTCAGCCATTAAAACCTTCATATTGCCCTGCAAAGCATTGAATTGAGTTCTGTATTTTGATAGTGAAGCTACATCTCCTTTAGATTTAGTTAAATCACTCATCAAGTTTACCACTTTGTCTCTTTCTTGAATTAACTCATCGGACATGGATGTGTTTTCAGCTATTGCAGCATCATAAGTTGCTTTTAATTCCTGTAAATCTTTCATAACCGATTCTTTTTCGGTCATCGTCGTTTTCAATTCTGTTTTAACGGTATCTGCATCAGAGGTCACTTTAAAAATATAAACTAAACTTCCTACTAATAATATAGCTAATACCGCTATGACAGCTTTAAGACTTGAACTGCTCTTTTGATTTTCCATGTTTTATTACATTTAATTTCTACAAATTTAACAATATATAACTAATGAGTAACGCAAGTTGTTGCATTTATATTATTTTTGGGGGAAAATATTTTTTTTAATGGAAAAAATTATCCCGTTTACAATCAAAGATCTTGCAAAAATCACCAACCACAGAAGCGGTGAAATAAAGTTTGGAGAAAAAATGATAACGATCCCGAAAGACGTTAATTCAATTGATTTTCTTACCTCTTGTGATGCTAAATATGTACTATTTGGTATTCCTGAAGATATTGGAATAAGAGCTAATTTTGGCAGACCTGGTGCGGCTTCAGCTTGGGACAGTGCGATAAAAAGCATTGCTAATATTCAGCATAACCGTTTTTGTAAAGGAAGTCAGCTAGTTGTTTTAGGCCAATTAGACGTAAGTGAAAAAATGCAGGAAGTAGAACACCTCGATTTTAATGATATTGATGATCGATTTAAGTTAAGTCAATTGGTAGAAAAAATTGATAAAGATGTTTCTCATATTATTTTCAATATTGTAAAATTAGGTAAAACCCCAATAATCATTGGAGGCGGCCATAATAATTCCTACGGTAATATAAAAGGAGCTGCACTTGCTAAAGGCAAACCTATAAATGCAATTAATTTTGATGCGCATTCGGATTTTAGGATTTTAGAAGGACGACACAGTGGCAATGGTTTCTCCTATGCGTACGAAGAAGGCTTTTTGAAAAAATATTTTATTTTTGGATTACATGAAAATTATACTTCTAAAAGTGTTCTAGATATTATCAAGAAGAAAGAGGATCGTGTAC
Organism: Flavobacterium sp. W20_MBD1_R3; assembly: GCF_052119725.1. Taxonomy (NCBI): domain Bacteria; kingdom Pseudomonadati; phylum Bacteroidota; class Flavobacteriia; order Flavobacteriales; family Flavobacteriaceae; genus Flavobacterium; species Flavobacterium sp. W20_MBD1_R3. The sequence goes on from NZ_JBGQOR010000001.1 coordinate 270,560, forward strand.
GATTTACAACTTACGACAGTATAGGCATTAGGAAAGAAAAAGACTTTGATCAAGAAATGGCATTAGCATCTGAATTTATAAATGACGATTTTTTTGGAATAGAGATTGATTTAGATGCAATTCCAAACATTGCCTGCAGCGCCATGACCATGAGTGGTTTTTCTGTAGAACAACTTCGGCAATTTATTTTCTATTTTTCCAAAAATAAAAATGCGACGTATTTACACATTTGCGAAGGCGCACCCGACCTAGGTGAAGATAAAAACAATCATTTAATAGGTAAATTAATAGGCTATCTGGTAACTGATTTTATTAAATCGAACCAACAAATTATGTAACAGCGTTGTCGTTTAAAAGGGGTAGACAAATCAGGAATAAAACAAATCGAGAAATAAAACTATCTTTGCAGAGAATTTAAGTAACTATAACTAAATTCTTAATTCCTAAAATATGTTATTCGAAGATTTACCACTTTCAAAAAGTATACAAAAAGCCGTATTCGAACAAGGCTATTTAGAAGCAACTCCAATACAAGAACAAGCTATTCCAATCGTATTATCAGGAAGAGATATGATTGGTTGCGCACAAACTGGTACCGGAAAAACAGCGGCTTTTGCCATTCCTATCATTCATCAATTGCATAGAATTGTAGGTTCGTCAAAAAAAGCTAGTCCAATTCGTGCTTTAGTAATCACTCCAACCAGAGAATTAGCTGTTCAAATTGGACAAAATTTTGACCAATATGGAAAATATACCAACTTAGTTCAACTTACCATTTTTGGCGGAGTTTCTCAAGTACCTCAAGTAGAAATGCTAAAAAAAGGAATTGATATTCTAGTCGCTACTCCGGGACGTTTACTCGATTTAGTCAAACAAGGTTTTATAGATTTAGATTATTTACACACTTTAGTTCTTGATGAAGCAGACCAAATGCTAGATATGGGATTTGTAAATGATGTCAAAAAAATCGTAAAACTGACCCCAAATAACAGACAAACCTTACTGTTCTCGGCAACGATGCCAATCGCAATAAGAGAGTTATCTGAAATGTTTCTAAAAGATCCTGCAACAGTTACCGTTTCGCCTATTTCTTCTACAGCTGAAAACGTAGAACAACGTGTATATTTTGTTGAAAAAGCAGAAAAACGAAATTTGCTTTATCATTTAATTAAAAATGAAAAACTGTCCAATGTTTTGGTTTTTTCAAGAACAAAACACGGAGCCGATAATGTTGTAAAAGCATTGCGGAAACATGATATTGCTGCCGAAGCCATTCATGGTGACAAGTCTCAAAACGCCAGACAACGCGTTTTAGATGGTTTTAAAAATAAAGAAGTAAATGTTCTGGTAGCGACAGATATTGCAGCCAGAGGTATTGATATTGATCAATTACCGTATGTCATCAATTTTGATTTACCCAATATTCCAGAAACTTATGTTCACCGAATAGGAAGAACTGGTCGTGCAGGAAATGAAGGTGTTGCAATCTCGTTTTGTAGTAAAGATGAGCACCAATACTGGAAAGATATTCAAAAATTAATAAAAGTAGATGTAAAAATCGTGAGCGATCATCCCTACGGTTGGCATTCAGGAAGTCCTGAAACCGCTCCCGCTGGTGCTCAAAAAAATTCAAATCGCAGTGCCGGAGCTCATAAATCAAGAAAATCAGAAGTTTCTAAACAAAATAAAAAACGCTGGTACTAATTTTTTAGGCAACAAATTTGAGCTGTAAGAAACTCCTTTTTAACTATTGCTAAAACAAGCATGTTGTCGTTAATATGTTGTTTTTCAACGTTTTAAATATAATTAAGTATTTAAAAATAAATAAAATTATTAAATTTGATTTTAATTATATAAAACAATTAAAATTAAAAATTATGGAAACTTTAGTAAAACGAAATGGTTTATTTCCCACAGTGAACACCTTTTTTGATGATTTTGTATCTCGAGATCTTTTTGATTGGTCTGACAAAAACTTTACGGCTATTGGCAGTAATTTACCTTCTGTAAATCTAAAAGAAACAGACGATAAATTAAAAATTGAATTAGCAGCTCCAGGCATGAAGAAAGAAGATTTTAAAGTAGAATTAGACAACAACATGTTGATGATTTCATCGGAAAAAGAAGAGGAGAAAGAAGAAACAAGAAAAAAAGATAATTATGTTCGTAAAGAATTTAGTTATCAATCATTTTCAAGATCTTTCACATTGCCGAATTACATCGATGAAAATAAAATCGAAGCAAATTACAAAGACGGGATTCTGCATATTGACATTGCCAAGAAAGATAATGGAAAGAAAAGAGCCAATAAAACAATTGCTATCAAATAACGTTTTTTGACAGCAACTTTATTCTAATCGTTACACTTTCATGACCTGAATTGGTCTTAAAAGTGTAACGATTTTGATTATAAAGAAACTTTCGTAAACAGAAAAATTACTATTATTTCTAAGTTGTGGCTGTCCTAAAAAAATTCTTAATTCTTAGAAATCAAAATATTAATGATATTAAATAATTTACTAGCATCAAAAGGTTTTATAATAATATCATTGATCCCCGCAGAAAGAGCTTCTTCTGTTATTTCTGTTTTATCAAAAGCTGTCAATGCAACGATGGGTATATCTATCCCCTTTAGACGTATTTTTCTTGTAGTTTCAAAACCATTTATAAGAGGCATATTGATATCCATCAAAATCACGTCGAAATTTTCTTTGTCAAGTATTTCTAGTGCTGCATATCCATTATCAACAACACTGCATTTGTAATTGTTCTTCTCTATCGTTTTTCTAGTGACCATTTGATTAATATGGTTGTCTTCAACGACTAAAATATTGATAATTTGTGCGGTTTTTAAGTCGACCAAAATATTATTAATAATTTCATTTGTTTTTTCAGGGTTAAATTCAAATGCTATCGTAAATTTAAATGTGGTTCCTTGTCCAATTGCGCTTTGAAGTGATATTGTACTATCAAACAATCCTAATAACTGCTTTACAATTGACAAACCCAGTCCGGTCCCCTGATAATCAGTTTCTTTCCTACCCACCTGAATAAATTTATCAAAAATCTTGTATTGATCTTCAGGTGCAATTCCAATTCCATTATCTTTTACAACAAATTCGATAAAATGAAGATCTTGTTCGACTTTGACTAAGTTTACTTTGATTAAAATTTCTCCATCATTAGTGAATTTCAATGCATTGCTAACCAGATTCATTATTATTTGAGAGAGTCTTAACTTATCTCCTATCAGATATTCAGGAATAGCAGGATCAATGCTGACAATGATAAAATTGTTGTTGTTTTTAGCAATAAAAGACAAGGAATTTTTGATCATGTTTATTTCATCAGAAATATTGAAAGTCATGCTTTCTAGAACAATTCTATTGTCTTCAATTTTGTTTATCTGAAGGATATCATTTACGAGTGAAAGTAAATACCGCGCTGAAAATTTTAATGAAATTAAATGCGGACTGTTTGCCAATTCCTTATGTTCATCAAGCAACATATTCGTAATTCCCACCACACCATATAAAGGCGTCCTCAATTCATGACTAATTGTAGATACGAATTGCGATTTTAATATCGATGCTTCTTCGGCTTTTTCTTTGGCAATCGTTAGTGCTATTAATGTTTGAGAAAGTTCAGCATTTGCTTTTTTCTTGAAATTATTAGCTTTGAATAATGAATACAGCAAGACCAGCAGAAATAATAAAATAACAACAAATAGCACAACAATTACTTTCGATTTTCTTAAACTTTCTTGTTTTGCGAACTTGTCATTTTCAATTTTATCAATTGTCTTTTGATCATAAAAAGTAACTTTTTCAGATTCACTATTATCAGCTAAAGTTATGTAGTAAAACTTCAGTGCAAAATACTCCTCATTTTGTAAAATAGATTTTGGTAAATCAACAATCTTCACAAACCGTCCCGCCAGATTTGTGAATTTAATAATTTCATTTTCTGAAGACTTTATCGTATGTGAAAGCACAGTATTACTAAAAAAATTAAATATAAATACTACACATAAAATGATACGCCCCTGATACATAAATGATTAATTTTATCAAATATACATTTATCTGTGTTTATCTTATAATTTATTTAAACATTTTAGATGTGATTGATAAATTTTTAATTCACCTTAAAAAAAATTATATAAATAAGGCGTCATCTTTGTTTTATGCCAGCTAAAAAAATATAAAACAGCTAGATAGCCTAATTTTGAATTGGCACAATCTAAAATTTATTGACTGCGGTAAAGTGTTTTCCACAATTTTAAAATCTAAATACCTTTTAGTCAAAAATCAACAAACTGAAATACACCCAAAACGTGATGTTAAATTCACATGATTACTCTTTTGGTACTTTTAATTTCCCTACTGATTTAGCAACAATGGTTGCCACGGTTGCATCACTTGTCACATTTACAACAGTTCTGCACATATCTAAAGGTCTGTCAATAGCAAAAATAAGTGCCAGTCCAGCCTCTGGAATCCCAGCTTGACCAAGAACTATAACTAACATCACCATTCCGGCGCTAGGAACCGCAGCTGAACCTATAGAAGCCAGCGTTGCTGTAACAACGATCATCAATTGGGTGTTTAAATCTAAAGCATCAGGAAGCATTGCTTGAGCAATAAATATCGCCGCTACTGCTTGATAAAGACTAGTTCCATCCATATTTACGGTAGCACCCAAAGGCAACACAAAGCTGGAAACCTCTTCATCTACTCCTAAATTTTCAGTAACGCATTCCATAGTTACGGGAAGTGTAGCTGCACTTGAACTTGTTGAAAAAGCCAGTAATTGTGCAGGTGCAATAGCTTTAAAAAATTGTATTGGATTTACTTTCGCAAAAATCATTAATAAGGTTGGATAGAACACAAATACCATTAATAACAAGCCAAATAAAACGGTTAATCCATAAATCCCTAAAGCACCCAATGTTGAAAAATCCGGAATTTCAACCATCAAGGCAGCCATGAGTGCGAAAACACCTATCGGCGAAAAAAGCATGATAATATCAATAATTTTCAAAATAACTTCATTCAGTCCTTTGAAGAAATCAACTACAGGTTTTGATTTTTTTTCCTCTATTAAAATAAGTCCAATCCCAATTAAAATAACAAAAAAAATGACTTGGAGCATACTTCCATTATCACTTAAAGCTTTGAAAAAATTATCTGGAACTATGTTGATTAATGGTTGAAGTGGTCCATCATTTTTAGTATTTACAGCTAATTCAATTTTTTGAGAAGCATCTACCGAAAAATTTTCAAGCAAACTTATTCTGGATTCCTCATTTATATAGGTTCCAGGTTTAATTAAATTTGCAAGTAGCAAACCAATAGTGACCGCTATCACAGTCGAACATAAATAGAAAAAAATTGTTCTTCCTCCTAATTTAGAAAGTTTAGAAATATCTTTTAAATCTGCTAATCCAACAATAAGTGAAACCACAATTAATGGAACAGCAATCATTTTGAGTAAATTTATAAATATGGTTCCAAAAGGTTTTATCCAATCGATAACAATCCCTTTTTGTTCTAAATCTTTCATTAATAATCCAAAAAGAAGGCCTAGAATCATTCCTAAAAGAATTTTCCAATGCAAAGCAAGTTTTTTCATAATTTTTCATTCTATTTAATCAGACGAACTGATATGCTGCAAAAAAAAACTCCTCGTTACGTGAGGAGCTTTGTTATTTAATCTAAGGATACCTGTTCTATATCCTCTTCTTTTTCCCAACTTCCAACCACTGAGGTTGCTAACGCATTTCCCAAAACATTGGTGGCACTACGAAACATATCACAAAAATGGTCAATTGGCAATATTAAAGCAATTCCTTCAATAGGAATGTCAAACATACCACAAGTAGCGGCAACTACAACAAGACTTGCTCTTGGAACTCCAGCAATGCCCTTGCTCGTGAGCATCAAAACTAATAGCATGGTCATTTGTGTACCTAAATCTAAATCAATTCCATACGCTTGTGCGATAAAAATACTGGCAAAAGTCATATACATCATACTTCCATCCAAGTTAAACGAATATCCTAGCGGTAACATAAAGGACACAATTCTGTCTTTAACACCAAAACGTTCTAGCTCCTCTGTCAATTTTGGAAAAACAGCCTCGCTGCTGGTAGTACCAAAAGCGATGATTAGTGGACTTACAATTCTCTTTAACAAAACGGTCATTCTGCTTTTTAGAAAAATGTAGCCTACAACTATTAATACTACCCAAAGTGATGAAATTCCAATTAAGAACGAACCAAAAAACTTAAAATACGTAATAGCTAACTCCTGAAAATCTCGTACTGCAAATACTCCAGCAATAGCTCCAAAAACGCCTATTGGTGCAAATTTCATTACATAATTCACCATTTTAAGAACAATATGGGAGGTTTTATCTAAAGCGTTTGTCACTGGCTTCACATAATCACCCAATGCAGCAGCTGCTAAACCAAAGAAAATAGAAAAAATTACTATTTGTAAAATTTCATTGGTTGCCATTGCTTCAAAAATACTTTTAGGAACAATATGCTCAATAAAATTTTCAAAAGATATGTTTTGTGTTTTCGCTGTAACTTCTGATACTGATCCTAAATCAACATTTGATAAATTAAGTCCCTCGCCCGGTTTTAGTACGTTTACAAAAAACATTCCCAGTAATAACGAGATAAAGGAAGCTGTAAAAAACCACGCCATCGCTTTTCCTCCAATTCTTCCCACTGCTTTTATATCACCAAGTTTTGCAATTCCTACCACCAAAGTGGTAAAAACCAGTGGCGAGATAATCATTTGAACCAATCGGATAAAGATAGTAGCCAAAATTTTAATTTTGTTACTAAAATTCTGAGCTGCCTCCGAGGATATTGAATTATGAATGATAATTCCTAAAATAGCACCCAGCACCATGGCTATAAGTATTTGGCCTGTTAATCCTGAAAAAAAGGACGGCTTTTTGGTTGTTTTGGTATTCATTAAAGTGGTTATTAGGTTTTAAGACTAGTTTGATTATTATAGAATTCTACTCGTTTGGTGTCAAGTAAATTCGCAATAATACAAAAACAGAACACTTACAAAAATTAATATTAATATATTTTGTTGAATAAATAAAAATCAGCCAATACTATCGCTGACATTGCCTCAACAATAGGCACAGCGCGAGGCACAACACAAGGATCATGACGTCCTTTTCCAGACATTTCTGTAATATTACCTTGATTGTCTAAGGATTCTTGTTTTTGCATAATAGTAGCTACAGGCTTGAAAGCCACACGGAAATAAATGTCCATTCCGTTGCTGATTCCTCCTTGAATTCCGCCTGAACGATTAGTCTTAGTCGTTCCATCAGCATTGTATAAATCGTTATGCTCACTTCCTTTCATGCGTGATCCTTCAAAACCACTTCCAAATTCAAATCCTTTTACCGCATTGATCGACAGCATGGCTTTGCCGAGTTCCGCATGCAATTTGTCAAAAACGGGTTCTCCTAAACCAATCGGCACATTTTGAATCACGCAAGTTACTGTACCTCCCACAGTATCTCCTTGTTTGCGAATATCCCGAATATATTCCTCCATGATTACGGCTGTTGCTTCATCTGGACAACGAACGGGATTATTCTCAGTTTTCGAAAAATCTAATTCTTGATATGGTTTTTCTAAATAAATAGGTCCAACAGAAGAAACGTAAGCATTAATTTTTATGTTAGGCAACATTTGTTTTGCAACAGCTCCCGCCACCACTCTGCTGGCAGTTTCCCGAGCTGAACTGCGGCCTCCGCCACGGTAATCGCGAACTCCGTATTTTTTTTCATACACATAATCAGCGTGACTGGGTCTGTAATTATCTTTAATATGTGAATAATCGTCTGATTTCTGATTGGTATTCGGAATAATAAAACCTATTGGAGTGCCTGTGCTTTTACCTTCAAAAATTCCCGAAAGAAATTGAACTTCATCCGGTTCTTTACGTTGGGTAACTATTGCAGATTGCCCTGGTTTTCGGCGTGACATTTCAAATTGAATTGCTTCTAAATCTATTGTTATTCCTGGAGGACAGCCATCTATTATTCCACCTAAAGCATCACCGTGAGATTCTCCAAAAGTCGTTATTCTAAATAGTGTTCCAAAGCTATTTCCTGCCATACTGATAAGTTTTGAACAAATGTAATATTTTAGTTCAAAGTTCAAAAGTTTAACCCTTAAACTTTTGAATATCTAAACCCTTTTGTTGGCTTTAAATTAATATTAAAAACTTTTTAGTAACCTTTTGTTGCACAATAATTAAAAGAAATTCCATTGATTTGGCAAACTTCAAATTGAATTACTTTGAAAAAGAGAAAAGTCGAGTTGGTCGTAATTTCAGACGTGCATCTAGGAACTTTTGGAAGTCATGCCAAGGAACTTTATAATTATTTGTGTGCTATTAAACCCAAAGTTTTAGTCTTAAACGGAGACATTATTGATGTATGGCAATTTAGAAAATCCTATTTTCCCAAAGCGCATTTAAAAGTAATTCAGAAAATAATTAGTTTTGCATCAAAAGGGACGAAAGTTTACTACATCACAGGAAACCATGATGAAATGCTCCGAAAGTTTAGCGATATGAGCATGGGTAATTTTGCTTTAGTTGATAAATTAGTTTTGGATCTCGATGACAAAAAAGCATGGATTTTTCATGGGGATGTCTTTGATGCTTCGGTCCAGCACTCAAAATGGATTGCAAAATTGGGTGGTTTAGGGTATGACTATCTGATTCTTTTAAACCGATTTGTTAATTGGTGTTTGTTAAAAATAGGAAAAGAGCCCTACTCATTTTCAAAAAAAATAAAAGCAGGCGTAAAAAAAGCGGTAAAGCATATTTCAGATTTTGAAAAAACAGCAACAGAATTAGCCATTGAAAACAACTATGATTATGTCATTTGTGGTCATATTCACGAGCCAAAAATAATCAAAAAAGAGAATAAAAACGGAGCAACTTTATATTTGAACTCAGGGGACTGGGTTGAAAATTTAACTGCGTTGGAGTATAATAATAAACGTTGGAAATTATTTCAATACTCTGAAACAAATTATTTAGATGAAGAAAATCTTTTTGAAATGGAAGATTTAATCAGCAGTCAATTTGTTACTTCTGCAATTTTTTCAAAAAAATCATTTTAGATTAGCCTGACTGTTGCATTTATTTAAAAAAATATTTCAAGTGTTTATTAAGGTATACGATCCTTCAAAATACGCTTCGCACCCGAAATGTCTTCTGTCAATAACCGCTTTTAAAACCATAATTTCTCAGTCCTCAGGACCATTGGTCTGCAAAAAAATCGCAAACTTATATTATTACAAATAAAAATAAATAGCAAACATGGAGTAAGATGATTATAAAAGTGTGAATTTTGAAACATTTACAATTAATTTTACAAAAATAGTCCCAGAGTTATTTTTACATTTGCAGGTATAAAAATTTACTTATGAAAAAAATTATTTTATCAGCGATAATGCTAATTGGATTAGCATTTACAGCACAAGCACAAGATATTTCAAAAAATGCATTAGGTTTGCGTTTTGGTGATAGCAATGGTTTTGGTGCTGAAATTTCTTATCAAAGAGCATTAGGTAGCAACAACAGACTTGAACTTGATTTGGGTTGGAGAAATAGAACTAATGACAATTTCTATGATGACGATGCTATAAAACTAACTGGTTTATACCAATGGGTTTGGAATATTGATGGTGGTTTCAACTGGTACGCAGGTATTGGTGGTGGTGTAGGAAGTTACAACAGAGATTATAGAGATGGTAGAGATTACAACAACGGTGTTTTCGCATTTGCTGCTGGTGATATTGGTATCGAATATAATTTTGACTTTCCATTATTAATTTCTTTAGACTTTAGACCAGAATTTGGTGGAAATGGCTATTACGACAATAATTATGGTTCTGATGTAGCTTTGGGTCTTAAATACCAATTCTAATATTGTAAAAGAATTATAAAAAATGCCACTAGAAATAGTGGCATTTTTTTATTGAATTAAAATTTCTTTCTTAGAATTTATTTTCACTACACAAAAAGGAGTTGTTATCAGTTGCACCGCCATACTTCCGGGCTCAGGCTTGGTTTCTTTTATGGTAATAATTATATTTCTATCGGTTTCAACTATATTTTCCACTCCAATAGCATATCCCCCAGAGGACTTCTCTCCCATATTCAACACAATAAAGTTAGCATTCTGAACATCATTAGCGCTAATCTTATTTTTTAGATTTTCATCATTCTGCAGCATTTTTATTTCATCTGGTTCCGAAAGAATTTCAAAAAAACGAATACTTGCACCACCAGTCGTTTGCTGCGTCATTACTTCGTATAATACATTGCCATCTGAACTTTTAACAGAAGTGGCACTGCACGAAGCTAGCGTAATTGCTAGTATTGAAAGCATTCCTTTTTTCATTTTATATGCATTTGAATTATACTCTTGCAATATTTATTCTCTTTTAAAGATTTACAAATATTTGTTGAGGGCTTTTTTGTACAACGCTTCATATAGCGGCAATATGTTTTTTATATCAAATTGTTTTGCAACTTTTAATGCATTTTCTTTAAATTGATTGAGTACTGTTTCGTCCTTTAAGATTTTTAATGCATTCTGAGCCATTTCTTCCGTATTTCCCACATCACTTAAATAGCCGGAAATACCATCAAAATTTACTTCAGGTAACCCACCAGAATTACTAGAAATAACTGGAACTTTACAAGCCATAGCTTCCAAAGCCACAAGTCCAAAACTTTCAGTTTCTGAGGGAAGCAAAAACAAATCCGTTAAACACAGAATTTTATCAATTTCGTTACTGTTACCAAAGAAAATTACCTTGTCTAAAATACCTAGTTCCTGACATAAATATTCTGCTTTTTCTTTTTCAGGACCGTCGCCAACCATCATTAATTTAGCAGGAATTTCTTTTTGAATGTTATAGAAAATTTTAATAACATCCGGAATTCGCTTTACTTTTCTAAAATTACTGATGTGTGTAATAATGCGTTCATTTTCCTTCGCCATAACTGAACGTTGACAAGGTGCACTTGGATCATTTATATTTTTATCCAATTCAATAAAATTTGGAATCACCTCAATTTCATTTTTTATGTTGAATAATTTTAAGGTGTCGTCTTTCAAACTTTGGGAAACCGAAGTAACAAAATCTGATTTATTGATACTAAAAGTTACCGCTGGTTTGTAGAAAGGGTGATTTCCTACCAATGTAATATCGGTTCCGTGAAGCGTTGTGACCATTGGAATATTAATTCCTTCATCTTTCAACATTTGTTTTGCCATATAACCCGCATATGCATGTGGAATAGCATAATGCACGTGAAGTATTTCTATTTTATATAATTTTACCATATCGACTAATTTGCTCGATAACGCCAGTTCATACGGTTGATAATGGAATAATGGATATTCAGGAACATTCACTTCATGGTAATGCACATTGGGGTTCAAAAGCGCCAAACGCACAGGCTGACTGTAAGTTATAAAATGTATTTCATGACCTCGACGAGCCAATTCCAGTCCAAGTTCTGTAGCGACAACACCACTACCTCCAAAGGTAGGATAACAAACGATTGCAATTTTCATGTGTGTAATTTAATAAGACGAAATTAAGAAAAATAGGAATGGGTTTTATGGAATTTTAAGTTAAATACGAGAGGATTTTAAAATTTCATTCGTTGGATTCGTATCGCATTCAATATAGCTAACAAGGCTACGCCCACATCTGCAAAAACTGCCTCCCACATTGTGGCTAATCCACCAGCTCCTAAAATCAAAACTAGTAGTTTTACTGAAAAAGCCAATCCGATATTTTGCCAAACGATTTGTTTAGTTTTCCTCCCAATATTGATAGCAGTGAAAATTTTAGTGGGTTGGTCATTTTGAATTACAATATCAGCAGTTTCAATAGTAGCATCACTTCCTAGACCACCCATTGCAATTCCGGCATCGGCCAAAGCGATTACTGGAGCATCATTGACGCCATCTCCAACAAATGCAACTTTTGATTTTTGATTTAAAAATGCGGTTACTTTCTCGACTTTATCTTCCGGTAATAAGTTTCCGTATGCTTCATCTATGTTTAATTCTTTGGCTACAGCCAAAACTAACGCTTGGTTGTCACCAGAAAGCATGATTGTCTTGATATTTATTTTGTGCAAACTTTCTATTGCCGTTTTTGCATCTTCTTTTATTTCATCCGCTATCAAGAAATAACCTGAATATTTTTTATTAATGGCAACAACAATGATGGTGTACGGAATCGCATCAAGCTCTGAATCATAATCAATATTGAATTTTTTCATCAGTTTAGGACTTCCCACCAAAATTTCGTTTCCATCTACAAAACCTTTGATTCCATGCCCAGCGATTTCAGTGACTTCGGTAACGACCGTATTGTTATTAACATAGTTAGCGAATTCTATTATTGCTGAACCTACAGGATGTGTCGATTTAGCTTCTATAGCTGCAGTATATCTCACTAAATCTTTCTCAGAAATCCCTATTGCTACTACTTTTTGCACGCTAAAAACGCCTTTGGTCAACGTTCCTGTTTTGTCCAAAACTACGAGCTGAATTGCCGCCATAATATCGAGAAATGTGGATCCTTTAAATAAGATTCCGTTTTTACTTGCTGCTCCAATGCCACCAAAATAGCCCAAGGGTATCGAAATAACTAAAGCACAAGGACATGAAATCACCAAGAATATCAAGGCGCGATACAGCCAATCTTTAAAAACATAATCATCAACAAATAACATTGGAATTAAACAAATTCCGATTGCCAGATAAACAACTATTGGTGTATAAATTTTGGCAAACTTCCTGATAAATAATTCTGTCGGTGCTTTCTTGGCAGTAGCTTCCTGAACCATTTCAAGGATTTTAGATAATTTACTGTCGGTAAATGCGGTAGTTACTTCTATTTGCGAAACAGCATTCAGATTAATCATTCCGGCAAGAATACTATCCCCTTTTGATTTAGAATCCGGTTTACTTTCTCCTGTTAATGCAGCAGTGTTGAAAGTCGCATGATCCGAAAGTAATTTTCCATCCAATGCTAATTTCTCTCCAGATTTTAATTCTATTATTTCTCCAATAGTTACTTCCGAGGCTCTTTTAGAAACAACAGTCGTTCCATAAATTACATTTGCTGTATCAGGTCTTTGGTCCAATAATGATTTTATGTTGGATTTGGCTTTTTGAACAGCCATCATTTGAAACAGTTCTCCAATTGCGTAAAAAAGCATTACAGTAACTCCCTCCGCATATTGACCGATGCCAAACGCACCAATTGTAGCAACACTCATTAAAAAAAATTCAGAAAAAACGGCTCCTTTTCTAATACTTTGAAAAGCATCTTTCAAAACAGAAAAACCTACGGGAAGATAGGCTACAACATACCATAAAATTCGTATCCAACCGTTGAACCACGATTGAGGAAAGTAATTATCAAATAACAGCGCAACAACTAAAAATACAAAACTGATTATTGAAGGTAAAAATAATCTGAATACATTTTCTTTTTCTTTTAAATCATCATGATCATGATTGTGCCCGTCATGACTTTCAGCATCAATATCTGTGGTACAACACTCTGTTTGATTGTGAATTGATTCTTTTTTATTTTCTTCCAATGAGCAACAAGCAGTTTTAAGACTAACGTTATTCTTATGTTTGTATGCCATGTTTAAAGTAGATTAAGAATTCTAAAAGTACAAAATTAACTTTCAGCAAGAGAGAAGTCAAACCGTATTTCTTAACCAAAAATGATCAAAACTATTGTCCCTTTTAATCTGTAATTGCTTCGTAAATTATAGCTTGAATGTCTTCCCGAATATTTGCTTTAGACAATCTATTTTCTACCGCAACTGGAAAAGTTCTATTTGACAAAAACACATACACAATTTGTGTTTCAGGATCAGCCCAAGCCATCGTTCCTGTGTAGCCAGTATGACCAAAACTAGTCATCGAAGCACAACCACATGTAGGTCCTGATGCTCCCAATTGCGGTTTATCAAAGCCAACACCTCTCCTATTTCCCACTGTGCAGAAATAACATGTATTGAAGTCTTCAAAAGTTTTCTCGGAAAAATATTGTTGATTACCATAATTTCCTTTTTGCAAATAAAGTTCCATTATTTTAGCCACATCCATTGCATTCGAAAAAACTCCGGCGTGACCCGAAACTCCGCCTTCTAACGCAGCTGACAAATCATTAACATAGCCCTGCAATAGTTGACGACGGAAATAAGTATCAGTTTCCGTTGGAGGAATTCTGTTTTTGTCAAATTTAGTCAACGGATTAAAACTGGAATTATTCATACCAAGAGAACGATAAAAATTCTCTTGAATTAAAACATCTAATGTTTTTCCCGTTGTTTTTTCTAGATAATCCTTCAAGATCATGAAGGTAAGATCACTGTATTTGTACTCTTTTTTAGTTGCAATTCTACTTTCAACAATCATTTTCATAATTGTATCGCTAAAATCATTTCTGATAAAAAGACTGTCCCCTAATTTTTTAGAAAAATCCTGTTCTGCTACCTTTCTAAAATAAACTTCCGAAGGTAATCTAGATTTATCCATTGCCGATTTATAAAATGGAATCCCGGCAGCAAGCCCCGCATAATGCGACAATAAATCCTTGAAATTAATATTTGCCTTATTTGAATCTTTGAAAATTGGAGACATTACTCCTAATGTAGTTTCCAGATTTATTTTTTGTTGATCGTATTGCAACATAACATTTGGTAAAGTCGCCAAAATTTTTGTCAACGATGCCACATCATAAATATCTGAATCCTGCACTTTAATGGTTTGATCATAGGTATGATGCCCGAATGATTTTTGATAAATAACTTTTCCTTTTCGGGCAACCAAAACCTGAATTCCAGGCGTCATTTTAGCGTTAATTGCTTTATTGGCAATACCATCAATTTTTGACAAAATAGCTGAATTCATGCCAACATTCTCAGGAGTTGTGAATCCTAAACGATTCAGTTTTTCCGTAGATAAACCGTCATTTACCTTAAAACTGTTATTAATAGAAACCGGTAATTTCCCTTTGGATGCAATAGACCCGAAAATTAGTTCAGCAGAAACAATCTGAGCAATAGAATTATTCTGATATGAAATAACCAATCCTTCGATATCATCAAAATCTGTAATGGGTAATAAAGAATATGGTTTTGCAAAAACATTCAGAATTACATTATTATTTTTAGCTAAAAAATTGATTTTGAATACTTCATTCGATTTTAAATCATCGTTTCTAAAAGCTACATCTGATTTGTGGTAACCAATAATCACTATTGTAAAAGCTTGCAATTTCACTTGAAGACTATCGAGATTCGAATCTGAAATCACAGTAACTTCAGCATATTTTTTTAAAGTCGAAACAAATGCATCATTACTGTCATCGCCAATTTTTACATAAGCAATTTTTTGTTTGTCCAAATTTTTAATTGGTAAAACAGTACCCGTATTTTTCAGAACAGTAATCGCATTTTCATACAATTCATATTGCAATGCATTATTTTCGACACCATTTAAATCGTTGTATAAATTTTCAGTGGCAATTGGTTTGTAGTTGTTCAAACCGGCTTTGTACTTGAATTTTAGAATTTTCTTTACCGAAAAAGCCAATCGTTCCTCAGTAAGTAAATTTAGAGAATATGCAAGTATAAATTTATCAATGGCAGCAGGAACATTTTCAGGAAATACGAGCACATCGTTTCCGGCCATAAAAGCTTCAAAGTTGATTTCACTTGGTAATTTGAAATCGCTTACACTTTTCATATTTAAGGCATCGGTAAAAATAAGGCCTTTGAAACCCAATTCTTTTTGAAGAATATCAGTCACTACATTATAAGAAATCGAAGAAGGAAAATTAGGCCTTGAATCTAAACTGGGAACGTTTAAATGCGCCACCATAACAGATGAAAGTCCTTCATGAAACATTTTTTTGTATGGATAAAACTCTACATCTGATAATCTTTCTTTTGAGGAATTTATAGTTGGTAGTCTTTTATGAGAATCTGTTTCCGTATCTCCATGACCCGGAAAATGTTTACCAGTTGAAAACACACCTTGACTCTGAACACCTTTCATTATAGCTATGGCGCGCTCGGTAACTTTAAATTTATCTTCGCCAAAAGAACGAAAACCAATAATAGGATTTTTAGGATTTGAATTGATATCTAGCACAGGTGCAAAGTTAAATTGCAATCCCATACGTTTGCTTTGTTGTCCGATTTGAATACCAACTTTCTCCAAAAGTTTCATATCTCGGATGGCTCCAAGTGTCATATTCCAAGGATAACTATAGGTAGAATCCAGTCGCATGCCCAAGCCCCATTCTGCATCATTACCTATAAATAGTGGAGTTTTTGATTTCGATTGATATCGATTAGTCAATTTTGCTTGACGTTGCGGGCCGCCTTGAAAGAAAATTAATCCGCCAATTTTATGATCTAATATGAGTTTGTCAATAGCTTTAATATGCGCTGAATCTTTATTGGAATAAGCAGCAACCATAAATAATTGCCCAAATTTTTCTTCTAAAGTCATTGCATTATAAACACTATCCACCCATTTGTTGCCTTGAGGAGACAATTCAAAAAGATGCGGAGTATTGGTAGAATTTACACTGTCCAAATTCTCTATTTTGGACGGAATATTGGTTACAATTGCTTTCTGCTTATTCACTTTTGTACCAACACAACCCGCAGCAACAAAAATAAATAAGACACAAAAAAAAACAATTTTGACACCTATTTTTTTCATTGATCTATTTTGTTTAAAAAAAGCGACTGTGCCAGCTGTCAATAGCTGGAACTTCCCACGATTCATTGTACTCTTCTATATTATTGACTAAATTATTGAAAACTATAGTATTTTCAGTAACGGCTTTATCTTTTACCATTTTCTTGAAATCAATCAATGGTTTGTGCGCAATATGTTCCCCAAGTTTAAAGGTAACATTCATTTTGTCCAATAAATCAACGGTGTATTTTTGTTCTAAACTTTGAATAAATTCTACTGAAGAATCAATCGAACAACCAGTAGCGGCTTGAACATCTTGATTTACGGCAATAATTATAAATCGGTTGTATTTTAATTGATAGGAGGATTCTAAACTAGTACCATGTGCAGCCCAACTTTCAAGAAAGTTTTGCAAAGCAATTTCTATTTCAGAAAATTCCGCATCCGAAAATTTTCTGTTGGATTGATAAATCCAGATTTTAGACTCTTCGGGTAAATTTTCAAAAGGAATAACCATTTTAATTGTAAATTACGTGTTATGAATTTTGAGAATGATATTCAAAATTCTTAAATTATATTGAATTATAGATCTTGCGCATTGGCGATTAATTCCGCAATATCCATGACTTTTACTTCGCCTTCTTTTTCTTTATTTTTAATACCATCAGTCATCATCGTATTACAAAAAGGACAACCTGCAGCGATAATTTCTGGTTTTGTTTCTAATGCGTCTTCGGTTCTTTCGATATTGACTTCCTTATTTCCAGGTTCAGCATCTTTAAACATTTGCGCACCACCAGCACCACAGCATAAACCGTTTGCTTTAGAACGTTTCATTTCGACTAATTCAGCATCTAATTTAAGAATCAATTCTCTAGGTGCTTCATATACATTATTAGCCCTGCCTAAATAGCAAGGATCGTGAAAAGTAATTCGCTTTCCTTTGAATTGTCCTCCTTCGATCGTCAGTCTACCATCATCTAATAATGATTTCAAAAATTCTGTATGGTGAACTACTTCATATTTTCCGCCTAATTCCGGATATTCATTTTTTAGTGTATTGAAACAATGTGGACAAGCCGTAACTATTTTTTTAGCTTCGTATGCGTTTAAAACCTCGATATTCATCATGGCTTGCATTTGGAACAAAAACTCATTTCCAGCTCTTTTTGCAGGGTCACCTGTACAACTTTCTTCGGTACCCAAAACGGCAAAAGGAACATTGGCACGATTCAAAATACGAACAAATGCTTTTGTAATTCTCTTTGCTCTATCGTCAAAACTTCCTGCACAACCTACCCAAAATAAAACTTCTGGTTGTTTCCCTTGAGCTAACATTTCGGCCATTGTTGGCACTATTAAATTCTCTGACATACTATTTGTGATTCGGTTATTCGTTGATTTGATTATTCGAGTAAACGTAAATGATTAGCTCATTAAATAACCTTTAGCTAATAAACAATTATTCATTTTTCCAATTCAATCGGTCTTGTTGATTGTATTGCCATGGCGCTCCATTATTTTCTATATTGGTCATCATAGCATTCAAAGGCATTGGAGCTGCACTTTGTTCCATAACTAAATAGCGTCGCATATCCATAATTATAGAAAGCGGGCTAATGTTTACGGGACATTCTTCCACACAAGCATTACAAGAAGTACAAGCCCAAAGCTCTTCCTTAGTAATATAGTCGTTCAATAATGTTTTGTTATCCGGAATAAAAACACCTTTATTGGCATCTATATTTCTACCCACTTCTTCCATCCTGTCTCTGGTATCCATCATGATTTTTCGCGGAGACAATTTTTTACCAGTTATATTTGCTGGACAAACTGATGTACAACGACCACATTCTGTGCAAGTATAGGCGTTCAACAATTGTACCCAATTTAAATCCTGAATATCACTTGCGCCAAACTTGCTTGGAACCGCATTTTCATCTACGGGTGCGGCCGCAAAAGGATCAGCATTAGGATCCATCATTAACTTTACTTCTTTGGTAACAGACTCTAAATTATCAAACTGTCCTTGTGGATTCAGATTTGCAAAATAGGTATTTGGAAAAGCTAATAGTATATGCAAGTGTTTAGAAAAATAAAGGTAATTCATGAAAATTAAAATTCCCACAATATGTAACCACCAAAATATTTCTGAAAGCAACATGACCAATTCATTTGACATTCCATTGAAAATAGGCTCAATAAATTGACTCACAGGAAAAAAACCTGCTTTTATAAAATGAGAAAAACCTCCAGGTACATTTTGCAAATGTAAATCAGAAGCATTCATAAGCAAAAACAAAGTCATCAAAACCACCTCAAAATACAAGATGTAATTTCCGTCGCTTTTAGGCCAGCCTTTTAAATCGGAACTTACAAATCTTTTCAGTTTAATCACATTTCTTCTAATCCAAAAAACAGATACGGCAACTAAAACTAGAAATGCAAGAATTTCAAAAGAAGCGATTAGCACATCATATGTTACCCCTAAAAAGGCAAAAATACGATGGGTACCAAAAAGTCCGTCGATTATAATTTCTAGTAGTTCAATGTTTATAATTACAAAACCAACATACACGATAACATGGAATATCCCAGCAACAGGCCGTCTTACCATTTTTGATTGACCAAGAGCAATTTTAGCCATATTGGCCCAACGTGCTTTGGGAGTATCAAAACGATTCACATCTGTTCCAAGATTAATATTCCGTTTGATTTTTTTGACGCTGGTAAAAAAAAATCCAAAGCCTACAATTAGCGTAATGGCGAATAAAATGTTATCTAAGTAGCTCATATTTGCTATTTTATATCATTAGAAACAGAATCAATTACAGGTCCTGTGTACGGTTTGTTTTTCTTTCCAAATATAGAAATGTTCACATATCGTGTTGGATAAAGTCTAATATCTTGAAGTAATAATTCTAATTCTTTGGTAGAATTTTTTATATTTTGGTAGAAAGCTTCGTCGTTTAATAATTTGCCCATAGACCCTTTACCAGATTCTAAACCACTCATAATACCATCAACTCTGGATAAAGTGGCATTCAAATTTCTGGCTGTTTTACCTAAATCTGCTTTATTCAATGAATCTGAAATTTTAGAAAAATTTCTCGATATAGTACTAAAATTACTTACAACACCATTGATTTGCGTTTTGTTAGTTTCTAATAAATTATTGACATTCAAGGAAAGTTTATGGAACTGCTCAATAGTTTTACCCAATTCATCCACAGTAAGTTTTAAATCCTTTTGTCCTTCTGGATCTAAAACATTATTTAAACCTGAAATTAATTTTTCAGTACTTCCTAATAATTTCTCTAGTTTCTCTTGAAGAGGAGCTAACTGATCACCTACTTTATCTGTAAGACCCATTTTTATGCCACCTTGTAATTTCTGGCCATCAACTGCTAAGTCCTTGTCTTCAAAATTAGGTATAATTGCAATTTGCTTCCCACCAATAAACCCTGGCTCGTAGATTGACGCAATACTCGATTTAGAAATAGGAAAATCAGTATTCAGTTGCATTTCGACTAGTAAGAGTCCCGTATTTTCGTTTATTGAAATGCTGCTGACTTTACCAACTACCATTCCATTTAAAGTCACTGGCGCTGATGTGCCAAGCCCTTCAACGCTTTTATATTCTACATAAAAAGTTTTGTAATCTGTGAAAAGGTTTCTGCCTTTTAAAAAACTATAGCCCCAAATAAATAATAAAATGGCTGCAATTACTAAAATTGCAGTTTTGATTTCTCGTGTTATTTTCAAAATTTAAGTATTTTTTACAAATTTAATATAAAATATTTTAAGTTGTTGTTAATATTTAATTGCTTCTTAAATACTAACTTTCTTTTAGTCCCTCAATACAATTCCGTTTACGACTGTATTTTCTAGTGGTTTATTAATTTTTCGATTTTACATTTTTAAAATACACTTGATTTACAGATATTTATATTAAAAAAAATATTTTTTCATTATTCAATCATTCCATTTTGAACTTCCATAAAGAAAAAAAAATGAAATTTTAGATGTTACAGCGGGATCTTCTAATTTTAAAAGATCGTATTAGCAATCTATTTTTTTGATGATTTTTTCAAATACAGGACTTCACTTTCCTCCTTAGCAATCACTTATTGCTTTTACAAAGTCGCAATTTAATTAGTAGAATTTCTAAAAAAAAGAGAATTATATTTGAAAAAGTAGCATTCTGCTTAAAAACTCATGTACCTCATTATTTGACTTTTTCTGACGCGACAGATATTGATATCAAAGTACTTCGATAAAACCAACATTTAAGGTTCCTGAATATGAATCATGATGTACAAAATTTAAAATACCACCTATTATCTTAAATAATAGAAACGACAACATACGCGGCGCTCTACTTAGCCTTGTAAATACAATTCCGTACAAAATTATATAATTTCATAAAACGATTAAGCTTATTATTCTAGAGCTTCTTGAATGCTAATTTTCTCTCCATTTTTAAAGGCAATCAGAAAAGCAGTCCCATATCCTTTTGCTTTTGCTTCATTCAACTGTTTTCTTGCTTCATCATAGTCTGTTGTGTCTCCAAACATATATTTGTATACTTTATTTTCATAAACGACGGAGATATTGTTTAACCCTTTAAAATTTTTAGGCACGAGCGGAACTTTTTTGATACTAGCGGAAAGTTGCACTTTAAATGAAGTCTTAGAATTATCAACTGGTTTTTTTGAATTATCAGATTGCAAATTTATTTTTGCTTTTACGGGAGCGGCAGTATCCTTTACTTTATCTTCAATGATTTTCTGAGAAGGTTTTACTTCTAAAACTTCAGCTTCTCCACTTCCAAAATATTCTTTTTTATATCCAATAATAGCTCCTGCTATGGCTCTGGCAATTTCATTTTGACCTTCTTCTGAATTCAATCTATTTCCTTCAGCAGGATTAGAAATAAATCCCATTTCTATCAATACTCGCGGCATATAAGCTTTGTGAAGTACCATAAAGGGTGCTTGCTTTACTCCGCCTCCTCGTATTTTTTTTCCTAAATCAGCAAAAGCATCTTCTACTTTACTGGCCAGTCTTATACTATTATCTAAATATTCCTCTTGCATTAAAGTCATACCAATCATCGTTTCCGGAGAGTTTGGATCAAATCCTTCATATTTTCGTTGGTAATCTTTTTCAAGGGTTATTACAGAGTTTTCTTTTTTTGCAGCTTCAAGATTCGAGGCAATCTTGCTCAAACCCATGACATACGTTTCGGTTCCATCAGCTGCCGTATTCCTGTTGGCATTGCAATGGATGGACACAAAAATATTAGCATTAAACCTATTCGCAATATTGGCTCTCTCAATTAAGTCGATGAAAACATCTGTTTTTCTGGTGAAATTTACATTTATTTGTGGCGTTGCTTCTAAAAGTTTTCCCACTTTTAAAACAACCGCCAAAGCAATGTTTTTTTCGATCCGACCATCGTAAACTGCACCATAATCATGATCGCCATGACCAGCATCAAGCGTTACCTTGAAAGCATTAGTTTGACAAAAAGCGGATAGCGAAACTATCGTCATAAAAAAAGTAACTATAATTTTGATTTTATAGGTATTGTGCATAAAGCTATAAGTTAATTTTATTAGAAGACTAAAGGTATAAATTTATTTATTTGACTATTTTTGACAAAAATTTATATGTAAGTTTGACATCTCAAAAAACAGGCCATAATTTTACAAAAATAGCATTTAAACCTTTGTATACAAACTTATTTCATACCGTTTTATTATCAATCTTCCTATCTTTAGGTTCTGGTAAATTATATTCACAAGATATAACAAAAAAAAATACAGCTATACCTGTTAGTAAACAAGCAGATAGTACCACGCTAAACAATACAAAAAAAATTACAACTGTTGCGACTATTGCTAAAGAGACGGACTCCATTCAAAAAGATAGCATCAAGCCTAAAAAAGCATTTCTTGACGGAAAGGTGAAATACAAAGCAGAGCAATATGCTAAAATTGATCAAAAGAAAAAAACAATCACATTATATGATAAAGCAGAATTATATTACCAAGATATTGAGTTAAAGTCTGGTATTATAATACTTGATTATGAAAAAAATGAGGTTTATGCAGGCCGTATCAAAGATTCAACGGGAGCGTACACGCAGTTTCCCAATTTCAAACAAGGCACAAATGCAGTTGAACCTGATTCCATCCGATTTAATTTTAAAACAAAAAAAGCTTTAATTTGGAACTCACGCTCAGATCAAGGTGAGTTTAAAATTAAAGCAACTCTGACAAAAAAAGAAAATGATTCTGTTTATTTCTTAAAAGGAGCGCGATTTACTACTTCAAAAGATGTGGATAACCCCGAATATTATTTTCAAACAAACAAAGTAAAGTTTATACCCGGCAAAAAAGTAGTTACTGGATTGACTAATATGGTTATTGCGAATGTTCCAACCCCAATTGCATTACCCTTTGCTTTTTTTCCAATGAGCCAAGAAACAAGTATATCAGGATTAATTTTGCCTAGTTATAACGATTCTAATAACAGAGGGTTTTCTTTACAAAATTTGGGTTATTATTTTGCATTGAGCGACAATTATGATTTAACCGTTTTAGGAGATTACTACACCAATGGAAGTTACGGTTTGCGTTTTGAATCTAGCTACGCCAAACGATACAATTACAGAGGGAATTTAAATATTCGATTTGAAAACTTAATCACCAGCGAAAGAGGGTATCCTGATTACTTAAAACAAAATATTTACAACATACAGTGGTCACATTCGAAGGACACAAAAGCAAGTCCTAACTCTAGTTTTTCAGCTTCCGTGAATCTTGGAAGTAGTAAGTACTTCAAGCAATCGATCAATCAGGTCAATATTGGATCAAATCTTAACAATACCCTAAGTTCATCTGTTTCGTATTCAAAAACATTTACTTCAATTCCGCAAGTTAGAATGTCATTAACAGCAACACATTCACAAAACACACAAACAGAGGAAATCAATATGACATTACCCACACTACAATTAAGTGTGGATCGGATCTATCCTTTTGTTGGTAAAGACGGAGTAAAAAAAGGTTTTTTTAAGAATATCAATTTACAATACAATCTGAATGGTCGAAATAGCATCGTTACCACAGATTCATTATTCTTCAAACCGCAAATGTTTCGCGATGCCAAAATTGGTTTTCAACACAGCATTCCATTAAGTACCAATTTTAAACTCTTTAAATATTTCAGCGCTTCTACATCCGTTAATTATGAAGAAATTTGGTATACCAAAACAATCGAAAGAAATTTTGATCAAGACCAAAGCAAGGTAGTTGACAAAACTATCAATGGTTTTGATGCTTTTAGAACCTATTCCTTTTCATCTAGTGTAGGAACTACTATTTATGGTACATTTAATTTTGGTGAAAACAAAAAAATAAAATCGATACGGCATGTAATGCGGCCATCCGTTTCGTACGGCTACACTCCTAGTTTTGAGAAATATTATGACACTTATGCATCTGATGCTACTGGAACGATGACAAAACAATATTCCCGATTTGAAAATGGTATTTTTGGAGCACCTGGATTGAGTAATTCTAATTCATTAGGATTTGACTTAAGCAACACCTTTGAAGCTAAAGTAACGGATAGTGATAGTACTAAGGTTGAGCCAAAAAAAATCATGTTGTTGAACAATTTAAATTTGTCTACTAGTTACAATTTAGATGCAGATGGCATAAATTCACTTGCCTTTGCACCGATGAGATTAAGCGGAGGAACACAATTATTTAAAAACAAAATGAATGTCAACTTTGGCGCTACGCTAGATCCGTACGCGATTGACAACTCCGGAAACCGAATCAATGTCTTTAATATTAACAATGGCGGTAGTCTTTTTAGAATGACTAGTTCTAATATGACTCTGAATTACTCCATTTCCAGCAAAGGAAATGATAAAAAAGACAAAGACACAAATGAACAAAGTAGAAGAAACGGGGGGCGTGCAGATGATTTATTTGGTACCAATACAGATTTAGGAGACAACCGAAGCAGTCAATTTGACGAAGACGAGGAAGATGCTGGAGAAGATAAAATCTCTGAATTTTTTAATTCAAAGTTACCTTGGGACATGACCTTTGCTTATTCATTGACTTACGGAAATAATAATAGAGAGAATCAAATCATTGGTAACTCAATAATGATTTCTGCTAATGCTGATATTACGCCTAAGTGGAAAGCAGGAGTTTCAACGGGATATGATTTTGTTCAAAAAGGGGTCACCTTTACCCAACTCCGTTTTGAACGGGATTTATTAAGCTGGAGAATGGATTTTAACTGGTCGCCAATGGGAGAAAATGCAAATTGGGGATTCTTCATTGGAATAAAATCAGGTGTGCTCAGCGACATTAAATGGGACAAACGAAGCACCATCAACCGATAATAATTGGAACGTTTGTTTTATAACCTAAATCAATTACATCAATATAATCATGAAAAAGATAATTTTTACAGAAAATGCTCCTGCACCCATTGGCCCTTACAATCAAGCAGTTTTGAAAGGAAACACACTGTATGCGTCAGGTCAAATTGCGATAAATCCAGCAACTGGAACGCTAGTTCTTGATACAATTGAAGCCGAAACAGAGCAAGTCATGCAAAATATGAAAGCAGTTCTGGAAACGGCAGGTATGACTTTTGAAAATATAGTAAAGACCACAATTTTTATTATGGATATGAATGATTTTGGAAAAATAAACACGGTTTACGGTTCTTATTTTAACGAAAAAACTGCTCCAGCACGCGAAACAGTTCAAGTGGCTTGCTTGCCAAAAAATGTAAATGTCGAAATATCAATGATCGCTATTCTTTAACAACTAGCCAGATTACGGTTCTATAAATGCTGAAATCACTTTTTTGTCATAAAAAAAATCACTACTAATGAACTTATATAAAGTAAATTAGTAGTGATTTTTAATTTAAAAACGAAAAACTATTTATTTGCAATATGATACGCTATTAAACCATCAATTGGTCTTCGCAATACATTACCTAATTGCAGCTCATATTTATCAAAAGTTTCTTGTAATTCTTCTTTGAGATAAAAAGCAATAGAACCAACAAAATGAATTGGAATCTCTTTGCAGTTATCGTATTGTTTTATGTAATTTTTTACAAAAGATTTCATGCCCTTGAAAATAATTTTTCTGCAGAATTCCGTTTCCTTATGCTGAATTAGAAACTTAGCAAAAGTGGCTAAATAAGCATTTGGATTTGGCTCTTTATAAAGTTTATTTTTTATCGCATCTGGATCAAGGTCGTATTCTTTTTCAAATTCAATGGCCAGTTCTTGAGGCATTTTGTTAAAGTAATATTTTCTGATTAGTTCTTTTCCAAAAACATTTCCGCTACAATCATCCATGGCAATGTAGCCTAATGATTGTACTTTTTGATGAAGTTCTTTACCATCAAAATAACTACAGTTAGATCCTGTTCCTAAAATAGAAACAATTGCTTTTTCACCTTTTGGAGTCGTTGCATAAACGGCTGCATAGGTATCTTCTTTAACATCTATAATGGCGTTAGGAAAATAGTTTTGAAAAACCTGAGACAATGCAATTTTCATTTTATCAGTCCCACAACCCGCTCCATAAAAAAATAAATGGGTTGCATTTTTCTTGTTTTGCAAAATATCAAAACGATCATTTAAACGATCAATAATTTCATTTTCTTCAAGTACTTCAGGATTTAATCCTAAGGTTTGAGTTGTGAACAATATTTTACCGTTTGAATCTATTGCTATCCAATCGGCTTTGGTAGAACCACTATCAACTATTAATCTCATTTTTTTGGGGTTTTGGTTTTGAAGTTGTATTTCCTTATGTTATTTAAAATAAAGATATTAAAAAAAATTAAATGAAAAAGGGAATAAAAAACAAAATCCCGTTAAAATAAAATAACGGGATCTTGTGACTATAATTTATTATTTTAAACCTGCAATGTGCACAGATAAATCGATCAATTTGCTTGAATACCCATATTCATTATCGTACCAAGATACAATTTTGAAAAAAGTAGAATTCAAACCAATTCCTGCATTTGCATCAACGATAGAAGTACGTGAATCAGATACGAAATCTTGTGATACAACCGCATCTTCAGTGTATCCTAAAACACCTTTCATAGTAGTTTCAGAAGCTGTTTTTAAAACGGCCATTATTTCTTCATAAGTAGTTTCTTTGGCTAATTTCACAGTCAAATCTACTACAGAAACGTCAACTGTAGGAACACGCATAGACATACCTGTTAATTTTCCATTTAATTCTGGAATTACTTTTCCTACTGCTTTTGCAGCTCCTGTGCTAGATGGAATCATATTTACCAATGCAGATCTACCACCACGGAAATCTTTTCTTGATGGTCCGTCATTAGTCATTTGAGTTGAAGTAGTTGCATGAATAGTAGTCATCAAACCTTCAACAATTCCAAAATTATCATTGATTACTTTGGCCAATGGAGCCAAACAATTGGTAGTACAAGATGCATTAGACACTACTGTATCAGAAGCTAATGCTTTGTCATGATTAACACCCATTACAAACATAGGAGCATCAGCAGAAGGTGCCGAAATAATTACTTTCTTAGCACCACCTTTGATGTGCTCGTTTGCAGTTTCAATAGTTGTAAAAAAACCTGTACATTCAGCAACTACATCAACATCAACTTCATTCCATTTTAAATCTGCTGGATTTCTTTCAGCTGTAATACGAATGTTTTTTCCGTTTACAAAAAGTTTTCCTTCTTTTACTTCTACAGTTCCATTGAAGCGCCCGTGAACTGAATCGTATTTTAATAAGTAAGCTAAATGATCAACATCTAATAAGTCATTAATTGCTACTACTTCTACATTATCTCTGTTGTACGATTCTCTAAAAACAATTCTTCCAATTCTTCCAAAACCGTTTATTCCTAATTTTACTTTTGACATTTTACTTTAATTTTATTTATTTAAACATTAACAGTCTTCAACGTTTATTTTGCTCCTTATAAACGCAAAGCACTTTAAGTCGACATTATGTCTGAAACTCTTAATAATTCTTTATCAATTTCTGTTTTCCCCTTAATGGCTTGTTCCAATGGAGTTAATGAAATGGTATCGTTTTGCAATCCCACCATCAGTTTAGATTTACCTTCAAGTAAAGATTCAACTGCTTTTACTCCTAATCTGCTGGCAAGAACCCTATCAAAACAAGAAGGCGAACCACCGCGTTGCATGTGACCCAAAACCGAAACTCGAACATCATACTCTGGTAAATGTGTTTCTACGTAATCTTTTAATTCAAATACGTTTTTACCTATTTTATCACCTTCGGCTATGACAACTATACTAGATGATTTTCCAGCGGCCTTACTTTTTTGAAGCGATTCTAATAAACGTTCTAATCCCAAATCTTCTTCAGGAATCAGAATTTCTTCAGCTCCTGCACCAATTCCTGCATTCAAGGCGATGTGACCAGCATCTCTACCCATCACTTCTACAAAAAACAAACGATTGTGTGAACTTGCCGTATCTCTAATTTTATCGATAACATCTACAACAGTATTTAACGCAGTATCATACCCTAATGTGTGACTAGTTCCAAAAATATCATTGTCAATAGTTCCGGGAATTCCCATTACAGGAAAATCAAATTCATTATTAAATAACAAACCTCCGGTAAATGTACCGTCACCACCTATCACTACTAAAGCATCTATCCCAGCTTTCACTAAATTATCGTGTGCTTTTTTTCTTCCTTCAGGAGTTTTAAATTCTAAGGACCGAGCTGATTTCAGAATCGTTCCGCCTTTATTTACAATGTTATTTACACTTCTGGGACCCATATCCTTGAAGTCTCCTTCAATCATTCCTTGATATCCTCTGTATATTCCTATGCATTCAATAGCGTGATAAGCACATGTTCGAACAACGGATCTAATTGCTGCATTCATACCCGGCGAGTCACCTCCCGATGTAAGAACACCAACTTTTTTAATTGTTTTTGGCATTATTTAAGTATTAAAGTGTAAAGCTAACAAACATTATGCACTTACAGCACCTTGTTTTTTATAAGTTAGTGCAGTGTAATAAATTCAAACGTTTTCGTTAATAAGTTTTAAAAAAACCAACATAAACCACATTTGTATTCATAAAAAAAATGAATTTTTATTTGATATTTAGCAATATAATCATAATTTCAACCACATTTTAGCATCAATTTGTTAAATCATTCCAAATCAGAAATTACGAAATGTAGTTAACATACAGGCCAAGAAGTAATTAAATTAGGTCTTACAATTTAATTAAAATGGCTGTGAAATAATCTTATTTATTGGCTGTCTTGCAATTTTTATCTTTAACTCTTTTTGTTAAAAACATATTCTATGCAGAAAATATAAATCACTTAATTAATTTTCCTCAGGAATTAAACCCTCTTGATTCTGGTTGATTTTTTCTATTTTGGATTTCTTGGCTCTTTTAGCTTTCAAAATCTTAATATATTCAGGAGACACATTAGAATCTTGATCTTCGGCTGCAGGTGCTGATACTCTATCAATTTTTAAGTTCTTGAAAATTTTATTCACAAACTCCTGAAACGTATCAAAATCAACTTCATAAGATACCCCTAATCCTTGAGTATAACCAATACCTTGACCTATATAATTAATATCGTTTTCTTTGTTAAACAACCGTAAATTCAGCGTTCCATCTTCATTGACCCGGAAAAGAACTTCTAAATCACCCACAATTGCAGATTCATTAATTCCGCCAAAGGGAACTCCTAGCTTTCCGTTAATGGTAATTCTTTCATTTATTTTCGATGAAATTGTTGCAACAAATCGTCCATCTGTTTCTCTTCCTATTCTTCTGTCGGCTCCAATAAAATTCAGACCCACTTTAAACTTTTCATCGTCTGATTGTATTATTCCCCCTAAAAGACTAGAGGCAGTCTCAAATAAACTTCCAGAAAAATCGGACTGACTTACTCCTTCCGGACTTAAAAATCCTCCAGAAGACAATAAGTACAAAGCTTGAGTTTGTCTCACGTCTTTATCATTTAATTTATATTGTATTTCTGATTTTAATACCGTACTGACCGTTGGAAATTCTATATTAAAAATCGGTTCTGGACTGGTCAAATCTCCTCTAATCCCTATAATAACTTCAACAGGTACTTTAGTATTAAAAGATGCGTTTTCTAACAAAATTGCAGGATTGGCAGTGGTTTTGTACACGGCCTCCAGGTTTAATTGGGCGCGCATTGGATTTCCTTCCCAAGAAATAGAACCTCCTTTTTTAACTTCAAACTTCTTGTCAATCAGTCCTCCATATTTAAAATTATAAGTTCCTTCATACGCTTGAAAATCTCCCCACATATTGAATTTTCCCATAGTATTTATTTTGAATAATAACGATCCAAAACCTTTTCCCTTCATCCCATGACCAGTGTTGCGGTCCAGAATTACTTCTACTTCGGCATCTGGAGTAATATCAAAATCAAACTCTAACTCAAGTCCGTTATAATTTCTAATATTTTCTACAATACCGTTCTTTACGTTATATTTTTCCTTAGCAGTTAGAAAGTGAAGAAAAATATTATCACTGACACTTTCGGCATTGTTGATAGGAATTTTTATTGCTGTTCCCTTTTCTGACTTTGCCGCTACTTTTATAAATAATGAGTTCGTTGGTCCCTTTATAGTAGCAATTCCGTCAATAAAAGCAGTGCCGTAATAAGCAGAATCTTCGCTATCTTTTGTATCCAAAGCTAAAAGCCTATTTGAAGTTAACGCTAAATCTAATTTCCAATCTGAAAAATTATTGTGCTCTATACTTCCGTTTAAGTTCCCAACAGTCCCATATTTAGTGTCCGTCAACGTATTGTTTCTAAACAAGAATCGTTCAGCAGTCAGATCTATAATGGTGTTATCACTTAAACCATAATCAACATTCAGGTAAGGAATTGTTATGCCCCCATCATCTAAGTATAACCTGCCGTTTATGTTAGGCTTTTTAAGATTTCCCGCTATTGTAGCATTCCCAGCTACAGATCCTCTGATATTAGACAACACTTCACCTCCCAAAGAGTTTAACGTTGCAATATTAAATTTGTCAAATTTTAATCTCAAATCAAGAATGGTTTCTTTATTAACAATTTCAAAACTACCATCAGCGTTAAACGATTCAAAATTTTCGTTTTCCAAATTAGAATTAATGGTAAACTTTCGAAGACTTTCATCTCCTTCAATTTCAAAATTTAACGTTCCTAAATCTGTTTTATTTAAAATCAAATTATCAATTACTATTGATGATGTAGGCTGAAAAACATCTTTATTTTGCTTAAAATTCACTTTTCCATTAATGTTTCCAAAAGCAATAAATTTATTATTAGTGGGCGTAATTTTATTTAAATCTACATCTTTGAACCGCAATTGTAAATCCTTAATTGTCGTATTTTTTAAAAAACCATCTAAAGATATTTCCTGATCTTCATGTGATAAAACAATATTATCTATGTTGAAGTTTTGAAATGATTTATCAAAAACAACTTTATTATTGGTTGCTTCATTTTCATTCAAAAACCATAAATAATCTTTAAATTTCACTTCAGATTTACTAATACCTACCACATTATCATTGTCCTTATTTATGGTATGATATAAATTGAGATTAAAATAATCCTCAGCCTGCGGACCTCCCTTAAATTCCGAACGAAAATACAATGTGTCCTTCATTGTTACATTTATCAAACTAAAATCACGAATTTTATAATATTTGGTTTTTATACTGTCCAATTCGATGTAGGCATTGTACAAAGGATTTTTATTATCAACCGAAACTCTTATGTTGTCCAACGTAATTTTTGAGGCAATAATTTGAGGCGAATTAAAATTGAGTTTAAATTCCTGATTGTCGGAGTTTATGTTTCCTTTTACAATAGTATTTGGTGCAATCGAAATTTCAGGATAAAATATTTCAATTATTTTATTGTAAATAGAAAAGTTAAATTTGAGAAACTGTCCTTTTTTGACCTTATCGGGTTTGAAATTCGTATAAAGACTACCCAACGAATTTTTTACTAAGTTTTCCAATTGGTTAAATTCATATTTACCTACAATTTCACCCTGCACAATATCTGGAGAATTAACGGTTATCGTTCTCACTTTATTTTCGTCAAAAACGGAATTTATAGCGAAATCATCAAAGTTATAAGTGTCTTTTGCATTTTGATAAGAGGTTTCATTTATGTACACATTTCCTTGAAAATTTTCTATGCTATTTCCAGAAGCCTGAACCACCACATCTCCTTTAAATATACCAATGGAATCTTTAATTAACTTTAATTTATTCAAATCTGCATTCTCAACATTAATATGAAAATCATATCGGTTGTCTTTTTTACTTAAATCCAATGACCCGTCAAAATTCATTTTTAAATTAGGATCTTGAATCGAAATTTGTCCTTTGTAATTCGGATTTTTGAGCGTTCCATTGACAACAATAGCGGTATAATTATAATTTTTATACTCTATTTGACTAATATTCCCTTTAATGTCCGTGTCTAAATATTTTTCCTTGAATCCTTTACCATCCACATCAATATTCAAACTAACTGTTCCTAACTCTTTTTGGTCCAATAGAGTACCAATATCAAACTGCTCTAGAATCACGTTTCCAGTGTACGACGCTCTATCAATAACATTGATATTTTGTATTTCTAAGTTAGAAAATACTTTGCCAAGTGCAGTAATCATGGAAAAATCAGCTTTTACAAAAGTGGTTGAAACAGTAGAGACTCCAGAGGCTGAAAATCGTCCTAGTTTTTTTAGAGAACTTGGTAATTTATTTCCAAGAACATTGGGCAGTATAACAACTAAATCACCGTAGCTGGACGTTAATTTGTCAAACTTGGCGTACATAGAAAATTTTTGACCTTTTTTAGCAAATAGATTTTTAAAATTAATATCACCATTAATCTGTGTTTTACGGTCATCAATTAATCTCAGATTTTTAAACTTTAAATCATTTAGAGTTCCCTTTATACTTGCTTTTGTATAAAAATGTTGGTTTTTACCTAGTTCTTTATAAAAATAGCGAATATCATTTGAAGCAATTGAAGCCGCATCCAGTTGTATATCAAAGAGAACTTTATCTGTAAAATTAGAAAAATCTTCAATTTTATATTTTAATAGAACAGTTCCTTTGACCGTGGATTCTTTGGTCAGTAAATCTAAATTTTCTAGCTTTAAATTTTTTCTGGAATAACTGAATTTTGATTTTAAATTTTTAACGTATAAACCACGAAAATCTAAAAACGACATGGTATTGATCATCGTTGTCACATCCTGACCAAAAATCTTAAAGTTTGATGTTGATGCATTTAGTTTTGTAAAGTCGAGGTTTTTTGGAATATCCCGATTTAAATCCGTCAGCATAAAACGACTATCGTAAATCTTTAAGTCGTCTACCTTAAGAAGAAATTTCTTTGTTGAAGGTTTTCCAGTTTCAAATGCGGCAATAAATTTATCCAGATTGGATTGCTTTTCGTTCTTGTATGTTTTTAAATTAAAAAATAAACCATGCAAACGCAAATCTCCAAAAATCAAATCACCATCCAATAATTTTTTACCTTCTAAAATAGTCGTAGCAATTCTGTTGGAGTAAATTAAAGTATCTTTATGATGATCCAGAATCAATACTTTTTTGAACTTTACGCCTCCAAAAACAGATATATCAACCCCATCAATGGCAATGTTAGTTCCAAAGTCTTCATTAAGACTTTTTGTAAAATATTGTGCTATTTTAGTTTGAACAAATGGCAGAGTTAGAGCAATACCAAGTACAAGCAAAAGTAGGATTAGTCCAAGTATAGACCGAAATACTATTTTTTTAAATTTTTTGATACCTACTATATGTTTAAATTTTCTAAAATTTCATTTTACCTCTGGAAACCCCTGCACCTTAAATAAAAATTCTTTAATTTTGGCTTTTACATAAAAAATGTTTTTTTTTGTAAAAATACTCACCAAATGTAACTCAAAATTAATGCCTTTTTATGCAAAATCCCGAGGTTTTTATTCTTGCTATTGAAAGTTCTTGTGATGATACTGCAGCGGCCGTTTTACACAACGATAAAGTGTTGTCAAATGTTGTTGCAAATCAGCTAATTCATAATCAATATGGCGGCGTGGTTCCTGAGCTGGCTTCTCGTGCGCATCAACAAAACATAGTTCCTGTAGTCGATGCCGCGCTAAGAAAGGCAAATATACAAAAAGAACAGTTATCTGCAATTGCATTTACGCAAGGTCCAGGACTTATGGGATCACTTTTAGTAGGAAGTTCGTTTGCAAAATCACTTGCCCTGGCATTACAAATTCCTTTGATCGCCGTAAATCACATGCAAGCTCATGTCTTGGCGCATTATATAGCAGAAGAAGGATATGAAAAACCAAGTTTCCCCTTCTTAGCCATGACCATTAGCGGCGGACACACACAAATTATCAAAGTGGATCACTTTTTTGATATGACTGTGATTGGTCAAACCACTGATGATGCAGTTGGAGAAGCTTTTGACAAAAGCGCTAAAATTTTAGGCCTCCCCTATCCCGGAGGTCCATTAATTGATAAATACGCACAATTAGGGAACCCAAAGGCATTTGTATTTACAAAACCTAAAGTACCTGGTTTAAACTTTAGTTTTTCTGGTTTGAAAACTGCTATTTTATATTTTATTCAAAAGAAAAAATTAGAAAATCCGGACTTTGTTGCAGAAAATCTAAATGATATTTGCGCATCGATACAATATACTATTATTGAAATTTTAATGGACAAGTTAAAATTAGCCGTAAAAGAAACCGGGATCAAACAAATAGCGATTGGTGGCGGTGTTTCTGCTAATTCCGGAATCCGAAATACCTTGAAAGAAACGGAAAAAAAATATGGTTGGAAAACCTTTATTCCTAAATTTGAATACACTACTGATAATGCTGCAATGATAGGAATTGTTGGCTATCAAAAATTTTTAACTCAAACATTTGAAACTTCTTCGGTTGTTTCTAAAGCAAGAATACAATTATAATTATGCAATTATTCTATAATCCAACGATCACTGAATCTACTGAAATTTTTTCTTTTGACAAAGAAGAAAGCAAGCACATTATCAAAGTATTACGAAAGAAAGATACCGATATTTTATTTGTAACCAATGGCTTAGGTTTTTTATTCAAAACAGAAATAACATTGGCTTCTGATAGTAAATGTACCGTTAGAATCCTTTCCTTTGAAAAAGCACCCGCTGCAAAATTTAGGATACATCTGGCTGTCGCACCAACTAAAATGAACGACCGTTACGAATGGTTTTTAGAAAAAGCAACTGAAATAGGCATTCATGAAATCACGCCAATTATTTGTGACCACTCGGAACGAAAAGTAATTAACAATGAGCGATTTGATAAAATTTTGTTGACTGCCATGAAGCAATCGAATGAATTATTTCTTCCTAAATTGAATCCTGCTATTACCTTTAAGGAATTTATCAAACTTAAAAATGAAGGTTTAAAACTGATTGCTCATTGTGAAGAAACAGATAAAAGAACACTGAAATCCGTTTTGAAACCAAATGAAGATATTACATTACTTATAGGTCCTGAAGGCGATTTTTCAGAAAAAGAAATAGCATTAGCTCTAGAGAATGATTTTACTGCTGTTTCTTTGGGAAATACCAGATTAAGAACAGAAACCGCGGCAATTGTTGCCTGTCACAGTGTGGTATTCATTAATGAGGACTAAGAATCACTGATTTCATTAATTATGAGGAATCTATTTTATCTACTGTTGATCTTTTCAACACCATTGTTTTCGCAAGAAATTGCATTAGTAAAATACAGTGGTGGTGGTGATTGGTATGCAAATCCAACTTCATTGCCTAATTTGATAAAATATTGCAATGCTACTATTAATACCAAAATAAAACCGAAGCCCGCAACTGTTGAGCCTGATAGTCCTGACCTACTTTCGTATCCTTATGTGCATATTACAGGTCATGGAAATGTAGTTTTTAGTGATGCTGCTGCAGATAATCTAAAAAAATACTTACAAGCTGGTGGATTTCTTCATATTGATGATAACTATGGATTGGATCAATACATCCGAAAAGAAATCAAAAAAATATTTCCAAATAATAATCTAGTGGAGCTTCCTTCTAGTCATGTCATTTTTCAAAAACCATTTTCGTTCCCAAACGGATTGCCTAAAATACACGAACACGACGGTAAACGACCTCAAGCTTTTGGACTTTTTATAGAAAATAAATTAGTACTCCTTTACACCTACGAATCTGATTTAGGGGATGGTTGGGAAGATCCTGAGGTCAATAATGATCCAGCAGCGGTTCGCGAAAAAGCATTAAAAATGGGGGCTAATATTATGAATTATATTTTTAATAATTAATTCCGCCCTACACCTGTTTTTTCAAATGTGCAAAACCTGAATTTCACAAACACTTCTTTGGCTAGAAACTTGTCTTTTTTACGGCTAAATCATTAATAAAATTTTATAATTTACTGTTATTTCCCGCTTGACAAAACACATATAATTTTTGTAATTAATGTCTGTTTCTCTGGTTTAATGATCGCTATTTTGAAAAGAAATCTTATTCAGCTCAAATTAAATCACACATTAACAACTATTTAAGAAAAACCAACTAATAAGATATTCATATTAAAATTAGCAATAGTTACTATTATTAGCATGAAATTGTGATATAATCAACGAAAAAAAATAAATTTATACAAAACAAACGCATTTGAAAGAAACTACTTAAAAATAAAAACAAGAAAAAAACAACAAGTGTAGTATAATGCTACGCAAACAGTCTATTTTAGATAAAAAACTAAAATTTAATTTTTTTTATGAAAAAATTGTTATAAAATTGTGAAATAATTAACCAAATCTATTAATTTATAACAAACCCATTATGAAAAAGATTATTTTACCAGTTGCTGCTTTTTTAATGCTTTTCTCTTGTCAAAATGACTCAACAGAAATAATGCCAGAAGCAAGTACTATATTGCAACGCGGTTGTGCCTCCCAAGAAGTTCTAGCTGCACAAATGAAAGCAGACCCAACTTTAGCCTTGAGAATGAATAAAATTGAAGCTTTTACTGAAAAAGCAATGCTATCTAGTCGATTAGTAAACGGAAAAGTTGAAATTCCGGTAGTAGTAAACGTTTTGTACAAAACTGCTGCTGAAAACATTTCTTTAGCGCAAATACAATCTCAAATAGATGTTTTAAATGAAGATTTTAATGCTGCCAACTCTGATTACAGTAGTGTTCCTACTTTATTCTCAGGAGTAAAAGCTAACATTGGAATCACATTTGTATTGCAAAACGTAGTTCGAAGAGCTACAACAACAACTTCTTGGTCAACAAATGATGCCATGAAAAAATCGGCAAAAGGAATTGCTCCAACAACACCATCAACAGTTTTAAACATGTGGTCTTGTAATATGGGTGGTGGTATTCTTGGTTATGCACAATTTCCTGGTGGAGCTGCTGCTACGGACGGAGTAGTTATGGACAATAACGCTTTTGGACGTACAGGTACAGTTTCAGGAGTTTATAATTTAGGAAGAACAGCAACTCATGAAGTAGGACACTGGATGAACTTACGTCACATTTGGGGTGATGCTACTTGTGGTAGCGATTTAGTTTCTGACACACCTACACACAACACTGCAAATTATGGTGTTCCAGCTTACCCTCATTACAGCACTTGTACTGGTACTCCAGTAGAAATGACCATGAACTATATGGATTACACAGATGATAGAGGAATGTACATGTTTACAAGTGGACAAAAATCAAGAATGGATGCTCTTTTTGTTTCTGGTGGAGCTAGAGCAGGTTTCGGAATATAATTTTTAGTTTTTTAGAATTTAAAACTCGCTACATGTTAGCGAGTTTTTTTTATCTTTGGCCCCAAATTTACTGCTATGATTACTTCTAAAACCATTTCTAACGGCATCGTTCGAGCACTTCTTACCGTAGTTGTAAGTGCTTTGGTTCTGTTGTTTTTTTACCAAATTCAATCGGTTATAATTTATCTTGTAGTATCTTCTATACTCACATTGATTGGATATCCAATTTCTGATTTTTTCAAAAGAAGACTAAAATTCAATCATCTCTTTGCTACTATTACAACTTTATTTATTTTTATCCTGCTTATTTTCGGATTCATAATGATGTTTATTCCATTAATTTTATCCCAAGGACAAAACTTATCTTTGCTTAATACAGCTGAAATTGAAAAAAACATAACCCAGTTATCCCATCAGATTGCAGTATTTTTAGAAAGTCACCAAATTGATTCTTCACAAATGCTGAAGGAAGCCAACATTACTTCAAAAATAAATTTTAATATTATTCCAAATTTTCTAAATGCAATTTTGGGAACGATCAGCAGTTTTGGTATGGGATTAGCTTCGGTACTTTTTATTACTTTTTTCTTTTTAAAAGATCGATCCATGTTTCTTAGAGGAGCAAAAAAATTAATTCCTAATAGCCATGAAGTCCAAGTTTTACATTCCATAGAAAAAATAAACCACTTACTATCTCGTTATTTTATTGGATTATTGCTTCAACTATTTATCGTTTTCATTTTGTATTTGATTGTTCTGGTCATTTTTGGCATTCCTAATGCATTTGTTATTGCTTTTTTATGTGCCATCCTAAATATAATACCCTATATAGGTCCATTAATTGCATCTGTATTAGCCGCAATTTTGACAATGATCAGTAATTTAGGTAGTGACTTTCAATCTGATATTTTACCTACCACTATTTATGTTCTTATTGGTTTCTGGATCGTTCAGATTATTGATAACAATTTATCTCAACCAATTATTTTTTCAAAAAGTGTCAGTTCACATCCTTTAGAAATATTTTTGGTGATCCTGATCGCCGGTTTTCTTTTTGGAATATTGGGAATGATTGTTGCAGTTCCTTTGTACACAATAATGAAGGTCATAGGAAAAGAATTTTTTCCGGAGAATAAGATTATTCAATTATTAACTAAAGACCTTTAATTTTGGATTTTCCGATTCTAAATCCCAAAGTACAAGTCTTTATCAATACTAATATTGGTACAAATATAGCGACACTAGCACTCCAAAAAAATCCATTTCCTGATGTAGATTGGATTTCAATTTTGAACCAAATTGAAGCAAAGACTAAAGCAAAAAATAAATTACCGATTTGGTTTATGTCCCAAAACATTATTTATCCAAGCAAACTTTCAATAGAACAAACCTCTTCCGAAAAAACAGCTTCTTACAAAGCTTCTATAGTTTCTGGTGACCGTTTAATTGATTTAACAGGAGGTTTTGGGGTAGATGATTTTTATTTTGCACAAAAAATTAAAGAAGTGGTTCATTGCGAAATTAATACCGAATTATCTCAAATCGTGAAACACAATTTTGAGTGCTTAAAAGCACCTAACATTACTTGTTTCGCTGGCGATAGCCTGGAAGCATTAGCCCATTTAAAAACAAACTGGGACTGGATTTATATAGATCCCTCCAGAAGAAATGATACTAAAGGAAAAGTATTCATGCTTAAAGATTGTTTGCCAAATGTTCCCGAAAATCTAACTTTTTACTTTAAAAACACAAATGCTATTCTGATAAAAACAGCGCCTATTCTTGACATTACCGCTGGATTAGCAGAATTACCACATGTGAAACAAATACATATTGTAGCTGTTGAAAACGAGGTAAAGGAACTTCTATGGGAACTTCATGCGGACTATGCAGGACCAGTACGCATTAAAACTATCAATATTGCGAAGGATAAAAATGAAACTTTTGATTTTATCATGAACAATGATGATGGGTTTCCAAATCTTAGCTTACCCCAAACCTACTTATATGAACCCAATAGTGCTATTATGAAATCCGGTGGATTTGATGAAGTGGGATCATTTTATAAGGTCAACAAGCTTCACAAACATTCGCACTTGTATACTTCTGAACACTTAATTCCTTTTCCAGGTCGTGTTTTTGAAATTCAAAAAACTTTTGAATATAGTAAAACAGCGATGAAAACTTTTTTAGAAAACACAAAAGCCAATATCACTACACGAAATTTTCCTGATAGCGTAGAAAGCATTCGCAAAAAATGGAAAATAAAAGATGGAGGAAATTTATATAGTTTTTTTACAACTGATGCCAATAATCATAAAATAGTTTTAATTTGCACCAAAATATAACAAAAATGAAATCCATAATTACACTTACTTTCTTTTTCTTCAGTTTGACTCTTTTTGCTCAAAAACCATGTGAATACAGCGAAAACATTACGGATTCCATAGGAACATACAAAGCAACAAAAGAATATATGATTAGTGAGAAAAAATTTGCTGATAACTCCAGTTTTATTTTTTATTCACTTGCTTTAACGGATGGATTACCAACATTAAACATTCAATTTATCCAAAAAAGTAAAGGTTTTATTAAAGCAAATTGTTTTGATAAAAATTCTAAATTGTTTTTGCAACTCAACAATGGTAAAATAATTACAATGATTCACACCGATCAAGAAAATTGCGGAACCCTTATTCGTGATGATAATGGTTATGATAATAGAATCAATTCAGCAGTTTTTATGTTCATGAAAGACAGCTTTGAAGAATTAAAAAAATCTCCCGTTTCCATGATGCGAATCAAATATATGACCGAAACAGAAGATATTATTATGAAAAAAGAATTTAAATCGGAATTAAATAACGAGGTATACTACCCAGAGAACTATTTTATCAATACCATAAAATGTATCGAATAATCTTTTATTCACAATCCCATTTAGTATTAGAAACTGGATCAATCGACCCGGATTTTACATTATAATGCCACCATTCTGAATCCAATGAATTAAAACCACTACTAATCATTGTTGTTTTCAAGAGGTTTCTATTTGCTTTTACCGTTTGCGAAACAGTGGGATAACCATGACCGGCTTCAACTCCAAAATAATCAAACCCCGTCCCCATATCTAATTCTTTTCCGTCGCTGTCGACTAAAGTTATATCTACGGCTCCGCCTCTATTATGAATTGATCCTCTAGAAGGATTAGCCACATATTTAGGATTGGGCACAATTTTCCACATTTTTTTTTGGATATCCAAAGGACGATAGCAATCAAAAAGTTTAATTTTATAGCCCTTGGCAAGGAACTTTTCATTGGCTTCCACAAGTGCGCGAACGGTTTTTACTCTCAAAAAACATTCCGCACAATCGTATACTTTTGCATTCAGGAAATTATCTGTTGTTGCGTATTTCATGTCATACACAAAATCTTGACTGTATTCTTTTAAATTTACAAATAGAGTGTCATTGCTGCTTGAATTTATTTTTTCGTCTGTTTTATAAATCAAATTCTGTGATTGACAGCTAGCAACACAAAAAAGGAAACTAATGAATATAAGAGGTTTAGCAGTAAAAATCATCTGTTTATTTTTTTTATAAAAATAAGGTAAAAAATGATAGCGTCAATTATCTGCTAAGAAATTGTCTACCAAGGATTTTATCCAACCTCATAAGAATATTTGCTTTTCATTTTGTGTTCAGGGGGTTTAATAAAGATCCCCAAGAACATCAAAAAAGTCCTCTAAAATTACTTTTAGAGGACTTAAATAGGTCTTAATCCCGCGATTGACCGGAGAAAATCTTTAGAAAGTCGCTGACTATTCCAGATCTTTTTATGTTATTACGTAATTTAGTTTACTGTTTTTTCGGCTAAAGCCAAAATAAATCACCAACCCAATCAAAAGCCATATTCCAAAATAAATCCAGTTCCAAACACTCAATTCTGCCATCATGTACAAACAACAAATTAATCCTAATAATGGAATCAAAGACAAGTTTGATTTGAAAGACCAAACGGATAATCCAGCCAAAACTATCAGGAAAATCCACATTGGAATTTTGTGTTTGAATAAACTAAAACCACTTTCATATTTAACCGTATCAGCGATTGGCAAACCGGCTATGACTGCAGCATATTTTGCGTCATCATGTTGGTATTGACTTAATAAGTGCTCTAAATCAGGAGTTTCATCAGTACTGTTTTTCGTATCAATAGTAACCAGGTAATTGTAAACTTTTTGCGTTTCTTCCTTGTTTAACGATGTAATTATTGCGGCTGAACTATTAATTTGAGTTTCATTGGTAATGAAATCCATAGTTCCCTTTTTGTTGTAACCAAAGGCAAATACCAATCCCAAAATAATTAATACTGGCAATATAAATTTAGAATTCACATACGGGGTCTTGAATTTTCCACGAGGAATATCCGTTCTGTTTTGTAAAACTAAAACTCCTGCACACACTAGCACAAAAGCGAATAAAGTACCAATACTGCACAAATCTGTAACCAGTGTTAAGTTCAAAAATAAAGCGGGAACTGCTACCACAAAACCGGTAACTATCGTCGCATATGATGGTGTTTTGTATTTTGGATGTACTTTTGAGAACCGTTTTGGTAACAAACCATCACGACTCATACTCATCCAAATACGTGGTTGACCCATTTGGAACACCAATAAAACGCTAGCCATTGCCACAACTGCACTTACAGCAATAATTCCTGACATCCATTTTAAATTTAGCTTTTCGAAAACAAAAGCTAAAGGATCACCAACATTCAATTGGTCGTATCGCACCATTCCGGTAAGCACCAGGGCTATGGCGATGTATAGGATAGTACATATTATTATGGCCCACATCATTCCTCTTGGTAAATCACGCTGTGGATCTTTGCATTCTTCGGCGGTTGTTGAGATGGCATCAAACCCAATGTAAGCAAAAAATACTGCAGAAACTCCTTTCAAAACTCCAGTAACCCCATTAGGTGCAAATGGATCCCAATTCGCGGTATCGACATAGAAAACACCTACAGCAATAACTAAAAGAACGATGCATAATTTGACAACCACCATGATATTACTGGCATTTCGAGATTCTTTCATTCCGCGGTAAATCAATGCGGTAATCAAAACAATAATCAGTAATGCAGGAAGATCTGCTACAAAATGAAAAGAACCAAGAACTGGTGAAGTGGTCCAGGCCGTATAAGCATCTTGCAAAGCAGGATTTAAGTTCACGAATTCTTTTCCGCCTTGCATCAGTGCAGTGGCATCATTAAAACCTCTGGAAGCAGACAAAAAATCCATTTGAACCCATTGTGGCAACTGAAGCCCGCCACTTTCGAGTAAACCCGTAAAATAATCACTCCACGATATGGCAACCGTTATATTTCCCACTGAATATTCCATAATCAAAGCCCAACCAATAATCCACGCTATTATTTCACCAAAAGCTACGTATGAATACGTGTAAGCACTCCCGGAAACGGGAACCATCGAGGCAAATTCAGCATATGCAAAAGCCGCAAAACTACAGGCAATCGCAGTAAATAAAAACAGAAAAATAACTGCAGGGCCTCCATCAGAACTTGCTTTTCCAATAGTACTAAAAATTCCGGCTCCTACAATTGCGGCAATACCAAAGGCAGTTAGATCGCGAGCCGTTAAATGCTTTCCTAATGCATTATGTCCGTCAGCATCTCTTTTTTCGACTTGTTTTAAAATATCTTGGACTGTTTTTTTTCTAAATAAACTTGAAGATGCCATAAACTAAACTTTACCATTAAAAATCAATACACTGTAAATTATATGCTATAAATAGGAACATAATGTAAATTATATTCAAAATCCAAAAGTATAAAACAATTTTAATTATTGGAGTTTCGCTAACTATTTTTTTGTTTATTTTTTATTAAAGTTAAATTGTTCATTTTTAAACACTAATTAAGTCAAATTAAACTATTTCTAAAAGTGAAAACAATTTAAAGTAGTGCTGAAATTAGTGTTTCAAACAGCTTTTTAGGATCGTAACCGGATGCAAGGCTTTTCTGCTCGTACCGTCAAAAATCTGATGACGACAACTCGTTCCGGCTGCTGCAATAGCGACTGTTGGCTCTGTGGCTCTAATTTTAGGGAACAACGTATCTTCGCCCATTTGCATACTGATTTCGTAATGTTCTTTTTCATATCCAAAAGAACCCGCCATACCACAACAACCCGAATTATAAATGGTAACCGAACTATTTTTGGGAACATTCAACATTGCAAAAGTTGCTTCCATCGTACTCAATGACTTTTGGTGACAATGTCCATGAATTTTTATGGTTTTGGCCACATCTGAAAATTGTTCTGCACAAATTTTGCCCGCAGCAATCTCATTTTTAAAAAACTCTTCAATGGTAAAGACATTTTTGGCTAATTTTTCGGCACCTTCTTTATCGTCTGCCAATCGAATATATTCATCTCTAAAGGTCAATATCGCCGAAGGTTCAATTCCTATCAACGGAAAATCAGCAGTAATATAATCTGAAAAAACATCCACATTTGTATTGGCGATTGCTTTGGCTTCTTCCAGAAAACCCTTAGAAATAAAAGCTCTTCCGCTTTCTTCATGATCTACCATAATCACTTCATATCCTAATGCTGTCAATAATTCATACGCATCGATTCCCACCGAAACATCATAGAAATTGGTGAATTCATCGCAAAACAAACATACTTTTCCATTCATAAAAGAATCACTTGGGGCTTGGTTCCAATTTTTCTCATACCATTTTCTAAAAGTTTGCGGAGCTAAAAGTGGCACTTCCCTTTTAGAAGCAATTCCCATGGTTTTTTTTACCAAAGGCAAGTTCACCATAAAATTCGTAAACTTTGGTGTGATACTGCCCAATCCGTTCAATTTCGCATTAAAAGCAAATATTTTATTACGCCATGAAAATCCATTTGCTTTTTGATAGTGATACAAAAACTCTGATTTCAAAGCCGCTACATCTACATTACTGGGACATTCGCTGGCACAAGCCTTGCAGCTTACACACAATTCAAATACCTTATATAATTCTTCATGATTAAATTTATTGTCTTTCTCTGAATGTGTCAGATATTCTCGTAGTGCATTAGCTCTAGCACGCGTCGTATCTTTTTCATTTCTAGTAGCGCGAT
The DNA here is from genome assembly GCF_052119725.1 of Flavobacterium sp. W20_MBD1_R3. Classification (NCBI taxonomy): domain Bacteria; kingdom Pseudomonadati; phylum Bacteroidota; class Flavobacteriia; order Flavobacteriales; family Flavobacteriaceae; genus Flavobacterium; species Flavobacterium sp. W20_MBD1_R3. The sequence goes on from NZ_JBGQOR010000001.1 coordinate 315,507, forward strand.
AGCTGGGACATAAAGTTCCGCCAGCCGAAGGTAATTTTCTGCAGTCGCCAGAACCATTGCATTTTTCTGCAGCACGTAAAATTCCCATACTGTCGGAGAAATCCTGAATCGTTTGTATTTCCGGTTCCAATCTGCCCGCTTCCACCCGAAGGTTTTCGTCCATTTTGAAAGCGTTTACAATTTTTCCCACATTCAAAATGGTATCAGGATCAAAAGCAAGTTTAATTCTTTTTAGTAATTCATAATTCTTTTCTCCTATCATAAAAGGTAAAAACTCACCACGAACAATACCATCTCCATGTTCCCCGCTCAAGGAACCTCTGTATTTCTTCACTAAAGCAGCTACTTCGGTTGCAATGTTTCGAAATTGGTGTATCCCTTCCTTTGTTTTTAGATTCAAAACAGGACGCAAATGCAATTCTCCTGCGCCAGCATGCGCATAATAAATAGCGCTTTGTCCGTGACGCTCCATCATTACTGAGAATTCGGCAATATAATTTGGTAAATCACTCAATTCGACAGCGGTATCTTCAATAGAATCAGCTGCTTTATTATCACCTACGATGCTGCCTAAAAGTCCGAGACCTGCTTTTCGCAACTCATTTATTTTATCAATATCTGCTCCATAAATTTTTGGCAAAGCATATCCAAAATTATTATTTTCCAAATCTGCAATCAGATCATTCGCTTGCGCTTCGGCGTCTTCCATACTATTATACGAAGCTACTTCGAGCATGATAACCGCTTTTGGTTCTCCTTGAATAAAAAATCTATTTTTAGCTTGTTCTCTATTAGTTTTGGTACAATCCAATATCGTGTCATCCATCATTTCACAGGTATACAAATGATGTTTCATCGCGATAACAACAGCTTCTAAACTTTCCTGAATAGTATGAAAATGGGCCACTACCATCACATTATTTGTTGGTGGCAATTCATCTGCTTTCAGTGTAATTTCTGTAGTAAAAGCCAGTGTTCCTTCGCTTCCGCAAAGGAGTTTACCAAGATTTATAGTGTTTTCTGTGCCGCCAAAAAGGTCTGATTTCAATAATATGTCTATTGCGTAACCGGTATTTCGTCTGTGAATTTTAGGTTTTGGAAATTCCTTGATAATCTCTTTTTGGTTTTCTCTATTCGAAAGTTCCTCATAAATCGTTTTGTAAATAGAGTTTTCGAGCGTGTTTCCTTTGGTTTTTTCAATGAATTCAGCCGAAGTCATTGCTTTGAATACCGCTTCACTTCCATCACTTAAAATTGCTTTAATTTCTACTATTTTATCTCGGGTAACTCCGTATCGAATTGATGTGGTTCCCGATGAATTATTACCTACCATTCCTCCTATCATGCAGCGATTTGAGGTCGACGTATTGGGTCCAAAAAATAATCCGTGTGGTTTTAAATATAAATTCAGTTCATCCCGAATTACTCCTGGCTCGACGGTAATTGTTTTTTTCTCCTTATCAAAAGAGAGAATCTTTGTGAAATGTTTAGAAACGTCCACAATTATTCCATTTCCAACTGTTTGACCAGCCAGTGATGTTCCGGCAGTTCTGGGCGTAATTGAAATTTTATTTTTTGCTGCAAAGCGGATAATTTTAACAATATCATCCTTTGATTTTGGAATCGCTACAGCAACTGGCATAATTCGGTACGCAGAAGCATCTGTAGCATAAAGTGTTTTATTAAGATCGTCATATAAAAGACTGCCTTCTAATGATTGAGCTAACTCTTGTAATTGAAGCGTAATTGACATGTAGTGGAGTAAATTGCTGTTATTTTCACAAATATAAAAATATACCGTATTATAAAGTGAAAAATCGAATAAGAAAAAATCAAAAAGATCCAGTCAAATTTAAATACATTAAAAACAATATTTTTCAACGCTTTAGAAAAATTTGGCAAAGAAATTGAGCTGCTAAAAAAAGTCGAATTTTAAAACCATTTTAGCAGATAAATTTCACTAAAAAAACTATTTTTGAATACTTTATAAACAATACTCTAATGAAAAATTACAAGCACGCTCTTTTGCTTATTACGTTTCTTTTATTTTCTTTTTGGAATGGTACTGCACAAGCATTGGCTACCAATCCAAAAAATGAATTTAGAGCCGTTTGGATTGCTACCGTAGTAAATATTGACTGGCCAAAAACCAGTACTGATAATGTTGCCAAACAAAAAGCAGACTATATTGAGATTTTAGAGGCCTATAAAAAACTAAACTACAATGCCGTAATTGTTCAAATTAGAAGTGTAGGAGATGCTTTTTATCCAACAAAATTAGCGCCTTGGTCCCGATTTTTGACCGGGAAAGAAGGACAAGCCCCAAAACCTTATTTTGATACATTAGCGTGGATGATTGCTGAAACCCATGCGCGAGGTTTTGAATTTCATGCCTGGATGAATCCATACCGCGCCACGATGGACTACAATACTTCTCTTTTGAGTCCAGAACATGATTATTTTAAATATCCGGAATGGATGATTAAATATGGTGGAAAATATTATTACAATCCGGCCTTGCCTGAAGTTCAAAGTCATTTGACAGCTATTGTTGAAGAAGTCGTTGCAAATTATGATATTGATGCCATCCATTTTGACGATTATTTTTATCCTTATAAAATAAAAGGAGAATTATTTGATGATACTGAATCTTTCAAACAATATGGAAACGGACTGGGTTTGGCTGATTGGAGACGTAAAAATGTGAATGATTTTGTAAAAAGTGTTTCAATATCGATCAAAAACATCAAACCGTGGGTACAATTTGGTATTAGCCCGTTTGGCGTCTGGAGAAATAAATCAGTAGATCCAAGAGGTTCAGAAACGGAATCAGGGCAAACTAATTATGATGATTTATTTGCTGATCCTTTAGCATGGATGGAAAACAAATGGATTGATTACCTCGTTCCACAGTTATATTGGAGTATGGATCATCCTAAAGCTTCTTATTCTAAATTGTTGCGTTGGTGGTCAGAGAACTCAACGAATACGGCCATCTATATTGGTAACGGAACCTATAAAATCAATACTGACTCTGACAAAAGGTGGAATAATCCATATGAAATCCCAAATCAAATAGATATAACCCGATCCTACAAAAACATTCAGGGAAATGCTTTTTTTAGTGCCAAGTCATTTTTGAATAAAAATCAAAGTGTGACTCGATTACTGGAAAACAACCAATACAAATATCCGGCACTTCCCTATGTTGTTCCAAATTTCGTCAAGCAAGTACAAGTGGTTCCAAAGGCAAATACACTAGTCAAAAATGCTTTATCATCAAGTTTTAATGTAGACTATCCTGAAAATAGCCAAGTGCGTTATGTAATGGTTTACGGATCGACACTTAAAACACAAATTGATGTGAATGATCCGAGTCAAATCATCAACAAAATTGCTTTCAACGAGAAAAATCCGATTGAGATAGTAATTCCGACCTATAAATTAGATAAAAATAATTCCTGCGCCATTACATTCATCGATTTTTATGGCAATGAAAGTGAAGCCACTTTTGTCAACTTTACGCTATAATTTTAATTGAATATAATTTGCCTTAAATGAAAACAGACAATAAACCTTGGTATTGGATTCCCGTTTTAAACTTTGCTTCCGGATTGCCTTATGCTATTATTATTTCGGTTTCGGTGATTATGTATAAAAACCTAGGAATCAACAATGAGGATATTGGGATTTATACCAGCTTACTGTATTTACCTTGGGTAATAAAACCATTATGGAGCCCATTTATTGATCTCTATTCAACTAAAAGAAAATGGTTTTTAAGCATGCAATTGCTAATTGCTGTTGCTTTTTTACTTGTGGGTTTAACGATTCCTTTGAGTAATTTTTTCGTGGTCAGTTTAGCCGTTTTTTGGGTTGCCGCATTTGCATCTGCGTCGAATGATGTAGCAAGTGATGGCTTTTACATGTTGGCTTTAGAGAAAGAGCAACAATCTTTTTTCCTTGGCATTAGAAGTACATTTTACCGACTTTCCCTGCTTACCGGAAACGGACTAATCGTGGTCATTGCCGGTTATCTGGAACAAGAATATGGCGATAAACAAAAAGCGTGGTCCTACACGATGGTTGTTGTGGGATTGATTATGACTGTAATCACCATTTATAATTATTTTTCTACTCCAAAAATAGAAGCAAAAATTGCAGAGGCAAAAGCAGAATCGGTGCCAAATAAAAGCTTTGGAGTTGTTTTTGCTACTTTTTTTCAAAAGAAGCAAATTGGTTTAGTTTTAGCTTTCATTCTATTATTTAGATTAGGAGAATCACAGTTATTAAAAATGCTGACTCCTTTTTTGATTGATCCTGTAACTGCTGGCGGCATGGGCTTAACCACGCAGGATGTTGGCGTTATATATGGGTCTTTTGGCGTTATTTCACTGACTGTTGGTGGGATTTTAGGTGGTATTGTCATTTCCAGAGATGGATTAGGAAAATGGATGTTACCCATGATTTTAGCCATGCACTTGCCTATTATAGGATTCATATTATTGTCCCATTTTCATCCTGGCTCCGTTTTCTATATTTACGCAACGGTAATTGCAGAACAATTTGGCTACGGTTTTGGTTTTGCCGCTTTCATGATGTATTTGATTTATGTGGCTGACGGAGAATCAAAAACCTCCCACTATTCTATTGCAACCGGATTTATGGCTTTAGGAATGATGCTTCCGGGAATGTTGAGCGGATTTATTCAAGAATATTTGGGCTATGGTAATTTCTTTATTTGGGTGTTTTTAGCAACCATCCCAGGATTAATTTTATCGCGATTCTTAATTTTTCCTGCCAATTATGGAAAGAAAACCGAACAAAAAGAAACAAAATAGTTTTTTTTATCACATAAGTCATATGAGCACGACTACTCTAACACGGCTTTTTTTTGTAAATACCCAAATGAAATATTTTATTTTTTAGAATTTGACTTACATGACTTATCTGTTTAAAATTAAAATCACATTCATTTCAAAATGACATTAGAACAAAAAATAGGACAATTTTTCTTCCCAGCTGTTTTCATCAATGATACCGAGGAAAATATTCAGGCTACAGAACGATTAATCAAATATCACAATATAGGCGGATTGACTTTTTTTCACAGCCGAGCCAGCGCTGCTACAAATTATGAAACTAAGAAAAAGATAGTCTTGAATGATGATAGTTATCAACGTTTGAAGGAACTTATCATCAGGTATCAAAAGTGTGCTACGACTCCATTATTGATGAGTATTGATGCTGAATGGGGATTGGCCATGCGTGTCGAGAAAACACCGCAATATCCGTATGCGATTACCCTTGGCGCTTTACCTGACAGTGAAAAACATTTAGTTTACGAGGTTGGAAAACAAATAGGTTTGGACTTAAAATCCGTGGGGATTCATTATAATTTGGCACCATTAGCCGATATTAATAATAACCCTAATAATCCCGTAATTGGCTATCGTTCTTTTGGTCAAAATAAAGAAAAAGTCGCTGATTTTGCATTGGAATATCTAAAGGGAATGAATGATGTTGGGATTTTAGGCTGTCTTAAACATTTTCCCGGACACGGAAATACCAATGTCGATTCGCATTTAGGATTACCGGTTTTAAAAGAAACGCTAGAGGAGTTATTAGCGAATGAATTGGTTCCATTTATAAAAGGAATTGAGAACAATGTCGATTCGATTATGATTGGTCATTTAGCTGTTCCCGCTTTAAATGAAGGAAAAAATACTTCGGCAACGTTATCAAAATTAGTTATAGAAACGCTTTTGCGAAAGCAATTGGGCTATGATGGTTTAGTAATTTCGGATGCTTTGAATATGCACAGTGTTTCTAAGTTATACGACAAAAAAGGGCAACTGGAATGGGAAGCTTTTAATGCCGGAAATGATGTGTTGTGCTTTGCCGAAAACGTACCAGAAGGCATTCAAGAAATCCTAAAAAACGCAAATCCGGAGCGAATAGAAGCCAGTTTTCAACGCATCTGGAAATGCAAACAAAAAGCAGGAATTACAAATGGAAAACTGAATTTGCCAAATCTTTCCGACCGTGATTTTGATTTTGAAACCACTTCTAAATTAAATACAAAAATTGCTCAAAACTGCATTACAAAAGTAAAAGACAATCAAAATACTATTGCCATTTTTGATGCAAAAAAAAGAGCAAAACTAGCTAAAATAAGTATTTATAAAAACACTGAAAATTCATTTTTTAAAAGTTTGTCCCCCGCTTTGACTTCTCCTGAATTTTGTTTTGAAACCGGAGGTGATTTAATATTCAATGAACTAGATCGAGCCCTTGTTGATTTTGATACTATTCTTATTGCTTTATTTGTTACAAAAGCAAAACCAATGAACAATTTTGACATTGAAGATGCCATATTGAAGTATTTAGAAAGATTATTTGTTTCAAAAAAATGTTTTTTATACGTCTTTGGCAACCCATACGCATTACAGGTAATTCCTAACTTAAGCGCTACTGCAGGAATCGTTCAAGTGTATCAGAATTTTAAAGAGTTTCAGGAAACGGCAGCACATCAATTGCTGGAAAATATGAAATGCAAAGGAGCTCTTCCTGTGCATATTACGACAATTTAAATGGAATTTACGTATAATTTTATTTTTCTGTTAGCTATCGCTTCTAACGATAATAAAAGCCCAAAACAAATTCGGAAATATCTTGAATATCAATCGGTTTAATTAAAAAATATTGGTGGTAAAATCGACAGAAAATCAAAACTGATCCAGAAATTCCTTTAGGATACAAGGCTATTTTTTATCTATATTGCACACTCAAACCCTTAAAAATGGATGTGAAAATCAACAAAAATAAAGAATTATCAATAGGAGAAGCGTTGATTCCTGTTGTTGCGCTTATCATTCTGTTAGGTTTTAATGTGTATGTTTATGGTGATGATGCTTTAAGCGGGAGCAATCAATTTGTACTGCTACTGGGAGGAGCTGTTGCTGCAATTGTTGGTTTTTTTAATAAGGTTACGTATCAAAAAATGATTGATGAAGTGGCCGAGAATATCAAATCAACCGTAGGAGCAATTCTGATCTTACTTATGGTTGGCGCATTGGCTGGAACTTGGTTGGTTAGCGGGATCATACCGTCAATGATTTATTATGGTTTACAAATTTTGAGCCCAGCCGTATTTTTGCCAGCGACATTATTAATTTGTTCTATAATTTCTATTGCTACCGGAAGTTCTTGGACTACAAGTGCAACGGTAGGTATTGCATTAATCGGTGTTGGTGGGGCATTGGGTTTTGATCTAGGAATGGTGGCAGGAGCCGTAATCTCAGGAGCCTATTTTGGAGACAAATTATCGCCCATGTCAGACACGACTAACCTTGCTCCTGCTATGGCTGGTACAGATTTGTTTACACACATCAGATACATGACCTTGACAACAATTCCTACCTACATCATTACATTACTTTTGTTTATTATTCTGGGATTAACAGTTGATATTAAAGGCGATGTAGATATAAAAACACTGTTGACTGATATTGAAAGTTCGTTTACCATTTCTGGATGGTTATTTTTAGTTCCAATAATTGTTATTGGATTAATCATCAAGAAAACAGAGCCGTTGATTGCTCTTTTAGCTGGGACGCTCTTGGCTGCAATATTTGCAATTTTATTTCAACCGCACATTATAAATCAAATTGCCGGTGTTGATAACATGACGATACAATCCGGCTACAAAGGAATTATGGACGCGATTACTACAACCGTTAGCATTCCTACATCAAATAAAACCCTTGTAGACTTGTTTACTTCAGGAGGGATGCAAAAAATGCTGGGAACCATCTGGTTGATTATTTGTGCAATGGTTTTTGGCGGAGTTATGGATGCAATTGGTGCTTTAGCCACAATCAGTAAAGCACTTTTAAAATTAGCCCATACTACTTTTGGATTATTTGCGTCGACTGTAGGAAGTTGTTTAGCGCTAAATATTACTGCTTCAGATCAATATTTAGCTATTGTTGTTCCCGGTAAAATGTTTGCAAAAGCATACAAAAATAAAGGTTTAGCTCCTGAAAATTTAAGTAGAACATTAGAAGATTCCGGAACGGTAACCTCTGTTTTAATTCCTTGGAATACTTGTGGAGCCTACCAATCAGGAACTTTAGGTGTGACAACATTAGATTACCTGCCTTATGCATTTTTTAATATTTTAAGTCCATTTATGACTTTAATCTTTGCTGCCTTTAATATAAAAATTAGGCAATTAGTTGCTAACAAAAATGAAATACCAGTTTAAAACTTAGTTTTATTGTGTCTAAATTTTATTTAAAAAGCGTTTTGGTGTAACTGAAACGCTTTTTGTTTTTATTAAAGGAATTAGAATAACTATAAATTATAACTTCATAGTAAAATATAATTAAAAGCAGCTTCTAAAAGTCGAGATTCGAACTACTTTTGCAGCATCAAATAAAAACATCAAAAACAAAAAATCATGTCATTAGTAGGAAAAAAATTCCCGAATATTGCCGTTGACGCAATGTCAGAAATGGGAGACAATTTAAAAATAAATATTTTAGAAGAGGCTACAAAAAACAATAAAAAAGTACTTTTGTTCTGGTATCCAAAAGACTTTACTTTTGTATGTCCAACAGAATTACATGCTTTTCAGGCTGCATTGCCAGAATTTTCAAAACGCAATACAATAGTAATTGGTGCATCTTGTGACACAAACGAAGTGCATTTTGCTTGGTTAAATACTCCTAAAGATAACGGAGGAATTGAAGGGGTTACCTATCCAATTCTAGCTGATACTAACAGAAACTTATCTAACATTCTTGGAATTCTTGATATTGATTCAACTAGTTACAGCGACGATACCGATTCAATAATTGTTGAGGGATCTAATGTAACATACAGAGCTACTTATTTAATTGATGAAGAAGGAAGAATTTTCCACGAAAGTGTAAATGACATGCCTTTAGGAAGAAATGTAGATGAATATTTGCGTTTAGTTGATGCTTTTACACACTTTCAACAAAAAGGTGAAGTTTGTCCAGCAAATTGGGAAGAAGGAAAAGAAGCTATGACAGCTACAAGAGAAGGTGTTGCATCCTACTTGAGTAACTAAAGATCAAATTATTGTTCAATTCAATGGCAAAATAATTACACTTTAAAATTAAGATTGCCATTTAATCTTTAAAAAAAAGAAATATGTTAATCGATTTAACCGAAGATACGTTACAAGATTTAGTTTCAAAAAACGAAAAAGTAGTAGTTCAATTTTCTGCATCTTGGTGTGGAAATTGCAGAATCATGAAGCCAAAATTCAAAAAAATGGCCACTGAAAATGAAGCAATTACTTTTGTTTTTGTAGATGCTGAAAATTCACCTGAATCCAGAAAACTGGCTAATGTTTCTAATTTACCAACATTTGCTACCTTTGTGGGAGGAAAATTATTGAACGAAACACAAACCAATAAGGCAGATGTTTTAGCCGAACTAGTTAGTGAAATTTCTGCAAACTAAATGTTATGAAACTACCCGTAATAAAACATTTAACTCACTTTATTGAGGAAAATGATCAGGATTATGTGATTGAAACTATTGAAGTTTTAGAAGCCTTGACAGAACTATCTTCGTTAAAAGATGAAGAACTAGATGTAATTGCTGAATTGATATCAAATATGTACGGCGCAATTGAAGTTCATAAAATGATTCAAAACGGAACCGATAAAAAAGAAGCTTTAAACGCATTTATGAAACGCGTTTTAGGATCTATTGATAAGTAAATTCAATTCACACACTTTAGAAACGCTCATGATCCAAATAAAATTTGGTCTGAGCGTTTTTTTTATTTAAAATTATTAGGATGGATTTTCTAATTTCCTGATCAAAATCTTATGTCTTAAAACCTAATTCTTAAATAATTTTCATACTTTTGAGCCACATTAAAAAACAAGCATTATGGCAACAATTACATTAGGCGGAAATCCAATACACACTACTGGAGAATTACCAGAAATAGGAACTAAAATAACTGATTTTAAATTAATAAAAACAGATCTATCTGTAGCTACACTTCATGATTTTGCTGGAAAGAAACTAGTTTTAAATATTTTTCCAAGTATAGATACAGGAACATGCGCTGCATCAGTGAGACATTTTAATGAGCGTGCGAGTGCTTTAGAGAACACAACTGTTTTATGTATTTCGAGAGATTTACCATTTGCACAAAAGCGTTTTTGTGGTGCTGAAGGACTAGATAATGTGATCAATTTATCTGATTTTCAAAGTGGCGATTTTGGTAAAACAAATGGTTTAGAAATGACGGACGGTCCATTAGTTGGATTGCATTCCAGAGTAGTCATTGTTGTTGACGAAAACGGAATTGTAACCCATACCGAACAAGTTGCTGAAATTGCAAATGAGCCAAATTACGAAGCTGCTTTAGCAGTGCTTTAACATCAGTTTGATGGAATTTCAAAAAGATAACACTTTCTTCACCGGAAGGTTAAAAAGCGTCACTTATGCATTTAAGGGCGCTTTAAAATTAATCAGCACAGAACACAGTATTATGGTCCAGTTTTCGATAGGCATACTGTTGACTATCGCTGGTTTTTATTTTGATATAACAAAAACAGAATGGCTGTTCCAAACCTTTGCAATAGGGCTAGTACTGAGCATTGAGGGATTAAATACGGCTTTAGAAAAAATAGCAGATTTCATTCATCCCAATTATAATGAAAAAATTGGGTTTATTAAAGATATTGCTGCAGGAGCTGTCTTTTTTGCTGCTTTGACGGCAATAACAATCGGTTCAATAATTTACATACCTAAATTCCTGTAAGAATTAGTAAAACAAGAATGGCAAAATCAACAAAAACACCTCCTTTAAATAAAAAAAATAATTCTAAAACTTCGGAAAATAATTCTTGGAAGGTGACTAAACAGCATAAAATTGTTTTTGGATCACTATTAGTATTATTTTCAATTGCTTTACTATTTGCCTTTGTTTCGTTTTATATTTATGGACAAGAAGATCAAAGTGCAGTAAATGCCTTAACGAATCGCGAGGAAATCGTTCAAAATTGGTTAGGAAAATTTGGTGCTTTTTTAGCAGATCTATTAATTTACAATGGTTTTGGACTTGCTGCATTTATATTTGTCCGATTATTTTTGTTGACGGGAATTTATATGATCGTAGGTCTCTCCTTAAGGAAACTAAAAAATATTTGGTTTTGGGATTTATTTGTGTGTATCGTTTTATCGGTATTATTTGGTTTTTTTGCTACATCAGCACCCGAATTAGGCGGCGTAATTGGCTATGAATTGAATTCTTTTTTACAAGATTATATTGGTAAAACGGGAACTTTATTAATTTTAGTTTTTGGATTAATTATCTATTTAATTTTTAAACTTAAAATTTCGCCTGAAAAAATTCAATCTTTTTTTAATCAAACAAAACAGGAAATAAAGACTGATTTAGCAACAAGCAGTCTTATAAAAAACGAGAAAGGCGGATATAATTTAGAAGAATTTGCTGTAACCGAAGAAGAGGACAGCATTCACTTGAAAATAAATGGCAGCCAATTTGAAATTAATAAAGAAGCGTTAAAACCAACTATAAATAGTGCATCGAACATTAATCGGGAACCGATAAATAAACCTCTTGCTATGGAAATCACTCCAATAGTTCCTCCAGAGATCGTTGCTCCCGTTGATACTTTTGTTATTGAAACGGCACCAGAAGAGGATATTATAGAAGAAAATTTAGCTTCTCGTTTGGTGGCTGATTTTGGTTTATTTGATCCAACTTTAGATTTATCTAACTATAAATTCCCTACAATCGATCTGTTGAAGGAATATTCAACCGGAGGAATCACCATTAATCAGGAAGAATTAGAAGAAAATAAAAACAGAATTGTTGATACGCTTCGCAATTATAAAATAGAAATTGCACAGATAAAAGCTACTGTAGGACCATCCGTTACATTATATGAAATTGTACCAGAAGCTGGAATTAGAATCTCAAAAATAAAAAGTTTAGAAGATGACATTGCGTTGTCACTTTCTGCTTTAGGAATACGGATCATCGCTCCTATTCCAGGGAAAGGTACAATAGGAATTGAAGTTCCTAATAAGAACCCAACAATGGTTTCAATGAAAAGTGTTATTGGTTCTGCTAAATTTCAAGAAGCTGAAATGGAATTACCAATTGCTCTTGGAAAAACAATTTCGAACGAGACTTTTGTAGTTGATTTGGCCAAAATGCCTCACTTATTAATGGCTGGCGCTACTGGTCAAGGAAAATCTGTTGGTTTAAATGCGGTTCTAACATCACTATTATATAAAAAACATCCTGCAGAAGTTAAATTTGTTCTGGTAGACCCTAAGAAAGTAGAGTTAACACTTTTTAATAAAATTGAAAGACATTACTTAGCAAAACTTCCTGATATGGATGATGCCATCATTACTGATAATGCAAAAGTAGTCAATACGTTGAATTCGCTTTGCGTAGAAATGGATAATCGTTATACTTTGCTCAAAGATGCGATGGTGCGTAATATCAAAGAATACAACGATAAATTTAAAGCGCGAAAATTAAATCCTGAAAATGGACACCGATTTTTACCGTATATCGTATTAGTTGTCGATGAGTTTGCCGATTTGATTATGACAGCAGGAAAGGAAGTTGAAGTTCCTATTGCACGATTGGCACAGCTTGCGCGCGCAATTGGAATTCATTTGATTATAGCCACACAAAGACCCTCTGTAAATGTAATTACGGGTTTGATAAAAGCTAATTTTCCTGCTCGAATTGCTTTTAGAGTTACCTCAAAAATTGATTCCAGAACCATTCTTGACACGCAAGGTGCAGATCAATTGATAGGTCGTGGCGACATGCTTTACACCAATGGAAATGACGTAGTGCGGGTACAATGTGCCTTTATAGACACACCTGAAGTGGAAAAAATCACAGAGTTCATTGGAGCACAAAAAGCATACGCTACCGCTTATTTACTCCCAGAATTCGTTGGTGAGGAAAGTGGCATTAATCTTGATATAAACATATCTGATAGAGATACTTTGTTTAGAGAAGCCGCCGAAATAATAGTTAATGCACAACAAGGCTCAGCATCGTTACTACAAAGAAAACTAAAACTGGGTTATAACAGAGCAGGCCGTTTGATAGATCAACTGGAAGCTGCGGGAATCGTGGGCCCTTTTGAAGGAAGTAAAGCCCGCAGTGTAAACATTCTAGATATGAGTTCTCTTGATCAATTTTTCAACAATGAACAAAATAATTAACAACATGAAATCAAAGATTCAAAACTCAAGTAAAAGCAAAGAAATGAAGGAATTCAAAAAAAGCAATTTAAAAAACTTGAGTAAAAGACTTATTCTTTTAGCCACTTTAATGTTCTTTAGTTTTGCCGTACAAGCTCAGGACAGAAAGGCAAAAGATCTTTTAGACCAAGTTACTGCAAAAGTAAAAAGCTACAATACAATAATAATTGACTTTAAATATTCTTTAAATAACTCAAAAGAAAACATTAACCAAGAAAGCAAAGGTAATGTTACGATGAAAGGAAACCAGTATGTTTTAAATTTTATGGGAGTCACTAAAATTTATGACGGAAAGAAAAACTACACTATTGTTCCAGAAGATGAAGAAATCACCATTTCAACAGTTAATGATCAAGATGACAATGCGATCACTCCTTCAAAAATGCTAACCTTTTTTAATCGCGGTTATAAATACTCAATGGATGTTTTGCAGAATGTCAGAGGTCGCAAAATTCAGTATATAAAATTGATTCCGTTGAACACAAAAGACCAAAGGAAAGAAATATTATTAGGGATCGATGTACAAACAAAACATATTTATAATTTAATTGAAATAGGTAAAAAAGGTACAAAAACAACTTTAACGGTGAATTCTTTTAAAACCAACCAACCTTTGTCAAAAAATCAATTTACATTTGCAAGTAGTAAATATCCAAATTACTACATCAACAAATTAGATTAATTTATTAGGTGAAAATTCTTGACAAATACTTATTAAAAACTTTCCTGACTACATTTACCACGGTATTTGTCATCTTATTTTTTATATTTATACTTCAAACGGTTTGGTTATTCATAGCCGAACTAGCAGGTAAAGACTTAGATTTACTGATGATCATAAAATTTCTGGCATTTTCAATGCCGCGAATTGTACCATTGGTATTACCACTTTCAATTTTGTTATCTTCCATAATGACCTTTGGCAATTTAGCCGAAAATTATGAATTTGCTGCGATGAAATCATCAGGCATTTCGTTGCAAAGGGCTATGAGAAGTTTGACGGTATTCATTGTTTTGTTAAGTATTGTTGCATTTCTTTTTTCAAATAATGTTATTCCTTACGCGGAGTACAAATTTATCAATTTCAGAAAAAATATTGCTCAAGTAAAACCTGCTTTAGCCATAACTGAAGGACAATTTAGCGATGTAGGTTTTTATAATATTAAAGTAAATAAAAAAACGGGTGATAACGGCAACATTCTCACCGGTGTGACTATTCATAAAAAATCAAATGTTGGTGACGGAAGCAAAACGGTAATCACAGCTAAAGATGGAGAATTAATAAGTAGTGAGAAATCTAGTATTTTGCAATTAGTGTTGAATGATGGAAACTACTATGAAGATATTGTTCCTAAAAAATATGAGGATCGAAATAAAATGCCTTTCATAAAAAGTTCTTTTAAAAAACATATTATCAACATTGATTTATCAGAATTAAACAATGTAGATGTTAATGATGAAAGCGTAGCAAATACCAATACAATGTTGACTGTAAATGAATTAAATTATACGTTAGATTCTTTAAACAAAAATTTAAAAAATGATATTATTTCGTTTTCGGAAAACAGTAATTCCCGAATAAGAATTCCTGTTAGCAACAAAAAAGACCTAAAAAAGGGGAAATCACTTCCAAAAGATATTTTATCTATTTACACAAAATCGGAACAAATAGAAATATTGAAAATTGCTAGTAGTACAATCAGTAGCACTATTTATGCGATAGATACAACTGAAATAGAATTAAAAAATAAGCAAAAAAACATAAACAATCACTTATTAGCTTTTTACGATAAATTTGTCATTGTTTTTGCCTGTTTTCTAATGTTTTTCATAGGAGCCCCTTTAGGTGCTATTATTAGAAAAGGAGGATTAGGATTGCCAATTGTTTTTGCTATTTTAATTTTCATAACCTTTCACTTTATAAACACTTTTGGTAAAAGAATTGCTCAGGAAAATGGAATGACACCGTTTTTAGGAGCTTGGTTATCCTCAATACTATTAACGCCACTAGCAATTATACTAACATATAGAGCAACAAATGACATTGGATTAATAAATATTGATGTTATTTTGGCTCCATTTCAAAAGATATTTAAAAAAATATTTCCACCACAAAATTAATTGTACAAATGAATATAAATAATATACAACTCAACACAATAGAAGAAGCTATAGAAGATATTCGTCAGGGTAAAATTATTATCGTTGTTGATGATGAAGGTCGTGAAAACGAGGGTGATTTTTTGGCTGCAGCCGAAAAAGTAACCCCTGAAATGATAAATTTTATGGCTACACATGGTCGGGGATTAATTTGCGCGCCTCTAACAGAAAGCCGTTGCAAAGAATTGGGATTACACGTTATGGTTACTAATAATACGGATCCAATGGAAACTGCTTTCACAGTTTCAGTAGATTTAAGAGGATATGGCGTGACAACAGGAATTTCTGCAGCTGATAGAGCAAAAACCGTTTTATCATTGACTAATCCTGAAACCAAGCCGCATGATTTAGCCAGACCGGGACATATATTCCCATTAATTGCTAAGCAAGGAGGCGTTTTGAGAAGAACTGGACATACAGAGGCCGCCATAGATTTTGCGCGATTAGCGGGTTTCAAATCAGCTGGTGTTATTGTAGAAATCATGAATGAGGATGGATCCATGGCGCGCTTGCCTGAATTAATAAAAGTTGCTAATAAATTTGATTTAAAATTAGTTTCGATTGAAGATCTTGTAGCTTATAGAATGCAGCACGATAGTCTAATTATCAAGAAAGATGATTTTGATATTCAAACTCGTTTTGGCACTTTTCGTTTAAGAGCTTATCAGCAAACCACCAACAAACAAATTCATATTGCATTAACAAAAGGAACTTGGAATTTAGGAGAAGCTGTTTTAACAAGAATACATTCTTCACAAGTTAATAATGATCTGTTAGGTACTTTGACGGACAATGCTGACCAGCAACTTGATGATATGTTCAAGGTGATTAACGAACAAGGAAAAGGTGCTATTGTATTTATCAATCAAGACATGCAATCTGTTAATTTATTGAATCGCCTTGCAGAGCTTAAAATTTTACAGGCTGAAGGAGAAATAAAAGCACCAAAAATCAAAATTGACAGTAAAGATTTTGGAATCGGAGCGCAAATACTTCACGATATAGATATTTCAAAAATACGATTAGTGTCTAATACGGAACCGGGAAAACGAGTAGGAATGATTGGTTACGGCCTAGAAATAACAGAATACGTCAGTTATTAATTTTTTTTATCTTATTTATTAAATTAAAAACGATGCTAAAGCTAAGAAAATGAAACCTTTAAAAACCACTTCTAAAAATAGATACTTTTTTTCTAAAAATACATTTGTATAACCAAAAAAGGTTCTTATATTTGCACTCGCAATCAGGTAATGAAAGCAACAGACTGGAGAAATGGCAGAGCGGTCGAATGCGGCAGTCTTGAAAACTGTTGACTGTAACAGGTCCGGGGGTTCGAATCCCTCTTTCTCCGCCGGTAGAAATACAAAACGAAGCAAACCCCTCTAAATCTTATGATTTAGGGGGGTTTTTTCATTTACGGTATATCAAATTATTCATTAAATCTCAAAACTTAGGTGTCTTTTGAGGTGTCACTAGAAAATTAAAACTTTTAGTGACACCTCTCAAAAAAAAGACATATTCCGCTACTGTTCATTCATTAAACAGGTAGCTGTTCAATCAGATGTTCATAATTTAAACATCTTGCGTGAAACTATTTTAAAGTTTAAATTTAATAATAACTTAAAGGTTACCAGCCATGAATACATCCGTATCAGTTCTCTTTTACATCAAAAGATCAAAAGCCAATATTGAAGGCATCTGCCCTATTTATGTCCGTGTGACAATTCTAACCAAACGATTTGAGTTTAGCAGCAGTAAGTTTGTTAATCCAGAAAGATGGTCTAATGAAGGGTCGAAAGTGAAGGGTTCCACTGAGGATACCCGTTCAATAAATAATCACCTTGAAAATATAAAAAGCAAGGTCCTCGAAGCGGAGAAAAAGTTATTCAAAAAAGACATCATATTAACTTCTGAAAATCTTAAGAATGAATTGTTCGGTACCGGTGAGCGCCAAATGACCCTCATCCCTATTTTCAAAGATCACAATAATAAAATCAAAGAATTAGTAGGTAGAGAATATGCGCCGGGAACACTGGAACGATATACCACCTCATTAAAGCACACGGTTGAGTTCCTAGAATGGAAATACAAAATATCCGATATCGAAATCTCTAAAATCGACCATGCTTTCATTACCGAATATGAGTTTTATTTGAGAAGCGTTCGCAATTGTGCCAACAATACCGCTGTTAAATACATCAAGAACTTCAGTAAAATAATTAAGATTTGCTTGGCCAATCATTGGATTGACAGAAATCCGTTTGCTAATTATAAATCGAAAGTCAAAGAAGTGGAACGCGTATACTTATCGGAAGGCGAAATCCAAAACATTATCAACAAAGATTTCAAAACAGAAAGACTTTCATTGGTACGCGATATTTTCCTCTTCAGCTGCTTTACAGGCTTAGCCTACATTGATGTCAAAAACTTAACAAAATCTCATATCAGTATTGGTATTGATGGTGAAAAATGGATATTTACCCACCGTCAAAAAACGGAAACAGCCTCAAAAATTCCGATACTTCCTCTAACGCAAATGATTATTGACAAATACGAAGATCATCCGGAGTGCAACAACCAAAATAAACTGCTTCCCATTTTAAGCAATCAAAAAATGAATGCCTATTTAAAAGAGATTGCAGGTGTTTGTGAAATCGAAAAAGAATTGACTTTCCACATTGCCCGGCACACTTTTGCAACGACAGTAACGCTTACAAATGGCGTTCCTATTGAAAGCGTCAGTAAAATGCTTGGACACAAAAACTTACGAACCACCCAGCATTATGCAAAGGTTTTAGACAAAAAAGTAAGTGAGGATATGAAAATACTGCGCGACAAATTTGCTGCAATGCCTTTTAATCAAGAGAAAAAAATAAACTAGCGATAAGCAATTAAAAATTAACATTAGTCACTTTTATATTATTTTTCAGGTTAACTATTAAAGTAATTTAGGGAAATTTATTACTAAAACCAAATTTCAAATAACCTAACCTAAATTATTTTATGATCACATTCAGTCGCGCATTACTATGTGAACTCGAAGAGGAATTACATGCTATATCATTTAATTATGATAACCCTATCAGCATGAGTGATAAGTCTATCGAAACTATTGTTAAGTATTTACAAATTCTTAAAAATTACATTTTGGATAATGAATTTCCAATCAAGGAAGATGAAATTCATTTTTTCAAATATATAAAACCCAAATTTTCTTCTAAATTAATTTACTTTAATAAAGTTAGAAAATTAGAATCGTATAAGCCTCTTGGGAGTAAAAGAATACAGAGGGATTACTTAGACAACGAATTGAATAAGCTTAATATTTATTTTAGTGAAAACACCGAATTTTATAACTATTACCGATTAGGAGGTCAATCCTTTGACAACAAAATATTTATTAGACACAGTGTAGAAATTGATTATAATCTTGATATTTTTTATCATGAGCTAGACCATCGTTTTTCAACAACCCATGATTTCAAAGTAGCAATGATTCTGGCAAATGAAATTTTTCAAAGATACATTGAAAATAAAATCAAAAGTTTATCCAATAGTAAATCGGTAGTAATTAAAAATCCTTTAGAGAATAAGGTGTTTAAATGGACCGCCAGTAAAACCGATCTGATTGAGTTAATTTATGCCTTGCACACACAAAAAGTATTCAATGATGGAAAAGCCGATTTAACGGAAATAAGCAAGTGTTTTGAAAAGTTATTTGATATCGAATTAGGCGATATTTACAGAGCATGCAATGAAATAAAAAATCGAAAAATTAATAAAACTAAATTCATCGATACGCTGAGCGAAAACCTCAACAAACGCTTCGATGAAAAGGATAATAAATAATAGCTTTTAGTTCAATTTGTATAAAAAAAACACCCAAGGTACACCCAACTTGGGTGTTTTATAATTTCTACTTCACTTCTTTTGTGCCATAACTAATTATAAAACAATTATATGACACCTGAAAATCCAACTTTATTCAGCCATCAGCTTATTACTAAAGGCGACTTAGTAGAATTTAAAAACACGCTTATTTCGGAACTCAAAGAAATAATCAGTCACAATCCGGAACCCACAAAATGGCTTAAATCCGGAGAAGTCAGAAATCTATTAAAAATTTCTCCCGGTACATTACAAAATCTTCGCGTAAACGGAACATTGAACTACACCAAGGTGGGCAGCATCATGTATTACAAATACGACGATTTAAAAAAAATGCTTGACAAATAGTACAATCTGCCATTCTTAATTCTTTATACTCACTTCTTAATACTCCCATTAATGAATTACATCAAGCATCTCACTGGTTTTTTCAATAGCATTGCGATTGAAAAAACACTCAATCCTACCCACATCAGTTTATACATTACCATTTTTCAATGTTGGAATGTGAACCGTTTCAAAAATCCATTTACAATTACAAGAGAAGATATAATGCGGGGCAGCAAAATTGCGTCAACTGCCACCTATCACAAATGCATCAAGGAATTACAACGTTTAGGATATTTGGACTACAACCCTTCTTTCAACCCGTACACAGGGACCGCAATCATAATCCACAATTTACAAGAAGGTTCTAAATCAAGATTTGAAGAAAGTGAAGCAACTAGTTCAAAAAATGAACACGTGGATAAACATACGGCATCAAAAATTAAACAGGCTACTCCTCTACCCTGTTCAAAAAATGATCAAGGGAGTGAACAGGCTGTTGAACAGCCCTATATATACAATAATAAAACAAATACAAACAATATAAACTTAGATATAGAACCCGAGTTTAAATTTTTTAATACTAATTCTCTTTTAAAAAAAGAAAAAGACATACTTTTCGCATTCGCCGACACTGCTGAAAAACAAACTGAAGAAAGTCGGCAAAAAAGTTCCGCCAAAAAAGAAATGGAAAAAACTGTCACTTCAAGCGTGTCATCCAGAACGGAGTCGAAGGACGAGATGCCAACATTGGAATTGGTCAAGGAATATTTCAAGTTTCAAGAAAATACCGAATTTGAAGCGGAAAGATATTTCAATTACTACAGCAGCAATGGATGGCTCATTGGCGGGAAATCAAAAATGAAAGACTGGAAAGCAGCCGCACGCAACTGGATGTTGAATACTACAAAATTCACTGTCAACACTCCACAAAACATTCTGGTAAAAGAGCAAACACGCGCTCAGAATTTGCACACTGTAACCGATAAAAACTATGCTGAACCGCTTTAAGCTGAACTCGTTTCAACTTTTTTAAGCTGGATTCATTTCAGCTTCTATAACTGATCACTCAAAACTGAACACTGAACACTTACTCATGAGCTCACAATTCAATTACCCGGAAATCATTGCTTGGTTAGAAAAAAAAGGAAAGAAAGATTTCGGAGAAAAATTCCACTTTCTTGAACAGGACATGCCTAATATTACTAAAATGGCTAGTTATTTCCTAGATGATGAAAATACAGCTGCCGCACTTGGAATCGATCTCACAAAAGGAATTTTACTTTGTGGTCCGGTTGGCTGTGGCAAAACTACTTTGATGTCACTCATGCGATATGTACCGCAACCTCCTAAAAAGTTTTTTGTAAAAACGTGCCGGGACATTAGTTTTGAGTTTATAAAAGACGGCTATGAAGTAATTCACCGCTACAGCCATGGTCATAATACCCATGCCGAACACAAAAACTACTGTTTCGACGATTTAGGCACCGAAAAGAACCTCAAATACTTTGGAAACGAATGCAATGTTATGGCAGAGATAATTCTATCCAGATATGACATTTTTATCTCCAAAAAAATACACACGCACATCACAAGCAATCTCTCCGCATCAGAAATAGAAAATGCGTATGGCAATCGGGTTCGTTCTCGACTCCGCAATATGCTAAATCTCATCGCTTTTGATAAAACAACCAAAGACAAACGATGAAATCAAAGCACTTCGTTTTAAATATAAGTCAAATCGTTCAGCAACATTAAACTTTAAACCTTAAACTTTCCTCAACATGAGAGCAATCAACAACTTCTGGAACTGGTTCCAAGACAACAATCAAACCATCAAAAACCGCATCAACGAAACCCCTTTAAACCAAAAACACATCAGCTTTTGGATCAACAAAAACCTCAGTTACTATTGCAAGGAAATTGACTTTATGATTGTCTTCCCAATTAGTAATAATAATAAATCTGAGCTAATACTAACCGCAAATGGCAATCCTCATTTCTTTGAACAGGTATTAAATTTAGTCGACAATGCACCGCAGCTGAAAAACTGGAAATTCACCGCATTTATACAACCAACCGAAAAAATTGAAGAAATGATGAAAGGTCTTGACGATCCATACATCTTCCATGAGATTACACTAAAAGCCAGCGAACTTACTTTTTTACCTGTAGAGTATCATGAAATATCGCATAAGTTAGACATTGTAGTTTTTTTAAAAAGTTACAATTTGTATTGTGATACAAAGACGCTGCAACAAGCAATTTTCATCATAATGCA
The DNA here is from genome assembly GCF_052119725.1 of Flavobacterium sp. W20_MBD1_R3. Lineage (NCBI taxonomy): Bacteria > Pseudomonadati > Bacteroidota > Flavobacteriia > Flavobacteriales > Flavobacteriaceae > Flavobacterium > Flavobacterium sp. W20_MBD1_R3. Next base: position 337,486 of record NZ_JBGQOR010000001.1, read on the forward strand.
GGACATTGTAGGAGAAAAATCCCTATACCAAAACATCAATTTTGTGCAGTTGGCACAAGTTCCGGATAACAAGGAAGGATTGATTCAATTGTACGATTTTCAATTGTTTCTGGACAATCTAAACGGTGTGGAATTAAATAATTATTTTCTCAAAATGTGGGAAACCGTAAGATAAATTAATTTTGTCAACTTAGCTTTGAAAAAACCAAGTGGAATGGAACTGCTTGAATAGTGTTTTATCAACCTAATTTGTTAATAAAAAAAATCTTACACTACTTTCAAATTGTGTATTTTTAGATTCTCAAAAAAAAAGCGTTACCAATGTCATTATTTCAGCCCTCAGTTCTCAAGAAATACTTGAGCCAACAAGATTCTGCCTTGATCCAAAAAGCCTATAAAAAATACGTTAAGTATTTTCACAACGCTGCCATTCAGGAAAACATCCGCAACAGCAAGGAAGAACAATTCCAGGAAGGATTCTTGCGCGAATTATTTGTGGATATTTTGGGCTACACACTCAATCCGGCAGCTAACTTTAACCTGACCACGGAACTCAAAAACATCAAAGGAGCAAAAAAAGTAGATGGCGCCATTCTCAAAAACGGAAACGCCGTCGGTGTAATTGAACTTAAAGGTACAAATACAAAAGACCTCGAAAGCATCCGCCAGCAAGCCTTTGATTACAAAGCCAACCAAACTGGTTGCATTTATGTGATTACTTCCAATTTCGAGAAGTTGAGGTTCTACATTAACAATGCCGTGGACTTCGAGGAATTTAACCTCTTTACCCTTACCCACGTTGAATTCGAAATCTTCTACCTCTGTCTGGCTAAAGAAAATATATTGGCCAACAAACCACTCAGCATTAAAGAAGCTTCGGTAGTGGAAGAAGAAAATATTACTAAAAAATTCTATGCTGATTATTCGGTATTCAAACGAGAATTGTACCGGGATTTAGTCAAACAAAACCGATCTAACATCTTACTTAATGATTTACCCGAAAAGACTACTAAACTGATTCTTTTCCAAAAATCACAAAAATTGATCGACCGTTTTCTGTTTATTCTCTTTGCAGAAGACCGTGGACTGCTGGCTCCAAACTCCATTAATACCGTGCTTAAAGAATGGAAAGCATTGGCTGATTTGGATGTAGAAATGCCACTTTACGATCGCTACAAACAATACTTTGGCTATCTCGATACCGGACGCAAAGGCACCGACAAGAAAGAGGAAATCTTTGCCTACAACGGAGGACTCTTCCAGCCCGACACCATTCTTGATGCCGTGATCATAGACAATGATCTACTCTACCGTCATACCTTAAAACTTTCGACTTATGATTTCGAAAGTCAGGTAGATGTGAATATTTTAGGGCACATTTTTGAACATTCACTAAATGAAATCGAAAGTGTCAATGCCGAAATTGAAGGAACCGCTTTCGACAAACAAAAAACCAAACGCAAGAAAGACGGGGTGTTCTATACCCCGAAATACATTACCAAATACATAGTCGACAACACCATTGGTAAACTCTGTACCGAGAAAAAACAAGAACTGGGCATAATTGATGAAGAATATGCCAAAGGCCGTAAGAATCGCCAAACCACCACCATTATAAAACTGGACCAGCAACTCAAGGATTACCGCGAATGGTTATTACAACTCACCATTTGTGACCCAGCTTGTGGTTCAGGAGCTTTCCTGAACCAAGCCTTAGATTTCTTGATCAAGGAACATGCTTACCTAGACGAACTCAACAAACAACTCTTTGGAGGTTTCTTTGTCTTTCCCGATATCGAAAACCAAATCCTGGAACACAATATTTATGGGGTCGATCTCAACGAGGAGAGTATCGAGATTGCAAAACTTTCTTTATGGCTGCGCACCGCCCAACCAAAACGAAAACTCACCAGCCTAAACAACAACATCAAATGCGGTAACTCGCTTATCGAAAACAAAGCCGTTGCCGGTGACAAAGCTTTCAACTGGAAAGAACAATTCCCCGAAGTATTTGCCAAAGGTGGTTTTGATGTGATCATTGGGAATCCGCCTTATGTGAACATTGTAAATATCGCAAATAAAAACGAAAGAGAATTTTATCAAAAGAATTATGAAACAGTTAAAAACAAATCCGATTTATATAGCATTTTTATAGAAAAAGGTTATCAAATATTAAAGCAAAATGGAGACCTAAGCTTTATATTCCCAAACTCTTGGTTAGGAACTGAAAGTTTTTCTAAACTTAGAAAATACTTAATCGAAAATACTTTGATAGAAGAACTTGTTAAACTTCCTAATGATGTATTTGATGATGCAGTAGTAACTCCTCTAATAATTATTTTCAGAAAAGTAAAGCCCTCGGAAGATGATTCAATAGTTTTAAAAGAGTATGTCAATTCAGAATTCCAATTATTAAAAAGCAAATTAAGTTATGCTCGAATTAAAAGTTCTGAAACAAATACTTTTTCGTTTGTTCCTGAAATTTCAATAAAAACAGAATTCGTTAAATTAGGAAAAATAGCTGAGTTTTCTCTTGGAATTAAAACAAGTGATGATTCCCGATTTATTTTTAATACAAAAATAAATAGCGATTGTTTTCCAATATTAAGAGGGAGAAATATTTCAAGATATTATTATTCTAATGATACTGATTGGATTTGGTATAAGCCGGAATTAATAACAGAAAAGGCAGGTGGTAGACCTCGGATTTTACAAAATTTTTTAGGCGAAAAAATTTATATTCAAGATATTTCAAAAAGTATAAATGCCTGTTATTGCGATGAAGAAATTTTAGCAAATGACACTTTAAATGTTATTTATAAAGTTGATAAAGGCTACCATTTAAAAGCTATTATGGCCTTTTTAAATTCTAATTTTGTAAACAAATGGTTTGAATCAAACTTCCAAGAAGGATTACATATTAAAATAAATCAATTACAACAAATACCAATTCCAAAAACACTTTCAAAGAAACAACAACCTTTCATTGAAAAAGTTGATCTGATGTTGGAGTTCAAAAAACAAAAGCAATCCATAAACAAAAAATTTACCAACTACTTTTCAGGTCAATACAATCTAGAAAAACTTCCAAAGAAACTAGAAAACTGGAGCGAATTAACTTTTACAGAATTCATTAAAGAACTCAACAAAGCCATTAAAACAGCAGGACAAACGCCGCTCACCAAAAAAGACGAGTTCGAATGGCTAGATCTGTTTGAAGAAAACAAAACCAAAGCCCAAGACCTGAAATCCCAAATAGAAACCACCGAAAAAGCCATTGATACTATGGTGTATGAATTGTATGGTTTGAATGAGGAAGAGATTGGGATTGTGGAAAATAGTTAATTTTAAAGTAATTCAAATTATGAAAAAAGTTTTTAAAATTTTATCAATAGATGGTGGTGGTATTAAAGGTCTATACTCAGCCTCAATACTTGCTAAATTTGAAGAAAAATTTAATTGCCAAACTAGTGATCACTTTGATATGATTTGTGGCACTTCTACTGGTGGTTTAATTGCCTTAGCTTTATCATTAAAAATACCCGCAAAAGATATTTGTAAATTTTATGAAGATAAAGGAGAATTGATTTTCCCTAAAAACAAAAAGAAAAAAATTCCTTTTTTCGGTACAATTGATTATGGTTTTTTAAAACAAATAGCAAAAGGAGGTAAATACTCCGATAAAGGATTAAAAGCAGCATTAATAGAAATTTTTGGTGATAAACAAATCAAAGATTGTAATAATTTGCTATGCATTCCTAGTTATTCTATTACAGAAGCGAAACCGAAAGTATTTAAATTCGATCATCAAAAAGGTGATTTATCTAGAGACAATGAGGCTCCAATTATTGATATAGCTTTAGCAACATCTGCAGCACCTACTTATTTTCCATTAGCAGAATCAGAATTTTATAATAATGAACAGTTTATTGATGGAGGTGTTTGGGCAAATAATCCAACATTGGTAGGTCTTCTAGAAGCACTAAATTACTTCGTTGGAAGCGATAAAAGTAAAGAATATAATTCTATTGAAATACTGTCTTTAAGTAGCCTTACAATTACTGGAGGTAAAAAAACAGGATTAAAAAGAGAACGTTCATTTAAAGATTGGGGTGCAGAATTATTTGAAACATCAATGAATGGTCAAAGCTATTTTACCGATTTTTTCTTGTCCAAAATTACCGAAATTTATAATGTAGACATAAAATATCTTAGAATTCCTAGTGTGTCAATAGCAACTGAACAAGAAAGTTTAATCCAACTTGATGTTGCAAATAAGCAAGCATATGACTTGATGAAAATAAAAGCACAAGATCAAGCATTGATATTTGAGAAAACAGATGATATAAAAAATTTATTTACGACCGAAAAAACATTTAAAGTAAGATAAAAGATGGCAGATTTAAACGAAACATTCAACGAATTCAATGGAATAATTGCTTTAATTCCAAAAAAGAAAGAGGAATTAAGAACATCTAGAAATGCAATTAGAAAAGATATAGAAACTTATTTTGAAAAAAATAGAGATAATCACACAGTAAGATTTAAAGGACAAGGCTCGTTTTCAATGAATACAACTATACTTCCAGCAAGTGGTGAATATGATGTTGATGATGGTGTTTATATTTTTGGCAAAGAGGAAGACAGACCAACACCCGCAACGGCACATAATTGGATTTTTAAAGCGGTTGAGAATAGAACCGGCCAAAATACAATTGATAAAAATACCTGTATCAGGGTTCAGTATGCTAAAAACTATCACGTTGATTTACCGATTTACTATAAAACAACTGGTAGCAATGAAGGAAATTTTTTTGATAGCAAAGACATTCCAGAACTTGCTCACAAAGGGAAAGGTTGGATTGAAAGTGATCCATATGCTTTTAAATTATGGTTTGATAAGGAATCTAAAGATAAAAATCAATTAAAAAGAATTGTTCGTTATCTAAAAGCTTGGACAGATAATAAATGTCATTTGAATTTACCTAGTGGTATGGTTTTTACAATTCTTGCAGTTAATAATTATGTTTCAAAAGATAGAGATGATGAAGCATTTTTAGAAACGTTGGAAACAATTCAAAAATCAATTGATAATACTAGACATACTTGGGCAACTTATGAATGTAAAAGACCGACTACTGATGATACAGAAAATCTATTGGATAAATATTCTTCAGAAACAAGAAAGAAAAATTTTCTTGACGCACTAGATAGTCTTATAAAATCTGGCAGACAGGCATTAGAAGTAAAAAGTAAAAAAGATGCTTGTGCAAAATGGCAAAAACATTTAGGTAACAGATTTCCTTGCTCAAGTATCGAAGAAAAAGATGAAGATGTAGCAAAAGCATTTGCAACACCTGACCAATTACGATATGATAATAAATCAGCATAATGATTGATTACGAATTACTTTTAAAAGAAATTGAAAAAACAGAGACTTGCAGAAATTTAGAAAGAGACGAAATAAAACCCCTCGATTATAATTTTTTCAAAGACAGTATTGTTTGGGAAATTAAAACAGAAATAACATTAAATGATAAGTGTTTTGATGTCAAACTGTTTTTGAGTTTCCCAAATGATTTCCCCTTAGTTGCTCCTAAAATCTTTATCAGTAATGAAAGTTATGAAATTCTAAAATACATTCCGCACATAAATGAAGATCTAAGTATCTGTATTTTTGACGAGGGATTAAATTTAATTTTACCCAAAAATAATGTTGTAGAATTCATTGAATTAATGATTTCTAAAGCAAAAAAAATAATTCGAGAATCTGAAGACGTCGTATACAAGAAAGAAGAATTTAAAAGAGAATTTAAGGCTTATTGGGAACTAAGTTACTCAAAGGATGATATGCCCCAAAAATTAGGATTTCATTCTATTCCTTACTATAGCACAAATAAAATTATCGGTATTAAATTTACCAATTTATTGTTATCTGAATATGAGTATTATATCTGTAATGATGAGAATGATTTAGAAAAAATTAAAAAATTTGCTGATAATTACAAATGCCAATATAAGGAAGTTGGGATTCTGATAATTGAAAATAATTTTGAAGAACCTCCGTTTGAAATAACTTTTACAGAATCTTTAACGATTATAAAAAAAGACATTAACAACTACAGCAAATTCAAAGAACTATGCAGAAATAATGATTTTGATTGTGTTTTAGTAATTTTTGTAAACAATAGTAATTCAACTAATGAATATTATGGCTGGACCTATAAAAATATTCAACTATTGGATAGAAAGAATGGTGGTTACAGAAATCTAAAGTCAAAAATTGATTACTTATCTCACCACATTTACAAAAACAAATATGTAACAAGATTAACGTTTGATAGCATCAATCCTAATAGGTTACAATTAAGGACAACTGGTTATATAGAAATACAAAAAAGCATCACAATTAGTGGTTTAGGTAGCGTGGGTTCTAATCTTATATTCTTTCTAAAAAACTTACCAATCAACAATTTCAAATTAATCGACATAGAAAGATTATCATCTGAAAATATAAAAAGACATTTATCCGGATTTTCATTTCTAAAATACAATAAAGTTGATGCTATAAAGAATGAAATAAAAAACTCTAACCCACTAATTGATGTAGATACAAGAATAGAATCTGTAATATCAATTATCCAAGATGAAGTAACATTTATAAATGATTGTGATTATCATATTGTAGCAATTGGCAAAACATTGATTGAGGAATATATAATAAAAAGTATAATTGAACAAAAGTTGACAAAACCTACTTTTATTTTTTGGGTTGAACCCTTTTTAGCGAGTGGTCAAATGCTATTTATTATGCCTAGTGACGCTGAAAAAGCTTTAAACCTAATTAGAAATAAAAATTATGAGTATAGTGTTTTATCAAATATAGAAAATCAACAAGATAAGACTTATCTAGTTGAAGGTAGTTGTCAAACAGGTTATTTTCCATATTCGTCTTCATACTTAATTCAATTTATTTCTTCTATTTTTCCATATTTAAAAGAACATATAACTAATAATGACCATAAATCAATGGTTTATTCTTGGATTGGAGATAAAGAACTACTAAGCAGTAAAGGATTAGTAATTACAGATTTTGGTAACACTAATAACTCCTACCAACTAATAATAAATAATTTATGATAGAATTTGAGTTAGGGAATTTGTCAATCAAAATTTCCGAAGAAGTATTTGAAAAAATGAAGTCTTTTATTCAAGATGAAAATCACAAGCCCGAAGCTGGAGGCATTTTAATTGGTCATTATTTAGAAGACAATAATTATTCAATTACCGATGTTTCTTCACCTAGTGAGTTTGACAAATCAAGTAGATTTAATTTTACTAGATCTAAAAAGAATGCTCAAAAAATAATTAATACTATTTTTAAAGATAGTAAGGGAAAGAAAATATATTTAGGCGAATGGCATACCCATCCCGAAGATTATCCTACTCCTTCAGGTCTTGATAAGAAATCAATATTAGAACAAATACAGGGTAATATTTTAAATTCTGAAATAATTTTTATGCTAATAGTGGGAAGAAAAGGTATTTACATTTCATCCGTTGAAAAAAATGGAATAAAGAATTCCCTAAACATTAATTATGACGAAATAAATAAGATTAGTCTTGATATATTAAGAGCCAATTTAACAAAGAACTAAATTTACACATTGCTTCAATAAACAATTATGGAATTAACTGAGAAATTATTATCCGAATTACAAAGAAGACTTAAAATAGGAAACCGAAGAGGTGTTCACTTAAATGCTATTCCTGCAAATTCAAGATATAAGTTCGATTTAAATAGACTTTCCCATATTGACAAAGACCTTCCAAATAATTTTATTAAATCACTACTGACAGAGTTACCGCTTAAATTTAGAATAAGTTGGAAAGACAATGTGCCGGATTTAAACTCTCTTTTTCAAGAAGACCAAACACAATTAGTTAGAATTACCAAGGCATTCGAAAACCTGATAAATCAAACAGATGCAATTGAATCTGAAAAGGGCATTAATACTTTTGGATTTGGATTTCCAATTTTAGCAAGACGAGATAGAGCTGACAATAAATTAACTGTTGCACCGATCCTGATCTGGTCATTACGAATTAGGAGAACCAAAGAATTTAATACCTGGGAAATACTTAGGAATGAAGACGACCCCATATACATTAATGAAGTTTTAATAAATCATTTGCAAAGTGATTCAGAAATTGAGATAGAACAAATCCCAAGTGAAATGCTTGATGATGGTTTAATCAATAAAGCAGAGCTTATTGAAATTTGCAGCAATCTCATAAAAGCAATAAACACAAAGTCACCAGAAGATTTAGAAGATACTTTTAAAAAGAAACTGGAGACCATTACTGCGATTGGAGACAAGGCACATTATGAAAAATTACCTTTAAACTCAACAAATTCCTTTATTGATTTTAGTGGTTTGTTCTCAATTTTTGAAGTTCAGAAACAAAACATAATCAATGATTATGGGGATTTAATGGAACTTGAAGGAGTAGATTTAGACCTTGAAGATATGGAGGAACATACGTTTCAATCCATTTCATCAGTAGAAACGGATCCTTCACAACAAAGTATTTTGCATTCATTAGAAGCCACAAGAAATGTTTTAATTCAAGGTCCTCCGGGAACTGGCAAGAGCCAAACACTTACTGCTATCCTTGTAAATGCACTCGAGAACAATAAAAAAACGATTGTCGTATGTGAGAAAAGAACGGCACTTGAAGTACTCCATAACGCCTTGATAGAAAAAGGTTTAAATTATCATTGTGTTTTAATTAGAGACATTGTAAAGGACCGAAAAACGGTTGTTGACTCAGTAAGAGATCGTGTTGATAATTCAGAATACAAACGCTACAGATACAATTATTCAAAGGAATCTTTAGACATCTTAACTTCAAAAGCAAAGGAATTAATCTCCAATATCAATAATAAACATCAAAAACTTGACAAAAAACTTATTGGAAACAAATCTTGGCCTGATGTAGTAGGAAATCTGTTAAAAGAACTTAAAGGAACAGAAGATGATAATAATCTGGATATTGACAAAACGCTCTTTACGTATACATCCCAAGAATTAAACTCCTTGGTCGACCTGGTCCATAAAGGTCAAATCCTATATGATGATTTTTCGCCTATTGCATCGAATTCATTCATAAATCCCACAAAATTAATTGGCGAGAATCCCTTCTTAATTGAACAAAGTATTATTGAAGATTTTGATATTTATGTAAAACAACTGGCTGAGATTAAACAACTTTTAGAAGCAAATAGAAATGAGTTTTTTGGTTTAAGAAAAAATGAATTGAAAACACAGCTTGCATTTGTCAATGAAGCAATAGAAAAGGTTTTTGAAAAGGAAAAAGAACTGGAGCATTTACTTTATAAAAATCAAGTTGAATATTGCACCTTTAGAAAATCAGAATTAGACCAACAAGAAAACAGCTTTTGGAAGTTGATTACAGAAATTGATGCGATTTTTGAAAGCAATAAAGGAAATGATGATTTAACAAACAAAGCAAAAATTGATAGTTTTGGATTCAAAATAGCATCTATTTTCTCAAAGAGCAAGAAACAAACAATTTCAGATCATCAAAAACTACAGTACAATTTTATAAGTCTCCAAGAACTTATAGAATCTTCAAAAGATTACGATACTAAAGAATTTGTTGGAGATTTAGATTCAAAGAAAAAATCTTTACACACATTCAAAAGTGATGCAGTAAAGTTGAAAAATGGCTTCAACAACAAAATTGAAGAGGAGTTTCATTCATTCAATTTAACTTCCCTACTGGATGCAGCTGACACTAAAATTTTATTTCAACCAATTGACTTCAAAATAAACGATTTAGAATGTTCTGAAAGTTTTGGATTAAAATTGCAAGCTATAAAAAATGATTTTGAAACGTACTTTGACGATCTTAATGCAGTCTTTAAGGTGCTGTCAAATACAATCGCTGAAAGCAATGACTTGGAATTACAATATTCATTCATTGGTTCAATCAATAACAGAAAAAGTATTATATCTAGTCTACTTGCTGATTTAGAATTGATAAAAGAATCATTTGACTCTAAAATTCGAACAGAGTTTCAAAAGATTAGTTTACTCAAGGCAAATCCGAATGAAATTGAAATAAAAAGCCTTTCACTACTTCAAGAAAAGTCAAATGCTTTCGCCGATAAAATCAAAAATGACAATTGGACTATTGAGAAAATTAAGTTGGTAGAATTCTACAAATTCATAATGGACATAGAAGCTCTTATCCAGAAGAAAGTTGATTATTTCAAGGCGGAAAAAGATTTATTCACAATTGAATTTAAATGGTTTCAATTTTACAATATCCAATCTGTTACTAATAAATCAATACTTGATGAATTAAAGTCTAAATCAAATTGGAACAAATCCTTTTTGATTCATTATCTCAATTCGATGCTTCTTAATTCAGCGAATATGGATTTGCCAACAGATGAGGGTGATCATAATGAATTGGATAAGGCGCTAAGCGGAGTTGAAAAAGAACAATTAAAATTCATCAAAGAATTTTGGTATTCGAAACAGATAGATTCCACAAGAGAATTTGAGCAAAACAATATTAATCTATCTGTTGCAAATTTATATCTCAAACATCGCGGGACAAAAAACAAAAAACTTTCATTAAGACAAATTGTTCAGTATGACCCGAACCTATTTACTAACTTTTTTCCAATTATTTTCACATCTCCAGATGTTGCTAGTAATTTATTCAAAGGAATGAATGGTTATTTTGATATTGTAATGTTTGACGAAGCCAGTCAATTAAGACTGGAAGATAATTTACCGGCAATATTAAAAGGAAAGCAGATTGTTATTGCAGGAGATGAACATCAAATGCCCCCTTCAAATTATTTTAGCAAGGTATTTGAAGGAACTGTAGAAGATGAAGAGGATATTGAAGAGGAAAATGACAATAAAGTTAGAATCGATAAAGATGCTATGTTGTTGTCTTGTGAATCTTTACTTGACTTCGGTACTGAGTTGAACTTCCAAAAGAAGCATCTTGATTTTCATTATCGTTCAAGACATCCATTTTTAATTGATTTTTCTAATTATGCTTTTTACAATCAAAGACTAAAACCTTTGCCAAATAATTTTGAATATATACCCATCAAATACATTCAGGTAGGCGGCACATTTTCAGAGCACACAAATGAAGCCGAAGCCGAAATGGTTTTATCAATAATTGAAAATAATATTAACCGATTACCAAATGGAGAATACCCTACGGTAGGAATAGCAACATTCAATATTGCTCAAAGAAACCTAATAAAGTCAAAAATTGAGGAGCGGAAAAAGTTTGAAAAGTTCAGTAATTTTAATGAAAAAATACAAGAATTAGAGCTTGATAACCCTAAGAGTAATAAATCGTTTATAAAGAATTTAGAGAATATTCAGGGGGATGAAAGAGACGTAATTATTCTTTCTACAACTTATGGAATAGGTAAAGACGGCAAATTTGCTCAAAGATTTGGTCCAATTAATCATTCAAAAGGGTATAAACTTTTAAACGTAATAATTACTCGAGCCAAATTTAAAGTGTATGTGTGTTCATCAATACCAGAGGAAGTATTTATGAAATATCAGGAATATTTAGCTACTGAAGGAAACAATAAAAAAGCTGTTTTGTATGCATATTTGGCGTACAGTAAAGCGGTAAGTGAGAACAGCAATGATTTGCGGCTTTCTGTTTTAACTGCCCTATCTGAAAACACAACTAATAACGTTGGTCTTGATTCATTCCTTGGAAGTGATCTCGAATCGCCATTTGAAGAAGAAGTGTATCAAAGTCTAGCGGACAAACTGGGCATTGAGAATTTAATTCCTCAATTGAAGTTTGCTGGTTTTAGAATTGATATTGTTTATGACCCTAAAAAGATTGGTATTCCTAAAATTGCAATTGAATGTGATGGTGCAAAATACCATTCCAGTCGTGAAGCCTATTTACACGACAGACACAGACAAAAAATATTAGAAAATCACGGTTTTGTGTTTCACAGAATTTGGAGTACAAATTGGTGGCGTAATCCAAGCAGAGAAACCACAAAACTAATTGACTTTATAAAGAGTGTTGGATCAACAGGTGTTTCAAAATTAAAAGATCATTCAAAGACAGCATTAGCTTTTACAGATGAAATTGAAATAATTGAAAAATATATTTCAAAAGTATCTTTCATTGATAATGAGCATGATGTTAAAATTATTCAAGCAATTGAAAGAAAGGCTCCGGTACAAACCCATCTATTCCAAGATGAAATCAAGCTAAATAGTAAGGTAAAAGTAAAATATGTGAATAATGGTAAAGATATTAGTGTTCAAATTGTTGAATCTACTACCAACAAAGGTGAAATTGTAAATGGAATTCAAAAAGTTAATATCAAATCACCATTGGCAGTATCAATACTTGGGCGTTCTATCGGTGACATTGTAAAAGTTGGAGATTTAGACAATTTTGTTGAAATTCTTCAAGTGGCAAATTAAATTATTGTGAGCTATATCTTTTTGCAGAGGGTTTTCTAATGATATTTAAATTTACAAATAAAAAAAAATTAATATTCAAATTTAAATGCAACTCTACGACAACAAATACACTTTCATAAAAGACCTTGGCAATGGTGGATTTGGCAAGGTGTTTTTGGCGAAAGAAAAAGTTTCGAACAGGTATGTAGCAATCAAGCAACTACTATACACAAATAAGTCCGACCAAGAAGATATAATCCACGAAATTGAAATAATTTCAAAGTTCGAAAATCCCAATATTGTCACCTACTACCATCATTTTTACGAGGAAGATATATTATATTTAGTAATGGAATTCTGCTCTGGTGGTACTTTACGAGATAAGATTTCACAGAACAATGTAACCCCGGCTGAAGCTATAGAATGGATACAGACATTGGCTACTTCCTTTAGGGTCATTCATAAAAAAGGAATTGTCCATCATGACATCAAACCCGATAATATTGTTTTCACTCAAAACGGCACTATTAAAATTGCTGACTTTGGGGTAGCGAATAAAGACATAGGTACTAGAGCATATATGAGCCCGGAAGAGTTTCAATGGGACATAGACTGCACAAAGGATCCTCGAATTGATATTTATGCTTTAGGAGTTACTATGATGGAGTTACTTACAAATCAAAATCCTTTCTCCAGTTTATCTAGAGAGGAAATAATTGAAAAACACCAATCGGCTGATTTCCCAATTCAGGAGCTTCCTAATTGGCAACAGGAAATAATTTTAAAAGCAATCAATAAAGTTCCGGAACTCCGTTTCCAGTTTATGATTGAATTGGAAGAAGCATTAAAAGCCAAATCAGTTCCAATAATATTCAGCAAAGACAATCTAAAAGCTGCCGAATTAATCGAATTATCAGACAAAGCCTTACGAACAAACAAATGGAGGAATGCTTGGAAATATTTAGATTTAGCCAATAAAAAATACCACAATAATGTGGCAGTATTACAGGCTTTAGGGAAATACAATTTAAGGATTCAGAAAATTGATGCGGCTAAAAAATTTTATGAAAAAGCACTCAAACTCAATCCGAGATTAGATGTACAAAAAGATTTAGGTTGGATCAATTTAGAGGCAAAGAAATATCCAATTGCAATAGGATTATTATCAGACCATCTGCATAGGAATCCGGCAGATTATGAAGCCTATAATTTATTAATTCGATGTTTTTACGAAACCGATAGATACGAAACAGCAATGGAATTATCCAAAATGATTATGGAAGCCAATCCGTCTTTACCGTGTTTTGCAAATAATTATTTTATTGCTTTTGTCTTAAATTCTAATGGTAAGTCATACCCTCCAAAATCAAAATTTGAACAAGGTAACAATCCATTTATCGAATACAATCTTTCGGTGATTATGGAAGAGGAAATAAGTCATAATTATAAAAAATCACCAACACTAAAATCAAAACTATTATTTATGGACTTTCAATTCAACACTTTGAAAGAAAACACAATAACAATATTGGAAACGAATAATGAAAATGTTACACCAACATCCCTATCAAAACCAATAATAAAATTTGGTAGAACTGAATACATTCAAAACAACATCGAAGTATCTGGCGGTAATGCTGTAAGCAGAAGACATTGTGTAATCATAAACAGCAAAGATAATGTTTGGTTATATGATTTAGAAAGCACCGGTACTTTTGTAAATGATGAAAGAGTCAAAAATAAAGTTCCATTAATTGGCTATAATGAGATAACCATCAATAAAGTGTATTTTACAATTACAACAGATAAAAATAAACTTCTTTAATAATTGATATTGAATTAGACATGCAACGCAAAGTAACAAAGGGAACAGGAAACCCGGTTAGTATTGGTTTTACACCAACAAAAGCCTTGGCTAAAATAGCCGAGAAATTCCCAGAACGAACTAAAACCTGCAATAATACCGAAACATATCAAACATAGATTTTCAAATTCTATTAAAACTAAGAAATACTCCTTGTTCCCATTAGAATTTAAAACTGTTTTAAAGAAAAAGCAATAAACATAATCGAAAACAAGATAATTTCCCTAAAAGATATTATTTTTTAAACAGTTTTAAAACAAGGATGTTGCTTCTAAAAGAGATTTGAAGGAGGTTTCTAATGGAAAATAATAAAAAATATTCTTGGTATACAATGACCTAATTCATACTGTAAAGAAAATAAAAAAAGAAGATGTAGGAGAGCTTTTTTAATTACATTCTTGAATACCAAAATGGATTAAATCCAATTAGAGAAAACGCAATTATAGACATAGTTTTTGAACCTTTTGAAACCGATATTCTCCGCATAATATTATCAATCAAACTCAGTAAACAGAAGTTTAAAATATAAATTAGTATTAATACATCAACTGCTGTTTTGACTTATTCCTCCACCCTGCTTGATTTTCATATTCCACAAAATAGATTTTTAAATCTGCTTAATTTTCGTATTTGACAAAGAATATCTTTTTATTGGCTTGATTAGCATATTCGGTAAAAACCATTTTGATAATCAATCAAAGGTTCTTTTTAATTTCTAGAAGTTTCTGATTAACATAAGTAAATTTATTTAAAATTTGTTCATCGTCAAAATTTATCAGAAGAAAGCATAGATTTTCAATGCTAAATTCGTCTTCAAGAATGAACTCATAGCTACTAAAAAATCCAAATTCTTCTTGCTCTACATAAATTATTTTTTCCATTTTTGAAGTAATTTCAATAGTTTCCAACTTGTATAAGGGGAATAATAGATTTTCATTATTGAAAGTACTCATAGTTAGCTTTTGAACTTTTTTATTCTTGAACCAAATCTCAATCTGGATCTTATGAGAGTTTAATAAGCCTTACAAGGTTATTCTTATAATATCATTTTGTAAATATTATTAATAAAATTTTAAAAAAAATACTAAATTTTTATTTCAAAAAAGTTTTTAAAATACTCACTGGATGCAAAGCTTTTCTGGTGGTTCCATCAAAAATTTGATGACGACAACTGGTCCCGGCCGCAGCAATCGCTGTTGTTTCTGCTGTATTTCGAATTTTTGGAAACAATGTGTCTTCTCCCATTTGCATACTAATATCATAATGCTCTTTTTCGTAACCAAAAGAACCTGCCATTCCACAACAACCCGTATTATAGATAGTAACCGAACTATTTTTTGGTAAATTCAGCATTGCAAATGTAGCTTCAATTGAACTCAAAGATTTTTGATGGCAATGTCCGTGAATTTTTATAGATTTTTCCATGTCGGAAAATTGACCTGAATGAATTTTTCCAGAACTTATTTCTTTTTTGAAAAACTCTTCAATAGTAAGGGCATTTTTTGATAATTTTTGGGCACTGTCTTTATCTTTTGCCAATCGAAGGTATTCGTCTCTAAACGTTAATATCGCCGAAGGTTCAATTCCTATTAAAGGACAGTCCTCTGAAATTAAATTCTTAAAAATAGCAATGTTTTTATTAGCTACGTCTTGCGCTTCTTCCAGAAAACCTTTGGATATGAATGCTCTTCCACTTTCCTCGTGATCGATCAGGAGAACCTGATATCCTAATTTGGTTAATAATTCATAGGCATCAATCCCAACGGAAACATCGTAATAATTTGTAAACTCATCACAAAATAAATAGACTTTTCCGTTAACAAAGAAATCACTTTGTGCTTTACTTTTGCTTTTTCCGTACCATTTTTTAAAAGTTTTTGGAGCTAATAATGGTACTTCTCTTTTTGGAGCCACACCCATTCCCTTTTTAACAAGAGACTGATTGACAATAAAATTCGTAATCGATGGAAAAAAGCTTCCCAGTTTATTGAGTTTGGCATTATTAGCAAAAATTTTATTTCGAAAGGAAAATCCATTCGCTTTTTGGTATTGGTACAAAAACTCTGATTTTAAAGCCGCCACATCAACATTACTGGGACATTCGCTTGCACAGGCTTTACAGCTGATACACAATTCAAAAACATCATACAATTCCTTATGATTGAATTTATTGTCTTTTTCAGAATGGGTCAAATATTCTCTCAGCGCATTGGCTCGAGCCCGAGTGGTATCTTTTTCGTTCAAGGTGGCGCGATAACTAGGACACATGGTCCCTCCGGCAGAGGGTAATTTTCTACAATCACCAGAACCATTGCATTTTTCGGCAGCTCGCAAAACGCCCATACTGTCTGAAAAATCCTGAATAGTTTGAATCTCAGGTTCTACTCTACCCGCTTCAAAACGGAGATTTTCATCCATTTTGGAAGTATTCACAATTTTTCCAATATTTAAAATAGCATTGGGATCGAAAGCCTGTTTTATTCGTTTTAACAGCTCATAATTTTTTTCGCCAATCATGAAAGGAAGAAATTCCCCTCGAATAATTCCGTCACCGTGTTCTCCGCTAAGAGAACCTCTATACTTTTTGACTAGATGAGCTACTTCGGTTGCAATAGTTCTAAACTGTTGCACTCCTTGCTTCTCTTTTAAATTTAAAACAGGACGCAAATGCAGTTCACCTGCTCCGGCATGCGCATAATAAATAGCACCTTGATTGTGACGCTTCATCATAGCTGAAAATTCGGCGATATAAGAGGGCAAATCACTCAATTCAACTGCAGTATCTTCAATGGAATCGGCTGCTTTATTATCACCGACAATACTTCCCAGAAGACCCAAACCTGCTTTCCGTAATTCATTTACTTTGTTGATATCTTCGCCGTAAATTTTTGGCAAAGCGTAACCAAAGTTATTTCTTCGAAGATCTTCAATCAAAGCATTGGCTTGACTTTCGGCATCCTCCATTGAATCAGAAGCTACTTCAAACATCATAATGGCTTTGGGATCCCCCTGGAGAAAAAACCTATTTTTACTTTGTTCTTTATTGGTTTTAGTACAGTCCAAAATGGTATCGTCAATCATTTCGCAAGTGTACAAATGATGTTTCATAGCCACCAAGACCGCTTCTAAACTTTCTTGGATACTGTGAAAATGAGCCACCACCATGACGTTATTCGTTGGAGGTAATTCATCGACTTTCAAGGTGATTTCGGTGGTGAAGGCAAGAGTTCCTTCGCTACCGCAAAGTAATTTTCCTAGATTTATAGTTCGTTCGGCACCTGAAAACAAGTCCGATTTCAATAATAAATCTACGGCATATCCGGTATTTCGTCTGTGAATTTCAGGTTTTGGAAACTCTGCAATAATTTCTTTTTGATTTTCTGCATTCGAAAGTTCCTCGCAAATTGTTTTATAAATCTTATTTTCGAGAGTATTGCCTTTAGTTTTTTCGATGAAATCTGGTGAAGAAAGTTCTTTAAAAACGACCGATGAACCATCGCTTAAAAGTGCCTTTAGCTCTACAATTTTATCCCGAGTAACTCCGTACCGAATAGACGTGGTTCCCGAGGAATTATTGCCTACCATTCCGCCTATCATACAACGACTGGAAGTAGAAGTATTAGGGCCAAAAAAGAAACCGTGGGGTTTTAAAAACAAATTAAGCTCATCCCGAATCACTCCAGGTTGCACTGTAACCGTTTTCTGACTGGCATCAAAAGAAATAATCTGGGTAAAATACTTCGAAACATCTACGATTATTCCAGTTCCAACAGTTTGACCTGCTAAAGAAGTTCCGGCAGTTCTGGGTGTCAGGGAAATTTTATTTTGGGTTGCAAAATGCATCAACTTGACAATATCCTCCTTGTTTTTCGGATAAGCTACAGCAAGAGGCATAATTCTATAGGCAGAAGCATCAGTGGCATATAGTGTTTTATGGAGTTCATCATATAAAAGGGAGCCTTCTAACGACTGAGATAATTTTTCTAACGAAAGTGAGCTTAACATTGAGGGGAGTATATGTCCATAATTTTCACAATTATAAAATATAGTGATTTATAATTTTAAGAATAAAAGATAAAGTTTGTGATTCCGTTCGTTTAGTAATCAAAACGTTTGAAAGCTTCAATAGCTTCATATTCTGCGAGACCTAGATCATCATACAATTTAGCTGTATTCTTATTACGATCTTCGGCTCTTACCCAAAATTCTCTGGAATCATTTCCTTGGAACATCACCCTATCCTTTTGAGATTGGTGGTATAAAATGGCATGTCTTTTTAATAAAACTTCATCCGGGCTCAAGGGTACAGCCATGTCAATTTCATGAATATCCCATTCATGCCAAGCACCTCTGTACAACCATAACCAACAATCATTCATAAAAGGTTTTGATTTCAGTTGTTTCATGGCTTCAAATATCGCATTCAAACATACTTCGTGCGTACCATGCGGATCTGCTAAATCTCCCGCTGCAAAAACCTGATGTGGTTTTATTTTTGCAATGATGTTCTTTACGATTTCAACATCTGCAGTTCCTAATGGGTTTTTCTTAATTTGTCCGGTTTCATAAAAAGGAAGATCTAAAAAGTGTGTGTTTTCATCTTTTAAACCAATATATCTAATGGCGGCATACGATTCTCGGCGTCTAATAAGTCCTTTCAGTTTTCGAACTTCTAAAGAATCAACTTGATTTTCGGTTTTATTATTTAAAAAATCAATAATGGCAGTAAAATTAATCTTAGTGGCATCATCTCCTACAAAATCATTAGAAACTTCGGCAAATTTTAAGGCTTCGTCATCTGTAACTGCAATATTTCCTGAGGTTTGGTAAACGACATGAACATCATGTCCTTGTTTAATTAGTTTAGAAAAAGTTCCTCCCATAGAAATCACATCATCATCCGGATGAGGACTAAAAAGAATAATCCTTTTCTTCGCAGGATTAGTTCTTTCAGGTCGATACGAATCATCTGTATCAGGTTTTCCTCCGGGCCATCCTGTAATAGTATGTTGCAAAACATTAAACATATTTATATTCAAATCGTAAGCTGAACAATCCTCTTGCGCTAATAGATCCGACATGCCGTTGTTGTTGTAATCCCTATCAGTCAGTTTTAAAATAGATTGATTGGTCTGTTGGCACAGCCAAACTATGGCTTTACTTTTTAATTCAGGGGTCCAAACACAGGCGTCAACTAACCAAGGTGTTTTAAATCGGGTTAATTCCAAAGCGGCAGATTGGTCTAAAACAAATGTGGTATTGGTGTGATTTTGCAAAAAGGTAGCAGGAACTTCAGAGCTGATATCACCTTGGATGGTTCTTTTTATAATATCGGCTTTATTTTGGCCCCAAGCCATTAAGACAATTCTTTTTGATCGGAGAATTGTTGAAACCCCCATAGTAATTGCTCGCTTAGGAACATTGTCAATCCCATTAAAATCAGAAGAAGCATCGACTCTTGTAATATGATCCAAAGTGATAATTCGGGTACCGGAATTAATGTGAGATCCTGGTTCATTGAATCCAATGTGACCGGTTCGCCCAATTCCTAAAAGTTGAAAATCTATTCCACCCACTTCTTTAATTTTCAGCTCAAAATCAACACAATATTGATTTAAATCGGCAATAGCTATAGTTCCGTTAGGAATGTTAATATTTTCAGGATTAATATCTACGTGATCAAATAGATGCTGCTGCATGAAATAATGATAGCTTTGATTGTTCTCTTTGGTCATTGGATAATACTCATCCAAATTAAAGCTAATAACATTACTGAAACTCAAACCTTCTTCTTTGTGGAGGCGCACGAGTTCATCATAGACTTTTATCGGGCTGGAACCTGTTGCTAAACCCAGAACGCAGGGTAAGTTTTGAGCTTGTTTTAATTTAATCAATTCAGCTATTTCACGGGCAACAATTATTGAAGCTTCCAAAGCATTTTTAAAAACCTTATTGTGAATTTTTTCAAATCGAGTAGTTTCATATTTGCCTGGCTTAACATAAGATAAAAGTTGAATTGCACTCATAATTATTTCGGAATTTAAGAATATTATTAAGGCAAATATAAAAAAACATCCTAAATAATTGCAACTTTATGCGTTAATTTAGAATAAACTATTAAATAATGCATAATAATGCAATTTATAATACCTTAACACCGGCTTTTATATACTCTTCCAATATAGGATTTTTTGGATTCAGATCAGTTATCATAGTATTTAGTTGGTTAAGTTCGCTAACAACGTAAGGCATTTTAGTATTTAGTTTTTCAGAAGAAACCATCGTAACTACCTTATCTGAGGCTTGCATCATTGCTTTTTTTACAATAGACACTTCGTAACCCATTTCTGTAAGACCCAAACGAACATTTATACTACTAGCCCCCATAAAACAAATATCTGCTTTTAATTTAGACAATACATGCACCACATCCAATCCAATTGTAACCATTGCATTTTTTTGCATTTTTCCTCCAATAAAAATTAACTCAACATTAGGATGTTGTGAGAGTTGCATGGCTATTGGCAAACTATAAGTATATATAGTTGCTTTCAGATCAGATGGAATTAATTTAGCAAAAGCAAGGTTTGTAGTTCCCCCACTCATAATAATAACCTGTCCATCAGTAATTAAAGAAAGGGCTTTATTTCCTATAATATCTTTCTTATCTCGATTCACAATCGCGATATCAAAAATATTAGCAGGCTTATCAATAACAGGAAATGCGCCCCCATATACCTTTTCAAGAAGACCTTTTTTATTCAATTCTATTAAATCTCTTCGTATTGTATCTTCGGAAATACTCAATTCCAAAGCTAGATCAATAGTACTAACTTTTTGATTTTCATGAAGTTTACCCAGAATGTATTTATGTCTTTCTACTTTTAGCATTTCAATTAATTAAAAATATTGCCAAAGATATAAATATTTGAACTAGAATAAATATATGTTGCTATATATTATTTATGAGATGCATTATTTACGTAATGTAAATGATAAAAATGATTCAAAATGAAATTTAAATTGCATTATAATGCGTTATTATCAAATAAATTGAAAGATATATTAACAATATCGCATTTATATGCAAATAATGGATATATTTGTTTCCTAACCATAAAATAACCCCTATAATTATGAAAAAATTATTCCTAATTTTATTATTGTTTTTGTTAACCCTAGGTGCTTTTGCACAAACAAAAACAATTACTGGAACTGTCAAAAACAAAGCGGATGGCATACCTATCCCTGGGATTACCATCACCTTAGATGGAACTTCTGAAGGTAGCGTTTCGGATCTTGATGGAAAATACAGTATTTCTGCTTCCACAGGAGATATCCTTACATTTAGCTATATAGGATTCGCTACTTCTAAAGTAAAAGTTACTGCAAACAGCAGTACTATTAATGTCGGGATGTCTGAAGAGCTAAATACATTAAATGAAGTGGTTGTAATGGGATCAACCATTCGAACTACAAGGAAAGAAATGGGTAATGCTGTAACTAGTATTAAGTCGTCAGATTTAGTTAAAACACAACCTAACGGACTTGCATCTGCCTTACAAGGCAAAATTGCAGGAGCACAGATCACGCAAAATTCAGGTGATCCCTCAGGAGGGTTTTCAATTAAATTAAGGGGTACTTCTTCTATTTTGGGAGGGTCTGATCCACTTTATGTTATCGATGGTGTGGTTATTAGTAACAGTAGTGCTAATGTTTCAAATCCTGAGATTGGTGGTAATACAAACTTAGTAATAGGACAAAACCGAACTTCCGATATCAATCCAAACGATATTGAAAGTGTAGAAGTCCTTAACGGTGGCGCCGCAGCAGCTATTTATGGATCTCGTGCAGCAAATGGTGTTGTAATTATTACTACTAAAAAAGGAAAAGCTGGTAAAGATTCGTACACTTTTTCAACAAGTTTGGTTGTTAATTCTTTACGCAAAAAATTAGATGTCAATCTTGTAAATAAACAATTTGAAATACCTGCAGCTAGTGGAGCATTATTTCCAATTACTGGATTTCCTGCTAGTTCAGCCACTACTGTCCCTGTAAGTCGAGGTTTAAATCAAGCTGGGGTTCCTCAAGGGCTTACAAATATGGACACTCGTTTGAAGGATGTAACTCGTTATGATTTTCAGGATGATATTTTCACCACTGGTATTGGTACTGACACGTACTTCTCAGTCGCAGGCGGTAATACTAGCACTAAGTATTTTGCATCGGTTGGTTATCTAGAAAATGGTGGTATTGTAAAAAACACCGATTACAAAAGACTGGGTCTAAATCTTAAAGTTCAAAATAAAATCAATGAAAAGCTTTCTGCTTCCTTTGGAGTAAATTATGTTACCTCTCGCTCTGAAGACAAGCCTGATGGGAATGTTTTTTACAGTCCGATGAATTCTTCGACGATAAACAATAATATTTATGACATATCTACACGCGATAGTAATGGTAATTTATTAGCAGTTGATCCAGGTCGTGTTAATCCACTCTCTGTTATTGAAACTTTCAAATTTGGACAGCAAACCGATCGTGTGATCGCAAATGTACTGTTGAATTACAAGCCTTTTAAAAATTTCAATGCTGACTTTATTGTTGGTTTAGACAATTTTAACCAAAAAGGATTTGGTTTTATTCCAAGATTCCCTTATTCACCTGTTAATGTAGGTACTTATAACGATGGGTTTGTGTCAGAAACCGATAATAAAGTTTATCAATTAAACAATGATTTAAATCTTAGGTACGTTTGGAATATATCAAAAGATTTTACAGCAACAACTTATGCAGGATACAATGTGCAATATTATAGAGACAAACTTTTTTCTGTTCAAGGACGAGATTTAAAACCATTTATTGAAAATATAAATGCTGCCAATACTATAATAGGTGGTTCCGCTTCTTCTGCAGAAACAAATTATAACCTGTGGGGTGTTTATCTGCAAGAAACTTTCGGCTATAAAAATAAATTATTTGTAACCGCTGCAATTCGGCAGGACGCATCCACAATTTTCTCAGCCGATGTAAGAAGACAAATTTATCCAAAAGTGAGCGGAAGTTATGTGCTTTCCAGCGAGGAGTTTATGAAAGACAGTAAAGTGAGCACTGCAAGACTGCGAGCTTCGTGGGGAGAATCAGGAAACTTAACGGCGATCGGGGCTTATTCAAGATTTACTAACTATTCTACAGGTAACCTCTTTGGACAAACCTCTTTTACACTTGCGGGGAACAGCCGTGGAAATTTAGGATTAATACCAGAACGCAATGTATCTTATGAAGTAGGAGCTGATTTTGGATTCTTTAATGATAGATTAACACTTTCTGGAACGTACTATAGAGCCGACATTAAAGATTTACTATTGCGTGTACAAGCGGCACCGTCAACTGGCGCAACTTCTTCAATTGAAAATTTAGGCGAAATGACTAATAAAGGGCTAGAATTTACTGTGAAAGGTATAGTTGTTAAAAGTGAAGATTTTAACGTTGAGATTTATGGTAACATGAGCCGAAACAGAAATGAAGTTACTAAATTAAACCAACCGTTCTTTTTATTAGATTCAAATCCAGCGGGTGCTCCTGTTGCAGTTCAGCTGAATCGCCCTGTTGGTACTTATTTTGGAAGTTACTATGCACGTAATCCTGATGGAAGCTTGTTACTTATGCCCGATGGATTGCCGCAAACAGAACGCGGAAACACAGCAACTGGAGTAATTCAAAGAAATGCAAATGGACAACCGTTTGGTGATGTTTTAAATAAAGAGATTGGCGATCCAAATCCAGATTTCATCTATGCTTTTGGCACCAATGTTAACTATAAAAATTGGGGTCTTTCTGTTTTATTGGACGGTGTGAGCGGCGGAGATATATGGGATGCTGATTATAGAACACGTCAAGGTACTGGTTCTGGACAATTAGTTGCTCAAGAGTTAAGAGGAGAGTTACCACGTGGTTATGTTTATTCTATTTATAACATCCAAGAATTTCGAATTGTTGATGGTAGCTATCTTAAACTAAGAGAAGTTTCAATAAATTACTCTTTTGGTAAATTGAATAACTTCTTTGAGGACTTTATAATAAATCTTAGTGGTCGTAACCTTTATTCATGGGATAAGTTTACAAGCTATGATCCTGAGGTAAATTCTGGTGGACAATCAGCTGTGGCAAGATATAATTTTGGAACAATTCCAATTCCTCGTACTGTTGCACTAGCGATTAAATTTAAATTTTAATACAAAGAAAAATGAAAAAATTTATTATATTATCAGCTCTTATGAGCTTGTTTCTAACCTCTTGCGATGAAGAATTTTTAGATCCAACTCGCGCTTCAGAAGTAGATGTGTTTTCTTCCCGCGATGGTTTAGTTGGCGTTGCCAATGGGCTACAATCACGATTTAGTGTTGGACGCCAGAGTCCATTTGGGTATGCTATCATAACTGCAAATGGATTTACGACAAATGAGCTTGGTGCTCCACAAGGCGGAAATGCAGATGAAGTTGCATTATTTGCTGGTTCTGGAGAGGTTTTACCAGTTAACGGAGTGGTAAGCACTATCTGGGCGCAAAGCTTAATTCTGAACTCGGAAGCTCAAAAAGTGATCAATAATATTGATCGCATTAGCTTACCAGTTGAAAAAGCCAGCATACTAGTACATGCGTCAATTTTCAAAGCTTTATCATTGGGAAATTTAATTCAATTTTTTGAAAGAGTGCCAATCTCAACTGAAAAAAATGCCGTTTTTAACTCACGTGCCGAAGTACTTGCAGTAGTAATTAAAACCTTGGAAGATACCAAGACTTCATTACCTAGTGCAACTGGTTTTTCTGGTTTAGTGGGTAATTTAAATTATACCAACACGGTTAATGCTCTTTTGGCTAGGTTTTATCTGATGTCCGGAAGCCCAAGCGATTTAGATAAAGCATTTGAACATGCGACCTTAGTTAATTTATCTATCCGTTCTAGCTTTCCTTTCGATGCTGTAAATCAAAATTCAATTGCAGCAACTGCATTTTTAGTTGCGAATAATTATCAGCCAATAGGACGTACTTTAGGTTTACCCGCAGCATTACAACCAGCCACAGCTGATGGGCGTATTAATTTTTACATCAATCCAATTTCTACATCTTCAGCAGTTAAAGGAGCTGGATTTTGGAGTAGTGTAGGTTCTTCAGTCCCTATTTATTTGCCAGGTGAAATGATTTTGATCAGAGCAGAAGTATTGGCACGAAAAAATCAGTTGCCGCAAGCTATTATAGAAATTAATCGAATATTACAAAAAACGGTAGCATCTGATGCGTGGGGTGTTGGCGCAAATTTGCCGGCCTATTCTGGAGCAGCTGACCAAGCAAGTGTGCTAACAGAAATATATAGAAACCGTTGTATTGAGTTGTTTATGTCTGGTTTGAAACTTGAAGATACACGTCGATTTAATCGTCCAGCTAGTGGAACTGTAGGAGCAGAAAGAAACCGTAATTGGTATCCTTATCCAGATTCAGAAAGATTTAACAATACAAATACTCCTGCTGATCCAGCTAATTAAAACTAAAACAGAATCGAGGCGATTAATCTGTTTTTATGTCGCCTCGTTTTTTCAAACTAGTAAAATCCACTTTTATAGTTCTATTGTTATTTACAAAAGGTTAGCAATGACTGCATAAAAATAGTTTATGGGTTTCTTTGCGCACTTTTTTATCCAAATTAATTTACACAAAAAATGAAAAAGAATAATACTACTGATACAGAACAAGAATCCCTTTATTCAAATTTAGACAAAATGAGTACTCAGGAACTACTTCTAAATATCAATAAAGAAGATATGAAAGTAGCTGCTATAATTGAAAAACAAATTCCAAATATTGAAAAACTGGTAGACAGTATCGTATCTAAAATGAAACTGGGAGGCCGTTTATTTTATATTGGAGCCGGCACTTCTGGGAGAATTGGAATTCTTGATGCTTCAGAATGTCCCCCTACTTTTGGAGTTCCCGATAATTGGATTATTGGTATCATAGCCGGAGGTGATTCCGCCATTAGGAAAGCCGTAGAAAATGCTGAAGATGATGTTCATCAAGCTTGGAGAGATTTATCGGCATATGCCATTTCAGGTTTAGATGTAGTTATAGGAATTGCTGCTTCAGGAAATACACCCTATGTCATCGGTGGTTTAAACAAAGCCCGTGAAAATAATATTATCACCGGAAGCATTTCTTGCAATAGTGAAAGTCTGATTTCAAAAGAAGCTGATTATCCTATTGAATTAATTGTAGGACCAGAATTCCTCACTGGAAGTACAAGGATGAAAGCAGGTACCTCGCAAAAATTAGTGCTAAACATGATCTCTACCTCAGTTATGATTAAACTAGGACGAATTTATGGGAATAAAATGATCGATATGCAATTATCCAATAATAAATTGGTACAAAGAGGTATAGAAATGATTGTTGAAGAACTCCAAATAGATGAAAAATCAGCTTCTAAATTGTTAGAAAAACATAAAAGCGTAAGAGCAGTATTACTCAATCAAAATAAAAATCTTGATATTTAACGCTCCGTTATTCAAAAATACAAACTCCTAAAGATTATAAAATGACACCAAATGCAATCCTGATCCTTATAATTGTTTATTTTGGTATATTGTTCTATATATCACATAGAGTCAGCAAGAAAGATGATAGTAATGAAGCATTTTTCAAAGCTAATAAAAATTCAAAATGGTATCTAGTAGCTTTTGGGATGGTAGGTACTGCTCTATCAGGAGTCACATTTATTTCAGTTCCAGGAGAAGTTGGTGCTCCAAGTGGAGAACAATTCAAATACTTTCAATTTATACTAGGGAATGCTATAGGATTTGTTATTATTACTAAACTGCTATTACCCATATATTATAGGATGAATTTAACATCTATATATGGCTATATAGAAAAGAGAATGGGTTTCTATAGCTACAAGACTGCAGCTACTATTTTTTTAGTTAGTAGAACTATTAGCTCCGCATTTAGACTTTATCTAGTAGTTATAGTACTGCAGCGTTATGTTTTCGATTTCTATAAAATCCCTTTCTTCTTGACAGTACTAATATCATTGCTTTTAATATTTTCTTACACCTACAGAGGTGGTCTTAAAACAATAATAATTACTGATACTTTACAAACTTTTTTCCTGGTAACTTCTGTTATTCTGACTATTTATTTCATTTGCGACAGTCTCGATTTAAATGCGATTGGTGCATTCAATGAAGTAAAAAACAGTAACTACTCGAAAGTGTTTTTCTTTGACGATTTTATGACTAGTAAATTTCACTTTGTGAAACAAATTATAGGAGGCATGTTTGTTACGATTGCAATGGTTGGTCTTGACCAAGATTTGATGCAAAAAAATCTAAGTTGTAAAAATATTGGCGAAGCTCAAAAAAACATGTTCACATTTACCGGAATCTTTGTTGTTATCAATATTTTCTTTCTTAGTGTTGGTGCACTTCTCTATATTTATGCAAATAAGAATGGAATCACCGCTCCTCTTGATCTTATTACAAATAAACCCAGAACTGATTTATTATTTCCTGAAATTGCATTAAATCATCTATCAATAATGCCTGCTATTGTATTTTTATTAGGGATTATTGCAGCTACTTTCGCAACAACTGATTCAGCATTGACAGCACTTACTACCTCTTTTTGTGTAGATTTCCTTAATATGGATAAAACAGAAAATCTTAATAAAAAAAACATGGTGAAAACTAGATATTTTGTACACATTAGCTTTTCTGTATTAGTGTTTATTGTAATTCTAATTTTCAACTCTATTAATGACAGTTCTGTGGTCGGAATGATATTCAAGGTTGCTTCCTATACTTATGGCCCTTTGTTGGGGTTATATTCTTTTGGTATATTTAAAAAATCAAAAAAAGTAAATGACAAACTAGTCCCTATAATCTGTCTATTATCACCAGCACTGACTTATTTTATTAGCGAAAATTCTAAAACACTCCTGTTTGGGTACGTATTTGATAATGAGTTAATCATACTAAATGGACTACTTACGTTTATAGGACTATACCTAGTAAGTAAAACTTCTAATGAAGAATTACATTTTTAAAATCATCTGCAAAAAGAAAATAGTCCTTTAAAATTTAATTATTTGTGAATATGAATGTAAATATAGAATTACTTTATAAAATCGCTCAAAAACCTGCTCGCAGGATAATCGGACTAATGTCAGGTACATCCTTGGACGGCCTAGACGTAGCTTTATGCGAAATTTTAGATTCAGGCCAAAACACACAAGTCAAACTAGTAGAGTTTGATACCGTTGAGTATACACAAGAAATAAAAACAGAAATTCTAAAAGTTTTTGCAAAACAAAATATTGATTTCCACAGTCTGGTTTTATTAAACGAATGGATAGGTATCTTGCATGCCAACATGGTATTAAAGTGCTTGGAAAAATGGGAAATTAAAAGTAATGAAGTTGATCTAATTGCTTCGCATGGACAAACAGTATTACACCTACCAAAAATTTTACATCAACAAGAAAAATTTCCAAACGCTACTTTACAAATTGGTGATGGAGATCACATTGCTATAAAAACAGGGATTATAACGCTTTCTGATTTCAGACAAAAACACCTTGCCGCCGGCGGCGAAGGTGCCCCTCTAGCAGTTTACGGTGATTATTTAATTTTTGGTAAAAAAGGAGAAAATCGTATAATGCTCAACATCGGAGGTATCGCAAATTTTACCTATTTGCCAATGGATCTAAATCCGGAAGAAGTTTTTGTTACTGACACAGGAACCGGCAACACTTTAATTGATGCCTTTACCAGATTCTATTTTCCAGATAAAGCCTACGACAAAGATGCTAAAATTGCTTTCCAAGGTATTGTGAATTCCTCACTTTTACAGATTCTTAAATCCAATCCATTCTTCGAAAAACCGTTTCCAAAAACTACAGGGCCAGAACTTTTCAGCATAGAATATGTTATAAAAGCACAGAAAGAATCCAATACTGAAAACATTTCAATTCCAGATTTATTGGCAACATTAACACGATTCAGTGCAGAAACAATAGCCGAATCAATTCTTTACGCTATAAAAAACACAAAATATAACACAGACAGTTTTACAATTTACATGTCTGGAGGAGGAACACACAATCCTTTATTGGTGTCTTGGTTAAAAGAATTACTAACCTGTAAATTTTTAAAAACAGATATCTTAGGCATTCCAGGTGATGCAAAAGAGGCAATCTTGTTTGCTATTTTAGCAAATGAAACAGTTTCGGGAGGAAACTCAAATTTTGGATCACGTGAAGGTATTCCTGCGGTTTCGATGGGAAAAATTTCCTTTCCTAATTAAAAATAAGAACCTGATAAAAAATCACGTCTCCTTTTTAAAAAAATTAAAAAATGACAAAAGAACGTATAATTTCACTGGATATATTGCGAGGATTTACCATTATGATGATGGTTTTGGTAAATAATCCTGGTAATTGGGGAAATATTTTCGCTCCTCTGGAACATGCCAACTGGCATGGTTGTACTCCAACTGATTTAGTTTTCCCTTTCTTTATTTTCATTTTAGGAGCAGCAATTCCTCTTGCGATTCTGTCCAAAGTATTGAATCAACAAAGCTTTTTAAAAATACTAACACGATCCTTGCGAATTATTTCACTTGGACTTTTTTTAGGATTTTATGGTAAAATAGAAATACTTGATTTAGATGGCTATCCCCTGCTAATGTCAAAATTGATTATTACGGGAATTGTAGCCTATGCATTGCTTGGAAATTTCAAACCAAAAATAAAATTGTCCTTAGTTTTGACCTTATTTTTTATTTTTATTTTTCTTGCTTTTAGTGGTATAACCGAATATAGCGATGTCCGTTTGCCTGGAGTTTTACAACGAATTGGTATCGTCTATTTCTTTACTTCACTGGTTTATCTAAAAACGGAAATCAAAGGGCAAATAATTATTGTTCTACTGTTATTAATCGGATATTGGGCCAGCATGACATTAATACCAGTACCTAATTTTGGACCTGCAAATTTAGATAAAGGCACGAATTTAGCGGCTTGGATAGACAATTTATTGTTAAAAAATCATCTCTGGTCGTTTTCTAAAACCTGGGACCCAGAAGGTATTCTTAGTACAATTCCTGCTATTGCAAACGGCATTATTGGTTTGTTAGTCGGACAACTATTAAATAGCAGTTTGACTAAAAAAGAGAAAGCCATAAAAATGTTTGGTTCAGGCCTAGCTTTGGTTATTGTAGGTTTAATTTGGAATGATTTTTTTCCATTAAATAAATCATTGTGGACAAGTTCTTTTGTGCTTTATACAGCTGGTTTTGCTACATTATTTTTAGCTATTCTTTATTATATAATCGATATCAAAGGCTACAAAAACTGGACAACACCTGTATTAGTTTGGGGTGTAAACCCAATGATTGTTTTCTTTCTTTCGGGAATATTGCCTCGGGTCTTATCGTCTATAAAAGTTCCTAATCCAGAGTATGCTATTAGAAATCTAAACGAAATTCCGGAACAAATAGGATTACAAGACTACTTAAATAGATTTTGTATTCTGCCTTATTTTGATGATCCAAAACTTGCTTCTCTAATATGGGCTTTGCTTAATATCCTTTTTTGGTCTTTTGTTTTATGGTTTTTTTATAAAAAGAAACTTTTTTTTAAAGTCTGATCTAAAATAGCCACAACTCATTACCCCAAAGTAGCGGACTTTAAGATTTGGGAAAGAAATTACAACAGGAAAACTACTTTTATTTTAAATTAAAAATTAATTAGTAATCCGCCCTCATTTTTTACTTTCTTTTTTGAATCAGAATTAAAACGACCTAACGGTATTAAATATAACGGCATTAATAAAAATAATGAAACTCCTTTAAAACATGAATATAAAAAACAGACCTTGGTATTGGATTCCGCTTCTAAACTTTGCATCGGGACTGCCATATGCAATTATTATTTCAGTATCAGTAATCATGTACAAAAGCCTGGGTGTTAATAATGAAAATATCGGATTTTATACCAGTCTCCTATATTTACCCTGGGTAATTAAACCATTATGGAGCCCCTTTATTGATCTTTATTCGACCAAGAGAAAGTGGTTTTTGGCCATGCAATTTATAATATCCATTTCATTTTTAATAGTAGGATTGACCATCCCTATGAATCATTTTTTTGTAATAAGTTTATCCATATTTTGGGTCGCCGCTTTTGCATCTGCTTCGAATGATGTGGCCAGTGACGGTTTTTATATGTTGGCTTTAGCCAAAGAAGAACAATCTTTTTTTCTGGGAATCAGAAGCACTTTCTACAGACTTTCCATGCTCACCGGAAATGGATTAATTGTATTTATAGCTGGTTTTCTCGAACAAGAATATGGCGACAAACAGAAAGCATGGTCTTACACAATGATTATTATCGGTTTAATAATGTCCATAATTACCCTTTACAACTATTTTTCTACTCCAAAAGTTGAAGTGAAAAACACCAAAATAGCAGCAACTCCTTTAGTCAGTTTTGGAACTGTTTTTTTTAGCTTTTTCCAAAAAAAGCAAATTGGAATTGTTTTGGCATTTATCTTATTCTTTCGATTGGGTGAATCTCAATTATTAAAAATGTTAACACCCTTTCTTCTTGACGAAAAAGGACTTGGCGGTATGGGTTTAACAACCCAGCAAATCGGAATAGTTTACGGCACTGTTGGCCTAATTTCATTGACAATTGGCGGCATCATAGGCGGAATAGCTATTTCCCGTGATGGACTTGGTAAATGGATGTTGCCCATGATTTTATCCATGCATTTGCCTATAATTGGGTTTATACTACTAGCTCATTTTCATCCGACATCGATTTACTTTATATACATTACGGTAATTGCGGAACAATTTGGTTACGGCTTTGGTTTTGCAGCTTTTATGATGTATTTAATTTATGTGGCCGAAGGGGAATCAAAAACCTCCCACTACTCAATTGCAACTGGTTTTATGGCTTTAGGAATGATGCTTCCGGGAATGCTGAGCGGTTTTATCCAAGAATATTTAGGATATGCCAATTTCTTTATTTGGGTATTTCTGGCAACAATACCAGGATTAATCCTCTCGCGCTTTCTAATATTTCCAAAATACTTTGGAAAGAAAACAGGATAATTTAAAAAAAAGTAATTGTTGAAAGGGATTTAGTTCAAAGAGACAAAGTTAAAAACCGACTCTTAAAGATTAAATTTTAAACAAATACGAAAAGCATTTCCGTTGATTTTCTAAAAAATTTATATTCTGTATTTATCTGCATTTTCGCGTTAGCGAATCTTTTTTATTCATCTACAATTAAGTAAATTAAATTTCTAAATTAAAAAGCGCTATTATGACATTAAAACAAAAAATAGGACAATTCTTTTTTCCTGCGGTTTTTATAAACGACACTGAAGAAAATATTCAAGCAACCGAACGCTTAATCAAGGAGCAAAATATAGGCGGACTTACTTTTTTTCATAGTAGAGATAGTGCCGCCACCAACTATGAGGCCAAAAAGAAAATTGTTTTAAACGATGACAGTTACCAGCGTTTGAAAGATCTTATTGTTCGCTATCAAAAATCTGCTACTACTCCACTTCTAATGAGCATTGATGCCGAATGGGGATTGGCCATGCGAGTCGAAAAAACACCTCAATATCCCTTTGCCATTACCCTTGGTGCTTTAAATCAAGGTGATCATCATTTGGTTTATGAAGTAGGAAAACAAATTGGGTTAGACCTGAAATCAGCGGGAATTCATTACAATCTAGCACCTTTGGCTGACATCAACAACAATCCAAATAATCCGGTAATTGGGTATCGTTCCTTTGGTGAAAACAAAGAAAAAGTAGCTCTTTTTGCCTTGGAATATTTAAGAGGAATGAATGAAGTAGATGTTTTAGGTTGTCTGAAACACTTTCCCGGACACGGCAATACAAATGTCGATTCTCATTTGGGATTACCTGTTTTGGAAGAAAATTTGGCACAATTGTTAGAAAATGAATTGGTTCCATTTATAAAAGGAATCGAAAATAAAGTGGATTCTATCATGATCGGACATTTAGCAGTTCCGGCACTGAATGAAGGGAAAAATATATCGGCAACGGTATCAAACTCCATCATTGAAACCCTTTTGCGAAAGCAATTAGGCTATGATGGCTTGATTATTTCGGATGCTTTGAATATGCACAGTGTTTCCAAATTGTATTCCAAAAAAGGACAACTCGAATGGGAAGCTTTTAATGCTGGAAACGATGTCCTCTGTTTTGCAGAAAATATTGCAGAAGGAATTCAGGAAATTCTCGAAAAAGCAAGCCCGGAAAGGATTGAAGCCAGTTATAATCGTTTAATGAAATGTAAGCAAAAGGCTGGGATCTTGGATAGTAAAACTCCAGTTTCAATTTCTTTAGATTTCGAAAAAGCATCTCAATTGAACCGGAAAATTGCAGAAAATTGTCTTACCAAAATCAAAGGGAACAATAATACAGAAGCTGTTTTTAAAGCTAAAAATAAGAATAAATTAGCCAAACTAAGTTTGTTTAAAACCACTGATAACGCCTTTTTCAGAGCCCTGAATCATTCGCTCTCTTCTCCCGAATTTTGTATTGAAATAGAAGATGAAAATGCTATTAAAGATGTAGAAAAAAATCTAGCAGATTACGAAACGATTCTTATTTCATTATTTGTACCAAAAGCTAAACCGACAAATACTTTTGATATAGAAAAATCTGTACTAGCTTTTTTAAAAAATTTATTAAGCAATAAAAAGTGCATTTTATATGTTTTTGGAAATCCGTATGTCTTACAAGTTATTCCAAACTTAGAATCCGCTTTTGGAGTTGTACAGGTATATCAAGACTTTAATGAATTTCAAGAAAGTGCTGCAACGCAATTATTGAACAATTTAACCTGTAAAGGTTCTATTCCTGTGCATCTTAACATAATATAAAACGTTTTCAACCCGATACTCCATATACCTTTGATTTGCTACTAATTTGTAATTAATACCTTGGAATTATAAGGTACTATAATATTTCGTGCTAGTATCCCTTTATAGCCTGCAAGTAATACAAAATACTTGCAGGCCTTTCTAGCAATCTCCAACACTAGCGCAATCAAAGGAAACTATTCCACTCCAAAAGTATATCTTTCCAAAAAAAGCAATCAAGCGGTCTCTCTTCGGTCGTTCTCTTTGTTCCGTTCGGCAGCTTCAGTCAGTCAACCTTACCTTTTCATAAGAACACTTTTTGGAAATAAACAATTCAGTATTTCAGTTCATTAGTTAGGTTTCCCTCCATTCCGCAGACACTTCACAGCACTAAAAAACCAGCAGCTTGAAAACCAGCAGCTGTTTTTTTGCACTGTTTCGTTCCTCATCTTCACACGTTCACTTCCTGCGTTCGGCAGGGCTAGTACATCCACAATACCGCTTCATTTCGTTACACTCCGCAGGCTCCGTTTCACTGCATTCCAGCAGTATCATGTCTGTCGCCCTTTATTTTTTCAGCGGTTGCGCTCTTCGCACAGCCATCGGGGTTGGCGCCGTTCCGTGAAAAACGTCACTTTGCCCTAAATCAAGGAACGCCTGCGGCTATCTTCTATTTTTTCCCCGCCGTTTCACGCTCTTTTTCCTTCATTTTACGTCTCGTTCCTCACCAGCTGCAATTCTCGGCTTCAGGTGGCTGTTCGATTGCCGCAACCCCGCCACTGCGCTCCTCATACATTGCGCTACAATTACGCTATCGCTTCATTTTAGCTCCATTCCTTGCGGTGCTTGGGGGTGTTTGATTGCCGTTTTCATAATAACGTCCCCAGAAAAACCTCAACAAGACGTTCCTGCAATTTATTGAAAAGAAAAAGAAAAAAATCCAGCAAACATAGCCTCCATTCCTCACTTTCAGTCGGTCGTTCCTCCCTCCATTTTCGTTCGTCATTGCTGCTGTTTTAGTGCTTTCTTTTTTTCTCTTTTTTCTTTTCAAAAAATTAAAGTCGAATATTTAAAACCAACACGCCATGCCAAATTTCATCATTAAAACACATCAAAAAAATTCAATTTACAAAGCAAACCAAATCTTCATACTCAACAAAGAGATGAATAGCGGAAATGGAGCGTAGCAAAATTCACCAATACCAAAAAAACAATAACAACGCATTGGTAAAACCACAAAAAGAACCTTTCACCAATAGTTTTGTAATACTATTTCAAAATGAAGAAGATACCGAAACAGTGTATTGGTTGGCTTATAGTTTATGGAAAGCAAGATTCTGGCACCAATCGTTAGTAGGGTCCGTAATTCCATTTTTACGAATTGACGATTTTAAAAAAGATTTTAACTCAAAAGTAAATGAAATGTTGCAGGAACATGAGCTGCATAAAAAACAAATTCAGGCGTTGGGGTTATTGGAACAAAAAGAGGATCAATTCCAGAAGAATATTGTACTCATAAATGAAATGAGACGGGTTATATTGTTGAGGTATTGTAAATAAAAAAAAAGCAACTATTAAATTGCGATACTATTGGAAAATAACCTTAAAAAAATTACTTTTGATACTATCAAATGATAGCATCAATGAAACCTCCTTACGACATAACGCCGAATATTTTAAAACTGATACGTTCTATTTCCGAAAAGATTGGAGAAGTAAACGCTACCTACCTCAGCAAACAATCTCCTCAACTTCGAAAGCAGAACAGAATTAAAACCATTCATTCGTCGCTTCAAATTGAAGGAAACACTTTGACAGAAGAACAGATTACTGCATTAATCGAAAACAAAAGGGTAATCGGTCCTGAAAAAGATGTAATAGAAGTTATAAACGCAATTAAAGTTTACGAAAAATTAAAAGACTATAGCTATTCCTCAGACAAAAGTTTCTTAAAAGCACATCAGGAATTAATGAAAGGATTAATCGACAGCGCGGGAAAATATAGAAAACAGGCTGTTGGAATTGTGAAAGGAACTAAAGTAGAACATATTGCTCCACCGCATGACAATGTTCCTTATTTAATAAAGGACTTGTTTGAATATCTCAAAGATTCCGAGGAACTGACTTTAATAAAAAGCTGCGTTTTTCATTATGAAATGGAATTCATCCATCCCTTTTTAGATGGTAATGGCAGAATGGGCCGATTATGGCAAACCTTAATTTTAAGATCTGAATATCCGGTCTTTGAATTCCTCCCATTTGAAACATTAATTAGCCAATCACAAAACGAGTACTATAATGCATTAGCGCTTAGTGATAAGGTCGGAAAATCTACTGTATTTATTGAATACATGCTTGGAGTGATTGACGAGTCTTTAAAAAGTCTACTCAATTACAACAATCGAATTTTACGGGATATTGACAGATTAGATCATTTTATTACTCTTGGACTCAAAGAATTCACAAGAAAAGAGTACATGAATATCTTTAAAGATATATCATCCGCAACGGCAAGTAGAGACTTAAAAAAAGGGGTCGTACTGAATCTGTTTGAAATTTCAGGAACTCTGAACAAAACAAAATACCTGATAAAATAATTATTGTCAATAATAACCAATGTAACATTATCTAAGCATAAAAAAAGCCTGATCTCACGACCAGACTTTCTAATATATTCGGGAAAAGGTTACCAAGCCAAACCCGAATTATTTCTTTTTAAATTTTGTTAATCCTGCTAAAAGGAGCGTAATAATAAAACTGATTATCGCTCCAACCACCGCTAAGATAATCGTTTTTAGAATATCTTCAGAAACAATATTTGGCATGACACTTAATAAAGTTCCAGATGCGGTTCCGATTGATAAAGTGTTATTTGATTCCATCTCGCGGTAAATTTTGATTGTTTTTTTTCATCCGATTGGTGATGGCCTGCTCTGAGTTGGCCGTATCGTCAACCGTAATTTGACTAATTACTGAAATGATTCCTCCCGCTAGGGCTGCATACCCGGCAATACTCACAACGGCTACTGGTAAAACGACCGGTGCTGCAATGATACTGCCACTAATAGCCAATAATGCCATTCCAATATTTCTCAAAATCTTAAAAAACTTTGGGGTTGGTGCTTTTGCACGTTCAACTATATTCATAATTTCTTTACTTTTTTACCTTGTCATCCTCAGCGGTTTCAAAGGATTAGATTGGATTTTTATTTTCACTTCTTCATTATAGGTCATAACTTTATAAACTATAGCCTTTAATTTTTCTATCGCTTTTCGCGATGAACTTCCCTTCCCTATTCCGGTGTGTTGTGTTACAGGTGCGATACAGCCCAACAATTCCATTTTAGCGTCGTTGGCGGGATGGATTAATATAAAATCTCTTCCCGGAACATTTTTTAACTGCAAGTGCCATTGGAACTTGGGGCTAAACCGTCTCTGCAAAACATATTCTCCTTCAGGAATACAAGAAATACGCCTTTGGTTTTTCAACCAGGGCAACTCGATGGTATAACAAACTATGGTGCCGTTCCATTCTAGAATTCCTTGCGTTCCCTCTGGAAAATACGTCCTTTTTAACACTAAAACCATCTTACAGACCGCTCACTTGAACCAAAGCCAATGGATTGAAAGAGCCATTTTTCAGCGGATACATTCTACCGTTTACCTCTTGAAAAAATTCAAGACCTAAAGCCAAAAATAAGGGTTTCGTACTGTCCGGAGTAACCGGATTGACATGATTAATAGCCACAGTTTCATTACTGTCCCACGGCAAAATGTCCGTTTGAGAAGTTGTAATTACAAAAGTTTCTGCTTCAAAATCGATTTCGGCACCTCCGGAGATGATTTTGAAATGAGTAGTTCCACTTGCAGCCGCAATCATGTTCGCAGGAACAAACGGCAACAAATCAACCATAATATCACCCGTAGCACGGTCAATTGTCCCCACAAAAGGAGCAAATAAAGAAGTGCCTAGTTTTCCTCTGATGTTGAATTCGAAACCTGCAAGCAATTCTGCTTCGCCATCAATCACGTTACGCAATCCACGCTCACTTACCAGATCCGCTTGAATGACTTTTATCATAGATTGAGTCAATCGGCTGACCATTCTGCCATCAGCAGAATTGATAAGTAACGTTCGTAATGCCGTTCTCAAAGTTTTCCCGGCCTTCCCAGCTCGTCCAAATTCGGAACCGTTTTCCCGTGTTCTCTGGAATGCAGGATCACTCGCGATTCTGCTTGCGTCGATGCCGCCTTTTTCTCTGGCCAAATGCCCGTCTTGAGTTTTGTAAAAAGTAATATCCCCGATAGTACCTTTCAACTTAATTATGCCTTTCTGTCTTGCCATAATTTCTAAAATTTAAAATTAATTTTTCCTTTAAAATTCCTTCAATCCTCATCCTGTTGCAACACTTTCGATTGATTATAAAACAAATTTTAAGCTATTAAATCAGATAAAAAAGACGCTGCTGTTCCATATGTCATAAAGTGACATCAATGGCAGAAATTGACCTAAATGTCAGTTGTCATTGAAAATCAACAATCAATTACAACTATATGCTTTTGCATATAAATATAAATAATTAATCAAAACTATATGCTTTTACATATAATTTAATACATTTGTTTAAAATCGTTGCAAAAGCATATAATCATGACATCGCATGAGCGAAAACGAATGCCTCGAAAGTCAATTATAGTATGATCTATTAAAAAATACGTTTCCGGATATGAAAACAATAGCAGATTTTGTGAAAGAGAAAAGAAATGAGGTCAACCTCACACAGGAAGCTCTAGCGGAACGTGCCGGAGTAGCCCTTACCGTGATACGAAAAATAGAACAAGGAAAGGAAAACCTGAATCTCGAAAAAGTAAACCAGGTACTTAAAATGTTCGGACATACATTAGCTCCAGTAAATACCCGAGATTTATCCAATAGTGAAGATTAGATTCTATGAGAAAAGCAGCTATCTATTATAAAGAGTTTCTGTCAGGAATACTCACAGAAACAGATGATGGGGATTATAACTTTCAATACGAAGAAAAGTATGTTGCAGAACATCCCAAAGAAAGTATCACTTTGAACATGCCTGTAAGAGTAAAACCATACACGGAAAAACGGTTATTCCCATTTTTTGAAGGTCTGATACCCGAAGGATGGTTACTGGATATCGCCGCCAAAAACTGGAAAATCAATCCTAACGATCGCATGGGACTCCTTTTGGCTTGTTGCCAAAATTGTATCGGAGCAGTAAGTGTTCAACCAATTCCAACTGAAGATGTCTAAGAAATGTTTATATTGTTACCAATCATTAAACGATAAAAGCGTTGGTGATTTCCATGAGCGGTGCAGCTTAGAATTTTTCGGTACCAAACAACAGCCGGCATTCGATCATTCGCTAAAGCAAATGGTAGAATTAGCAAAAAATGTGGTGGAGCGCAGTGTGGCAGTGCCCGGAGTACAACCCAAGTTGTCCTTGTCTATTGTAAACGATACGATACAGGACGGAAGCAAAGGACGCCTTACCGTTATTGGAGCCTTGGGCGGAAATTATATTTTCAAACCACCATCCGAACAATTTCCTGAAATGCCCGAAAATGAGCATGTAACAATGCGTATTGCGGAAGCTTTCGGAATCAATACCGTAAAATCTAGCTTAATAAGATTACAGTCTGGAGAACTATCCTATATCACCAAACGCATCGACAGAACAGAAACTGGAGAAAAAATTCACATGTTGGACATGTTCCAAATCACAGAAGCTTTTGACAAGTACAAAAGCTCGATGGAAAAAATAGGCAAAGCCTTAGATGAATTTTCAGACAACACCTTGCTCGACAAAGTGTACTTTCTCGAACTGGGTATTTTCAGTTTCCTGACCGGTAATAATGATATGCACTTGAAAAACTTTTCGATGATTCATTTCGGCGAAACTTGGACATTGGCACCAGCCTATGATTTATTGAATGTGGCCATCGTTAATCCAGACGACACTGAAGAGTTGGCCCTGACCTTGGATGGGAAAAAGAAAAAACTAAAATGGGAGCACTTCAAAAAACTGGGTATTAACCTTGGATTAAATGAAAAACAAATACAAGGAATGGCAAAGCGATTCCAAAAAAATAAACCCCTCGCCATCCAATGGATAAATAATTCATTCCTGTCGGATGAATTCAAAGAAAAATACAAAACGCTATTAGAAGACAGATACCAAAGATTATTTGAGACTGATTAAGCAAACACTTTTTTTCATAAATTTAGGCTTCACTAAAGTTTGACAAGTAGTACTTTAGAGTAAATCAAAGCCCAATTAAAGCCATAGATAGTTTATGAAAACCCAAAACAAGAGATTGTGTATCTACCCGAAAGACATACAACGCATAACCGGGAAGAGTTATCGTCAAAGCATTAGACTACTTCAAAAAATAAGAAAGGAGCTCAATAAGCTCCAAAATGAGTTTGTGTCAATCGAGGAATTTTGTCAATACACTAGCCTAAAAATTGAACAGGTCGAACCACTAATAGTGGGATGAGAAACGTTTTGATCCGTTCTTATTTTAAAGGAGCATGTTTAATAAATTATAGATTACCCATTCATAAATTGAACACCAGCCTATGCTATTATCAAATCAAATTTCATGTAGATTACCTATTCAATAATTGAACAACTATATGGCCATACTTTTCAAAAATTAAATAGCTACCTATTTAAAAAATGAACAAGTAGCTGTTCATTTTTTGATAATTTATCATCAATTATAGCCTTAAAAAGCTTATATTTGACTAGTTAGAATTTAGAATAATTTGCTCAAAATAGAGAGGTGTCAGTTGAGGTGTCACTTAAAACAAAAAGCTTTGTAAAGCTTTGTTTTACGCCATTTTTTAAAAACAAACAAATCCCTCTTTCTCCGCAGGAAAATTACCCTAACCCTTGTAAACAAAGGCGTTAAGGTTTTTTATTTCCCTAATATCCCCATGATTTTCTCTTTTTACTTTTTATCAACTTTTAAATATAAATGGAATCACATAAATTGTCTGTAAAAGAATCCTTATCGATTTACTTTCAATCACGGATCAATTGAAAAGGCTTTTCAATGAAAACATTAAATATGCGACTCTCATAAATTTCCTTACCGAAAAAGATTACTATAAAGATGACGATATCCCGTTACCAAGTTTAAAAGAGATTGAATCTAAAACTGGATTAAAAACAAATCAGCTTAGAAATCAGCTTCTAAGTATCTATAAAGAATTATTTGAATATGATTAAAATAAAACATTAAAATTTAATAATAAAGAATATTTCTCCTTTCTTAATTTTAATAACTCTTATAATCTCTTTTATATTTTAACCCATAAATACAAAAAAATCTAGGAAGACATGAAAAATCAAATAATTGGTATGACAAGTTCATGTATGCTTTTGGCCCTACTGGAAGTACATACCATAAAGCATATAAAGAGCGAAATGGCAGAAGCGTAAGCACTGTTACAACCAAAATTTATAGGCTGTATCTCTTAGTCATTTTAGAAAAAAGAAATAAAACTAAATTTGACGCAATAGTTTAGTACAAAAAAAAATAGCATCTAAAATTACTTAGATGCTATTTTTTATGCGCTGAAGAAAAATCGTTTTTATTTAAGCGATTTCATATCAATTACAAATCTGTATTTAACATCATTGCTTGTAACACGATCATAAGCGGTATTAATATCTTGCATATTGATAAGCTCAATGTCGCTCGTAATATTATGTTCGCCACAGAAATCTAACATCTCTTGTGTTTCTTTTATACCTCCAATCAAAGAACCGGCAATACGCTTACGTCCCCCAATGATATTTCCTCCATGAAATGGCTTTAACGGTTCTACTGCACCAACTAAAACCATTGTTGAATCAATTTTAAGTAATCCTAAATATGGATCCATTTCATGACCTACAGGAATGGTATTTAAAATAAAATCGAAACTGTTTTGGTGTTTTTTCATGTCGTCCTCATCTTTTGAAATTAAAACTTCATGAGCACCTAAACGTTGAGCATCTTTTCCTTTTTCTGGAGATGTTGTTATCATAACCACATGTGCACCTAATGCGTTGGCAAATTTAACGCCCATGTGACCTAATCCTCCTAAACCTACTACTCCTACTTTATCTCCTTTTTTTACGTTCCAATGACGTAATGGTGACCATGTAGTAACTCCAGCACATAATAGCGGAGCAGTTGCTGCCTCGTCTAAATTTTCTGGAATGCGCAGTACAAATTTTTCATCAACAACTACTGACGTTGAATAACCTCCGTAAGTTTGTTTGCCTTCAAGATGTTTATCCGGACTGTTATACGTAAATGTTGCTCCATTTTCGCAAAATTGTTCTAAATCTTTCTCACAAGCAGAACAGGTCTGGCAAGAGTCTACCAAACAACCTACTCCTACTAAATCACCTACTTTATGGCTAGTAACACCTTTTCCTACCTCTACTACTCGACCAATTATTTCATGTCCAGGTACTACAGGATAGGTTGATCCATTCCACTCGTTTCTTGCTGTATGTATATCACTATGACAAACACCGCTATAAGTGATGTCAATTTTTACGTCATC
This sequence comes from Flavobacterium sp. W20_MBD1_R3, assembly GCF_052119725.1. Classification (NCBI taxonomy): domain Bacteria; kingdom Pseudomonadati; phylum Bacteroidota; class Flavobacteriia; order Flavobacteriales; family Flavobacteriaceae; genus Flavobacterium; species Flavobacterium sp. W20_MBD1_R3. The sequence goes on from NZ_JBGQOR010000001.1 coordinate 380,417, forward strand.
TGTTCCTACAGCTCTTCTTTCAATATCTAAAGGTTTTAAATCTTCTGTTGGTGCTGTTGAACCATATGCTTTTACTATTGTAGTCGCCATTATTATGTTGTTTTTAAAGTTACTATTAATTCGATTTGTGTGTTACTATTTATTTAGAAGCTTCTGGATAATCTGTATACCCTTCTGCTCCTCCTGCGTAGAACGTACTTTGATCCCACTCTGCTAAATCTAAGTTGTTTTCAAAACGCTCTACTAAATCTGGATTAGATATGTATGGCTTACCGTAAGCTACTAAATCTGCATACCCTTCTTCAATTACTTTATTCCCTTTCTCTTGATCAAATTCTGAGTTGATCATCAATGTTCCATTATACAAAGGACGGAAATGTTTAGCTATTTGCGTCACAGCAAATAGTATTTCTGAAACATCTGTAAAAGGTTCAGAAAGATGCACGTAAGCTAAATTATAATCGTTCAATTTTTTAATGATGTATTCAAATGTTGGGATAGTTTCTTCATCCATAGTGGTCCCGAATGGACCGTTTAATGATGGATTAAAACGAGCTCCAATTTTTTCCTGCGGAATAACTTCTTTGATCGCGTCTAGAACTTCAAAAAATATACGGGCTTTGTTTTCAATGCTTCCACCATATTCATCCGTTCTGTGGTTAGACGTTCCGTTAAAGAATTGCTGAAACAAATAGCCATTAGAGGAATGTATTTCTACTCCATCAAAACCAGCTTTTACTGCATTTGCAGCTGAATTTTTAAAATCTTGTACCGTAGTTTTAATATCTTCAATGGTCATTTCCCTAGGCGTAACAGTCTCTTTAAATCCTTCTGGAGTAAATGACTTATCGTTAGGATTTATAGCTGATGCGGATAATGGTAATGCTCCATTATGAAAATCAGGATGAGACATACGGCCTACGTGCCACAATTGAATAAAGATTTTACCTCCTTTGTCATGTACGCGTTTGGTCACTTTTTTCCAACCTTCTACTTGCTCCTCTGTGTAGATACCAGCTGTATTAATGTAACCTACAGCATCACGAGAGACTTGTGATCCTTCTGTAATAATTAAACCTGCTGATGCACGTTGCTCGTAATACAAACCATGTAGCTCATCAGTTGGAACGTTGCCTTCATTATCTGCTCTACCACGTGTCATAGGCGCCATGACAACTCTGTTATTGAGATTAATATTTTTGTTATATGGCGTTAATAAAGGTTGTTTACTCATGTTGTTTTTTATAAATTATTAATTTGTGTAAATCTACGATACCGCAGCGCTAATATCATTGACCTATATCAATTATAATAGATTTAACTGTTTTCCTGACGCTACTTAAGTTTTCTGGAATGACTCTTAAATAGGGAATACCGCTTCCCGTTTAAAACGAACAGGTCGTTACAGGACAAAGGGCAATTTTTTTGAAAGTGTTTTTTAATCCAGTTGCTCAAGTGCATAAAACAAACGATTTTGTGACCCTTCTTGAGAGCCAAATATGGAGCGAGATAAAATTCCTTCTTTTGTAATTAAAAGCCATTGCGGAGTTCCTTCTGAATCAAATTGGTCATAAACCAAATGCCCTTCATCCAGAAAAATAGGAAAAGGAAGTTCCTCTATTGTAAAAATGCTCTTAATATCATTTTCGGTAACTTTTGCAGTACTGAAGTTGCTGTGAATACCCACTACTTGCACCCCTACATTTTCTTTCTGTAATTGGTATGCCAAAGGAATCGCGCGTCCTGTACACCCCAAACATTGGTTGTTATAAATTATGGCCAAAATAGGTTTCCCCTGGTACTCTTTTATAAGATCGATTTGGTTGCCATTAAAATCCTGAACCAGAATTGAATCAACAGCTGTGTTTTCTTTATTCATTTATTGCTGTTTTGATTTAAACTTACTATTGCAAAATTGATGAAACTAAGTTGCCTCTTGGGCGTAATTATTTTTTTCTGATAATTTATAGTCCTTTCAAGTAATTTTCGATAAAAAAGTGTTCCGTCAAGAAGAAAAATTTTAGTAAAAACGATTTTTCCATTGTTTTAAATAATTATTACCTGCCGGTAACAAAGTTATGATTTAATAGCTTCTATCAAAAGATTTTCTTTAAGTCTCATCACTTTCTTTTTCTGTAACTTATATTAAAAATGGTTCCAAGGTTTTTACACTTTGGAACCATTAATTATTTTTCTGGCAAAATTGAAATGTTTAAAAATTACATCCAAGTAATAATATCTTCTGTATTTCTTCTTGATTTAGGATTCGCTGGCTCTGCTTTTCTGTAACCAAAAGCAACCATAAATGACAAACCGTATTTGTCTGTATCTACACTAAACTTTTCTTTCAATAAAGCTTCTGCTTTTTGTTGATGAAAACCTTCAATGGGGCAACTATCAATACCTACTAAAGCGGCTGATGTCATCATATTTCCTAAAGCAATGTAGGTTTGTTTTGATGACCAATCAAATAATTTTTTATCTGTGTCTAAATCAAAGTCACTCTCTTGAAATTCTCTGTAGAATTTAGTATACATTTCTATGGTCTCTGCTGGCCATTGCTTGACGTCTTTCATCATCGACATGACATAATCAGAATCGTGTTTCACCATTGGCGCTTTCATAGACAAACCCAATACAAAATGGCTTGCAGTATCTAATTTTGCCGGTGCTCCCCAAGCTACTGGTTTGATCAATTCACGCAACGCTTTGTCTTGTACAACAATAAAATGCCAAGGTTCGAAACCAAAAGAACTTGGAGATAAATGAGCGGTTTCTAAAATAAATTCCATGTTTTCATCTGAAATAATTTTAGTAGTGTCAAACTCTTTAGTGGCATGTCTAAATTGAAATGCATTGATAACGTCTTCTTTTGCTATATTAGGTATGCTCATATTCTGTTTTATAAATTTTTAATATCTACAAATGTACAATACTACAGCAGAAACCTCCTTGACCTATATCAAGAAAGACAGATTTAATATTTCTACGTTCCTCCATTGGCGCTCGTTTGTAACGAACGTCTACTAACCTCATAAAAACAGATCAAGCATTTTCAACGCAGCTCACTAAACAGAGCCCATTCGAGTGTAACTATATTCCCTTCTTTTGCCAATTAATGATTTTCTCATTGGTACTCCTTGCGAATATAAAGGAAGTTTTATTCCTATTTATAGAAAAACAATAAAAGGCTACTATTTAAACATGGAAATATTTTTAAGTCTTTAGAAGCCCGCAGAAATCTATTCTACGTTTTCAAAAAAGGAATGGCGAATGACTAAATCAGAAAACGAAATATAGCCTGATTTTATAGGTTTAAAAAACAACTTGACGGCCGTCTTAAAGAAAAAAAGTCTCCTGATGTTGGTAAAAAGATAAAGATCCCTATTTTAGCTTTTTTTATTATTTGCTAATAGATTTAATTAAAGGGCTTTAAAATAGGTACAAATAGAGAAGTGAACTCCGTCAAAAAAGACGACCAAACCGAGTCAGATATTAGCAATAACATGGAAAATTAGCTATTTCTAAAAGGCTTTATGCAATTATTTCACATTCTGCAATTCATTTAAATGTACCAACTAAAATAAGTTAATCAAACAATTATTCCTCCTTTAGAATCAAAATACAAACCTTCTTGAAAGAAAAACGCAAACAATTAGAATTATTTTTAAAGAGCTCGAGCTTTGACCGAGGAATCCGTATTGGTTTTGGGATTGCTGTACCCCTTGCAGTGCTGTATCTTTTAGGGTACTTTGAATATGCTCTAGCTGTTGCTATAGGTGCTTTTTTAAATGCGCCAGGCGACATTCCGGGCAGCACCAAACGTAAAGTCAATGCCATTTTAGTCAGTATTGGATTAACAATGGTTATTACAGCTACAATCCTATTTTCAAAACCTTTCCTACCCCTTTTATTGGTAGCAATTACAATTATTACGTTTGCTGTCTCGCTGCTTTCTGTTTATGGGTTTAGAGCGTCGTTAGTGTCTTTTTCTGGCTTGTTAGCAATGGTTATAGCAATTGCTATTCAAAAAGAAACGGCACATGATATTTTAGTTCAAGTTGCTTTAATGGGCGTTGGAGGTCTTTGGTATTTAGTTGTATCCTTTATTTTTCATCGACTTTCGCCCGTAAAAGATCAGAATCAGCTCTTGTCAGATACGCTTCTGCTTATTGGTGAATACCTAAAAATACGAGCAAAATTATTAACAAAGAAAACCAAGCGTGACGAATACCTTAAACAAAGCTTAGTCCTGCAACATCAAATCAACGAAAAGCAGGAAACCCTCCGAGAAACACTGCTTACCTCACGTAAACGTTCTGGACGTTCGCATTATGAAGAAAAGCAACTATTAATCTTACTCTCTTCTATTAATATTTTCGAATTGATAGAAGCAAAACATTTAGATTATAAAATGATCGATGCCATTTTTGGCGAGCATAAAGAATTTCTAAAAGCTTCCAAGAATCTGAGTACAATCATGGGCAACCACCTCATCCGTTTGTCGGAATTATTGATTCAAAAGAATAAAATACCAAATAAAGATATTCTATTAAGCGCATTGGCAGAAGTCAACGAATCGATCAAAAATTATGTTGATACCGTCAAATTACCTAAAGCGCGCGAAGGTGCTTTAGTATTGAAAAACCTATACGATTACCAAGAGCAACTGCTACAAGAAATCAGAGTTATTAGGCGTGTAATGGCTAATGTCAAAGAGGCTTCTAAAGTATCCTTAAAAAGACAAGATTCGAGTCAGTTTTTAACGCTTCAGGAATACAGACTGAACGTCCTTGTTCAAAATTTCAGTTTGGATTCCACCATGTTTAGACACTCACTGCGCCTTACCATTGCGATAGTATTTGCCTATCTTTTAGGTTTTATTTTTGAAATCCAAAACTCCTATTGGATATTACTGACCGTCATTGTTATTATGCGACCTAGCTACGGACTAACCAAAGAGCGATCAAAAGATCGTATCATTGGCACACTCATTGGTGCGGCTGTTGCTATTGGTATTGTGTTACTTACTCAAAATGTAGTGGTTTATGCGGTATTGGCATTTGTTTCATTGGTATTCGCATTTGCATTAATTCAGCAGAATTATAAGTTTGCCGCCGCATTGATCACCATCAGTATCATATTTGTGTATTCCTTAATCAATCCTGATGCCTTTGAAGTGATTCAGTACCGCGTCATCGACACTATCATTGGAGCCACGATAGCAGTTGTTGCTAATTATATACTTTTACCAAGTTGGGAAGCCAATAATCTAAAACAAGTACTTCTGAACGCTTTAAAAAGAAACAAAGAATATCTTTTAGCAACGCAAGAGTTGTATCAAGATCCTTCTAAACACAAACTATCCTATAGTTTAGCAAGGAAAGAAGCCTTTCTTGCTATCAGTAATTTAAATGCGGCCTTCCAGCGATTTACCCAAGACCCAAAATCGAAACAGAAAGAATTTCAACTAATTTATGAAATTGTGACGCTGAACCAGACAATGGTTTCTGCCATTGCATCCATCGGTAATTTTATCAGTAATCATCAAACCACACCTGCTTCTATAGAATTTGACATACTGATTAAAAAAATTTCCAATACACTACAGTTGTCATTCGATAGTTTTGACAATACTCAAATAAAGAATAAAGTCACTACAGAAACTGCTGAAGATGCAGAGGAAAAGTTATTGGGTAAGTATCAGCAATTATCAGATTTGCGAGATGAAAATATCAGATTAGGCTACACCGAATTAGATACCGAAACGCTTCATGGTCTTCAGGAAGCTTATTTAATTGCCAATCACATGAATTGGTTAAAATCCCTTTCAGAAAACCTACAAAAGGCAACGGAACGTTATCGTTCGGCTATTGTAGAGAACCAATAGCCATTTTATTGGGTTTAAGTCAGTAACTCAATACCTAATTTCAGTATTGTTAAAGCACTCCTCAGGAACTGAATGTGACACTTGCAAACAACCTCCTTTATCTACTTTAGTTGTGTTCATTCCTCATCCTATTTGATAGTTCAAATTGAATCATGATGAAAAAAAAACTTATGCATTAGTAAATAGTTATTTATTATAATAGCTAATTTTGTGCTATTCGGTTTATACTATTCTGGAATTTGAATTTCCTTTTTATCGAATAACAATTGTTTTTCTATATCATAAACCTCTTCATTGCATTTAGTAAGATTGTGTCTTTTGTTTTCTTACAACCCAATTCTTTTTTTAATCAATTTGAAGCTACTGCCAATAAAATAGCTACGTAATGACAAACAGCAGCTGCGAGCACAAAAAAGTGCCAGACAGCATGGTTGTAACGGTATTTCTTCCATAAGTAAAAAACAACACCAATAAGGTAAAGTGCTGCTCCAATTAGAATCATTGTAAGGATATTAGAGGGAATACTTTCAAAAAAAGTACGTCCGCCAACAACCATAATCAAGCCCATTCCTATATAAATTATCGTAGATAAAATGTTCCATTTTCCTATAAAAAAAATCTTATAAATGATTCCTAATGCTGTAAGACCCCACAAAACCGAAAGCAAAGTTATACCAAAAGAATTAGGCATATACATTAGTAAAAACGGAGTGTAAGTACCCGCTATCAAGAAATAAATACTGATATGATCAAGAATTTCAAGTGTGCGTTTTGCCTGAGCATGCTGAATTCCGTGGTAAAGTGTAGAAAAAGTAAAAAGTTGTAAAAAACAAAAGCCATAGATAGCTGCCCCAATAATACCAGAAGTGTTATCACTTTTAATGGCAAATGCAATTAGGATAGGAATACTTACAATACCAAAAATAATTCCAAAACCATGTACGATACTGTTTACGAGTTCTTGCTTGATTTGTATTTTGGAATTTTGAATTTGCATAAAATTGATTTGATAAGGCGCATTATTTTACCCTTTTTTGTAAAATTAATCAAATCTAATCCTAACTTGCTTCTAATGGCTATATAATTTACCGTTTTTATTACTATCTAGTCTACTTCCCCAAAGTGTCCTCCCCTGCTCTGGAATAAATCCTCTGATCAGGTTTATTTCTCCTAGTGACTTAAACTTCCAGCGCTAACCCATTGAACAATTTACATTTCTCAACTCAGATGATTTAAATGCGATTACATTATAAAGGATATTATAAAAAACTTTCCTTATTTGCTTATGCAGATTTCTCTTTTCGTTTTCCTAGTAATAATAACCCGAGAACGAAATGAAATTTGTCGAAGTAATCCTTTAATCTGGTTTACTATACATAACAAACAAAGTCAAATTCGCCACCAAAACCTCTACCTGTTGTAAAAAAAGAAAAGCTGCACAAAAGAAACTCCTTGGAATAAAAACAGCATTAAGTCTGACCAGAATAATATAATATAGACTAAACAAGTAAAACTCTCCCCCTCCTTCATCACAAAAATCAAAGAGGTTAATTCCATCCCATTGCAAAATTGTAATAAAAGTTATATATATTTGAAGAAGCATAAAATAGTAGGGTTTAAAAACTGAATTCGTATACTGTGCTGCTAAAATTAACTTTACCAGGCGTACTATTTTAAAATGCCAGTTTTCAAAGGTTCTTCAATTTATTTTTAATAAATCTCATCTAGGTTATGAAAAATTTACTAATGCTTTTCAGTGCACTTTTAGCTTTTGCTTCCTGCTCAAAACAGACGTTAAAAAATAATGTTGCTATTACGGGAATAGATTCCACATTACGACCCGGTGATAATTTTTTTAAATATGTAAATGGAAAATGGTATGATTCGGTACCAATACCCACCTCCCAAACTGGAGTTGGTGCCTACATGTTTATGAATTACCCGCAACGGATACGCCTACAAGGAATATTGGATAATATTTCACAAAACAAGAATCCTATGGGGAGCCCGGAACAGAAAGTAGCTGATTTTTATGCCTCAGGTATGGATACTGTAAGGATCGACAAACGCACTTACGAACCTATTAAACCACTTTTAGCCAAAATTGAAACTATCAACGATATACCGTCCTTAATGAATTTTGTGGCGGGTGAAGTAAAAATGGACAACTCTTCAATTATAGCTTTTGGGGTATCACCTGATGATAAAAACAGCAGTATGAATATTGCACATACCTACCAAACAGGTATTGGTTTGCCTGACAGGGACTACTATTTCAAATCAGATTCATCAACTGTTGCCATACAAGAATCATACAAAAAATACCTTGCCACCTTATTTCAAAATACAGGCAGCAATGCCAAAGAGTCCAAAGAGAATGCTGATCTAGTCTACAATATTGACAAACAACTCGCCATTTCGCATAAAACAAAAGTGGAACTTCGAGATGTACAAGCTAATTATAATAAGATAGCTGTGACAGATCTTGTAAAAAGACATTCCAACATAGGCTGGGCTGCTTTGCTAGATAATTTAGGTGCTCAAACCGATTCTATTGATGTTGGCCAACCAGCTTATTATGATACCCTTGACATCCTTTTAAAAACTATTCCCATCAATAACTGGAAAGTTTACTTAAAAGCGAATACGATAGCAAGATATGCAGATGATTTAAGCAAAGCTTTCGTAAATGCCGCATTTGAGTACACTAAAGTACTTTCTGGTCAGGCAGTTCAAAAATCACGTGGCGAAAAGATGGCTAGTGCAGTGGACAATTACTTAGGCGAAGCCCTTGGACAATTGTATGTAAAGAAATATTTTTCGGAGGACGCCAAGAAACGGATGTTGGTCCTTGTGAACAATGTGCAAAAAGCCTATGCTGCCAGAATTGATAAGTTGGAATGGATGAGTGACGGTACAAAACAAAAAGCCAAAGAAAAATTGTTTGCCATCACCAAAAAAATAGGATATCCCGATAAATGGAAAGATTACAAAAATGTGCATATTGCAAGAGATACCTATTTTGAAAATGTCGTTTCGGCCGCTGCAGCTGGATATGAAAGCGAATTGGCAAAATTGGGCAAGCCTGTTGATAAGGCAGAATGGTATACAACTCCTTCAACGGTTACTGCATATAATAATCCTACTGCAAATGAGATTGTTTTTCCTGCAGGTATTTTACAAGCTCCATATTTTGATAATAGTGTAGATGATGCCCTTAACTATGGAGGTATTGGAATGGTAATAGGCCATGAAATAACCCATACTTTTGATGACCAAGGCGCACAATATGATAAGGAAGGGAACTTAAAAGACTGGTGGACCAAAGAGGATTATAAAAAGTTTAAATCAAGAATACAACAAGTTATCGATTTATACAGTACCTATACTGTATTAGATACTTTACACATTAAAGGCGAACTGACTGTTGGTGAAAATACGGCAGATATTGCGGGAATAGCGGTAGCCTATGATGCTTTTAAAATGACCCAACAAGGACAAGACACCAAAAAAATTGGAGGTTTTACTCCAGACCAACGCTTCTTTTTGTCTATTGCCAAAATATGGAGAGTAAAAATGAAAGACGAATACCTGCGCTTGTGGATCAATAATAATCCTCATTCCCCACCTGTTTGGCGTGTCAATGGTCCTCTAATGAATACCACTCCTTTTTATGAAGCATTTGATGTAAAACCTGAAGATAAAATGTTTTTGCCAATAAAGGACAGAATAATAATTTGGTAGTAATGCGACAACATCAAGGGATTTATTGAATCCCTAAGTACATGGCTGACAAAACACAAAAAATAGCTAGAGACTTCATAATACTATCTTGGCATTAATAAAAACTATAAATGGAAAACAGACCCAAAGTTGGTATTGGAGTAATTATAATTAAAGACAAGAAAATTCTCTTGGGCAAAAGAAAAAATGCCCATGGTGAAGGAAGCTGGTGCTACCCTGGTGGCCACTTAGAATTTGGGGAATCTTGGGAGGAATGCTCCCGTAGGGAAGTCTGGGAAGAAGTAGGAATTCAAATTAAAAATATTCGCTTTGGAACCATTACTAATGATATTTTTGAAAACGAACACAAACATTACATCACAATTAGCATGATCTCCAATTATGAGTCCGGCGAAGTAAAACTAAGGGAACCTGATAAATGCGACAAATGGGAATGGTTTGAATGGGATAATTTACCCTCGCCCCTTTTCTTACCAACAATCAACCAACTAAAAGAAGGATTTAATCCCTTTTAATGTCACACTGCAAAAGACAATTCCTTATCTAAATCAAAGAAAAGGGCTTGCTTTTTTCAAAACAAACCCTTTTAAACAACAAACAAACGGTGTGATACAATCGTAACATCCCCTTAAAACTCCGTTTGTAATGAGTGGCTATTTTACTTATAAAAACAATTCGTAGCGTTTGCAATGCAGCTCACTAAAAAGAGCCCCATTCCCGTGGAATAGCATTCCGCACCTATTCCAATTATTAGACAGTTAACGATCTTGCCCACCGCAGTCATAAAATTATATTCCAAATCCTTTCTATTTAATACACAAAAACGATTTTCTTCTCATTTCTCAACTCGCTACATTATCAAAACTAAACTAATAATCACTATCCAATAAAAGAATGAAAAAACTGCTTTACCTTTGAAACACTATAAATGTCCCTCTTTCATTAAAGTATAAATCCAAAATTAAAATGCCTGAAAAAATTAATGATAAGACTATTTTTTCGTTGCTGGAGGTAACTAACAGTATTAAAAAAACATTAGAACAAAGATATAAAAGTGCGTTTTGGATTAAAGCCGAAATGAACAAACTGAATCATTACAGTCAATCCGGTCATTGCTTTCCCGAAATAATAGAAAAAGTAAATGGTAAAATAATTGCGCAAATAAAAGCAACGTTATGGCGTGACGATTTCCAGAATATAAATCGCAATTTTCTGCGAATATTAAAAGAACCACTCAAGGATGGAATCAAAATTTTATTCCTTGCCAAAATATCCTTCGACCCTGCATTTGGTCTTTCACTCCAAATAATTGACATTGATCCACAATACACGTTAGGAGATCTAGAAAATGAAAAACGAGAAACAATCAAAAAGCTACAACTGGAGGGTATTTATGATAAAAACAAAAAATTACAACTCTCCTTTTTACCCCAACGAATTGCAATAATTTCGGTAGAAACCAGCAAAGGCTTTGGTGATTTTAAAGATGTAATTGATAAAAATTCTTGGAATTACAAGTTCTTCTATCTATTATTTCCATCCATACTACAAGGAGACAAAGCAGTTATCGGTATCCTTGCGCAATTAGAAAGAATTAAAAAAGTAATCCATCATTTCGATGCAGTCGCCATCATCAGAGGTGGCGGTGGTGATGTAGGGCTGTCTTGTTATAACAATTATGATTTGGCCAGAGCAATTACCCTATTTCCTATTCCAGTTATTACGGGTATCGGCCATGTCACAAATGAAACGGTTTGCGAAATGATTGCTCATACCAATGCAATAACACCAACTAAACTTGCCGAATACCTACTTCAAAAATTTCATAATTTTTCAGTTCCAATTCAAAAAGCTAAAGAAAAAATAGCGGACAAATCGAGAAGATTGCTAAACGAGGAAAATACAAAACTTGAATCAGAACTTAAATTGTTTCGTTCCATAACGGTTTCTATTTTGAACACCAATAAAAACCGAATTATAAATGCCAGCTATTCAATTCAGCAGCAATCACAATTTATAATAAAAAATAACCACGGAAAATTAAACGTAGTACAAGCCAAAACACGCATTGCAACTAAATTCAATCTGAATCAACTAAAAGTAGCTATAATTCATTTGCAAGGAAAATTAGAATTACAACCCATACTATATCTCAAAAATTCCGAACTTGCATTAGAAAACATAGAAAAAAACGTCCAAATCATGGATCCTATAAATGTTTTAAAAAGAGGTTTCAGCATCACGTATTCAAATGGTAAAGCTGTCAAAAATGTTTCCCAATTGGGAGAAGGCGTAGCAATAAATACAGTGCTTTTTAATGGTACAATAAACAGTACAATCACAAAAATCAACGAATAAAATGAAAGAAGAATTGAATTATACAAATGCTTTTGAGGAATTACAAGAAATTGTTACCGAAATAGAACAAGGAGAAATCTCTGTTGATGAACTCTCTGCAAAAGTAAAAAGAGCAACAGCACTAATTAAATTTTGCAAATTAAAATTAACCACTACAGAAGAGGATGTGAATGCAATTTTAAAAGAACTCGAAATTTAATAAATCGTGTTATGTGCCTAACATACAAGTATGGATTAAATAGTAGCAAAGGTGAATTCCCCTCTCGAGAGCGCTTGTCCCGTTTCTAGAACGGGAGGCTAGAGGTGTGTTGTTTTTTAAAATTCAAATATTCATTATGGGATACAGGCATCTTTGAACACAAAGAAATTACGCTCTAAGATTGTCTAAACACAAACACCTTATTTATAAATAAAATCAGGGCGCATTACAATATCATAATTGTAAATTGGCCACTAGATAGCAGAAACAGTCAAGATCAAATTTACAAAAGCGAAGGACATATTATAAATCAAGAATACGTAAATTCTGGTATACCTATTAGTAAAGTCAAATCCTCAAAGACGAAATCTGTTTAGTTGGAGTACTCAATACTGTTTTCAAAATATAAACCATGGCAAAATCAGAAGGAGAACACAAAAGGGTATCTCCAATATCAGATATAGTTAGAAAAGAGTAATCAAATACATATAGAAGTGTATTTCCCAATGCTACTGTTCTTTTGGAAACAAGTTCCATCTCATTTTTATTGAGCAAACCTAGACGCAATTACTTTGCAGCAATATTGGTCTGCTGAGTGATGAGGCACATCATCAACTGTTGACTTGTCATTTCCAATTAGAAAAAGAGATAGGACATTAATTTTTATTCACTATTTTTCTGATCAAGGATATTACCAGTGATGTTTTCCCAATTCCTGCAACTCCACCAAGCAGTATTAAACTAGACGATTGAAAACCTTTAGTTGTGGGATCCAGTTCCACAAATCCAGAAAGGGTTCTGCTAATCCTGTTTCCGCTTTTGGCAATAGTGCCCAGCCTTTCTTTTGAACTCGGAAGCAATTTCGCCTAAATCTTTATATTCTAAAAAATCCATAGTTTTTATTAGCACAGAAAAACGCGAGCGAATGCCAAAAAAAGGCAGAGTATAAAAATAATTACAACTTAAATTCTATTTCTTACAATCGTAAAAATAACGGAGATACATTTACCAACATCACATTTTGTTGATCCTGAAACTAATTATTTTTAGAAAACCTTTCGATTTCAAAAAGGGCATAAAAAAAAGTGATCTGTTGCCAGACCACTTTTTAAACAAATTATAAAATTTAAATTAAACTAAATCAAAACGGTCTAAGTTCATCACCTTTGTCCATGCTGCCACAAAGTCTTGGACAAATTTTTCTTGTCCATCATTGTAGCCATAAACTTCAGCTATGGCTCTTAATTCTGTGTTTGAACCAAAGATAAGATCTACACGAGTACCAATCCATTTTAATCCTGCTGTTGCGCGATCACTTCCTACAAATGCACTATCATCCTCAGAAACCGCTTTCCAAGTAGTTCCTAAATCAAGAAGATTCATGAAGAAATCGTTTGTAAGTGTTTCTGGACGTTTTGTAAAAACACCATTTTGTGACTGATCAAAATTGGTGTTTAGCACACGCATTCCACCAACAAGAACGGCCATTTCTGGAGCCGTTAAAGTTAATAATTGCGCTTTATCAACTAACATTTCTTCTGCGGATACTGTATATTTTGTCTTCACATAGTTTCGGAAACCATCTGCTTGAGGCTCAAGAACTGCAAATGATTCTACATCTGTTTGTTCTTGTGAAGCATCAGTTCGTCCTGCTGCAAATGGCACGATAACGGAATGACCAGCATTTAAGATGGCTTTTTCTATGGCCGCACTACCGCCTAAAACAATTAAATCAGCAATAGAAACTTGCTTATCGTTAGATTGAGCGCTGTTGAACTCATTTCTAATATTCTCAAGTTTGTTAAGTACTTTTTCTAGAAGTAGTGGGTTATTCACTTTCCAATCTTTTTGTGGCGCTAAACGAATACGTCCACCGTTTGCTCCGCCACGTTTATCAGATCCACGGAAAGTAGATGCTGATGCCCAAGCTGTTGACACTAATTCTGAAATAGACAAACCTGATGCTAAAATATTTTTCTTAAGTTCAGCAATATCTTGTTCATCAATTAATGTGTGAGTAACCGCTGGAACTGGATCTTGCCAAATTAGTTCTTCACTAGGTACTTCAGATCCTAAATAACGTGTTTTTGGCCCCATATCTCTGTGGGTAAGCTTGAACCATGCTTTTGCAAATGCAGCATCAAATTCGGCAGGATTTTCAAAGAAATGTCTTGAAATTTTCTCATAAACAGGATCTACTCTTAAGGAGATATCAGTGGTCAACATGAATGGTTGATGTGTTTTGGAAGGATCATGTGCATCTGGAACAGTGCCAGCACCTGCATCCCCTTTTGGTTTCCATTGATGAGCACCTGCTGGACTTTTAGTTAATTCCCATTCAAATCCAAATAAATTTTCAAAATAATTATTACTCCATTTTGTAGGTGTTGTTGTCCATGCTCCCTCAAGTCCGCTTGTGATTGTATCTCCTGCATTCCCTGTACCGAAGCTGTTTTTCCAACCTTTACTTTGCTCTTCAATAGGCGCGGCTGCAGGCTCTGGCCCCACATATTTGCTTGGATCTGCGGCACCATGGGTTTTGCCTAAAGTATGCCCACCAGCAATAAGGGCTACTGTTTCTTCATCATTCATTGCCATACGAGCAAAAGTCTCACGAATATCAATAGCTGCTAATAACGGGTCAGGAACGCCATCAGGTCCTTCGGGATTTACGTAAATAAGTCCCATTTGTACTGCGGCCAACGGGTTTTCTAGGTCGCGATCACCCGAATATCTGCTGTTTGGTTTGTCACTAGCTGCTAACCATTCTGTTTCAGATCCCCAATAAATATCTTCTTGAGGTTCCCATACATCAACACGACCTCCAGCAAAACCATAGGTTTCTAACCCGGCAGATTCAAGTGCGCAGTTTCCAGTAAGGATTATCAAGTCGGCCCATGAAATCTTCTTACCATATTTTTGTTTTATTGGCCATAACAACAATCTAGCTTTGTCTAGATTAGCATTATCAGGCCAACTGTTTAGTGGGGCAAATCGTTGCGTTCCAAAACCTGCTCCACCACGTCCATCAGCAATACGATATGTACCGGAACTATGCCATGCCATTCTGATAAAAAATGGTCCGTAATTACCATAATCAGCTGGCCACCAATCTTGAGAGGTTGTCATAACATCTAAAATATCTTTCTTTAAAACTTCTAAATCCAAAGAATTAAATTCGTCTGCATAATTAAAGGCCTCTCCCATAGGATTTGACATTAAAGAATTTTGTCGAAGGATGTTTAATTTTAACTGATTTGGCCACCAATCGCGGTTTACATTACCAGCTCCAGCACTTTGTTTTGCGACAACTCCGCCCGAAAAAGGACATTTACTTTCTCCATTAACGTTGTAGGAAGTTGCATGAGGATTTGTATTATTCTCCATAGTATGATTAATTTTTATTTGTTTTGAACAAAATTACCAAAAAAGGTTCTTACCAATATTTATTTTCTATAGATAAAAACTATAGTAGTTACTATATAAAAGTATCTGATAAATTTACTAAAATATTTATTCAAAACCCATTATTGCATCTGTAATAATATCCTGGTAATCAAAATTTTTATAATTCACCACACTTAAAACATCCTGTTCTTTTATAATTTCAGCATTTTACCAATATCAAATTGATCCCGGTAGAAAATGGTACTGGAATTATATTCTAATTTTTACGCTGGTATAGTTGGTATGAACTTAAAATAAATAATAATTTAAACCTAAAATTGAGTGGTCTTTCCTAATGTTAGCTGTAACTTTAACAAAAAAAACATGAATTCATTTGATGATAATAATCCAATCACTACCGATTGTGAGGCTTGGGTTGGAATTTTATACTCTTGCATTGCTGCTGATAACCAAATTACAGATTCGGAAACAGCAACGCTAACCAGAATATTACATTCAAAGGAAAAGTTTATCGGAATTGATATTGCTCCTCTCTATGCAAAATCTTTCAACTTAAAAATTGAAATGGGTCAATTAAAACATCTTTCTGCCTGTTGCAAATTGATCGAGGAAGAGTATAAAGAAACTGTTTTTGCACTTGCGTTAGAAGTTTTACTTGCTGATGGAAAATTGGAGAAAGAGGAAAAAAGTATCATCGAAATTTTATCAAACAGACTCAAAATAGAGGCCGGAATGACTAGTAAAATAATCGAGGTAATTTTCTTGAAAAATAAGGGAAATATTAAAGGAATATAAACTAATTGTACCATTAAATATAAATGCAATCACAATAATTTTTTGGTTTTTGACATGATAAAAAAAATATTTTGCTTCAAAAATTTATTTTTAAAAATAGATAATCTATTTATATTGAATTTATTATGTATTTTTAAACCTTAATAATAGGAATCAAAAAGCAACATAATTAAGGTCTTTTTGATTGCATTTAAAAGCATTGACTATCAAAAAGAAAATTAAAATAGTGAAGGAAAGTATTCAGGAAAGACTTCATCGGGAACCCATTATTACACATCCCAAACTGAAGTTTATCCCCAATTTTGTGCTCAATTTAATTAGTTGTGTTGTAGCAATACTAATAATAGGAACTTTACTGTATATGATATTGAATTTTTTAATACTACAATTTTATCATTTAAAGTAAAGCTGTATAAACGGTAAAAAAAAAGTATAAATATTCCTTTTTATCTTTTTAAACTTTCTTCTTACGATTGTATAATTACAATAAATTTCTCCTCTAATTTGTATCATAATCTCTAAATCATTCGCTTTAAAGAAATCAAAAATAATTTGCTACTATATTAATTTTCACAATTGAATTGTAAAAAAGGTCTTCCTTTATGGTTTCTGCAGCCTGATACTATTTTTAAACATTATTTTAAATTATTTACACCGTCATTTCGGTTTTTTATGAAGTAGAAGAGAACAAAAAATATTTTTAAAAACTATTTTTTACTCGTTACACACTTTTCGGTAGCGCTCCTCAAATTTCATTGTTTAAAAATTACAATCATAAAAGACCACAATTTTGAAATAAAGTATGGATTACTGTCACATATAGTGGTATAAAAAAATATTTTATAAAATTAATAACTTGCAAGCGGTATTTTTAGCAATAGTGCCTTATTTAGAATGCAAAAAACTCCAAATAGCAGAACAAATGACTACATTTTTTATGTTAAAAAAGCCTAAAAAAGAAGATCCTTGAAATTGCTGTCAATGTTGTATCGATGCAGTGGTGAAAGAATAAACAACAAAAATTGAAGATTTAATAAAATAATAAAACCTCGCTTTGTAAATATTCACGAGGTTTAAAATAAAATGTAGGTTACAAAATATAATCGGTATTGATGAAATTTGATTCTTTGCTTTTCAATAATTCTTGTAAAATAGCGTTGTTATAGGCATTGTCTTTAGAGGCTACAAAGGTTCTAATTGAGAAAGAACGCAAAGCATCGTGAATACTTAATGTTCCTACTGCTGAATCTTTTCGTCCTGTAAAAGGAAAAACATCCGGGCCTCTTTGACAAGAACTATTCAAGTTTACTCTACACACTAAATTTACTAAAGCATCAATAAGTGGTGCAATCGTTTTAATATCTTTTCCAAACAAACTCACCTGTTGCCCGTAATTAGATTCGGCCATATCGTTTAAAGGCTCTTGTATGTCTTTAAAAGAAATAATAGGAACTACGGGACCAAATTGTTCTTCGTGATACACGCGCATTTCTTTATTAACAGGAAATAAAACGGCAGGAAAGATGTAATTTGATAAATGCTGTCCTCCTTTTTCATTGATTATTGAAGCTCCTTTGCTGGTAGCATCATCAATTAATTCCTGAATGTATGCTGGTTTTTCTTTTTCCGGTAAAGGAGTCAGGAAAACAGCGGAATCCCAAGGATTTCCAAAAACTAATTCATCAACTTTAGCCGCAAAACGTTTGTTGAATTCATCTGCAATCGATTCGTGGACATACAATACTTTCAATGCGGTACATCGCTGTCCATTAAACGACAAAGAGCCCGCAATACATTCTTGAATGGCTAAATCTAGATCAGCATCCGGTAAAATGATAGCAGGATTTTTAGCTTCTAAACCCAAAATCAAACGCAATCTATTTTTATTAGGATGCTGATCTTGTAATGCTATAGCGGAGGTACTGTTTCCAATCAAGGCTAAAATAGCTACTTTTCCAGATTTCATTATGGGCGAAGCTACTTCTCGTCCGCGACCATATACAATATTAATAGCTCCTTTTGGAAAACTGCTTCTAAAAGCTTCTAATAATGGAGAAATTAACAGTACCCCATGTTTGGCTGGTTTAAAAATTACTGGATTACCCATAATTAAAGCAGGAATCAGTAACGAAAAAGTTTCGTTTAACGGGTAATTATAAGGTCCAAGACATAAGACAACGCCAAGCGGTCCTCTGCGAACCATAGCATTTACGCCCTGAACTTTAGAAAAATGGGCACTGCGACTGTTTAATTCCTTTAAGCTGTCAATAGTATCGTAGATATATTCTACGGTTCTGTCAAATTCTTTTTCAGAATCACCTAATGATTTTCCAATTTCCCACATCATTAGTTTAACTACCTCTTTACGAGTTGTTTTCATTTGAGCGACAAAGTTTTCCATACACTTTATTCGATCCGCCACTTTCATCGTAGGCCACAGTCCTTGTCCGTTATTATAGGCTATACTTGCCGAATCAACAGCTGCCATTGCTTCGGTTTCACCCATGAACGGGATCGAACCTAAAATAGTTGGGCCGTATTCTTCGGTAGAAGAAATCGTTGAAAAAACAGCGGTTGTCTGACCTTCCCATTTTTTTAACTCGCCATCCAATAAATAGGTGTCTTGATTTAATAATGTTGTAATTTGAAATTCTTCTGGTATTAAACTCATATTAAAGGATTTTATATTTTTACTTATAAGAAAGAAATGAGGTACTTACCTCTTCATATTTTATGGTTCGACAATTTGTCCTTCCCATTCTGTAATGCCACCAATTAAATTATATGTATTTTCAAAACCTAGCTGATTCATTATCTCACAAGCTTTTGCACTTCGCATTCCAGAGCGACAATACACATAATATTTTTTATTTTTGTCCAAAGTTTCTATTTCGTTTACAAAATCCTGACCGCTATGAATATCGATATTGATCGCATTTGCTATAAAACCTTCGCTAAATTCCTCTGCGGTTCTCACGTCCAGAATTACTGCATTTTCATCTGCTTCAAATTGAGAAACCCAATCTTCTTGTATTAAATTCATAATGATGTTTTTTGTAAAAATACAACGTTTTTATCAAACAAAAAATGCCCTAATTGTTAATTAGATAAAAATCACTATAAATCGTTTTCGCAAAACTATAGTGATCATTAAACTATAAATTCTCTTTTATTTTCAAAAAAACACAATCTACTATTTCTATAGGACAAACAGATAAGTTAAACACTTAGTCAAGTACTTGTGGGTCTTTTTAGTCTGGAAAAACAAGCTGTTTTTTGAAAATTTTAGACTACTTTTACCTTTCAAAATATTGAAAAAAAATTAAAAATGCTTGATCCAATAAAAAAAACCTTTACTACCTTTTCTACTGAATTAGCTAAAGATATTGATACTAATGCTACTATTCAATCCTTCAAAACGGGCGACATTATCATGCGTACCGGACAATATATAAAAAATACGGTATTGGTAATCAGCGGCAAAATAAAAATTTATCGCGAAGATGAAAATGGTGGTGAATTTTTTATGTACTATTTACAGCCCGGTCAGGCTTGCGCCATTTCTATGATTTGTGCCACGAAAAATGAAAAAAGCCAAATCATGGCTAAAGTTGTTGAAGATGTTGAACTATTCCTAGTGCCGCTACCACTAATGGACAAATGGATGATGCAGCACCGCAGCTGGTATGAATTTGTAATTGATACCTACAGAAGTCGGTTTGAAGAGGTGCTTGAGGTCATTGACAGCATTGCTTTCCGAGCTATGGATGAGCGATTGGAATTTTACTTAAAACGCCACGCAGACGTTTGCAATTGTAAAGAATTGAAGCTTTCGCATCAAGAAATTGCCTCTGAACTGAATACGTCAAGAGAAGTGATTTCCCGTTTATTGAAAAAAATGGAACAGCGTGGAATAGTTGCTTTACACCGGAATAATATTGAACTTTTAAAATAAATTTACTCACTTCATTAAGAAAAACACTTTTTATAAATACTTTTTTTTTCGATTGTAATTTTAATTAAACAGTACTAATAACTGTAATTCAACACTTTATATAATAATTTATAAAAAAATTCACTTTATAAATTGTACACTAAACTTTCTTTTTGATTATCTTTAGTATTGTTTATTTGTTTGATATTCAAAAACGGAAACTTACAATCCAAGTACTCATTTTTCTTAATCTAATAATAGTAATGTAACAATTGTCACTGTTTTTCCTAAATAACAGAAGTACATTTGTACTATACATTTAAAAATCGCAATCATGGAAATAGAACAAATATATACCGGATGTTTAGCACAAGGTGCTTACTACATCACTTCAAATGGTGAAGCTGCCATTATTGACCCGTTACGCGAAACTCAACCCTATCTAGACCGATTGGAAAGAGATAACGTGAAATTAAAATACATTTTCGAAACTCATTTTCATGCCGATTTTGTTTCCGGCCATGTCGATTTAAGTCGTCAAACCGGTGCTCCAATTGTTTATGGTCCAAATGCGACCTGTGAATTTGATTGCATTTCTGCAAAAGACGGACAGGAATTCACCATTGGAAACATCAAAATAAAAGTATTGCACACTCCGGGACACACGATGGAAAGCTCAACTTTTTTATTGATTGATGAAAACGGAAAAGATCATGCTATTTTCTCAGGAGATACTTTATTTATAGGCGATGTGGGGAGACCGGATTTAGCACAAAAAGCGGCACACATGACACAAGAACAACTGGCAGCTACCCTATTTCATTCGTTACGAGATAAAATTATGACTTTGGCAGATGATGTTATCGTTTACCCGGCTCACGGCGCAGGAAGTGCCTGTGGGAAAAACATGAGCAAGGAAACCGTTTCAACCATTGGCGACCAAAAAGCAACTAATTACGCGTTGCGTGCGAATATGACAGAAGCCGAATTTGTACAAGAAGTGACCGAAGGTTTATTGCCTCCACCTGCTTATTTTGGTATGAATGTGGCCATGAATAAAAAAGGATATGACAGTTTCGAAAACGTTCTGAATTTAGGAATGCGTGCGCTTTCTCCTTCAGAATTTGAAGTGGCTGCGGAAGAGACTGGAGCTTTACTATTAGACACTCGAAAAAACGGAGATTTTGCCAAAGGATTTATTCCGCAGTCTGTAAATATTGGAATTGATGGTGATTTTGCTCCATGGGTAGGCGCTTTAATAGCCGATGTCCAACAACCAATGCTGATTATTTGTGAACCGGGACAAGAGGAAGAAACTGTTACCCGATTGAGTCGTGTAGGTTTTGACAACTTGATTGGTCATTTAGCAGGTGGTTTTGATGCTTGGGCAAAAGCCGGAAAGGAGATTGATACCGTAAACAGAATTTCAGCTGAACAATTTGCCAAGGAAGTGAAAATTGGCGAAAGCAAAATAATTGATATTCGTAAAGAAAGTGAATACTGCGCAGAGCATGTTGAGGAATCCTACAGCAAACCATTAGCGGCTATTAATGAATGGATCAAAGATATTAATCCAAAAGAACATTTTTACCTGCATTGCGCCGGCGGATACCGCAGTATGATTGCGGCTTCGATTCTGGAAGCGCGTGGTTTTAGAAATTTTACTGAAATTGAAGGCGGTTTTAATGCTATTGCAAAAACGGATGTTCCTAAAACCGATTTCGTTTGCCAAAGTAAAGTTTTGAAATAATTAGTAACCAAATAAAAAGTATACAATGAAAAAAAACATGGGTTCAACAGACAAAATTATCCGCATCGCCATAGCAATACTCATTGCGATATTGTATTTTACTAATATCATCAGCGGTACACTTGCACTTGTTTTAGGAGCATTTGCAGTTATTTTTATAATCACCAGTTTTGTGAGCTTTTGTCCATTGTATTCCCCATTTGGAATTTCAACCCGAAAAAAAATATAAAATGTCCGATTTAAAATGTTGTGTTGTTTCCTGCGATAGACCGCTAGATTCAGCCTATTGGGAAGCGCAATATGAAGCCAAAACTACCGGCTGGGATTTAGGCCAGGTTTCACCGCCCATAAAAGCTTACATGGATACGGTTGACAATAAAAAAAGCCGTATTTTAATTCCAGGTTGCGGCAACAGCTATGAAGCAGAATATCTTCTGAAGCAAGGATTTTCGAACATTACCGTTATCGATATTGCACCAACACCAGTTGGAGTTTTAAAAGAAAAATTCAAAAAAAATCCTAATATTCAGATTGTTTTAGGTGATTTCTTTGAACATCAGGGAAAATACGATTTAATTATAGAGCAAACTTTTTTCTGCGCTTTGCCTCCAACAATGCGTCAAAAATACGTGTGGAAAATGCATCAACTTCTAGCTGAAGAAGGAATTCTGGCAGGATTGCTATTCAATAGAATGTTTGAATCCGGACCTCCTTTTGGAGGAAGCAAAGAAGAATATGAAAAACATTTTGCAGCTGCTTTTGATTTTACAAAAATGAATATATCTGAAAATTCAATTACACCAAGAGCGAATTCAGAGTTATTTATCGAATTGAATAAGAACAGTCAGGTTGGTGTAAACTTATATGAATTGGAAGGCATTACGTGTACCGATTGCATGGAAACCATCACTAAAAAAATATTGGCAATCGACGGTGTTTTAAATGTAAGTATCAGCAGTAATTATGCTGAAGTTTTAATAGTCAGTAAAAATGAAATTGAAACCGATATATTGAAAGATGTTATTACTTGCGATGAAAAGTATACCATCAAAAAAATAAAAAACTAAATTCAGATTACTTTTTAGAGAAAAAAATGAAAACATTATTATTCACCAATTGGCATATTATGCGCTGGGTTCGCCTGGTGTTTGCCCTATTTTTATTTGCACAAGCCTATATTTTGAAAGAATGGATGTTCATTGGTTTTGGACTGTTTTTCTTCGTTCAAGTAATTTTCAATTTTGGTTGTGGTGTAAATGGTTGCAGTATTCCTAACACTAAATACAACAAAAATGAGTAATTTCGATACCATTATCCAATCCGAAAAACCGGTTTTGATAGACTTTTTTGCCACTTGGTGCGGTCCTTGCAAAACGCTTGGTCCCATTTTGAAACAAGTAAAAGACAGTCTAGGAGACCGCATTTCCATTATTAAAATTGATGTAGATAAAAACCAGCAGATTTCAAGTCAATATCAAGTTCGTGGCGTTCCTACAATGATTTTGTTTCAAAACGGAAAACAATTGTGGAGACAATCTGGCGTTTTGAGTAAGGAAGAAATCATTAAAACTATTTTAGAAAAAAGCAATAAATAATCACAATAGCAACAATCCAGAAAACTTTTGTTGTCGTTTTTGCACTTGTATTTTTTCAAGAATTGTAATAGTAATCTGTTTCAAATTTTTAAAACTAAACCAATCTTTAATTCATTTATTAAGATAGAAAAATAAATCCAAACTGTTATTTTCCTATCTTGGTAATCACTATGGAAAAGCCACGCCAATACAGACTTTCAAAATCTGAATCTTTATTTGTAAGAGGACCTTTGACCCGCATAAACAATTTACTTTTTATTTTTAAAGTACTTTATAACTTCATCAGAGCGTTTCAAAAAATGCATTTTATTGGTCCTTGTGTCACCGTTTTTGGTTCTGCTCGTTTTGGTCCGGATACGGCGCATTATAAAAGTGCAGAACGCATTGGTGCCGAAATAGCAAAATTAGGATTTACCGTAATGACGGGTGGCGGACCTGGAATCATGGAAGCAGCAAATAAAGGTGCTTACGAAGCTGGCGGTTATTCTGTGGGTACAAATATTGTTCTTTCCATAGAACAGAAACCAAATCCCTATCTTCATAAATGGATTTATATTCCTTATTTTTTTGTAAGAAAAGTGATTCTTATAAAATACTCCTATGCTTTTGTAGTAATGCCAGGAGGAATGGGAACTTTGGATGAATTATTTGAAGCATTGACTTTAATTCAAAATAAAATCATCAACAATTTTCCCATTGTAATTTTTGATTCTATCTATCATAAAGAATTGTGTCATCACATTCAAAAAATGGTAGATAATGAAAGTATTAGCTCAGAAGACATGAAACTCTTGTTTGTAACAGACTCTGTTGATGATTTAATTGATCATATCAATAAGAATGCAATCAAAAAATTTGGTTTAAAAAAACAGGTCTTCAAACCTAAATGGTGGCTTGGTGAGAAATAGAACTAATTTATTAGCTTTCTTCAAAATTCTGTCTTTACATAATTTAATTATTTTCATTAGACGGTTCTTTTTTTAACCATTTGTATAAAACTTCTTCTAAGTTGCGTCTTATTATTGGTTTTGCCACATAATCATCCATTCCGGATTCTAAGCATTTTTCTTTTTCACCCAACATTATTCCTGCAGTTAAAGCAATTATAGGAATATTATTATATTTTTTTAAATGCTTAATCTCGGCTGTTGTTTGATACCCATTTTTATGTGGCATTTGTATGTCCATTAAGATTAGATCTAGCTTTTCTTTTTTGTACATTTTAATTGCTTTCTCACCATCGGATGCTTCTAATACGATACAGCCAGGAAGGATTGATTTGAGTAATGTTTTGACTAATAACATATTGATCTTGTTGTCCTCGACTACCAATATTTTTTTTCCTACACAGTCTTCTGCTGAAATTACTTTAATTTCTACTTCTTTTTTGACACTTTCATTTTCTAAAGTAGGCTTAAAATTGGATCTCTCCAAAGCAACGGTGAAGAAAAACTCACTTCCAATTCCGTAAGTGCTTTTTAGTTCTAATTTGCTGTCCATTAGACCTAAAAGCTGATTAGAAATAGCTAATCCCAAGCCTGTTCCCCCAAATTTCCTAGTAATTGAACTATCTTCTTGGATAAAGGAATGGAATATTTTTTCTTGATTTTCCTTTTTGATACCAATACCAGTATCTTTTACAGAAAAATGTAAGTTAGAGTATTTTTCGTTTTCTATATTGATGGTGCTAGTAATTTTCAATTGTACTGATCCAGTTTTAGTGAATTTTAGTGCATTTCCAATTAAATTTACCAATATTTGTTTTAGTCTGATTGAATCTACAAAAATATAATTAGGTACCGTTGTATCAATATGTAATGCAAGATCAATTTTATTCAAATCTGCATGGTATTTGAAAATATCAACCACATGGTGAGTCAATTCAAAAAGATTCACTTCCTCTATATTCAATTCTAATTTACCAGACTCAATTTTAGAAAAATCTAAGATATTATTAATAATTTCGATTAATATTGTTGCTGATTCATTAACAATATTCATATATTCAGTTTGATTGTGATTTAAATGACTTTTCATCAACAAATCAGTAAAACCAATAATTCCATTCAAAGGAGTTCTAATTTCATGACTCATATTAGTAAGAAAACTAGATTTTGCTTTATTAGCTGCTTCGGCTTGTTCTTTGGCGTTTGTCAATTCTATTTGCAATTTTTTTAATTCCGTTATCTCTATGAAACTCATCACCACTTCGGCAATTGAGCCATAACTATTAAAGACTGGGAAGCCATTCAATAAAACCCAATTGAAAGAGAGACTTTCTGGTTTTTGAATTCCAATAATGAAATTCTTTAATGCTTTTTTAGTATTGATAATTTGATTTACCGGATAACTTTCTACCGGCAGTATATTGTAATCTTCTTTGATAAATTTCCAAGTTGGATTAAGGCTTTGCTTTTCTATAATTTGTTCTTTACTCAAACCGATGAGTGCAGATGCTTTAGGATTCGAAAAATTGATAGAAGTATCCCTATTGTGCAAAATTATGCCTACATCAAGATTATCTAATAAATAACGGTATCGCTGCTCACTTTCTCTCAATGCGGTTTCTGTCAATTTAAGTTGTGTAATATCTACTGCGGTAATCAACGCCTCCTTTTTATTTTCAGAAAGGATTCCGGTTAGGTAAATATTTATGGTTTTGCAATTTTCCAAAAGTAAATTAACTTCACAACATTCCTTTTCGTCAACGGTAAAAACCTGTTCTAAAAAACGATTAAATACTAATTTAGTATCATTAGAAATATAAAAACCAAAGGGACTATCTATTAACTTTGACCTTTCTTTGTTTAGTAACTGTGATCCTGCAAGATTTAATTCTATTATTTTTCCTGAACTATTTAATGTAAAATAACCCGTAGGAGCAAAATCATACAATTCTGTATATTTTTGAATGGCAATTTCTGCTTGCTCTTTTGCATAAATAAGTTCTTCTTTTTGCATTTCCAACTCTATCTGATGAACTTCTAATTCATGGATAAGTTTTAAAGCTTCCACTTCTGAAATTTTAGACTTCGCTGATAAATTTTTTTTATGTTGCAATTCTTCAGCTCTTTGTCTGAGAATTACTTTATTTTCTAAATCACTCACATTATTTCTCATCAGTTTTACTTTTAAATGCAACAATTTAATTTGCTTTACTTGAAAAAAACACATCACTTGTATTTATTTCAACATACTGGATACTATAATTTCAAACTTTGATTCAATTAATTCACCTCAAATCTGAAAAGGTATTACTCTTTTTTTATTCTTTTATTTCGTGAATATAAAATTGAATGTTTTTTTGTTCTCCAATAAAATAAACAGAACTGATTAATTCAATATTAATTCTCTTTTTAGTAGCGGTTTCAATTTCGTTATATACCGCAGTAAACAACTTTGTTTGACTTAATTCCGTAAATTTATTTTTATTAATTATGTTGTTTTTAAAAAAGTCAACTGTCCAAATTTCTTTTCCTATAAAATTTTCTGCAGCGAAACCAGTCAAATCAGTAAAAAATGGATTTATGGCATTTATCTTGCCCGTTAAACCATCAATAAATAAAATCCCATCTTTAACAGATTCAAATAAGTGTTTATATCTGTTTTCGGCATTAACCAATGCTTCTTGAACAAAAATACGATCTGAAATATCCCGAATAATACACTGAATTACTTTTTTATTATTTACTAAATATACATTACTTACAAATTCAACATTTATTTTTTTTCCTAAAGCCGTTTCAAGAGGTAAATTTTCATAACGGACAAATTCGTTTTTTTGTAATTCTAAAAACTTATCTTTATTAGCCACTATATCTTTTAAGGAACCAATTTCCCAAATGGCTTTCTCAATAAATTGTTCATGTGAGTAGCCTAACATATCAACAAGAAATGGATTCACATCGATTATCATTCCCGTATCAGAATTCAGAATTAAAATTCCGTCTTTGGCGGATTCAAAAAGACGTCGGTATTGATTTTCCGTTTTTAGCGATTCTTCAGCTTGTTTCGCTGCAGTAATATCCGTAAATGTAATTACGAGCCCATCAATACGGTCGTCCAAAGTACGATAAGGCATGATGCGGACAAAATAAAACCTGCCGTCATGCGTGGCAACTTCCTTCCCAATAGAAGTTAATGTTCTAATAACATCAAGTGCGTCACTGACCATATCCGGATATTTCAAATCGCAAACCAAATCCGTAAATGGCCGGCCGGTATCCATCATTCTTAGTTTAAATATTTTAGTGACCGGATCAGTATACCTGCGGATATTTAATTCTTTATCTAGAAAAAGTGTAGCTATTTCTGTGCTGTTTAGCAGGTTTTTCATGTCATTATTAGCCTGCTCAAAATCGATTAATTTGCTTTGAAGTTCTGTATTAACCGTTTGCAATTCCTCGTTTAAGCTCTGAAGCTCTTCTTTTGAAGTTGTCAGTTCTTCATTAGTGGACTGCAATTCTTCGTTGGTGGATTGCAGCTCTTCATTGGTAGATTTGAGTTCTTCCTGCGAAGTTTGCATCTCTTCTCGAATGCTATTTAAATCCTCATTGCACTGCACTAGTTCAATTTCGAGTTCTTTTTGTCGGCCGGAAACATGTAATGTCTTCTGTTTTAATGTATTCGTGTCTAGTTCTACAATAGCTGGAACATCCATGAATACTAATAAAATCATTCCTTTTATAGCCTCGGGACTTTCAATTTGTTGCACGGTTACATTTACAAAATGAAAACCTCCATTTTCAACTATTTTAATATTATGCAGTTTTATTGGATCAAAGCTAAGCAACGCTTTGCGAAAAGCCGCTGGTAATTCATTTCGTAACCCATCTCGAGCCATTACATGTATATTCCAGTTCGCTTTTCCTGCGACAGGTTCTAAATATTTTCCTGTCCTTCCGGTGATATAAATAATATCTCCTTTTTTATTAACCAATAAACTTGCAGGTGAAAAACGTTGAAGGACAATTTGATCAGTGAGGGTTTGTATGTTTTCAACAACCTTAGTTTCCTTCATAATATCAGTAGTTAATCTTTTTGTTTGGAGAAAAGAACTTGGAAAATTTGTAAATTCGGGCATTACAGATTTCGAAGTACGTTTAAAAAATTTTAATTTAGAATCTAGTACTTCAAATCCTTTGATTGTGCTTCCTATTGTTTCAGCAGTACCAAGAACCATAATTCCTCCTGGATTGAGGCTATAGTTAAATAACATTATCAATTTATTTTGCAACTGTGGTTCCATGTAAATTAACATATTGCGACACGTCAATATATCCAATTTTGTAAAAGGTGGATCTTTTATCACATCATGAGATGCAAAAACGATCGTTTCACGAATACTAGTGCTAACCCTGAATCCAACTTTTTCAGTATAAAAAAACTTTTTGATCCGCTCAGGTGAAACATCTGCTGTTATTTCCGTTGAAAAAATTCCTTTTCTAGCTTTCTCGATGGCTGATGTATCTAAATCAGTTGCAAATATTTGTAATTTAATGTTTTTTTGCTTTCCAATTTTTTCCATGGCTTCTTCAAAAACTATAGCCAGCGAATAGGCTTCTTCACCAGTAGAACAAGCTGACACCCATGCCCGGATGGTCTTTCCATCTGGGGTTTCTCTCAATAATTGAGGAATAATTTCTTCTTTTAATTTTTCCCAAACAGCGGTGTCTCTAAAAAAACTAGTTACTCCAATTAGTAATTCTCTAAATAATAATTCAATTTCTTTTGGATTTTCTTGTAAAAAGCGAACATAACTTTCAATTTTATCAATTTGATGAATATCTTTTCTTCGTTCAATACGGCGCATTAACGTATTTTTCTTGTACATAGAAAAATCATGGCCGCAATGTTCTCGTAATAATATAATAATCTTATCAATACTACTTTTACTTTTGTTGATTAATTCAACATCCATAGTCTTGATCGGTAGAGAATGTTTTAATAAAGAAAGTAATTTGGCTGGTAATTCCTCTACTGTTGCAACAATGTCAACTGCAACAGCATCTATCGCATTCCTAGGCATGCTATCAAATTTTGCCGACGAGGGATCTTGAACAAGTGCTATACCATTTTTTTCTTTTATAGCTTTAAGGCCTAAACTTCCGTCAGAACCCATTCCCGAAAGGATGATTCCAACACTTTTATCAAGTTGATCTACTGCTAAGGACTTAAAAAAAAGATCAATTGGCAGGCGTAAACCACGAGACTCAACAGGGTCAAATAAATGTAATTTCCCATTCAGCAGGGATAAGCTTTTGTTAGGTGGAATTACGTAGACCGTATTTTGTTGAACAGCAAGAGCATCCGTAGCTTGAAAAACCTGCATTTTTGTCATTCTTTGTAATAATTCAGGCATAAACCCAATGCGAGTTGGATCTAAATGTTGAATAACTACAAATGAAAGACCTATATTAATGGGCATATTTTTAAAAAACAGTTCTAACGCTTCCAGACCACCTGCTGAGGCGCCTATACCAATAATTTGAAATTCACTAGTGTTTACCTTCAAAAAGCTTGAATTGAGTTTTACATCTAAAACTTCGTCTTCGTTGCGGCTGATTTGACCATTTTTTATCATCAGAAATTTATAATTTTTACAGTTTAATAGTAAAACATGATGCTCTCCATATTTGTGTGTAGAAAGCTAAATATTTAACATTTGTTTAATTTTTACATACAAAACAGAATCGTTAAATATCTTTTATTATTCATTATTAACGACAAAAAAAACATTTATTACAACAAAATTTATACTTTACACCAAAAAAAATATTAATTAGTGTTAAAAATAATCAAAAAAATCAT
Organism: Flavobacterium sp. W20_MBD1_R3; assembly: GCF_052119725.1. Classification (NCBI taxonomy): domain Bacteria; kingdom Pseudomonadati; phylum Bacteroidota; class Flavobacteriia; order Flavobacteriales; family Flavobacteriaceae; genus Flavobacterium; species Flavobacterium sp. W20_MBD1_R3. Next base: position 410,900 of record NZ_JBGQOR010000001.1, read on the forward strand.
TGAACCCAAATAAATATTTAAAACAATCGATAAACAGTAAAAAATTATATTCTCGTGTGCTAGAGTATTTTTTATTGTTATTTCAGACAGGCATTCAAAAAAAAAATTTTTTTCGCTAGTATTTTCTGTTAATAGAAATTCATCAAAGAAGCTAGTTGTTTGCTTTATTAAAATACTTCGTCCAGATTATGTCAACAAATAGCATCTGATACAAATTACTCTTGACATTCCTAAAAATATTCATTTTAACAATATTTTTTTCAAAAAAAATAACATACAAATCGATTGCTTTTTATTTAGGTAACCTTCTGTTTTTTAAACTCTTAAAAACAAAATAAATGCTATTTTTTTTCTTATCCATTTTACTTTATATAGTAAAGGTACAGCGATAATTTGAGTTTCACAAGGATCTACCGATGGAGAATTTGAATGATAAAAAATTAGACGTTTTTATTGTTTTCCAACTCCCTTTTTGCTTGTAGGTGGTAAGCGATATAATATAAAAAGAGTTTTTGAAGCATTCATTTTTATTAAAAATCAAAAAAAAAACACACATTTGTATATACAACAATAAATTGTGTTACATTTGTACCAACAAATTACATATATACAAATATGAAAATTGAAGATATTTTAAAATCGACTGTTCCAATGGATAATTCTAAAAAAATTATTCTTAATATTTTATATACTCAAAATGTTATTACAGAAAACTTTAATGAATTATTAAAACCACATGAAATATCGGGAGAACAATATAATGTACTCCGAATATTAAGAGGTCAGAAAGGCAATCCGGCAAATATGTGTGCGATACAAGAACGAATGTTAGCTAAAACCAGCAATACAACGCGATTAGTTGATAAATTGCTATTGAAAGAATTAGTAACTCGAAATGTATGCTCTCAAAACAGAAGGAAAATTGAAGTATCAATTACTTCAAAAGGATTACAAGTTTTGCACGAATTAGACCCAAAAGTGATCGCACATGAAGATTTTTTTTCTCAAAACTTAAATGGAGATGAAATTATTCAATTAAATCACTTACTAGAAAAATATAGAAATCAATAAATAATACATAGAAAATGAACACCTTTTTAGAGAATCAAAACTGGAGATACGCAACAAAAAAGTTTGATGCAACCAAAAAAATCTCAAATGCAGATTTAAACATATTAAAAGAAGCAATCCGTTTAAGTTCTTCTTCCTATGGATTACAACCATACAAAATCATTATTGTTGAAAACCCTGAATTAAGAGCTAAAATTCGACCTTCGGCTTGGGGACAATCACAAATTGTAGACGCATCGCACTTAATCATTTTTGCCAATGAAATTAACTTTGGTACGTCTGGTATCGACAATTATTTTAAAAACACGAGCGAAACCAGACAAATCCCTTTAGAAAGCATGAAAGGATATCAAGATTTGGTAATTAAAAACATTACGTCTCTTCCTGAAGAAATGAGAAATATCTGGTCAGCAAAACAAACCTATTTAGCTTTAGGGAATTTATTGAACGCAGCTGCTGAACTTAAAATAGATGCTACGCCTATGGAGGGTTTTGTTCCTGCAGAAGTTAATGAAATATTAGGTCTGGACAAATTAGGACTAAACGCGACCTTAATGACAACACTTGGCTACAGACATGATGAAGATGCAACGCAACATCACAAAAAAGTCAGAAAATCGAATGAAGAATTATTTATTACACTATAATCATTAATTAAAATTAAACACTCAAAAACATGAAAAATTTCAAATCAATCGCATTAGCATTAGTAGTCGTTTTATCTACATTATCAGTAACTGCACAGACTAAAAAAATCAACACTGCTGGAAGTACTATCAACTGGACCGGAAAAAAAGTAACGGGACAACATGAAGGTACAGTAAACCTGAAAGACGGTGCTTTAGTTTTCAAAGGAAAAAAATTAGTTGGTGGAACATTTAATGTAGACATGAATTCACTTATTACAACTGACTTAAAAACAGGCCAAGGTAAAGAAAAATTAGAAGGTCACTTGAAATCAGAAGATTTCTTTGGAACAGATAAATTTACAACAGCAACGTTAGTTTTCAAGAAATTAGTTGCTAAAACTCCTAATTTATACACTGTAACTGGAGATTTAACAATCAAAGGTATTACTAAACCCGTTACATTTGACCTTGCTACAACTGCAAATACAGCTACAACTAATGTAATAATTGACAGAACTAAATACGATATTAAATATGGTTCAGGAAGCTTTTTTGACAGTTTAGGAGACAAAGCAATTAATAACGATTTCAATTTAGCTATAGCCTTGAAATTCTAGTTTCATTTCAATAATTTACAAACCCTAGCCAGAAATTGCCGGGGTTTTATTTAAAAAAAAATGTTCAAAAAACATATCCAACAAAAAAAATGTAATTTTTACTATTTTTACTGCTAATTTTTTTGAATAATCAAAATTCATCCTTATATTTGTCGTAACAGAATAAAAAATGAAAACAACTTTAAACAATACTTGGTGGTGGAACAATTTACGTCAATCGTCGTGAACAAAGCTTCCATAGTATTACTTAAACTATAAATATAAAAGGCTTGTCATCACGACAGGCCTTTTTTTTGTGCTCATTTTAATCCCCAACGTACACTATTAAAAAACACATACATTGAAACCATTTACTTTAAATACTCATTACAAACAAATCTTGGCTGATACGATAACTCCCGTGAGTGTGTATTTTAAAATTCGAGATAAATTTCCAAATAGTCTTCTGCTGGAAAGCAGCGATTATCATGGCAATGACAACAGTTTTTCTTACATCTGTTGCAATCCAATTGCTTCCATAAAAATAGAAAATGAAACTATTTACAAGACTTTTCCTGATGGGAGTTCTGAAAAAATTTCAATTGATGCCACTACCAATATTCCGGAAGTAATTCAAGAATTTTCGGGTCAATTTAAATCAGAGAAAAATGATTTCAAATTCATCAATAATGGTCTTTTTGGATATATTTCGTATGATGCTGTTCGGTATTTTGAAAAAGTGACTATTGCCAAAAAAGAAAATAGTACGACCATTCCCGATGTATATTATGCGGTGTACCAAAACATAATTGCCATCAATCATTTCAAAAATGAGGCCTATATTTTTTGTCACAGTCTAGATGGAAGAAACAACATTGCTGAAATTGAGCAATTATTACAATCTAGAAATATTGCATCTTACAAATTCTCAAAAGAAGGAGAAGGATTTTCTAATTTAACGGACGAAGAATTCAAACATAATGTGGCTTTAGCCAAAAAGCATTGTTTTAGAGGTGATGTATTTCAATTAGTTTTGTCCCGAAGATTCACCCAAGGATTTAAAGGTGATGAATTTAATGTATACAGAGCATTGAGAAGTATAAACCCTTCGCCTTATTTATTCTTTTTTGATTACGGTGATTTCAAAATATTTGGCTCTTCACCCGAAGCGCAAATTATTGTCAAAGATCGTAAGGCCGAAATTCATCCCATTGCAGGAACTTTTAAACGTACCGGTGATGATGAAAAAGACGCTGTTCTTGCCAAAAAATTAGCTGTGGATAAAAAAGAAAATAGCGAACACGTGATGTTAGTAGATTTAGCCAGAAATGATTTAAGCAGAAACGGACATCATGTAAATGTTGAAAAATACAGAGAAATTCAGTTTTTCTCACACGTTATTCACCTGGTTTCAAAAGTAACGGGACATTTACATGAAAAGGCTTCAACAATGCAAGTCGTAGCCGATACGTTTCCAGCGGGAACATTAAGCGGTGCGCCAAAACACAGAGCAATGCAACTTATTGAAGAATATGAAAAAACAAATAGAAATTTTTATGGCGGTGCCATCGGTTTTATGGATTTTGAAGGAAACTTTAATCACGCCATTATGATTCGGACTTTTCTAAGCAAAAATCATCAGCTTCATTCTCAAGCCGGTGCAGGAATTGTGGCCGGTTCTGATGAAGAAAGTGAAATGCAGGAAGTGTATAATAAATTGCTCGCACTGAATAAAGCGTTAGATGTAGCGGAGACAATTTAGTAGTGTTCAGTTTTTAGTGTTCAGTCACTTTGTTAAGTAGTTGGACGTATTTAATGTCATACTAAAAAATGAGTGAAATAATATTTAACACATAAGTCATATAAGAATTAAACCTTAAATGACCTTATGATAGTTATAGTTACATAAGGCTAACACAATCGAAACTTAAACTTACATGACTTATATGGTAAAAAAATGCAACATTGTTTTATTCATATTGCTAATAAATGAACCATTAAACATTCATACCAATAATTACAAAAAATAATCTATTCCCTTTTCGAGTGGGTCGTGGGATGAGAAAAAGAAAACAAAATGAAAAAAATACTAGTAATAGACAATTACGATAGTTTCACTTATAATTTAGTGCATTATCTGGAAGATTTAGATTGCGAAGTAACCGTTTACAGAAATGATGAATTTGATCTTGATGAAATTGCGGTTTTTGATAAAATTCTACTTTCACCGGGACCAGGTGTGCCTGATGAAGCTGGATTATTAAAAGATGTGATTCGGAAATACGGACCAACCAAAAGTATTTTGGGTGTTTGTTTGGGCCAGCAAGCCATAGGCGAAGTGTACGGAGGATCGCTTATAAACTTAGAAAAAGTATACCACGGAGTCGCTACCACGGTAAAAACAATCGTAGAAGATGAGCAGTTATTTGAAGGATTAGGAAACGAATTTGAAGTAGGACGTTATCATTCTTGGGTAGTAGATCCCAACTTGCCTGATATTCTTGAAGCAACTTCATTTGACGATAACAAACAAGTAATGTCATTGCGTCACAAAACGTACGATGTTCGCGCTGTACAATTTCATCCCGAAAGTGTTTTGACTCCAAATGGGAAAAAAATATTAGAGAATTGGGTGAAAGGGTAATTCCACCCCCAACCTCCTCCGAAGAAAGGGGAGCCAATACGGATATTTAGATTGAAGTTTTAGGTCTTGTATTAAACCTGAAACCTTAAACAAAAAAATAAAAATGAAAAATATATTAAACAGATTAATCAATCACGAAACGCTTTCAAAAGAGGAAGCAAAAAACGTATTGGTTAATATTTCAAACGGAAATTATAACAGCAGTCAGATTGCCTCTTTTCTAACCGTTTATATGATGCGAAGCGTTAGTATTGATGAACTTTCTGGTTTTCGTGAAGCGTTATTAGAATTGTGTATTCGAGTAGATTTATCCGCTTACAATACCATCGATTTATGTGGAACCGGCGGTGATGGAAAAGACACTTTCAACATCTCAACCTTGGCTTCATTTGTAACTGCAGGAGCAGGAATAAAAGTGGCCAAACACGGAAATTATGGTGTTTCCTCTATTTCAGGCTCTAGTAATGTGATGGAAAAACTAGGAATCAAGTTCAGTAGTGATGCTGATTTTCTAGAAAAAAGCATCGATAAAGCAGGAATTTGTATTTTACACGCACCATTATTTCATCCCGCGATGAAAAATGTAGGACCAATAAGGAAAGAATTGGCCGTAAAAACATTTTTCAATATGCTTGGGCCCATGGTAAATCCATCGTTTCCGCAAAATCAATTGGTAGGTGTTTTCAATTTAGAATTAGCCAGAGTATACGCTTATTTGTACCAAAACACAAATACAAATTTTACCATATTGCATTCGCTCGATGGTTATGACGAAGTTTCATTAACAGGGCCTACAAAAACGATTACTAGTTCCATGGAAGGAATGCTAAATCCAGAAGATTTTGGCGTTTCTCTTTTGCTGCAAAGCGAAATAGAAGGCGGAACAACCATCGAAGAATCCGCTCAAATGTTTACCGATATCATTTCAGGAAAAGGAAACGAGGCTCAGAATAATGTGGTTTGTGCCAATGCAGCCATGGCAATTGCAACGGTTACAAAATGCTCTCCTTTAGAAGGATTTCAAATAGCGAAAGAAAGTTTATTATCCGGAAAAGGACTTGTAGCTTTGAAAAAATTACAAGAATTGAGTAAATAAAACAGTTTAAAGTTTAAGGTTTAAAGTTGTTCCCAAACACGGATAACTTCAAACCTTAAACAAAGAAAAATTTAAACAAAAAATTAAGAATGAATATTTTAGATAAAATTATAGTTGATAAAAAAAGAGAAGTGATTCTCAAGAAATCAATCATTCCCGTTTCACAATTGGAAGCTTCCGTTTTCTTCGAAAAAAAGACTATTTCTTTGAGTGATAATTTAAGAAACAGCACTTCGGGAATTATTGCGGAACACAAACGGCGTTCACCATCCAAAGCAGAAATTAATTATAATTTTACTGTTGAAGAAGTGACCAAAGGCTATGAAATTGCAGGTGCTTGTGGAATTTCGGTATTGACGGATGGAAAATATTTTGGTGGCTCACTAGATGATTTACTTTTGGCAAGAGCCACTGTAAACATCCCATTATTGAGAAAAGAATTCATTGTTGATGAATACCAAATATTAGAAGCCAAAGCACATGGAGCCGATTTAATTTTGCTTATTGCAGCAGTTTTAACCAGAGACGAAATTAAAGCCTTATCTGAATTTGCTAAAAGTTTAGATCTTGAGGTAGTACTAGAAGTTCACAATCAGGAAGAATTAGAAAAATCGATTATGCCCACATTAGATATGATTGGTGTAAATAACCGAAACCTAAAAACATTTGAAGTGAGTTTAGATATCAGCAAGCAATTAGCAAGTCAAATTCCAAGCGAATTTGTAAAAGTTTCCGAAAGTGGAATTTCATCCATTGAGGCGATAAATGAACTAAAACCTTTTGGATACAAAGGATTCTTAATTGGAGAAAATTTTATGAAAGCGGATAATGCCGGTAAAGCAGCAACCAAATTTATTTCAAAACTATAAAGATGAAACTCAAAATCTGCGGCATGAAATATCCCGAAAATATATTCGAAGTGGGTGCGCTCCTACCCGATTATATGGGATTTATTTTCTGGGAGAAATCGTCTAGATATTTTGATGGTGTGATTCCACAATTACCAAAATCAATTAAAAAAGTGGGTGTTTTTGTAAATGAAACTGTTGAAGTAATTTTTTCGAAAGCCCAAAAATACGATTTGCAAGCCATTCAATTACACGGACAGGAATCGGTTAAATTCTGTCAGGATTTAAAAAATAAAATAGAGAATTCAATTGAAATCATAAAAGTTTTCTCGGTAGATGATTCTTTTAATTTTGAAGTATTGAAACCATTTGAAACCGTTTGTGATTATTTCCTTTTTGATACCAAAGGAAAATTACCAGGCGGAAACGGAACAACATTCGACTGGAAAGTATTAGAAAAGTATCCTTCAAGCAAACCGTTCTTCCTGAGTGGCGGTATCGGAATTGAGGAAATGGATACCGTGAAGGAGATATCAAAAACCAGTTTGCCACTTTACGCAATTGATGTAAACAGCAAATTTGAGATAGAACCTGGATTAAAAAATATAAAATTATGTAAAGACGCACTTTAGTGTGTCTCTACAATGTGCGTCTTTGCAGAAAAAAAAATAAAAAAATAAAAAATTATGTCATACAACGTCAACGAAAAAGGCTATTATGGAGAATTTGGAGGTGCTTTCATTCCCGAAATGCTATATCCAAATGTAGAAGAACTACGTCAAAATTATTTAAAAATCACAGCTGAACCAGAATTTCAGGCTGAATTTGATGCACTTCTAAAAGATTATGCAGGCCGTCCTACGCCTCTTTATCTTGCTAAACGCTTATCCGAACAATATAACACTAAAATCTACCTGAAAAGAGAAGATTTATGTCACACTGGTGCGCATAAAATTAACAATACAATTGGACAAATATTGTTAGCCAAACGTTTGGGAAAAACCAGAATCATTGCCGAAACCGGTGCTGGTCAACATGGCGTTGCAACGGCAACCGTTTGCGCCTTGATGGGATTGGAATGCATCGTGTACATGGGTGAAATCGATATTAAACGTCAGGCGCCAAATGTAGCTCGAATGAAAATGCTAGGTGCCGAAGTTCGTCCCGCACTTTCAGGTTCAAAAACCTTAAAAGATGCCACAAACGAAGCCATTCGTGATTGGATCAACAATCCCGTTGATACCTATTACATCATCGGATCTGTCGTAGGACCACATCCTTATCCGGATATGGTGGCGCGTTTCCAAAGTGTTATTTCTAAGGAAATCAAAGAACAATTGTTAGAAAAAGAAGGTCGAGAAAATCCTGATTATGTAATTGCATGCGTAGGCGGCGGAAGCAACGCAGCAGGAACTTATTATCATTTCTTAGAAGATGAGGACGTAAAAATTATTGCCGTTGAAGCAGCCGGTTTAGGTGTTAATTCAGGAGAAAGTGCCGCTACTTCGGCCTTAGGAAAAGTAGGTGTTATTCACGGAAGTAAAACACTATTAATGCAAACTACTGATGGTCAAATTACCGAACCGTATTCCATTTCTGCAGGACTGGATTACCCCGGTGTTGGGCCCATGCATGCCAATTTATTCACCACTGGCAGAGCACAATTCATCTCGATTACAGATGATCAGGCCATGCAGTGGGGAATCAAATTGTCTCAAATGGAAGGACTCATTCCCGCCATTGAAAGCGCACACGCCTTTGCAGTTCTCGACGAAATGAAATTCAAACCTGAGGACGTCGTTGTCATCAATCTTTCTGGTCGCGGTGACAAAGATTTGAATACTTATATTGATTATTTTAAATTATAGTTAGTTTTTTCTTATTTTTAGGGGCGTTTCCTCGCTTCCACTACCGTTACATCGAGGTCGGGCTGTTTGCTGTATCTTTTATGACCCTTAAAAAAGGGACATAAAAGGATGCCGCTTCCATCCCTAACGCAATCATAAACAAGATAATAAAATTTTTCAAAAATAAAAACTATGGAAAAATTATTCGCGTACGGCAGTTTACAAAATGAAGACATCCAAAAAGATCTTTTTGGACGTATTCTTGAAGGATCTCCTGAAACATTGATTGGCTATATTGTAAAAAAGATCCAAATTGAAGAAGAATTTGGATTAGTACATTATCCAATTATTACCGAGACCCAAAAACCGGAAGACACCATCAACGGAATGGTATATTCTGTTTCATCGCAAGAACTTCGCCAAACAGATCTGTATGAAGGATTGCATTACAGACGTGTTGAAGTACAGCTACAATCCAACCAAAAAGCTTGGGCGTACAGTGCCGCAATCTAAAATTTGAAATTAAAACTACAAGGTAAAACCTTGAAAATGGAATAAAAAACACAACAATGAATAGAATAAATCAGAAATTACAAGAAACTAAAAAAATACTTTCCATTTACTTTTCGGCTGGATATCCTAACTTAAAAGATACGGTGCAAATCATTCAAGATTTACAAAAAAATGGGGTAAATATGATTGAAATTGGATTGCCATTCAGCGACCCTTTAGCTGATGGACCTACAATTCAAGCCAGTTCCACTCAAGCTTTACATAATGGCATGACGACACAAGTTTTGTTTGACCAACTAAAAGACATTCGTAAAACAGTTTCTATTCCTTTAGTGATTATGGGATATTTTAACCCAATGTTGCAATACGGAATCGAGAATTTTTGCCAGAAATGTGCAGAAATAGGCATCGACGGATTAATTATTCCTGATCTTCCCGTTGATGTATACGCAGATGAATACAAAACTACTTTCGAAAAATACGGTTTGAAAAATATATTTTTGATTACGCCACAAACATCTGTTGAACGAATCAATTTTATAGATAGCGTATCAGATGGATTTATATATATGGTAAGTTCAGCGAGTGTCACGGGATCGCAAACGGGTTTTGGAAGCGATCAAGAAGACTATTTTAAACGTATAGCCGACATGAATTTAAAAAACCCTCAAGTAATTGGTTTTGGAATCAACAACAAGGAAACCTTCAATCAGGCTACACAATTTGCTAAAGGAGCCATTATCGGAAGTGCTTTCATCCAGCATCTAACCGAAAACGGAACCGGAAAAATTAAAGAATTTATAAAAGCGATACAATAAAAAAAAGAGTATTATTCAAAAACGGCGTTTAATTAAAACTAAGCGCCGTTTTTTTTATGACTAAAAAACAAAATATCTTATTTTTTATTTATAAGATTATTTTTATATATTTACACAAAGTTGTTGTTTAACAATACATTACATAAAGAATCATAAATGAAAAAATGCAATTAATAAAATCTTAACATGAAAGAACAGTACTCACAATTTATACTTTTTGTCTTAATACTTTTGTTTGTATCTTGTTCAAAAAATGAGGATGAAATTGAATTAAATGATTTCAAAGGTTTTTACCAAATAAATTCCATCACGAGTAGTGTCCCGATTGATTTAAACAATGATGGATCAAAAACAACTAATTATCTGCAAGAAATTAAATCCAACTACATTTCTTATAATGGAGAAATAATCAACTACGGCTACAATAACGCGTTGAAATATAACTTTGCCGAAGCGCAACAATCAGAATATACTGTTAGTAATAGTAAACAATTTTTAGATATAAAATTCCCTATTCAAAGAATTGATTCCGTTTTTCAAGGAAAAGATACTTTTTTAAAAATGAATATGGAATACAGTAAAATGGGTACTAATTTTATTTACAAACTTTTTAATAATAATGTTAAAATTGAATCCGATCCTTTCAATCAATTTGACTATTACAACATTAATAATTTTGTTATAAACCGAATAAATAAAGAACAATTTGAAATATTTTTCGACTTTAAAGTATATGACTTCACTGAAAATGAATGGGTTGAAACTAATCTTACTGCCAAATATATTAAAATAGTAGAATAAAAACATTTGCAAATACATGCAAAAATGATAGAAAAGTTGCTTATCCAGCTATTTGTACTTTTACTATCATTTATTTTTCGTGCAAACGAAATCCCATACTTAATTACTAAAACTCCAAGATCATACTGTAAAATTTTAAAAATAAATAATTAAAAAACTATTGATGCGGACTGCAATTACAAAAGATACCAAATCATTTTTCTAAATATTCTTTTGCAAAACTGCGCTTCATCATGCGCCTAAGAAAGATATCTATTGCCAAGAGAATGGGGACGAGATCCATTCTATACTTTTATGCCACGAGAACGAAATGAAGGTTATGGCGATGTGAATGCTATAATGACTAGAATACAATATACGAATCCTAAAAAGACATTCAAATCGCATCTGGCGGTAGGATATTTTGATTTACCGGATGTAAAAAACGTTGCAGTAAATAAATATGGAATACCATCCTATTTGCAGACTAATGCAGACATCAGATATGAATTTCAAGGTTTGCTAAAAGGATTTGATGCACAATTATTATATGTGCACAAATTTAATTTAGGGGAGACTTACGGCAACAAAATTTATATTTTCAATAAAACGAATATGAGTAATATCAATTTTGTACTGAATTTCAATTTCTAGTCTTATTGTGTATTTAAATTTATCCATTCCTTCAACGGGGACCAATAAGTAATAGCAACCTGAATACAGGTACTGTTTTATAATGGCTAAATCCCGCTTCCAGTACTTAATTTTAGCAATGGCAGCAATATAGGATTTATGCAACCGTATGAAAAGTCCCAAAGAAAGACTCTTTTTCAGTTCATTAGCGATTAATGAGGCAAAAACAGACCTTTTTAAGGTTGAAATTTTGAAATAATTACTGCAGCTTTGGGCAAAAAGAATGTCATTTACATTAAATAATTAATCTTTTACTTAATTCCAACAATCATCCGATTGCAATCTGACTACACTTACAGCCAATCCTGCTTACTATAGCTTTTCTTATTCTGCAGACAAAAATAAATTTATAATCACCATTATGTGATTTGCTAATTACGAACAGCTTTGTAATTTAAATACTATTTGATTCGGAAATTCAATTTTAAATTTTAATTCGTCGGATCAATCTTCTTGATTTTAAAAAAAATAACTGAATTAAAGCCTACTTTTGAAGCAATAAGGCAGTAGTAATTAAGAAAATGGTTCTTCCTTCTGAGATTGAATCCTAAATATTTGTATTTCAAAAAAAACAAAGTCAGCCATAACTCAAAAATAAAAACAAACAACTCAATACACATCTAAAACTTAGCGCAGAGCAAAAAAAAACGGATAAAAATGAATTTTTTATCCGTTTTAATAAATTATCCAAGTGTTCTGAAGGAGTAAATTTAAATATTTAGAAGAAATATTCTTCCAATACAAACTCTATATTAAAAAGCAGTCGTATCGATTTATATTTACTCATTGGAATAGGACACGAATATTTGGAATTTCGTTGCCGTACGTAACAATTTTAAATAATAACCTTTTATACTATCTGCTCTTCTACCAAGTGAACCTAATCACATTAATCTGTAAATCTGAAACCAAAAAAATTAAACGCGTAAGCAGGCCGATAAACGGGTCTTTATATTAATCTAAAAATTACTGCTCTAAACTAATTTGAAGCAGTGCTTTTGTTATCGAATTTTCGCCTTTGATAATTTCAAAAGTTGCATTGTTACCTACTTTATCATCTAAGCTTTGTACTACAGTTTGCGCAACAGCTTCTCTGCTAATTTCTCCTCGCTTATTTAATTTTCCCTGAAGTTCGATAGTCAGTTCTTGAGATTCATTAGTCAAAGTCCCTGGTCTTACTATGCTATAGTTTAAACCGCTGTTTTTTAAATATTCGTCTGCATTGTATTTTGCTACTAGGTAATCTTTCAATTCAGTGGCTTCCTCTGGCTTATCTGCTCCCATCGAACTCAACATTACAAACTTTTTAATATTTGATTTTTTAGAGGCATCCATTAATTTTTTTGCTCCTTCTTGATCAACTCCTTTTACGTTTGTACCGCCAGATCCCGCAGCAAATATCACTTTATCAATAGGGTTATTAAAAACATGCGAAATATCATCTTCTAAATCCCCTAAAATAGTTTGAATATTCCGGGACTGAAAATAAGCTAGTTGCTCTTCTTTCCTAACCAATGCTATTGGGTTAAAATATTGTGATTGATTTAAAATACTAACTATTATTTTTCCTGTAGTGCCATTAGCACCTGCCACTAATATATTTTCCATATTTAAATTTACAAAAACAGATTCCTTGACCCTAATAAAAACAAGCATTTAACTTTAATTTAATTTTAGTAAGGATCCTTTTTCAGAATTAAATCGAAGTTCCATACACCTATGAAATATAAGACAACTACTTCTTTAGACATTTCAATTTTACGATTTTCTACTCTTTATAAAATTCACTATTTTTGCAGTCTAAAATTTTAGTCATGCCAAACAAGAAATACAAAATAGCAGTCATTCAATTGAATCTTAATGATATTGCCGAAAACAACCTTAAAAAATGCATCAGTTGGGTTCGTGATGCCGCTAACCTTGGTGCCGAAGTCATTTCACTGCCGGAATTATATAGCAGTCATTATTTTTGTCAAAGTGAAGATGTAGATAATTTTGCTTTGGCTGAACCATTATACAGTACCTCATTTATTGCTTTTAGCGCTTTGGCAAAAGAGTTAGGCGTTGTGATTATTGTTCCTTTCTTCGAAAAAAGAATGGCAGGAATCTACCACAATAGCGCATACATCATTGATACGGATGGTTCAGAAGCAGGATTGTACCGCAAAATGCATATTCCGGACGATCCTCATTTTTATGAAAAATTCTATTTCACGTCAGGTGATTTGGGTTTTAAAACAATTCCAACAAAAAAAGGAAAAATAGGAACACTAATCTGTTGGGATCAGTGGTATCCGGAAGCAGCTCGATTAACGGCTTTAAAAGGTGCGGAAGTATTGTTTTACCCAACAGCAATTGGATGGCATCCACAAGAAAAAGAGCAATTTGGCGAAAATCAACATGGCGCCTGGATGAGTGTTATGAAAGGCCACGCGGTTGCCAATGGTGTATATGTTGCAGCAGCAAATAGAATTGGTTTAGAGCAATACTTGCCTGATACGGCGGGAATTCAGTTTTGGGGATCTTCATTTATAGCGGGACCACAAGGCGAAATTTTGGCGCAAGCCTCACACGACAAAGAAGAAATATTGATTGCCGAAGTAGATTTAGACTTACAGGAAAATGTGCGCCAGAACTGGCCATTTTTTAGAGATCGAAGAATAGACGCTTTTGGTGATATAACCAAAAGAGCGATTGATTAAATCATCTTTTGATACTAAAAAATCCCTGCTGAGAAATAATTCTTGGCAGGGATTTTTATTTAAAGTAAACTTCTAAATCTAATTCAAATCGGGTTGAAATATTTTAACCACACCATCGCCTTCACTACTTACTACCACTAAACTTCTTTTAGTTGGACTTTTTGAAGCTGGAATAAAAAGTAATCCTTCTGGCGCATCACCTGTTTTAAAACTCTGTAAAAATTTTGGAGCAACAGGATTCGAAACATCATACACCATAACGGCATCTACTCTTTCCAAGCCAACAAAAAGAATCGTTTTATCACCCATTTTAGTGACCACAACTGATTCTGGCTCTACTGATTTATCATCACTTCTGGCATCATCATAAATACCCAATTCTTGCGCTTTCTTGTCTAATTCATTTTTACTATCGAATACCATTTCGCCTGTATTTCCATTCCAAATGGAGAAAGAACGGGCTCCAAAAGAAACTAATTCATCAAAATCACCATCACCATCTGTATCACCCATTTTCGTATTGATATTCAATCTTCCCATACTTGTTTCTGCTTTTAAGGCTGCAGCATTAGGAAATATAGTTGGATCTAAAATAACAGATGAACTTCCGATTCTTTTTACATCTACAAAAGCAGCATATTCTCTAGCATCTCCTTCATTTGCAGTAACAAAATAGGGAGTTTTATTGATTTCAAAACTACTGATAGCATCTGGTTGAAACATTCCTTTTAGTTTCCATGTATTAGCCAAAACGCCACCATCTTTATCGCTGATATCTATAGCATTTTCGGCAAGATTGTAGTCTTTGAATCCTAAAGGAAAAATATTGGTAATTGTTTTAGTTGCCAAATCAATTTTAGCCACTCCGTTATTTTCCTGTAAAGTTACCCAAGCCGTCTTAGAATCGGCAGAAATCGTGATATATTCCGGTTCAATATCAGAAGCGAAATTATTTGTTGGACTTGCAATTCGGAATCCTTTTGTTTTCAGTGTACTCAATTGAGTGCTAAAACTTCCGAAATTTAAAGTCGTAACCGCATAATTAGCATTAACGGCAATAATAGATACAGAACCGTCCGGATCTATCGAATACGTATCATTTGGTTCTCCTTCATTAGCAGTCATGATGAAATTTCCGTCAGGAGAAAATGTAATCATGTCCGGCAAAGCACCAACTGTAATTTCTTTGATGACACTGTAATTAGACGTATCAAAAACGACCACTTTTCCGGCATCTTGCTTATTTGGTTTTGCTTCTAATGCTACAGCTAATTTTCCATTATAAGTAGTAACACTGTTTGAAGTTCCATTAAACGAAGTTAAATCGATACTTGTTAGAAAAACCGGACTGGATGGATTAGACAAATCTATAACATCAATTCTATTTGTATTACTGTTGTTTACGGTAAATAACTTTTTAGATACTTCATCATACGCACTTATTTCAGCAGCTCCGGCGCCACCAATAGTAATAGAACCAATTTCTTTGAAAGTGGCTGCATTTTCATTTATAACCAACTCAGGAGATTCCTCTTTATTAGAGTCATTTTCGCAACTTGACAATAGCATAATTGCCGCTAATAGTGTAATACTATATTTTTTCATAACTGTCTTTTTAATTTTTTCAAAAATAACTAGCTGAAGCGAGACAAAAATTAACTTAATATTATATAATTATTACCAAAATTATTCTTATAATTTTGTGAAATGTCCAAAAATGAATCGTTATCAACTATTTTAAAATCCTACTGAATGATTATATTTGCAGTCTTTAAAATTAGAAACGCCGTATGACTACAAATAATAGAAGATTCCCTGCAGAGTGGGAAAAGCAACAAGGAATTTTACTGTGTTTTCCGCACAACGGAAAAGACTGGCCGGGGAAATATGAAGCGATTCAATGGGCTTTTGTCGAATTTATTAAAAAAGTAGCCACTTTTGAGCAAGTCTTTTTAGTTGTTGCCGATGAAAACCAAAAAGAAAAAGTAAATATAATCCTGGAAACGGCTCATGTTAAACTAGCAAATGTTTCGTACATCATTCATAAAACCAATAGAAGTTGGATGCGTGATTCGGGACCGATAATCGTAAAAAACGGAACCGAAAGAGAAGCTTTGAACTTTAATTTTAATGGTTGGGCCAAGTATAAAAACATTCAATTAGATAAATTAGTTCCTGCGAAGGTGGGCGAATTTCTTAATATTCCTGTGACTCAAGTCATGTACAAAGGAAAACCAGTAATTGTTGAAGGTGGTGCGATCGATACCAATGGACGTGGCACCTTACTGACTTCGGAAGAATGTCTGATGCATCCTGATATTCAGGTTCGGAACCCAAATTTTACTAAGGCTGATTACGAAGCGGTTTTCAAGGAATATCTTGGAATTACGAATGTGATTTGGTTAGGTGACGGAATTGAAGGCGATGATACGCATGGACATATTGATGATTTATGCCGATTTGTAAATGAAGATACAATTGTAACCATTGTAGAAACAGATCCAACGGATCATAACTACAAACCATTACAAGACAATTTAAAACGCTTGCAAAATGCCAAACTGGAAAATGGAAAATCACCTGTAATCGTGGTTTTACCAATGCCAAAACGTTTGGAATTTGACGGCTTGCGATTGCCAGCGAGTTATGCCAATTTCTTAATTTTGAACAATTGTGTTTTGGTGCCTACTTTTAACGACAGTAACGACCGAAAAGCATTGAACATCCTTGCAGAATGTTTTCCGGATAGGGAAATCATCGGGATAAGCGCGACTGATTTTATTTGGGGTTTTGGAACGTTGCATTGCTTAAGTCAGCAAATTCCAGAATAGATTTAGAAAAAAATTGATTATATAAAAAAAGACTTGTAACACTAATTGCTACAAGTCTTTTTTATTTCAATTGTACTTCTAAATACTATTTATCTCTTGTAAAAGGAATTTTTTGTCCTTCAGGAATCAGCATATCAAATCCGTTTAGACTATCATTAAATTCAAATTTAAGTCCCGCTTGTTTTGATTCAAAACTGTTTTTTCCAATCGGTTCCACAGTGAAACTCGGATAATTAGTTATCAAAACATTTAATGCACCATTTTTCTCTGTGAAAATAATTTTTAGTGGTGCCATTTTAGTCGAAAAAGTTCCTAAATAACCATCTAGAATAACGTCTTTTTCAACCAAACCTTTCTCTGCTGTCCAAGTGTTATTTGCAGTATTGCTGTCCGGTAAAACATGATCGGGATCTAATGTAATACTTTCAATTTCTTCAGTTGAATTGTGTTTAAAAGACCATGTTTTGTTTTTTTGCCAAACTTCTACAGGCAATTTAACACGCGTTGTTTTTCCGCTTTTCGTTTTTACGTCTAAACTTACCGGCATCGCCATTTTTTCGAAGTTTTCAATCGAAATCACAACTCCTAGTTTAGGATCGTTTTTCACGTATTTGATCGAATTAATTCCTTGGTCTAAACGCCAATTGTATTGAAACCAACCTCTCCAAAACCAACTTAAATCCTCCCCTGCAACATTCTCGATTGTTCTGAAGAAATCGTCAGGTTGCGGATGTTTGTATGCCCAACGCTCAATATACGTTTTCAAAGCTAAATCAAAACGCTCTGGCCCAAGAACTTGTTCACGCAAAATCACTAATCCAGAACTTGGTTTTGAATACGCCAAAAGTCCAATATTACTCTCTTTCATATTATCCGGAGAACTCATTATTGTTTCCAGATTTGGACTTGTATAAACCTCTGCTCTTTGATGCATATCAACTGGCTTATCTTTGTATTCGCCATTATTAAAATCTACAGAACTCAATGAATTAATAAAAGTATTAAAACCCTCATCCATCCAAGCGAATAATCTTTCGTTTGACCCAACAATCATTGGAAACCAAATGTGTCCAAATTCATGATCTGTAACTCCCCATAAATCAGCTCCTTTTGACTCCCAACTACAAAAAACAATTCCTGGGTATTCCATTCCGCCTTCGTTTCCGGCAACATTTGTAGCTGCAGGATACGGATATTCCAACCATCTTTTAGAATAATTTTCAATAGAAGCTTTCGTATATTCTGTCGAACGTCCCCAAGCTGCGTCTCCTGCACTTTCCAAAGGATATGCGGAAACAGCCAATGATTTTTTTCCGCTTGGCAGATTGATTTTTGCTGCATCTAAAATAAATGCCGCTGATGAAGACCAAGAAAAATCACGGGCATTTTTGATTTTATAATTCCACGTTTTAGTTGCTGCTGAAACTATTTTTGAAGAAATTTCAACCTCGGCAGCGGTACGAATAAAAACGGTTTTATCACTTTGTTTTGCTTGTGCCAAACGTTTTTGTTCTTCTGCAGAATATACTGCTGCAGGATTTAGTAATTCGCCAGAAGCAACTACAATATGATTGGATGGTGCGGTAATGCTCACATCAAAATCACCATACTCCAAGTAAAATTCCGAAGCTCCTAAATACGGATTGGTATTCCATCCTCGTACGTCATCATATACACACATGCGCGGATACCACTGCGCGATGGTGAAAATTTTTCCGTTTTTTGTTTCCAAAACTCCCATTCTATCCGAACCTTCAAAAGGAGCTATAAAA
This sequence comes from Flavobacterium sp. W20_MBD1_R3, assembly GCF_052119725.1. Lineage (NCBI taxonomy): Bacteria > Pseudomonadati > Bacteroidota > Flavobacteriia > Flavobacteriales > Flavobacteriaceae > Flavobacterium > Flavobacterium sp. W20_MBD1_R3. The sequence goes on from NZ_JBGQOR010000001.1 coordinate 429,740, forward strand.
GAAAATTCGATTTTAATTTTAACAGAACCACCTTTTGCACTTAATTCTTGCGGAAGAAAAACCTGCATTCTGGTATCAGTGATGACATACTTTGCTTCCGCTTCAGTTGATTTTCCTTTTACAGTAGTAATTACTTTAACTGCTTTTATCTTATGACCACCGTCAAAAATTTGGCCTTGAGCCCCATTTCTGCTTCCTGTCAAAGGCACAATTGCATTTCCACGGGAATCTGCTTTGAATAAATTCTGATCTAAGTTCATCCAAACAAAAGCCATTTTATCTGGACTGTTGTTTGTATAAGTGATGATTCCTGTACCTGAAATCTCGTTGTTTTTTTCATCAAGTTTAGCCGTTAATTTATAATCAGCACTGTTTTGCCAATATTCAGCTCCTGGCTGACCACTAGCAGATCGTGTACTTGTTCCGTTTTTTGAATAAAAATGTGGAGCAAAAGCATCATGGTAATCGTAGTTAGAAACAGTGTTACTGGATGCATTTGCTGGGGTTTGCTGTGCCCAAATAGACGAAACTCCCAATAATAAAGCCAAATGTAAGATGACTCCGAAGCGAATGTTTTTCATTTTCTTAATTGTTTATATAACAAATTAATGAAAAAAAAGAGGATTTAGAACTATTGAAACAGAATTGATTCCATTTTATTTCAATAAAATCAAGCATAACCTTCATCAGAATTAAAAATTATAAAATATATTTACGCCATAAACCTATTATTAAATTAATTCGAAAAGATAATTTTGACAACTACAATAAAAAACGGGAATCTTTCTGCTGAAATTAAACATCTTGGCGCTGAATTAATTTCCTTAAAAACAAATGCAATTAAAGAATACATTTGGGAAGGAAACCCTGATTTTTGGGGCAAGCACGCTCCTATTTTGTTTCCGATTGTTGGTACTTTAAAAAATAATTCCTTCCATCATGATGGAATTGAATATCATTTATCGAGACACGGATTTGCAAGAGAAATGCTCTTTGAATTGATTTATGCTACAGAAAATAGCGCCACTTTCTCGATACAATCTTCTGAAGAAACTTTAAAAGTGTATCCTTTTGAATTTGAATTGGAGCTGATTTATACAATAGAGGAAAACATTTTATCGATTGAATACAAAGTATTTAACAAAGGGAAATCTACGATGCCATTTTCTATTGGAGCACATCCCGCTTTTGCTTTGCCAAATCAATTCGAAAATTATTCAATAGCTTTTGAAAAAGAAGAATCTTTAGAATATTACCTATTGGAGAATGATTTAATTTCAAATAAAACGAAGAAATTAGAAGTTCAGAATAAACAAATTCCGCTGACTTATGAATTGTTCGAAAATGATGCTTTGATTTTTAAAAGATTACAATCCAATTCATTGACGATCCTAGAAAATAAAAATCCAATTTTAAGAGTACATTTTCAAGATTTTCCAAGTTTAGGAATTTGGACCAAAATAAATGCGCCTTTCCTTTGTATTGAGCCTTGGTTTGGTTATTCGGATACCAGTGAAAGTTCCGGAAATCTATTTGAAAAAGAAGGGATTAAAATTTTAGAATCCAATGCAACTTTCCATTCAAAATTCAGTATCGAAATACTTTAATTCCTAAGCTATGTTAACTATAAATTTCAGTCCATTTCCAAATTTAGAAACGGAACGCTTGCTGTTAAGAAGAGTAGATGCAACTGATATAAAAGAGATTTTGGCATTGCGATCCAATCCGGAAACAATGAAATATATTCCAAGACCTTTATTACAATCAGATGAAGAAGCCTTAGAGCATATTGCAATGATTGACACTAAGATTAGAGCTAATGAAGGTATTAATTGGGCGATTACGTTGAAAAACAATCCTAAACTTATTGGAATTATAGGTCATTACAGAATAAAACCTGAAAATTATCGCGCCGAATTAGGTTATATGTTACTTCCAGAATATCATGGAAAAGGAATTGTTTCTGAAGCAGTGGAAAAAGCTGTTAATTATGGTTTTCAAGTCATGAAATTGCATTCGATTGAAGCGATAATTGATCCTGAGAACAATGCATCAGCAAAAGTTTTAGAAAAAAACGGATTTGTGAAAGAAGCGCATTTAAAAGAATATGAGTTTTTTGAAGGGCGTTTTTTAGATACTGTAATTTATTCGATTTTAAATAAGGACTAATTTGCAATTAAATTCCAATGAATGACAGAATGAATTAAAAGCATCAAAACATTGTAGATAACCATTTTACATTTAATTCCAAATATTGTAAAATAAATTTAAATAATAGAAAATATTTTTTATGAAAAAATTACTTATAGTTTCTATCCTGCTCTTCTCTTTTGTCTCCCAAAGTCAGACGTACATAAAAGCAAATGCGGTAACCACTTTATTGACGATTCCAAATGTAGGTATAGAAACCAGTATTGGAAAAAAATCAACATTTCAGTTTGATATTACAGCCTCCTTTTGGAAAACAATAAATGGTAATCCCAGCCAATTTTATATGTTCATACCGGAATATCGGTATCATTTCAAAGAAAAATTCAATGGTTTTTACGCTGGAGCACATTTAGGAGCGACGGTCTATAATTTTCAAAAGTGGAATTATTTCAATACTGATATGTATGAAAAAGGAATAGGATTTATGGCTGGTGCAACAATAGGATATCAAAAAAAGATTAAGAATCGGTTTTTGTTAGATTTTTTTATCGGTGGTGGTAATCATCAAGGGCTTTACAAAGGATACTTAATTAGCACAAACGAGCGGGTTGATGGGGCTGAAAAATACAATAAAAGTGGTGAATGGTTGCCTTATCGCGGAGGAATCATGATTTCATACAAATTAAACTAACCCTTATTTTGTAAATTTATGCAATGATTTTAAGTATAAATCTTCCACTTGTTTTCTTGCCCAATCCGTTTTTCGCAAAAAAGTCAAACTGGATTTTACACTGGGTTTGTCCGTAAAACATTTGATAGTAATCAATTCTCCTAAGGTATCAAAACCATAATGATCTACCAACTGTTCTACTATTTTTTGAAGTGTAATTCCGTGAAGCGGATCTTTCGATTTTAAATTTTCCATTTTGCAAAGATATTAAAATCGCAATTACTAATTTTTTAAATTCATTCAAATGAAAAAATTCCTCTTACTTCTTGCGCTACTATTTTTAAATATCAGTTTTGGACAAAAAATCAGTACTACTTACTATTTTATTCGCCATGCAGAGAAAGTAGACAGTTCTAAAAATCCCGATTTATCTGAAAGTGGTTTTAAGCGAGCCGAAGTTTGGAACAAAATATTTTCTGAAGTAGATTTTGATGAAATCTATTCAACAGATTATAAAAGAACGATACAAACAGTAAATCCTACCGCTGCCACGCAAAGTATTCAAGTTAAATTGTATGATCCTAAAAACACACTCATTGATGTTTTCAAACAAGAGACATTTGGCAAAAAAGTCCTGATTGTGGGACATAGCAATACCATTCCACAATTTGTCAATCAGATGATTAATCAAAACTCATTTACTGATATTGAGGATACGACTTTTGGAAATCTTTATATTGTGACTTTAATTGACACAACAATCGCAGTCCAATTGCTCAAATTAGAATAAAACAGGTAAAATAAATACCAAAAAAGTCACTACCGCTAGATAGTGACTTTCTTATTTATTTCAGATTACAATGGGAAATTTAAAATTTCATTCCCAATCCCATTCCCAAAATCAATGGATTAATGGTTACATCGGCAGGAATACTGAGTCCTGATGACAAATTTGAAGCATCTACAGTTACATCTGTTTTTAGAAATAATTTTTTAGCATCGACATTGATGAAGAAAGTATCGTTCAACATTAAATCAAAACCAACCTGGAAAGCATAACCGAAATTGTTTTTATAATTAACATTATTAACTGTATTTCCATCCTCTACATTATAAAAAACAGTGTAATTGACTCCGGCGCCAACATAGGGTTTAAATACTTTTTCTTCAAAAGGGGTAAAATGATACTGCATGGTCAATGTTGGAGGTAATAACCAGACATTTCCTAAATCTATATTGGCATTAGTGGGACCTCCAATAGCAGAAATATCAGAACTTACCGTATTAACGTCGTGCTTTGTAGTTGCCAAAATTAACTCGGCTGCCAGATGCTTTGTAAAAAAATAAGTAAAGTCCAATTCCGGAACAAATGTGTTAGATAAAGACACATCACCTCCAATAATTCCTATTTTGGCACTTTCATATGGTATAACTGCAATTCCTCTAATACGAGCTTGCCATTTTTTGAAATTTTGCGGGCTGTTTTGTTCTTGGGTTTGTGCATTTAATGTCAAAAAAGACACTGCCATAAAGGCTAAGATAATTTTTTTCATTTTAACTTTGATTTAAATTGTTAAACAAATTTAAGCTTGAGCCTTTCCTATTTAACTGATATAAATCATAGTTTGAAAATTATTTACACTTATTTTAGGTCTTATTACTGGATGAATTTTCAATTTTTAGCATACATTTGTACTCTATGTTAAAAACAGTAAATATATTTAATAAGAGAGCCCGATTCGACTATGAAATAATCGAAACATTTAATGCTGGAATCGTTTTGGCCGGTACCGAAATTAAATCCATTCGATTGGGAAAAGCAAATATCACAGAGAGTTTTTGTGAATTTAGTAACCACGAACTTTTTGCGATTAATACTTATATTGAAGAATATACTTTTGGAAATCAATTCAATCATAAGGCCAGAAGCGAGCGCAAATTACTTTTAAAGAAAAAGGAATTAAAAGGTTTGCTTAAAAGTGTCCAAGCCAAAGGTCTCACTATAGTTCCTTTGAAGCTTTTTACCAATGAAAAAGGATTGGCTAAACTACAGATTGGTTTGTGTAAAGGAAAGAAAACCTATGATAAGCGTGAATCCCTTAAAGAACAAGATACCAAACGCGATTTAGACCGAATCAAAAAATCATTTTAAATTGAAAAAAGAATGGATTAGATGTTTTTTTTATTTAAAATAAAATGACTAAATTTGTCAAGACAATTAAAGACATTTTGACTTATGAAAATACTACTCAAAAATGCAAGAGAACAAAAAGGGCTCAAAACTAGAGAAGTGGCACAACTTTTAGGAATTGATCAAGCCTTAATCAGTAAATTTGAAAGTGGAACCAGAAAACCCACACGAGAGCAAGTTATAAAACTAGCGTCTTTGTTAGAGATTGATTTAGAAACAATAATGGTCGTTTGGCTGAAAGAAAAAATTCTTTATGAAATTGGTCATGATGAATTTGCACTTAAGGCATTACTGGTTGCAGAACAAGAGATAAGGTTTCAAGTCACACCCACCAAGAATAAGTTATCAACTTCACTCCAGAAAATTTTACAAGAAATTGATACATTAAAGATAAAACTAGATGGATTTCGTCAATTTGACAGTTATCGCGTTGCGCAAGCTTTAGAGCTAGAATATACTTTTGAAAGCAATCGTATTGAAGGAAATACAATGACCTTACGAGAAACCGATTTGGTTATCAATGAAGGTTTAACGATATCAGGAAAAAGCATGCGGGAACATCTTGAAGTGATTAATCATCAGGAAGCGATTGCCTACATCAAGGATTTGATGCAAAAAAACACTGCAATAAATGAAACAGAAGTACTTTCAATCCACAATCTTATTTTAAGAGGAATTCAACCAGAAGATGCAGGTCGCTACAGAAAAGTTCAAGTGATGATTCAAGGAAGCAGTCACATGCCGCCACAACCTTTTTTAGTGGCTAAACAAATGGAAGATTTTTTTGTTTGGTACGAAACTAATAAAACAAAACTTCATCCGATAATTTTGGCTGCCGAAATGCACGAACGTTTAGTTACGATTCATCCCTTTATTGATGGAAATGGCAGAACTTCACGCTTAGTCATGAACTTAGTTTTATTGCAGCATGGCTACATTATTGCCAACATCAAAGGGGATTATGACAGTAGAATGCAATACTATCAAACGCTGGAAACAGCGCAAACTAAAAACAATAAAGAAGATTTTTTGTTATTCATTGCTCAAATAGAAAAAGAAAGTTTAGAACGGTATCTCAACATTATCGGTCAATAAAATTCATCTTCTGGTCCCTTCCCCTTGAAAGGGTTGAGGATGGGATTTTAATTTTTATCTTCTAATAAAGGAACAAATCGAAATTCACCAAACTCATGTTTCTCAAATTGTGTTTCATTTTTTCTAATTAACAAAGTCATAATTTGTACCTCTTCGCCTAATGGAATTACAAGCCTTCCTCCTATTTTTAGTTGAGCCATCAATGGTTGCGGAATAAACGGTGCTCCGGCAGTAACAATAATGCTATCAAAAGGCGCATAACTTGGTAATCCTTTATAGCCATCCCCAAAAGAAAGATATTTAGGACGAATGTTAAGTTTTGGAAATAAAATTGAGGTTTGTTTGAACAATTCTTTCTGTCTTTCAATACTAAATACTTTAGCCCCTAACAAACATAAAACGGCCGTTTGATATCCGGAGCCTGTTCCTATTTCTAAAATTTTATGCTCTTTTTTGACTTCTAACAATTGGGATTGAAAAGCCACGGTGTACGGTTGCGATATCGTCTGGCCTGCGCCAATAGGAAATGCTTTGTCTTGATAGGCATAATCTTCAAAACTGGAATTCAAAAATAAATGTCTTGGAATCTTTTTTATCGCTTCCAAAACACTTTTATCCGTAATCCCTTTTTGCTCTAAAACGTTTACTAATTGATTGCGAAGTCCTTGATGTTTGCCTGTGTCTTTCAAAGTTTATTATTTTATTTTGGTAAAAATAGAAAACAATTTCTACATTCAAATGTTGGATTTAAAATATTAAATTAACTGAAGAATTGTCCGGTATCAATAATGGATTAATCATTTTATTGCTATTTTTGTAAAAATTACATCATTATGCTGAAAATTGGAGTATTAGGTGCTGGTCATCTAGGAAAAATACATTTACGTTTATTACAACAATCTGAAAAATATGAATTAGTGGGATTTTATGATCCAAATCAAGAGAATGCCGAAAAGGTTTCTAAAGAATTTGGATACAAACATTTTAGCACAATTGCATCCCTTATTCATGCTGTTGATGTAATTGACATTGTTACCCCAACCCTTTCTCACTACAAATGTGCCAAAGTAGCCATCAAATCCGGCAAACATGTTTTTATTGAAAAACCAATTTCAAATACGGTCGAAGAAGCCGAAGAAATTATTGCTTTAGCAAATGAATATAATATCAAAGGACAAGTTGGTCATGTAGAACGTTTTAATCCGGCCTTTATCGCTACTAAAAACATGATTGAAAACCCTATGTTTATTGAAGCACATCGTCTTGCTGAATTCAATCCTCGCGGAACTGATGTTCCAGTAGTTTTAGATTTGATGATTCACGATATTGATGCCATTTTAAGTGTGGTAAAATCCAAAGTAAAAAATATCAGCGCAAGTGGCGTATCTGTTATTAGTGATACTCCGGATATTGCTAATGCAAGAATAGAGTTCGAAAACGGTTGTGTTGCTAATTTAACAGCGAGCCGAATTTCGATGAAAAACATGCGAAAATCTCGGTTTTTCCAGAAAGACGCCTACATTTCAGTAGATTTCTTAGAAAAAAAATGTGAAGTGGTAAAAATGAAAGATGCTCCTGAAGTTCCAGGCGATTTTGATATGATTTTACAAAATGCTGAAGGTGTCAAAAAACAAATCTATTTCTCGAATCCAGATGTAGAACAAAACAATGCTATTTTAGATGAACTAGAATCATTTGCAGAGGCCATAAATACTGATTCAACACCAATTGTGACATTGGAACAAGCAACTGAAGCACTTCGCGTGGCATATCAAATTATTGATTGTTTTAAAAAATAATTAATGATAAACAAATTAGAAATAAAGTATCGAAATCAAAAACAATCATTTGAGATTTTAGACGAAGAAATTAGAGTAGATTTAAGTACTGCAAAACATAAATTAAAGTACAATATTCCATTAGAAGATATAGAAAATAGTTGGTTTATAGAAAAAGGAAGTCTTGACAAAACAACGGTGAGACTTTATACATCGCTTTTTTTAAATTTATTTTTAATTTTATGTCTAGTTGTTTTATTTAATAAGGCACCTCCATTGGCTTTTAAAATACTTTGTTCATTCCTCTTCTTACCATTTATTTTTATGATAATAAAAAATACCGAGGAATGTGAAGAAAAGCATTTAAGATCTTCAAAACATTTATATTTTATCTACACTAAAAAAAATGCTGCAGAAGTTGATGCTTTCATCGAATTAGTATATCAAAAACAGATCGAATTTTTCAGAAAAAAATATTTTTTAATTGATCCTGTATTACCACATAATCTTCAATATGAAAGATACATTTGGCTTTATTCTAATAAATATATCAATGAAAATGAATACGAAGTAATAAAAGAAGATTTAGATAGATACTTCAATTTTAATCCAAATATAATATGAAAACAATAGCCGTAATAGGAGCAGGAACAATGGGCAATGGAATTGCACACACCTTTGCACAAAGTGGTTTTACCGTAAAATTAATAGATGTTTCAGAGCAATCTTTAGATAAAGGAATGGCAACTATCGCCGCTAATTTAGACCGTATGATTGCAAAAGGGAGCATCACCCAAGAAGACAAAGCCAGAACAATTACCAATATAATTACCTACACGGATATCAAAGATGGTGTTGCTGGTGCTGATTTAGTGGTTGAAGCTGCTACCGAAAACATAGAATTAAAACTAAATATTTTCAAGCAATTGAACGAAGCGTGTTCTCATAACACAATTTTGGCAACTAACACTTCCTCTATCTCGATTACTCAAATTGGAGCAGTTGTTGCGCATCCAGAACGCGTTATTGGAATGCATTTTATGAATCCAGTACCCATAATGAAATTAGTAGAAATTATTCGCGGGTATAACACGAGTGACGAAGTAACTAAAACCATCATGATTCTTAGCGAGAAATTAGGAAAAACTCCTGTCGAAGTTAACGATTATCCTGGTTTTGTCGCTAATAGAATCTTGATGCCAATGATCAACGAAGCCATCGAAACCTTATACAACAAAGTGGCAGGTGTTTATGAAATTGATACGGTTATGAAACTTGGGATGGGACATCCAATGGGGCCTTTGCAATTAGCAGATTTTATTGGTCTTGATGTATGTTTAGCCATTTTAAATGTTATGTACGACGGTTTCAAAAACCCAAAATATGCACCTTGTCCGTTATTAGTCAATATGGTTCGTGCCGGAAAAATGGGTGTAAAATCTGGTGCAGGATTCTACGATTATTCTGCAAGCAAAAAAGCAGATACGATTTCTAAACAATTTATATAGTCTCAATGTTTAAAAGTCGAATGTCTTAAAGTCAGTTTCTTTAGACATTCGACTTTAAAACTTTAAGACTTTTGACATAATTATGGCTAAGATAGTTCCTTTCAAAGCAGTTCGTCCCACTCGTGACAAGGTATGTCTTGTCACTTGCCGGTCGTATGAAGAATATGTAAATGCCGAATTAGCGGCGCAACTGGACTTTAATCCGTTGTCATTTTTGCACATTTTAAAACCAGCTTACACCAATCCTGAAACAGTTTCTTTCGAAAAAAGATACCGCCAGGTCCATCAAAAATATCAAGATTTCAAAAATGAACTTATTTTAATAAAAGACAATAAACCTGCTATTTATATTCATAAGATTGTTACTAAAAAACACTCTTTTACCGGAATTATTGTGGGTACTAGTGTTGCGGATTATTGCAACAATATTATCAAAAAACATGAAGATATTATTGCTTTCAGAGTTCGATTGCTTAAAGACTACATGAAATATTCAGCGTTTAATACTGAACCTGTTTTGATGACTTATCCAGATAATAAAACGATTGAAAATTGGATTTTTAATTGTACTCAAAAACTAGCTGATTTTGAGTTTTCAACCACAAAAAAAGAAATTCATTATTTGTGGAAAATTGAAGACGCATTAGAAATTAATTGGTTACAAAATATATTTGAAAAGACAGATAATCTTTATATCGCTGACGGCCATCATCGTACCGAAGCGCTTAAATTACTATCTGAAGAAAACCAAGATCCTGAAAACACTGCCAAAAATCATATCTTAAGTTATTTAATCTCCGAAAACAATGTCAAAATATACGAATTCAACCGCTTGGTAAAAGATTTAAATGGATTCTCAAAAGAAGATTTCATAAAAGAACTGGATAAGAATTTCATTGTTGAAAATAAATTCCAACAACCTTTTCAGCCTTTTCTAAAACATCAATTCGGAATGTACCTCAAAAACGAATTTTATAGCTTAATTTTACGAGAAGAAAATAAGGTTTTCTCAACTGCTTTAGATAGTTTAGACACTCAAATTTTATATAAAAAAGTGTTGTTGCCACTTCTTGCCATTGTAGATTTACGCGATGATGAACGGATCGAATACCTTTCTGGGAAACAATCCATTCTAGAAGTCAAAGATAAAATAGACGGGGGAGAATTTGAAATTGGTTTTATCTTATTTCCATCCAACATTGGAGAAATAAAAGCTTTAGCAGATGCCAATTTGATAATGCCGCCAAAAAGCACCTACATTGAACCCAAATTCAGAAGCGGTTTAGTAGTGTATGAACTTTGAGATTTAAAATTAAAAAAACATTAAAATGTCAATAAAAAATAATTTATTAAATATAAAAACCACACTACCAGAACAAATAACCTTAGTAGCGGTTTCAAAAACAAAACCTGTATCAGACTTAATGGAGGCGTATGATGCTGGTCAACGTATTTTTGGTGAAAACAAAATCCAAGAAATGGCCGAAAAATGGGAACAAATGCCTAAGGACATTCAATGGCAAATGATAGGCCACGTTCAGACGAATAAAGTCAAATTTATGGCGCCATTTGTAAGCTTGATTCACGGTGTAGACAGTTTGAAATTACTACAAGAAATCAATAAACAAGCACTCAAAAACGATAGAATTATAGATTGCTTACTACAGATTCACATCGCGGAAGAGGAAACTAAATTTGGTCTTGACGATGAAGAACTTTCAACCCTCCTTTCATCAACCGAAATTCAGGAATTGAAAAACATTAGAATCGTTGGTTTGATGGGAATGGCTACTTTCACAGATAACAAAGATCAAGTTAAAAAAGAATTCACACATTTGAAATCAGTTTTTGATACCATTCGCAGTAAAGACGCACTGCAGAGTTTCTCTATATTATCTATGGGAATGTCCGGCGATTATCAACTTGCAATTGAATGCGGAAGCACTATGGTTCGAATAGGAAGTAGTATCTTTGGAGGACGATAATTGATTTTTGATTTGAGATTACTGATTTTTAATCTCAGACTTAAAAATATCTATTAGAAAACTGATTACTCAAAACTGAACACTGAATACATATTTTGTACGCAATACTCGACATAGAAACTACTGGAGGACAATTTAACGAAGAGGGAATCACGGAAATCGCCATTTATAAATTTAATGGGCATGAAGTGGTAGACCAATTTATCAGCTTAGTTAATCCAGAAATTCCAATACAACCCTTTGTGGTAAAACTAACTGGTATCAATAATGCCATGTTACAATCTGCACCTAAGTTTTTTGAAGTTGCAAAACGCATCATCGAAATGACAACTGATTGCGTAATCGTGGCTCATAACGCCTCTTTTGATTACAGAATCCTAAGAACTGAATTCAGAAGATTAGGATATGATTTTGAAGCTAGAACACTTTGCACGGTTGAATTATCTAAAAAACTATTACCCGAACAGCCTTCTCATAGTTTAGGCAAGCTCGTTCGCGCTCTTGGAATCCCAATGTCTGATCGCCACAGAGCCAGTGGTGATGCCTTGGCAACAGTCAAATTATTTAAAATTCTTTTAGATAAAGATCTAGAAAAAGAAATTGTAAAAGACTTTATTAAACTGGAAATAGAAAGAGGGATTGCTCCAAAATTACTAGAAATTATTTCCGGTTTACCTTCAAAAACAGGTGTTTACTACATTCATAATGAAAAGGGAAAATTAATATACATTGGCAAAAGCCTAAACATCAAAAAGCGTATTAATCAGCATTTTACGGGTACATCAAATAAATGTAAAAAAATCCAAGCGGAGGTATTTACAGTAACGTATGATGAAACTGGTTCCGAATTGATTGCTTTATTAAAAGAAAGTGAAGAAATAAAAATCAATAAACCTATCTACAATAGAGCACAACGAAAAAGTATTTTTCAAGTGGCTTTGTATGCAGAAAAAGATGAAAAAGGATATATTAATTTAAAACTTCAAAAAGCAGATGGTCGTAAAAAGGAAATTACCTCCTTTACTTCTATCCAAGAAGGAAAAAATGCTTTATTCAGAATAACTTCTCATTATAATTTATGTCAAAAATTGACTGGTTTATATGTTTCTAAAACGAACTGTTTTCAGTACACGATAAAAGAATGCGATGGCGCTTGTATTGGCAAAGTATCTCCAGAAGAATACAATGCCAGAGTACTTGCTTTTATAGAAAAAAATAGTTTCGAAAGTCAAAATATGGTGCTAATCGACAAAGGAAGAACCATCAGCGAACGATCAGCGGTTTTGATAGAAAACGGAATTTATAAAGGCTATGCTTTTTATGATTTAAATTATCAAATCAACAATATCGAAATTTTGAAAAATATTATTATTCCAATGCAAAACAATAGAGATACTCGCAATATAATACAAGGGAATATCAGAAAAAACAAATATTTAAAAACTCTAAAATTCTAATCGCAGCTAAATCTTTACTCTAAGTATGCAACGAATAAAATCAAAATTCAATACGTTTAGGCAAAAAATTAATATTGTAATTTACGGAACCAATACCGCTTCCGGACGATTATTTGACCTAATCCTTTTGGGAGTAATACTCATTAGCGTAATAATAGTAATGCTCGAAACAGTAAAGGGTTTCGACACGAAATACCACCAAGAGCTCATTATCTTAGAGTGGATTATTACTATTTTCTTTACTTTAGAATACATTCTTCGAATACTATCCATAAAAAAACCTTTAAAATACGTTCTCAGTTTTTATGGTATCATAGATCTGATAGCGACCTTACCCATGTATTTGTCCTTATTTTATTTTGGAGCAAGTGTATTAACGGTTGTTCGCGCCCTGAGATTACTCAGATTATTCAAGATTTTGAAGCATCCAAAATTTTCCAGTCAATCCACACACCTTAAAGAAGCACTTGTCGCAAGTAAAGGAAAAATATTAATTTTCATTTATTTCATGTTAATCAGCAGCATCATAATAGGTTCGATAATGTATGTAGTTGAAGGTAAAGAGGGCGGTTTTACAAGTATTCCAATTAGTATTTATTGGACTATTGTGACACTAACAACGGTAGGTTATGGTGACATTTCACCTATTACACCACTTGGTCAAGCCATCGCATCAGTAGTAATGATTATGGGTTACGGCATAATTGCAGTACCTACAGGAATTGTTTCAGCTGAGTTTGCCAACAGCAATCGTAAAAAACCAAAAGCTGACCGAATAAATCCTTGCGCCGCATGTGGCACGGAAGGACACGAGTATAACGCAAAATACTGCTACCATTGTGGTACAGAACTATAAATTATTAATTTGAAGCAATTCCAGCTGTACACTCCAACTCCTCGTTATTGCAGTTGTTTTTCTAAGGCATAAAAGGAGCTTCCTTTGGTCGCTCTTTTATACCTAGAAAAGCTAACTGCAATACCTCCGGGGTTTTCGTTTCCATCTGGGCTAAAAAAAAAATGAAATACTTAATCACAATTATTGGCCCCACAGCCATAGGAAAAACTTCCTTGAGCATCATTTTAGCTAATTATTTCAAGTGTGATATTTTATCCTGTGATAGCCGACAGTTTTTCAACGAAATGACCATTGGAACAGCAGTACCAAGCCAAGCAGAATTAGCTGCAGCTCGACATCATTTCATCCAAAACAAATCCATATTCGACAATTATACCGTTGGAGATTTCGAAAAAGAAGCGATCGCAAAACTGGACGAATTATTTTTAACTAATGATTATGCAATTCTCGTTGGCGGTTCTGGTTTATATGTCGATGCAATTTTAAAAGGTTTTGATGAATTTCCTGAGATTGATTCAATAATTCGTACAGAAATTACCACTAATTATGAAAAACTGGGAATTGGATATTTACAACAAAAACTTGAAGTTTTAGATCCTGATTATTACAAAACCTTAACCGCTGCAAATCCACAAACCTTGCAAAATCCGCAGCGAATGATGCGGTTTGTAGAAGTATGTATGGGTTCCGGAAAGCCGTATTCTTCTTTTTTAAATCAAAAGCAAAACAGCCGAAACTTTATGCCTATCCTAATTGGTCTGGAAGCTGATCGAAAAATAATTTATACCCGGATTAATCAACGCATTGACATTATGATGAACGAAGGCTTATTAGCTGAAGCCAAAACTTTATTTCCAAATAAAGACTTGAATGCACTACAAACAGTAGGTTATCGAGAGTTATTTCGTTATTTTGACCGAGAAATTTCATTAGAATTTGCCATTGAGGAAATAAAGAAAAATACAAGACGATTTTCCAAACGCCAATTGACTTGGTTCAAAAGAAATGAAAATACCAAATGGTTTGATTTTGAAGCTCCTTATGAAACTATTGTAGATTACATCAAATCAAAGAAGTAAACAAATAAATATCATATCTAAGAATCCAAATTTATAATTCATAATTATTTATATGCCAATTTCACCTAACTTCACATCTATTCTTAGCAAAGACTGGGAAATTAATTTTACGCAGTGCGCGCCAAACGGATTTTTAAAATACACTGATTTATGCGCTATATTACAATTAACAGCATCGGCACACTCTGAAACTGGGGGGATAAGCTTTACTGACATGCAAGAATATGACCAAGCTTGGGTGTTGAGTCGGATGCGAGTTGAAATCACAAGTTTACCGCAATCTGGTGATCTCGTAACAGTAAAAACATGGATTAATTCCTTAGAAAATTCTCGTTCAATACGGGCGTTAGAAATGTACCTAAATGGAAAAAAAATCGTGGGTTCCGAAACTTTTTGGGCTGTTTTTAATACTAAAAAACGTCGGCCAGAAGCATTAGCTTTACCATTTGAACATTTTGAATTATATCCTGAAAAGAGAGCTACTCAAGAAGGTTTTTCTAAAATTAATTTTAATCAAGAAAAAGAAATGGTTTTTGAAAAAAGCGTTTTTTTATCTGATTTAGACATTGTCAATCATGTAAATAACGTTAAATATCTGGAATGGTGCATGGACTTAGTTGATGAACAGTTAATTCTGGATCAAAAAATCGAAAGTTTTGAGATGAATTTCTTAAAGGAATTATCACTAAAAGACAACGTGATAATTCATGAAAATAGTTCTAAAGGTGAAACTGTTTTCAGTATTACAAAAGACGAAAAAACATGTTTTGCTTTGCAATTAAACTGGAAATAAACAGATCACAACTAAAAAAAAAGCCTCAATTTCTTGAGGCTTATATCTATTTATTCTGTTACTTTATTCTTAACAACTAATCTAAATCCTTCACCGTGGATGTTTAAAATTTCCACATCTTCATCTAGTTTCAAATACTTTCTTAACTTAGCGATATACACATCCATACTTCTAGACGTGAAATAATTATCATCTCTCCATATTTTTGTCAACGCTAATTCTCTTGGCATTAAATCATTTTCATGAAGAATCAACATCTTCAATAAATCATTTTCTTTTGGAGATAATTTGATAGGCTCATCAGTATTAAAAGTCAAGAAACGTAGTTTTGAATTCAGGTGGAATTTACCAATATTGAATTCAAATTGAACTTGCTCTGCTCTAGTATCTGATGATTTTCTTTGAATTATTGCTTTAATTTTCATCAGCAATACTTCGGAATCAAAAGGTTTGTTTAGGTAATCATCCGCACCAGCTTTATAACCTCTTAACACGTCCTCTTTCATCGATTTAGCAGTAAGAAAAATGATAGGAACTTCGTTGTTTTTTTCTCTAATTTCTTTTGCTAAAGTATAACCATCTTTATAAGGCATCATTACATCCAGAATACATAAATCATAAGTATCCTTTTTGAATTTCTCGAATCCTTCCATTCCATTTTTTGCTAAAGTGACATCAAAATCATTTAGCATTAAATAGTCTTTCAAAACGGCTCCAAAATTTAAATCATCTTCAACTAAAAGTATTTTCTTATTTACATTTTCCATATTCTAATTTATTAATGGTAATTTTATTATGAAGGTACTCCCTTTTCCCTTTTCACTTTCTACATAAACTTGACCGTTGTGGTCATCTACAATTCTTTTAACATACGCTAGGCCTAATCCATGACCTTTTACATTATGAATGTCACCCGTATGTTCTCTATAAAACTTTTCAAAAATTCTTTTTTGAGCAACTTTACTCATTCCTAAACCATTATCTTTTACTTTAATAATAACCATATCTTTGACATTTTCAGTACAAATGTCAATTTCTGGTACGTTTGGTGAATATTTTATCGCATTTTCTAAAATATTTACTATTACATTAGTAAAATGGACATCATTGATCAAAACAGTAGTCCTCAAGGCATCAAAATGGCTTCTAATAGTTCCTTCTCTATCTTCTAATATTAAGTTTACATGTTCAATAGCCTCATTGATGATATCGTGAACATTATGCGATTCTTTGATAATATCTAGTTCTCTTTTTTCTAATTTAGAAATTCTCAGTACGTTTTCTACCTGTGCATGCATGCGCTTATTCTCATCTTTAATCATCTGAAGGTATCGCAACACCTTTTCCTTATCATCAATTATCTTAGGATTCTTTATGGCATCTAAAGCTAAATTAATTGTCGCTATTGGAGTTTTAAACTCATGAGTCATATTATTAATGAAATCATTTTTAATTTCAGAAATTTGACGTTGCCTGATTAATTGATTCAACGCACTAGAGTAAGCAATTAAAATAATCAGAGTAAAAACAATTGAAAGCACTGTGATACTTACCAATTCTGATAATAAAAATTTCTTTTTAAGTGGAAATGTGACTAATAATTCATATTTACTACTGCCTTCATTATCTATAAAAACAGGAATTGAATAGGTTGCATCTTTATCATACTTAAAAGCATTTGATTTAATTTTAGTTGCCAAATTATCACTGTAAATACCAAATTCAAATTTAGTTTCAATACCATGCTCGTCTAATTCTTTCTTGATCAGTTTTTGTAAAACATCACTAGAAACGCGTTCTTCTAAAGGCATTGCGGATAATACATCTTTTGCCGAAATTTTAAAAAGAGCATTATCCAATACATCTAAATTTCCAGATTTTTCAATTCTAACATCTGGAATCAAACTGCGATTTACCCCTAATTTATCAACCGAATTGTTATTGTAAACTTCAGTAACTCGTTTAGAACTAAAATTTTTAAACTTTTCGCTATCAAATTTCTTATCAAAGAACGTGGGTGAAATTTTATAATCCTCTGATATTATACTGTTTGAATAAACAATAGTTTTATTTGTTCTAGAATTTTTTTGCACATAATAAAATTCTAGTATATCGTCCTTTTCAGGAACTTTACCGGTACTATCTTTATAATGATTTATTTTATCATAAAAATTATACTCCTCTTGTTTTTGAAGTTTATTCGCTACATTAGCGATTACTTGTTTTACATGAAACTTAAATTGCTCATCATTATTTTTAAAGGAGGTATTGAACCAATATACTTGCACCAAGATTATTCCAATCAAGGACAAGCTCATTAACAAAACTAGTAATCTAAAAAAAAGTTTATTCATCGAAACAAATTTAGCATTTTAACAATATATTAAATAATAGATTAACCAAACATTAACAATCATGCCTGTTTTTATGCAATCTTTAATATTTTAAGAATTTTATCTGCTTCACGTTTTGCAGTTTCGAAAGAAGAATTTTGAATTACAAAATCACTTCTTTCAATTCTTTGTTTATCAGTCCATTGTGAATTTATTCGTTTTAAAACAAGATCTCGGGTGGTTTTATCTCTTGCCATTACCCGTTCAATTCTTGATTCTATTGGCGCTGTAACTGTGATTATCAAATCACAATCTTTATGCCTTCCGCTTTCAAACAAAATAGCTGCTTCATAAATGATAAAAGGAACCTTTGTCTGTTGCAAAAGCCACTCCTCAAAATGTTTTTTTACAGCCGGATGAACAATAGTATTCAATTTTTCTAATTTTAAAGGTTCAGTAAATACTATTTGAGCTAGTTTTTCCCGATTCAACACATCAGTATCAAAAACAGCACTACCAAATTCTTTTTTTATAGTTTTTAAAATTTCAACCGATTGCATGACTTTTTTTGCTTCTTCATCAGCAATGTAAACGGGAATCCCAAAAGATTGAAAATACTTCGCGATCGTGGTTTTACCACTTCCTATTCCACCTGTTAAACCAATAATTTTTGTCATTTTATATTTTAAAAAATAATTCTGGAAAAGCTTCTTGCGGTTTTTGCTTTAGAATAATAACTTTATAATAGGATTGCATAAAGCCAGTTCCGTACCCATAGAACTGTTTCCAAACCGCTATAATTGACAAATATCCTATCTTAATACTTTTATTCTGATAAGAAGATACCAGAAAGAGCACCAAAAAATAAATAAAATACAATTGAAGCAGATAATCAAAATTGAAGATTAACAATAGTACCATTGAAAAGAAAAATCCAATAATAAAAACCGAAGGAAAGAAAAAAGTGAGTTTATTGTACTTTGGATACCAACTATTTAAAATCGGTCGTGCTTTTCCAAATTTGTTGACCTGACTTGAAAACTTCTCCCAATCGATTCTTCGCTTATGATATACAAATGCTTTTGGAAAAAGTTTGGTTTCAAAACCCAAGTTCCACAAACGAATTGACAAATCAGGGTCTTCACCGGGATGAATATTTCCAAAACCATTGGAAGCCTCGAAAGCTTTTCTAGATAATCCCATATTAAAACTCCTAGGTTGAAATTTATCAATTTTCTCAGAGCCGCCTCGTATTCCGCCTGTAGTTAGAAAAGAAGTCATTGCAAAATTAATTGCTTTTTGAATATCTGAAAAACTATCCAAAGCTTTATCTGGACCCCCAAAACAATCTACATAATTTTGCTTTAAAGCCATATCAACTTCTAATAAATACTCCTTTGGAATAATACAATCCGAATCAAAAATAATAAAATAGTCTCCTTTGGCATTTTTCATACCATAATTTCTAGAGTCACCAGGTCCTGAATTTTCTTTGTAATAATAGGAAATGTCAAGTCTATCTTTATATTTATCGGCTATATCCTTACATAATAATGTAGAACCATCTTCTACTAGTACAATTTCAAAAATTTCTTTGTAAGTTGTACGGGACAAACTTTCTAAAAGCTCGTCTACTTCATCAGGACGATTGTAAACTGGAATTATTAAGGAAAATAGCATAAATAAGGATGTGGAGTTACTATATTTTAAGTCTTGAAAATTTTTTAACAAATATAATCTTTATCCATAAAAAAACCATCAACTATTAATTGATGGTTTTCAAAAAAATATTTTGCGATACTATTGAATTAAGATATACTTTCTATATTTACCACTTCATTTGTGTCCGCTTTGTAATCTACAGTATCCACATCGAAACCAAATAGGTTGTAAAAATCTTTTCTGTATCCTACTAAATCTCCTATTTCAGATAAATTTTCAGTTACAGCTTCTTTCCATAATTTAGCTACTTTTTCTTGTACATCAGCTCGCATTTCTAGATCGTCAATACGAATTCTTCCTTTCTCATCAACCGGAACTTCATTTCCTGTAAACAATCGTTCTTGGTACAAACGTTGAATTTGCTCGATGCAACCTTCATGAATCCCCTCTTCTTTCATTATTTTATACAATAAGGAAATATACAACGGAATAACCGGAATAGCAGAACTTGCTTGTGTAACCAGTGCTTTGTTTACCGAAACAAATGCTTTTCCATCAATTCCAGCTAAACTGTCTGTGATAGCAAATGCAGTTGCTTCAAGATGATCTTTGGCACGACCAATTGTCCCTTTTCTATAAACTGCTTCGGTCAATGATGGTCCTATATAAGAATAAGCAACCGTTGTAGCTCCAGGTGCTAATAAATTTTCAGCTTTTAGAGCATCAATCCACATGGCCCAATCTTCACCACCCATAACAGCGACTGTATTTTCAATATCATCACCACTGCAGGGTTCAATAGAAATTTCTGAAACCTTTCCAGAATGAAAATCAACTGTTTTATTGGTAAAAGTACTTCCTATAGGTTTTAAAACTGAGCGATGCAAAATACCGGTTACCGGGTGCATGCGTACAGGAGAAGCCAAACTATAGATTATTAAGTCTACTTGACCTAGATCAGCCTTGATAAGATTTACTACTTGTTGCTTTACTTCATTTGAAAATGCATCACCATTGATACTTTTTGCATACAAACCAACTTTGTGTGCTTCCGTTTCAAAAGCGGCAGAATTATACCAACCTGGTGAAGCAGTTTTTCCTTCAGAAGGTGCTTTTTCAAAAAACACACCAATTGTAGCTGCTTCAGAACCAAAAGCACTTGATATTCTGGAAGCTAAACCAAAACCAGTTGAAGCTCCAATTACTAATACTTTTTTAGCTCCGTTTATCGAACCTTTTGATTTAACGTATTCTATTTGATTTTTAACATTTTGTTCGCATCCTTTTGGGTGTGATGTCGTACAAATAAATCCTCTCATTCTAGGTTCAATAATCATATTTTTGGTTATTCGTTTATTTAATTAATCTTCAAATACTCTTTTCTACTATTTATTTACCACCATAAAAAGGGACAAATATAAAGCAATAAATTAATTCAGCAAGGCTTTGGCATGATTTAAGGCGGAGTCGGACACGACAGTACCTGACAGCATTTGAGCGATTTCAACGACTCTTTCGTCGGTACTTAGTAATTTCAATTCTGATTGTGTGTCCTCCCCAACAGTCGATTTAAATACTTTGAAATGTGCATTTCCTTTAGCTGCAATTTGTGGTAGATGCGTAATCGCAAAAATTTGCATTTCCTGACTCATTTCTTTCATTATCTCACCCATTCTTATGGCTATTTCACCGGAAACGCCGGTATCTATTTCATCAAAAATTAAGGTTGGCAGTTTTGAGTATTGTGCCAAAATAGCTTTAACAGCAAGCATGATCCTAGACATTTCTCCGCCAGAAGCTACTTTTTTTAATAAACCAAAGTTGGTTCCTTTATTAGCTGAAAACAAAAACTGAAGTTCATCCTTTCCATTTGCAAAATAGGTTTCAGTAGTCTTTATAGCAATATTAAAACGAACATTTGGCATTCCTAAGGTTTCAAGAATAATAATCAGTTTTTGAGATAGAATTGGAATCGCCGTTAATCTATTTGCATGAATTGTAGTCGAAAAAGCATCTAATTCGATTGTTTTTTGTTCGATAGAAACGGTCAATGCAGCAATCTCCTCTTCCATCGTACCTAATTCCAAAACTGAATTCTCAAGGTCAGATTGAATTTCCAGCAATTCATCTACCGTTGCAACCTGATGTTTCTTTTGTAAAGTAAAAATAACCTGAAGCTTTTGACTGATTAAATCCAATTGTTCGGGATCATTTATCAATTTTTCGGAACAGCGATTCATTTCATCCGAAATATCATCAAACTCAATCGTTAAACTGCTAATCCGTTCTAATAAAGAATTATAGTCTGTTGAAAAAGAACTTATTTTTTGTAAAGAAATTTTAATTTCATTCAAATTATACAAAACACCAATCTGTTCTTCATTGGCTACAGCCAAAGCTTTATCGATAGACTCTTTTATAATCTCAACATTATTCAACTTCTCAAAATCAACCTCAAGAGTTTCCTGCTCGCCTGACTTTAATTGAGCAGCAATTAATTCCTCTAATAAGAAAGTGTTATACTCCTGCTCTTTTTTAGATTCATTTTGCTTTTTTAAAAGCGTATTTAATTTGGATTTATCCGTCTTATAGCTTTTTAAAAGCGACTGATATTCTAGAATTGTTTCTTTATTATTGGCAATTGCATCTATAATTTCGAACTGTACATTCTCATCTGAAAGTTCTTGAGTTTGCTGTTGCGAATGAATATCAATCAAGAATAAGCTCAATTCCTGCAACTCCTGAAGATTTACGGGACTGTCGTTTACAAATGCGCGTGATTTTCCTGAAGGCAAAATTTCACGTCTAATGATCGTTTCGTTTTCAAAATCTAAATCATTGGCCTCAAAAAATGGACGCAAATTATATTTTGAAATTTCAAAATGGGCTTCAATGACACATTTTTCTTCTTTATTTTTTAAGGATGTTAAATCAGCTCTTTTTCCTAAAACCAATCCCAATGCGCCTAAAATTATAGATTTACCAGCACCCGTTTCTCCAGTAATCGTAGAGAAACCTTTTGAAAAATCGATAGTCAATTTTTCTATTAAAGCATAGTTTTTTATCGAAAGTGACGTTATCATTTTTATTTATTTTTTGTGATGATGAGCTAGAATTATACTAAAATTGGAAAATAATTAATATTTAATCAAGGCCCATTTACTAACGTTTAAAGGAGAGATTTTAACCAGATTATCCACTAAATCAGAAATAGGTATGCTGGGTCCACCGGAGAACAGAGATACAATTTCATCTGATTTTGCATCAAAAAAGACACGAGTCAAAAAAGCATTTGGCCTTGAAGCATTTAATTTAGCCAAATCATTTAATGATCCTTTTATTTTTTCTTTAGACATTTTTAAATCTTGACTCATTAAATCTAAGCCAGTATGATAATCAAATATCGTTTGTCTGATTTGTTTAAAAGCCGGTGATAAAATATCGTTGACCAAAAAATATCGGTTTTGATTTCCATCAGCTTGACTCCACCCTTTTGAACCTCCCTGTTGTGCAATGTTTAAGATATCTTGAGCAGTTTCAAAATAAGAATTCCCCGATTCTAATACAAATGTATCCGCATCCAATCCCAAAATCACATAACTGTAAAAAGAAAGAACAGAAACCAAATTAGAATCAAAGCTGGTTGGATTAAAAATTAAATTTTCAAACTCGGTGTATTTAAAACTAAAGTCTTTATCGTTATAATTTAAAACTGGTGAAGCGTAGGAGGAATTAAAAATAGGTCTTGATGATTGCACCTGGATAGTAGCAATAAATTGGTCTGAATTATTGGCAGAAACGGTGATATAAAGCGAACAGTTAATTTTTTCGTTTTGTTTGACCGCTTGACCAGTCCAATCTGTTTTATTTACAAACTCACCGATTGAAGTCTGTAATGTTTTAAAAACCTGTTGATTGGTTACACTCAATCGTTGCGCATCTACAGTGACCGTACAATTTAATTGTTGTGCTTGGACAAATCCAAAAATAAAAAGCAGCAAAAAAGTAAGTATTTTATTCATCTGTAGATTTCCATTTTTATTATCACTATCAATCACAACTATAACTGACTCTTACATTATCATACACTACTTTAGTTTTTCAAAATGTGCTATTACTTTATTGAGTATATCTTCCGCAACGGATTCTTTTGACTTTAATTCCATCGGTTCCTGATTAAAAAACTGATCGATAAAAGTAACTTTATTTGTTGGTTTTCCAAAACCAGCACCCTGATCCTGCAGCGAGTTTAAAACTATCAAATCTAAGTTTTTTTTCTGAATTTTTTGTTTTGCATTTTCAATTTCATTTTCTGTTTC
Source organism: Flavobacterium sp. W20_MBD1_R3 (assembly GCF_052119725.1). Lineage (NCBI taxonomy): Bacteria > Pseudomonadati > Bacteroidota > Flavobacteriia > Flavobacteriales > Flavobacteriaceae > Flavobacterium > Flavobacterium sp. W20_MBD1_R3. The sequence goes on from NZ_JBGQOR010000001.1 coordinate 453,617, forward strand.
CAAAGCAAAACCTATCAGAAACTGATTTTTCTTTAGTGCACCCAAAGACGCTAAAATGTCTTTCGTTTTCTCGAGTTCAATGACAAAATTATCAGCGGCTTTTTTAATTTTTTGTTTCGCAATATTCTTTGGTTTGTAATCTGCAACAGCTGCTGCTGCTATAGCCACATCTACATCCCCAAAAAACTGATGACAAGCGACGTACATTTCTTCTGCGGAGATTACATTAATAATCGTAATCAAAGGATTTGAAACATTATAATTTGTTGGTCCAGAGACTAAAATTACAGCTGCTCCCAAATTGGCAGCACATGTAGCAATATCATAACCCATTTTACCTGAAGAATGATTACCTATAAAACGAACAGGATCGATTGCTTCATAAGTAGGCCCAGCAGTTACCAAGATTTTTTTTCCTTTAAGTGGTAATTTACTACTTAAATCATCCTCTATAAAAGCCACAATATTCTCTGGTTCCGCCATCCTACCTTCTCCAGATAATCCACTTGCTAATTCGCCTGTTTCAGCAGGTATTATTACATTACCAAACTGGGCCAATGAATAGAAATTAGCAATTGTTGACGGATGTTTATACATATCTAAATCCATTGCTGGAGCAAAATATACTGGACATTTAGCAGATAGATAGGCTGCAATCAACAGATTATCACAAGTACCACTAGTCATTTTAGACAACGTATTTGCTGTAGCTGGCGCAATAATCATCAAATCAGCCCAAAGTGCTAATTCAACATGATTATTCCATTTTTCATTTTCATCTTCTTCATTATAAAAACTGGAATACACCGGATTTTTAGATAAAGTAGACAATGTAAGAGGAGTTACAAAATCCTTAGAAGCAGGTGTCATTATCACTTGGACATGCGCACCTGCTTTTATAAAAAGTCGTACTAATGAAGCGGTTTTATAGGCTGCAATTCCACCGGAAACTCCTAGTAAAATTTTCTTACCGTTTAAAACTGACATAGTACCTGTTATTTATTTGAATCTCTGTGGTATATTTTACCATCCAACCATTCTTGTACTGCTAAAGCGTGAGGCTTTGGTAGTTTTTCGTAAAACTTAGAAACCTCAATTTGTTCTTTATTTTCAAAAACTTCCTCAAGACTATCATTATATGTCGCAAATTCTTCCAATTTCTCAGTCAATTCTTTTTTAATTTCAGAATTGATTTGGTTTGCTCTTTTAGCCATAATGGTTATTGCTTCATATACATTACCAGTAGGTTCTTCAATAACAGTTTTGTTGTATGTTATTGTATTTACTGGAGCATTCGTCTTTTTTAAATCCATGACTTTATTTATTTGTAAATTTTTGTAAATCGTTTTCTATTTGAGCTAACATTTGGTTTGCTACTTTTTTATATTTAGTATCTGTATTAAATTTCAACAAATTCGCATGTGCTGTTTTGGCAACATTCAAACGCTCTTCCATTTTTGAAGGAACACTATTAATGGCCAATTGGTATGCGGAATCTAATTTATAATACAAAGCATCTTCTTTAAATGGTGTTCCTGGGTAATCAGCTACAAAGTTATCTAAAGCAATTATCGCTGACTTGAAATCAGAAATAGTATTGTACCCTTTAGCATTTTCAAATACTTTTTTTTGAATTTTTTCACTCAGCACTTGAACGGAACTATTGGCATCTGCCATATATTCTGAATTAGGATACGTATCGATAAATGCTTGCAATTTATCTAATGCTTTGTTTGTATCGGTTTGGTCTAAGCTATACATAGGCGATAACATAGAATAACTTTTTGCACCTAAATATGCCGCTTCTTGTAACTTTTCACTTTTAGGATATCCAGAAACAAAACTTTCAAATTGGTATCCTGCTAAATAATATTGTTTTGTTTTGTAATAGGATTGAGCAAACATATAAAATAATTTTTCGGCTTGAGGCTTTCCTCTGTAAGCTGGACCAATTTGCTCAAAAATACGTATTGCTTTTGAATACTTACCCGCATCGTATAATTTAGTTGCCATGTCAAACTTGACAGCTACATCTTCGGATTTTAGTGCTCTTTGGTATTCGTTACAAGAACTAAAAATAACCACAAGAAGTAGTAGAGATATTATTTTTTTACTCAACATTTAATATTGTTTTTTAGATTTCGTGAATCTTTGATTTCCTTTTTTCACTTTTATAATGCTTTCTTTGGTTGAAACAACCTACGAAATCATACCGAAGTTTCGGTGGCAAATTTAGTTATTAATTTAGCGACTTCAAAATATATTTTTTGTTTAAAAAAACACTGCTATTTTACTCTATTTACTGATTTTTTTTACAAATTGATCGATTCTGTCGGCTAAATCATCATCTACCTTAACTAAAGGTAACCTCACCGTATTTTCTGAAATTCCTAGTGAAAGAAACACTTGTTTGATACCTGCTGGATTTCCTTGTTCAAAAATCATATTGATACAATCTGTTAATAGATACTGCGTTTTAAAAGCTTCATCCACTTTACGATTTAATCCCAAACGAATCATTTCAGAAAATTCTTTAGGAAAACCTTGTCCAATTACAGAAATCACGCCTGCACCTCCCGCTAAAACCATTGGCAAAGCAATCATATCATCCCCGGAAATTACTAAAAAATCTTTTGGTTTGTCTTTTAATAATTGCATCGCCTGAACTAGATCTCCTGCCGCTTCCTTGATCGCTACAATATTTTCAAAATCATTTGCTAAACGCAAAACGGTTGAAGGCAACATATTACTCGCCGTTCTACCTGGAACATTATATAATATTACTGGAATTGGAGAGGCTTCGGCAACTGCTTTAAAATGTTGATAAATACCTTCCTGCGTTGGCTTATTATAATAGGGAGATACTGAAAGTATAGCTGCAAAAGCTGACAAATCTCTTGTTTTCAATTCGTCAACAACTTTCAACGTGTTGTTGCCACCAACACCAAGTATTAACGGCAAAACACCATTATTAGCGTCGATTACGGTACGAATTACTAATTCCTTTTCATCGGGTGATAAAGTTGCATTTTCTGCAGTTGTACCTAATATAACTAGATATTCAATTCCACCATCGATTGAAAAATTTACTATTTTTTTTAATGCTTCAGTATCAATTGAAAAATCTTGTTTAAAAGGAGTTACAAGAGCAACACCTGTTCCTATTAATGATTGCATATTATATTTTGTTTAATAATTTTAAATATTTAAATAATTCCGTTACAAAAACATGGTAGTTAGTGACGTGTGTCTTGATCATAAAATGGTTGAATCGTTTATCAATTGAGGAAAAACCCACCTTGAATTGCGCTTTTGAATTATGTGTAATTAGCAACAAAATTGCTTTCTCTACGTCGTAATAGCTGATTAATAGGTCAAACTTTTTGTTCATAAAATCATTTACTTCTGTAGAGACAATTTGTCCTTTCCAATTGAGAATTCGAGTGCTAAACAAATGATAATTCTTACCGTCACCTACCATTGAATTAACATTGAAACCAATTATTGTAATGTTTTCAGGCAAAATACCGTAGGACATAATTTCCTTGACTAGTAATTCTGTATCGGCAAAATCTATTGTATTAACAACTAAACCAATTGTTTGCACAGCACTAATAGAATCATCATTTTTTAAATTTTGAAAGCTATTTTTTAATGTTTTTTTTACAATAAAATCCTTTATATAATTTAAAAACATAGTACTTTTACTTGATTACAAAATTAATTAATTAGTCGCATTTAAAATGGTAAATCTAAAAAAGTATAACGACGTTTCTAAACTTTTTGTTATATTCTTAACATTTTTGTTTGTTGTTTCGTGTAGCAAACAAAATTATTACATTACTAAAATAGAAGGAAAACAAATCCCGATAACTGAAAAGGGAAATCAAGTACCTCAAATAGAAAATTTCATCAAACCATATCGGGAACGCATCAATAAAGATCTAGACAGTGTACTGGCTTATTGTCCGGAAACATTGGATAAGAGTTCTGGGAAATGGCAAAGTACAATTGGCAATTTGATGGCCGATGTTACTTTAAACAAAGGAAACGTGGTTTTTGAAATGAGAGAAAAAAAGAAAATCGATATTTGTTTGCTCAATAGCGGAGGAATTCGTGCTATACTTCCAAAGGGAAATGTAACAGCGAGAACCGCTTTTGAAATTATGCCTTTTGAAAACAGTCTCGTTGTTATTGCTCTAAAAGGGGAACAAATTCTTGAAATCGTAGATTACTTTATTGCCGAAAAAAAACCACATCCATTATCAGGATTAACCTTTACCATTGACAAAAATAATCTTCCAAAAAATATTTTAGTTCAAGGAAAACCGGTTCAAAAAGATACTCTTTATTATGTAGGAACTAATGATTATTTAGCAAATGGTGGCGATAACATGAATTTCTTTAAAAAAGGAATCATGAAATATGACCTAAATTATAAATTACGTAACATTCTTATTGATTATTTCAAAGAAGTGGATACCATTCCGGTACTCAAGGATGTTCGAATAATGGTTGAATAAAAAACAAGGTTTTAGAGTTCAGTGAGAACATTCTAAAACAACCGAAAATAAAATTTAAAATAAAAATCCTTTTGCATTGTTTGTTTACGATCAAAAAGATTGTAATGAAAAGGGCGAAGCGGTTACAAAAAAACATAAAATGAAAAGAAGAGAATTTATAGGAAAAACAGCTGCGAGTTCAGCTTTATTAAGTTTAGGTTTATCACTAAGCAGTTTTGAATCGTCTAAGACTAAACATTTGACGGTTTTACACACTAATGATGTACATAGTTATATAGATCCTTTTCCGTCTGATCATCCCAGAAATGCAAATATGGGTGGTGTAGCGCGCCGAGCAGCCTTGATTGAAACAATTCGAACAGAAAATCCAAACGTGTTGTTGCTTGATGCTGGTGATATTTTTCAAGGAACGCCTTATTTTAATTATTATGGCGGTGAATTAGAGTTCAAATTGATGAGCATGATGCAGTATGATGCCTCTACAATAGGAAACCATGATTTTGACAATGGTGTTGAAGGTTTACATGCGCAAATGCCACACGCTAAATTTGAGTTTCTATCCGCTAATTACGATTTTAAAAACACTGTAATGAATGGTTTTGTAAAACCCTATAAAATATTCAACAAAAACGGATTAAAAGTTGGTGTTTTTGGTCTTGGAATTGAGCTTGCAGGATTAGTTGACAAGGGAATGTACAAGGAGACAATTTACAATGACCCAGTAGAAGCAGCTCAAGATATGGTTCGGATTTTAAAGAAAGAACAGCAATGTGATATTGTAATTTGTCTATCACATTTAGGTTATCAATACAGAAATGAGTCCACCAAAATTTGTGATTTAAAATTAGCCGAGTTAACTCAGGATATAGATTTAATTATTGGTGGTCACACCCATACTTTTCTCGATAAACCAACCGTTAAAAAGAATCTCGTTGGACAAGACGTTTTAGTAAATCAGGTAGGTTGCTACGGTATAAATCTGGGAAGAATAGATTTCTATGTAGATAACAACAAGTCAAAAGCTTTTGAAGGTAAATCAATAATAGTGTAAGTTCCACAGATTTCCTATTGAAAAAATCAGATTCTACTCTTTTAAGTTGTTAATAAACAAAACACAAAGATTCTTTATAAATATTAGATTTCTGTAATTGATTTTTCTGAATCTATTACAAATTTATAAAAAGAATAGTATGCCATAACATGCAATATCATTCCCAATGGTCTAAAATAGGTAATGGTTAAATTAGCTGAAAACCATTTTTCTATAAATACAATAAAGTAAAGTCCTATTGACAACAAACCAAATATGGACAGCCAAGGACTCTCTTTAGTTTCGTTCATAAAATAATTTGATAAAACAATACCACCAATTATGGACACTAAAATATTTTGAATAACCAAATAGTTATAGCTGCCCTCAGGAATTTCAACTGATGAAGAAATCAGATATGAAAAAATAAAAATAAATGGAAAAAATGCAATTATAATAGGTATGAAATCTTTAGTCTTGTTAAGTTTTAAAATATAAAAAATAAGAATCATTCGGTGCACTACAAAACTAATAACACCATATAGCAATAGCTTATCAGGATCTATTTCCATTACAATACTAGAAACTAGAGCAAAGAAAATCGTAGTAAAAAAAACAAAACTCCTTTCTTTGGAAGTAATCCAATACAAACACATTAAGAGCATTAAAGTAAGTGGTCTAAAAGCAAATAATAGTGGTTCAAAAGAAATAATTTCTGCTAAAATTTCAATAACAGCAAAAGAAAAGTACAAGCCAATAAAAGTGTTCTCTAATACTATTCCGTTTTTCTTAGTCAATCTAAACATCCACATTGTTATCATCAAGCATTGACATAAAATCATCTTCTGAAATTATGGGAACCTTCAATTTATCTGCTTTTTCTAATTTAGCTGGTCCCATATTGTCTCCTGCAATAACATAATTCGTTTTTGCTGAAATAGCGCTTCCCACTTTACCTCCATTATCTTCAATAGCTTGTTTTAAATCATCTCTTGAAAATCTTGTAAAAACACCTGAAACTACAAACGTTTTCCCTACAAGTTTATCGGTAGCATTTAGATTTATTTTTTCAATGATTTCAAATTGTATTCCATACTTTTTGAGCCTATCAATGCTGACTATATTGTCGTGATTTTGAAAAAAATCAATAACACTTTGGGCAATTCGTTCTCCAATTTCATCTACTAAGACTAAATCCATCAAAGTAGCCTGACGCAAAGCATTAATATTCTTATAATGTTTGGCTAGTTTTTTAGCGACAGTTTCACCCACAAAACGGATTCCAAGAGCATAGAGAACGCGTTCAAAAGGAATATTCTTTGAATTAGCAACACCATTTACTAAATTTTCAGCTGATTTTTGAGCCATCCGTTCTAAAGGAAGAATTTGATCTACTGTTAATTCGTACAAGTCTGCATAATTATGTACTAAACCATTATTAAAAAGCAAAGTAACTGTCTCGCTTCCAATCCCCTCAATATCCATTGCCTTTCTCGAAATAAAATGCTGGATTCTACCAATAATCTGAGGTGGGCAGCCATAAAAATTAGGACAATAATGATTGGCTTCTCCTTCACCTCTAATTAATTCAGTTTGACATTCCGGACAACGACTAATATATATTGTAGGTACTGAGTTTTCAGGACGCTTACTCAAATCCACAGCAATAATTTTAGGAATAATCTCTCCTCCTTTTTCAACAAAAACGGTGTCACCAACACGGATATCTAATTTTTCAATTTGATCCGCATTATGCAAAGAAGCTCGCTTCACAATAGTTCCTGCCAATTGAACCGGTTCTAAATTAGCAACTGGCGTTATAGATCCTGTTCGTCCAACTTGATACGAAATGGACTTTAAATGCGTCGAAACCTGTTCAGATTTGAATTTATAGGCAATTGCCCACCGAGGAGATTTAGCTGTAAAGCCTAATTCATCCTGATAATAGAAAGAATTAACTTTTACCACTACTCCATCGGTTTCATAAGGAAGCGTATGCCTGTGCGTATCCCAATAATCAATGTATTGAAAAACCTCATCTAAGTTATGCGCCAGCTTTGCTTCCTTTGGAGCTTTAAATCCCCATTTTCTTGCCGTTTCTAAACTTTCAAATTGTGATTTAAAAGGAAGGTTATTTCCAATTATAAAGTACAACAAGCAATCTAAAGGTCTTTTTGCTACTTCGGCACTATCTTGCAATTTTAAACTTCCCGAAGCCGTGTTTCTCGGATTTGAATATGGTAATTCACCAATTTCAATTAATTCTTGGTTCATTTTTTCAAAACCGGCAAAAGGCAAGATAATCTCGCCACGCACATCAAATGTAGTAGGAAAATTTCCTTTCAATTGTAACGGAATCGACCTTATGGTTTTGATATTATTAGTTACATCGTCTCCTTGAAAACCATCTCCGCGAGTTACAGCTCGCTTTAGTTTTCCATTTTCGTAAGTAATGCTTATTGATGCACCATCGTATTTTAACTCGCACGTATATTCTATTGGAACATCGCCTAGAACCCTTTGAATACGTTTTTCCCAATCAATAAGATCCTCCTTCGAATACGAATTGTCAAGAGAATACATTCTGTGTTCGTGAGGAACAGTTTGAAAATTTTTAGTAATGGTGCCTCCTACTCGTTGTGTAGGAGAATTATCGTCAAAATATTCAGGATACTTATTTTCTAACTCTTGAAGTTGTTTTAATTTTACATCGAATTCAAAGTCAGATATTATCGCATTATCCAAAACATAATAATTATAATTATGTTGATTTAATTCTTCCCTTAATTTTTGAATCGTATTTTGAATATCCATAGAAAATAAAAATTGGCACTTATAATTTTGAAAAAACACACTAAAATAACCAAATTAAAAGAAACTGCAACACAATTATGACGCAATAATTGTATTTATTTGCTGGTACAAAAGACCATCACTCAAAAAGGAACCTTGTTGTATTAATTCAAAAATTGAAGTGTTACGTTCTTCTGTAAACTCCTTTTTTCCAACTTTCATTTCAATAGTATCGGTAAACATATTATCGCTAAGCCATTGCAGTCCTTCTCGCGTCAAAAAATTAGTTTCAGGAACCAATGACTTTAAAACAATCGACTGAACATGTGTATCAAAACACTGAAAAAGGAAAATATGATTTTTAGAAAAATGTTCTAAATATTCTGCTTTTGTCAAAACTCCTTCCCACACTAAATCAGAAAAAACATCTAATTCTTGTTCAGCAACTTCTGGTTTTGAAGCTTTAATCGTATCCCATTCTGCTTTGTCGATCGCCTGAGTAGCGAGAAAAGTACTGAATTCTTGGTTCAATTCCTCAAATTGTTCTTTAGTTAGTCTTGAGTATTTCATGTCATTGCGAGGAACGAAGCAATCCTGTTCCCATTAGTTAAAAATTAATAATAATAATAATAATGTAATTGTTTGGCTCGTAGCAATACCATTAAACAAAAAAAATCCCGACTTCCATCGGGATTTAATTATATAAATTTATGAATTATGCATTTTCAGCAACAATTTCATAAGGCAATTCAATAATTACATCTCTGTGTAATCTAACGCTAGCAGCATATTTCCCTGTACGTTTAACGATCCCACTAGTAATGAATTTTCTGTCAATTACTTGACCACCTTTAGCTAAAGCCGCAGCAATATCAATATTCGTGATTGAACCGAATAATTTTTCACCACCTGCTTTTGCAAATATTTTAATTTCAATAGCTTTTAAAGCTTCTGCTAATGCTTGTGCATCTGCTACTACTTTTGCTTCTTTATGTGCTCTTTGTTTTAGGTTTTCAGCTAATACTTTCTTTGCAGAAGATGTTGCTAAATGTGCATGACCTTGAGGAATTAAAAAGTTACGTCCGTAACCATTTTTCACCGTTACAATATCATCTTTAAATCCTAAATTTTGAACGTCTTGTTTTAATATAAGTTCCATGTTGTTGTCCTTTATATAGAAGTTAGGTTTCATGTTTCAGAAAACCAACAACTGAGTTAATTTTTTATTTTAGTAAATCCGCCACGTATGGCATAAGAGCAATGTGACGCGCTCTTTTGACAGCTACAGACACTTTTCTTTGGTACTTTAATGAAGTTCCTGTTAAACGACGTGGAAGAATTTTTCCTTGTTCATTAACAAATTTCAATAAGAAATCAGCATCTTTATAATCAATATATTTGATACCTGATTTTTTGAAACGACAATACTTTTTGGTCTTGTTAGTTTCTATGTTCAAAGGAGTAAGATATCTGATATCTCCGTCTTTTTTTCCTGAAGCCGATTGTTGTAATGTTGCCATAATAATTAAGCTTTTGTAGATTTTAATTTAGTTCTTCTTCTTTCAGCCCAAGAAATAGCATGTTTATCAAGACTTACAGTCAAGAAACGCATAACTCTTTCATCACGTCTAAATTCAGTTTCAAAAGCAATTAGAACTTCTCCAGCTACTTTGAATTCGAATAAATGGTAAAAACCACTTTTTTTGTTTTGAATTTCGTACGCCATTTTTTTTAGGCCCCAGTCTTCTTTCGACACCATTTCTGCTCCTCTACTAGTAAGAAAATCTTCAAATTTGCTTACTGTTTCCTTTACCTGAACTTCAGATAAAACGGGATTTAAAATGAAAACAGTTTCATAATGATTCATAAAAATATATTTATTTGTTATTTGGGTGCAAAAGTAAACAATATTTCTTATTTCACAAACCTTATTTAGTATTATTCGCTGTGAAATAAAAAAAAAATCAAAAAGATTAGTTTTTTTTTAAAATAAAAAAATAGTAAATTTACCTAACCAAATCTAATAATAAATAGTATGAAACTAAACTGTGTTGTAGTAGATGATAGTTCTATCCAGAGAATGATTATTGCAAAGTTAGTTAATAATCACCAAAATTTGCACCTAATAGGCGATTTTTCTAACGCTATTGAAGCAAAAAGCTGCATGTCTATTCATAATGTAGACTTAATATTTCTGGATATCGAAATGCCGGTGATCAGTGGTTTTGATTTTTTAGATGGATTAAAAGTAAAACCTCAAATTGTTTTTATCACTTCTAAGGCCGAATATGCCATGAAAGCATTTGACTATGACGCGACAGATTATCTTCAAAAACCAATAGCAATTGATCGATTCAACGCTTCGGTTAAAAGAGCTATCGATTTTCATTTGCTAAAAAAAGAGAACAAAGAAGATGAAGGTGAACATATTTTTATCAAAAGTAATTTGAAAAAACTAAAAATCTTTACCTCTAAAATAAAATGGATTGAGGCATTTGGTGATTATGTTAGAGTTGTTACCGAAGAGGATAGCAATCTTGTACTTTCTACAATGAAATCTTTTGAAAATGACTTGTCAAAAGAAAAATTCGTTAGAGTACATAAATCTTATATTATTAACATCGATAAAGTAGAACGTTTTAACAGTAAATATGCCGAAATTGGAATGACAAAAATTCCTTTAAGCCGTCATAAAAAAGAAGATTTAGTTCGAGCACTTTCATTCTCTTAATTCCTTTGCATTTAATAAAAATCTACATTCAAGATAACTTTTATAGCCCTAAACTGCGCAACGGCCTCAAAGCTATTTAGCATTTTTTGAATCGTTTTTTTTGTGTTCCCAATAGAAACATTTTGAGGAATTTTGACAATAATTGTACGAATGTACTCATTTCTGATTCTGCTGATAGCCGGCTCCTCTGGACCTAATACTGGCATAACTAAATTTTGACTCATTACTTGATACAACCACATAGAACCTTTCTTCAACTTGTCAAAATCACGTTGTTTCAGCGTTAGTTTAATGATTCTAAAGTAGGGTGGATATTTATAAATTTGGCGATCATACAGCTGTTCATTATACATTCCTAAATAATCATTATTAGTCACTTGCTGTATTGTATTGTGATTGGGATTATAGGTTTGTACAATTACCTTCCCTTGTTTTTCTGAACGTCCTGCTCTTCCAGCAACTTGCGTCATCATTTGGAAACTTCGCTCAAAAGCCCTAAAATCTGGATGGTATAGCATATTATCAGCATTCATTATCCCCACTAAACTTACATTATCAAAATCTAATCCTTTGGCCAGCATTTGGGTTCCTACTAGGATGTCCATTTCTCTATTTTTAAAACTATCGATAATTTTTTCAAAACCAAATTTTCCTCGGGTCGTATCCTGATCCATTCTTCCTATCTTCGAATTTGGAAAAATAGTTAGTAGTTCTTGTTCAATTTGTTCAGTTCCAAAGCCTTTTGTGGTCAAATCGACACTAGAACAAGCGTGACAATGCGTAGGCTTAGCCATAGTGTATCCACAATAATGACAACGCAACTGATTTTTATGCTTATGATACGTTAAACTCACATCACATTGTTGGCATTGTGGCACGTGACCACAAGTGATACACTCTACAACTGGCGAATATCCTCTGCGATTTTGAAATAAAATCACTTGTTCTCCTAATGTTAATGCTTTTGTTATTTCTTCAATTAAAACATCGCTGAAATGTCCCGTCATTTTTTTTCGAAAGTACTTATCTTTCAAATCCACCAATTCTATATTGGGCATCATAACGTTTCCATAACGCTTAAAAATTTCGACTAAACCAAATTTATCGGATTTGGCATTAAAATAAGTTTCTATACTTGGAGTAGCGGAACCTAAAAGTACTTTTGCCTTGTGAGAATTTGCCAGAACTATAGCCGCATCACGTGCGTGATATCGTGGAGCCGGATCTGCTTGTTTGAATGTTTGTTCATGCTCTTCATCTACAATTATAAATCCTAAATCGTGAAATGGCAAAAATAAAGCGGATCTCGCTCCCATTACTACTTGCGATTTTTCAGAATTTTGTAAGACTTGATTCCACACTTCAATCCGTTCATTATTATTATATTTCGAATGAAATACAGCCACTTTATTTCCAAAATAAGCCCTCAACCGCCCCACTAATTGAGTCGTCAAGGCAATTTCAGGTAATAAATATAAAATTTGTTTCCCTGTTGCAAGATATTCTTCGATGAGTTTAATATAAATCTCGGTCTTTCCGCTAGAAGTTACCCCATGCAACAAGCACACCTCTTTATGACTGAAACTTTCTTTGATTTCCTCAAAAGCAATTTGCTGTTCACCACTTAACCGTAATTCACCATCTTTAATTTTTCCGTTGAAATTTACTCGGTCTTCCTGTAGAAAATAATCCTCAAATACTTCCTTTTCTATTAACGCTTTTATAATTGCTGATGAAGAATTAGCTTCTTCAATTAGTTTTTTTACAGTGATTGGCTTCGAGCCTTGAGTCTTTTCAGTTGCACACAATTGGAAATAACGCATCACGATTTCCTTTTGCTTATTGGCATTTTTCAATATTTCCAACAACGCTCCTAAGCCTTGATCGGTTTCATATTTAGAATGTAACCTAACGTATCTAACCAATTTAGGTTTATAATTTTCTTGAATTTCCTCTTGAAGAACTAATATATTTTTGTCTACTAATTTTTGAATAACAGGAAAAATATTTTTCTTGTTTAAAATAGCAATAATATCTTGGACTTTTAGTGAATTTTGCTGTTGCAAGGCCTCATATACTAAAAACTCGTCATCGGATAGCAAACTAGTATCTACAAATATTTCGGATTTTTGAGAAATCAGTGTTTCACTTTCCAGTAAAAGCGCACTTGGCATGGCACTGCGATACACGTCCCCGATGGCACTCATGTAATAAGAGGCGATCCAATGCCAATGCATTATTTGGATTTCGGTTACAATGGGCTTTTCATCTAGAATTTCATGTATTTCCTTAGCTTCATATAAAGCAGGTTTGTTTTGATGTATTTCAATAACTAAAGCCGTATAAATTTTACTTTTTCCAAAAGGAACTGCAACTCGCATCCCCTTTTTGATATACTCAAATTCTGCTTCAGACACGCTGTAAGTGAATGTTTTAGCTAGAGACAGTGGTAAGATAACTTCAACAAAGTACATTTATAATTGATTATGCATTATGAAATTTGAGTACTATTCAGAATTTTATTTGAACTCATACTTCTTAATTTATACTTATTTTACTCTTTTCCAAGTTTGTGTTCTTCCAAACAGGGCTACTCCAATGTATCCACGAACATCAAGCTTATCATTCCCGTCTAAAACCATAAAACATTTGTATAATTTTCCAGATGTTGGATCAAGAATTTTCCCTGAATTGTATTCTTTTCCATCTTTAGTAAGTCCTTTGATGATTTCCAGTCCCATAACTGGCTTGTTTTTTTCGTCACCAGAGCATTTCGTACACAAACTCTTTTTCTTTTCAGCGTCTAGTATATCGATAATTTTGCCATAAATTTTACCGGAACGTTCGTAAATTTCAACTATTGATTTAGCTTTACCACTTTCGTCGTCAATAGTTTTCCATTTTCCAATAACGCTATTGGATTGCGCATAAAAAGTCATTGAAACTAATAACACCAGACTAGTAATTGTATTTCTCATATTTTTATTTTTTAGCCCTGATAGTAGTGGAAATCCTTTTCTTTTTTTCTTTAAAAAAGAAAAGATTGTAACGAATAGCAGGAAATAGCTTCTAACTTTGAAACTATTTAGATTTAATAATTTACTCTTTTTTAGCTTTTAATTTATTTACTGTTGCATTCAATTCAAAACCTAACAGTAATATCATGCAGTTGATCCAAATATAAAACATCAAAATCAATAACGTTCCTATTGAACCATATAATTCATTATACTGTGAAAATTTTGTGACCCAAATCCCAAAAAAATAAGAATCTAAAATAATTAAAATGGTTGTAAAAACCGAGCCTATCGTAATAAATGCTCTGTTTTTGTCGTGTTTTGTACCAAATTTAAAAAGTATCGAAGTTGTCATCAGAATCATTAAAAGGACAAAAGCATAACGACCAATTACAATTAATTGAATTTGATCACTAAAAACTGTTTTTTGAATCAAAACCTCAAAAACTACGATTATTGCAACGGTCACTAATAGCAGCAACGACAATAATAATGACATGCCTAAGGCAACTAAATATTGACGGATAAATCCCCTTTTAATAAGGACGTGGCGAGAGGTTTCAAACCCTCCTAAAATTCCGTTTAATCCATTTGCCATCAGGAATATTGACAAAATAAAACCAGAAGATAAAAGTCCTGAATCACTATTAGTCAAAATATCACTGATGATTTTGTAAATTGCATCGTAGGTATTAGGAGGAACTCCATCCTTTACAAACATTAAAAAATCTTCTTGAAAACCTACGATAGGTATAAATGGAATTAGATTTAAAATGAAAAGTGCAAAAGGAAATAATGCCATAAAAAAACTAAATGCAATGGCGCTTGCATGATAGGTTAATGCGCTTTCAATGATTCCTAGTCCATATATTTCCATTAAATCATACAAAGACAATCCTTCTAACCAAGGAAGTTTTATCTTTTTTAAACCAAACATAAGATTCCGTACAATTGGAATTCTTCGTAGTTTTAATTCAATTGCTTTGCTCATATTGCTTTCAAACTCAAATCCATGTTGTAAACAGAATGTGTCAATGCGCCAGACGAAATATAATCTACGCCACATTCCGCGTAATTCCGAATCGTGTTTTCGTTAATATTTCCGGAGGATTCCGTCGAGCATTTTGTACCAATTAACGCTACTGCTTTTTTAGTATCCTCAAAATTAAAGTTATCTATTAAAATCCTATGTACGCCGTCACTTAGAAGAATTTCTTTGATTTCATCTAAATTTCTAGCCTCAACAACTATTTTTAAATCCAGATTGATTTCTTTGAGATACGCTTTGGTTTTGGCTATAGCCAAAGTAATTCCACCTGCAAAATCAATGTGATTATCCTTAAGCATAATCATATCATACAACGCAAACCGATGGTTTTCACCTCCGCCAATTTTGACTGCCCATTTCTCACAGGCTCTAAAACCTGGTGTTGTTTTCCGAGTATCGAGTATTTTAGTATTTGTTCCTTCTAACAAACGAACATAATCTTTAGTTTTAGTTGCAATTGCTGACATTCTTTGCATCGAATTCAACACTACCCGTTCTGATTTCAATATAGATTGCGAACTTCCAGAAACATGAAAAACAACATCTCCTTTTTTTACCGGAGTTCCATCCTCAATAAAAGTTTCAACCTTAAGATTACCATCTACATACTCAAAAATCATTTTTGCCAAAGCTACACCAGCAATAATTCCGTCTTCTTTTACAAGCAGTTTTGCTTTTCCTGTTGCTGATGCCGGAATACAAGCCAATGAACTATAATCACCTGGACCCACATCTTCCCTAATGGCGTTTTGTATCAGTATTTGTAACTCGCTAATGAACTGTGCTTCGCTAATCATTTTATGGACTTTTATGGAATGCTAAAGTAATGTATATTTTGTCGAATTGAAAACTTACAGACTGTGTTCTTTGTTACAAAGTAGTAAATCAGTCCTTATTGATCCAGAAAAAAAAGCCGGTTAAGAGCTAATTATTGGATTTCATACGACTCACAAATGCTATTATCATAAACTTTACACAATATGGAGCGTTGAGATTATAAATCAATTCTTTTATCTAGGGCAGCATTATTTAATATCCTATATTTGAAATTAGTAATTAAAAATCTATTTATGAAATCTTTTTTAAGTCTGCTTTTTGTATCATCACTACTCTTCATTTCTTGCAAAAAGGAAACAGAGACAACAAATATCGATTCAACAAATATCGTTCCCTTTACTGAAGTTGGTAAACAAATGCAGAATCAATCCCAGATTAATGGTCAGCAACAATCAAATACAAATACAGAACCAACAGTTGTTGCAGCTGGAATGAATCCGCCTCATGGACAAACAGGTCATCGTTGCGATATTGCTGTTGGCGCACCATTAAACTCCCCCGCAGCCAATGTTGCTGCAACACCACAACAAAACACGGTGATTCCTGCTAGTGCAAGTACTACAACACAACCGGAAACAACTATAACCGCTGAAGGCATGAATCCACCTCATGGGCAAACGAATCATCGTTGTGATATTGCGGTAGGTGCCCCTTTACCAAAGTAAGTATAAATCTGTTTCAATACAGTCAATAAAAGCTAGAAACAGCATTAATAAATTCCTTACCCTTATCATTATGAAACCAATTTTAATTTTTGATTTTAATTTAAAAAGTGACATAAACGGTTGGAAAATTGTGAATGACGCCGTTATGGGCGGTAAATCTGAAAGTGAATTTCACCTAAATTCAGATGGATTTGGAACTTTTGAGGGCAATGTTTCATTAAAAAATAATGGAGGTTTTTGTTCCGTAAAATATGTTTTTAAATCCATTAATTTGAAAGATGCCAAACACATTTGCATGCATTTCAAAGGAGACGGCAAACAATACCAGTTCAGGCTCAAAAAGTATCAAACTGATTCCCATTCGTTTGTATTTCCTTTTCAATCTACTACAGAGTGGCAATCTATCGAAATTCCAATAACCGATTTTTACCCTGCTTTTCGTGGACAAAAATTAGATCTGCCTAACTACGATGGCTCTAATTTAGAGGAAATAGCTTTCTTGATTGGCAATAAAAAAGAAGAACCATTTCAATTGATTATTGATCATATTGAAATAAAATAAATAATATGTTTTACGCAAAGTAAAAACACAAAACTTTTCAAATTTTTAAATAACCATTTGTCGTAACAATTTTGATCTCTTTCTTTTGACTTTTATTAATCGCAGAAAATTGACGATACAAAATCATAGAAAATTGTACCTGTCAATGAGCGTTTTAATTTATAAATTGAGATGAAAACCCCATGTTTTACGCAACAATACAATCTTAAAATCTGTTTTCGTACAAAAATTCCTTTCCTTTTTACTAACTTTGATAAAACTAAAAAATTCTATTAATGAAACCATCCTCAATTCTTTATTTGTTCGTCCTACTATTTATTTCTCATATTAACTATGCACAAACCACCGTCGATGATCCCGAAATAAAAAAAATGATAGCCGAAGTAAAATCGGAAAATATGGAAGCTACCGTTCGAAAGCTAGTGTCTTTTGGAACTCGACATACCTTAAGCGACACAAAAAGTAATACTCGCGGCATTGGAGCAGCACAGCGATGGGTTAAGTCAGAATTTGATCAATATGCTGTACTATCAGGTGGTCGATTAACTTCAGTTATAGATTTTTTTACCATCAAAGCAGACGGCAGACGCATCGCAACCGACAGTCAACTGGGTAATGTGATGGCAACTTTAAAAGGAACTGATCCCAAAGATGACCGCGTATTAATTATAAGCGGTCATCTAGATTCCCGTGCTTCTGATGTCATGGATGCTAAATCAGATGCACCAGGTGCTAATGATGATGCTTCTGGAGTAGCAGCAATGATGGAACTGGCTCGAATAATGAGCCAGAGAGAATTTCCTTTTACGCTGATTTTTGTAGCCGTAGTTGGCGAAGAGCAAGGATTATATGGAGCCAAACATTTAGCAGATGTTGCTAAAAACGGCAAATGGAATGTAATTGCGATGATCAATAATGATATGATTGGAAACAGTTTATCCAGCGGTACTTTATTGCGCGACAATACTCAAGTACGCATTTTCAGTGAAACGATTCCATTCCTAGAAACAGAAGCCGAATCAAAAATGCGTAAATCGACCAATCGTGATAATGACAGTCCATCCAGACAATTAGCCCGATATATTAAAACGGTTACTAATCAATACGTAGATCAATTAGATATTAAATTAGTCTACCGCAATGACCGTTTCTTGCGTGGTGGTGACCATACTCCTTTCAGTCAAAATGGATTTACAGCAATTCGTTTTTGTGAAATGAACGAAAATTACGATCATCAACATCAAAACGTTCGAAAAGAAAACGATATCCAGTACGGCGATCTTGCTGAATTTATGGACTTTGAATACATGAAAAAAGTAACTTGCTCTAATTTGGCTACTTTCAGTAATCTGGCCTGGTCTCCAAAAGCACCAACAAACGTTGGAATTGAAGTAAAAGACTTGACTAATTTTTCTACATTAGTTTGGACGGCTCCTGAAGGAAAATCAGTTCATGGATATAATATTCTTGTTAGAGAAACTTCTTCACAACAGTGGGAAAAAACAATATTTGTAAAAGATACAAAAGCTGAAATTCCATATTCAAAAGACAACTTTTTCTTTGCTGTACAAGCAGTAGATGCATTAGGACACTCTAGTTTACCAGTTTTCCCAATTCCAATTCGTTAAAACACAAAATTGTTTTAAATAATTCAGACATTCATAAAACCAATTTTTTTATTAATTCTGAATTCGTAAAGTGGTATTATTATTATAATTATAAAAAAGAAGCGTTTGCCTATGCAAACGCTTCTTTTTTGTTGTTTAAAATTAAATCTTTGAAGCTCGTAATAACTACTTATTATTTCTTTGCTACAAATTTTACGTGACTGGATAACACTATCAATAATTTCTTAAAATCCTTGGGCTTGAATCGCTGTAATCACGACTGTATTTATGATATCGTCAACCGTGCAACCGCGACTTAGATCATTTACAGGTTTATTCAAACCTTGTAGCATAGGCCCAATTGCCAATGCACCAGTTTCTCTTTGCACCGCTTTATATGTATTATTTCCTGTATTTAAATCCGGAAAAATAAGAACGCTAGCTTGTCCAGCGACCTCTGAATTAGGCATTTTGCTTTGTCCTATGCTCATATCAACTGCAGCATCATATTGAATAGGTCCTTCAATTTTTAAGTCAGGACGTTTTTTTCTTACTATTTCAGTAGCCGTTCGCACCTTATCGACCTCATTTCCTTTACCTGACGAACCAGAGGAGTATGAAAGCATGGCAATTTTAGGTTCGATCCCAAAAGCCAAACTCGAATCAGCAGATGAAATCGCTATTTCAGCAAGTTGTTCAGCAGTGGGATTTGGATTAATAGCGCAATCTCCAAAAACAGAAACGCGGTCTTCTAGACACATAAAAAATATCGATGAGACTACGGAACAATTGGGTTTAGTCTTAATGAACTGTAAAGCTGGCAAAATAGTGTGCTGCGTAGTATGTGCTGCACCAGAAACCATCCCGTCTGCATGTCCTTTGTACACCATCATTGTTCCAAAATACGAAACATCTTCCATTAAATCCCTTGCCATTCCAATTGTTACATTTTTAGCTTTTCGCAACTCAAAATATGTATTTACATAATCATCATAATGTTCTGATTCAATCGGATTAATGATTTTTACTTTAGAAAAATCAAAATCCAGCCCTAACTCTGTCACTTTATTTTCTATTTCTTTTTTGTTGCCAATAATTGAAATATCGACCACATCCATCGCTAACAATCGTGAAGCAGCTCTAATAATTCTTTCATCATTTCCTTCTGGCAACACAATATGTTTTCTATGTTTTCTGGCTCTTTTGACTAAATTATATTGAAACATTTTAGGCGTCATTCCTTCAGCTTCAAAAGTGATGAGCTTTTCAGCCAAATTATCTATATCGACATATTTTGAAAAAGTGGTAATCGAAATTTCAATCTTCTGCTTGTTATCCGCATAAATTTGGGATTTGATAGCCCCAATTTTATTGGTAATAAAGTATGTTCCCTCTTCAACAGCAATAATTGGAACAACTGGCGCAAGGCCTTCTATTAATTTCAAAATGCTAATTTCAGGCAAAATATTACCCGTTAATACAATGCCTGAAATAGCTGGATAATTGACGGATTCATTGGCTTGCAACGCCCCAAGAATAATATCAGCACGGTCTCCGGGGGTGATCACCAAACTATTCTCTTTTAGATGTAACAAATAGTTACACAGTTGCATGGCACCTACGCTAAAATTTCCAGTTTGATTGTTTAGGTAGGTAGCACCAAATAAGACTTTGGCATCTAATTTATTCACAATTTCCTGAACGGTGGGATTATTCAAGTTAGGAATCAGCGGAATAGAATTTACTAAAAGACCTTCAGGTAAACTTTTTTTCAATCCATTTGTTACTATTTCAATATTTTCAAGTTGTACTTTATTTGCAATTACGGCTAAAACCTCGACATCCTTGACTTTAAAAGAATCATACGCCAGATAAAGGCTATCAATTAATTCTTCTAGCGTTTTGCCTACTCCGGAACCTACAATAATGGTAGGAATACCTAAATTTTTAGCTATAAGCACATTCATATCTAACTCTATGACTGTACCTTCACCACTAAAACCAGTTCCTTCGACTAACACAAAATCGAAACGCTCTTCTAATTTTTTGTATTTTTCAATTATTAAATCCAGAACCTCTCCAATTTTTCCTTTGTTCTTCTTTTTGATTAATTTGCTTTTTGTAATCGCGTAAGCATCTTCAAAGTCAATATCTAAACCAAAATTACCAATTACTGTTTCGATGTGATTATCAAATCCACCTTCTTCAAAATCCTCAACAATGGGCCTAAAATAGCCAACTTTGGCAGTTTTACCCATCAATATGCTCATTAATCCTAGAGTAATAATTGACTTGCCGCTATTTTGTTCACTTGTTGCTATATAAATGGCTTTATTCATTTTTATTTTTTATTTAATTCCAAAATGTATTGGATGTCTTACTATTATTTGATTGTATATAAATAATTTTGTTGTTAGAACCACTGTCGTTTTTTAAAATATAAAATCATTCCTATTACGATCAAGAACATAAATCCCATAACGACATGATAGCCATATTGGTATTTAAGTTCTGGCAAATTTTCAAAATTCATCCCATATACACCGACAATAAATGTGAGCGGGATAAAGATTGCTGAAACAATCGTCAGTGTTTTCATAATCTCATTCATCTTATGCGTTTGTGCTGAGAAAAAGAAATTCGAAGCACTCTCAAGTGAGCCCATATCAGAGTCTATTTGCTCTAAAAGCTCTAGACTTTTTTGGTGCAACCGTGCAAAAAAACTAAAATTTTCCTTTTCTATTGCATTAAAAACATTATCATCTTTGATACTCTTGATATTGTATAAAGATTCCCGAAGCGGGATTATGGAGCGTTTCAAAAAATTAAAATTATCCCTGTGTTTTTCAATTTTTTCTAAGATAATCGGGTTGGCACTTTGTTTTGAAAGATTAATCAGTTCTTCTACTTTGTCTTCTTCATTTTCTAAAGTGATGTAGAAATTTTCCATAATGGCATCCAAAAGAAGGTACAGCAAGTAATCCGTTTTTTTGCTTCTAACAATGCCGGAATGAGTTCGAAGTCGTTCCCGTATATGCGTAAAAAAATCACTTCGCTTTTCTTGAAAAGAAATCAAAATCCCATCTTTTATCAAAAAACTAATTTGCTCTACACTTATGTTATCTGAATCACCCGCTGGAAGTAATGATTTAATATTAAAAAATAAAATATCCGACAACTCTTCTACTTTAGTTCTTCGCGTAGTGTTGAGAATGTCAGCCAAAATAAAATTATCTATTTTAAAATAATTTCCAATGGATGTGATGTACTCAATATTATTTAAACCGTGCAGATTAAGCCAATTGCTTTTTTGAAGATTAATGTACTTATCAAAATCTGCTACTTTAAAATCATCATATTCGGTAAGCATGACGTCATCAAAAACAAACAGCTGCATCTCAGACTCATTATCCTTATGAATTCCGGTGTATTCTAAATTATTAGGCTGCAGTTTTCTGCCTTTTTTAAATTTAATTTTTCTCATGCGCGATCATTTGTATGGCACTAAAGCGAAAAAATCACTCTTTTCTATTCTCACAAGTACAAGAAACGAAAAAAAGTTCTTGCTTTTATATTTTGAAAACAAAGATAAGGCGAAAAAACACACCCTTTCATGAGAAAAATCATATTACAACATTAAAAAACCATATTATTTAACAAATGTTAATTATTCGATTTTTTACGTACTGTTGCCCTATTTTTAAAAATATATCAATAAATTTGGATTCTAATTGTAAAAAAGAGAAAACTTCAACTTATTTACCACAACTAATCCTTAACCTTTTTAAAACATTTAACTAAATGCTAAAAAAAAAACTAACCCTAATTATTGTTTGTCTGCTATTTTTTTCCGTCCAGGATACATTTGCCCAAAGCAAAAAAAAGAAAAAAGCAGATAAAAATACCGTTACAGCGGTTGACTCTAAAGCGGCTGATGCCAAAAAAGAACCAAAACCTTATAAAAAAGTAATTGATACTACTGCTATTACGCAAAAAGGATTAATTGACGTTCATAAAGTAGATAATAAATATCTATTTGAAATTCCTGACTCTTTATTGGGAAGTGAAATGATGACCATTACCCGATATTCGAAGACTCCTGCCGGCGGAGGAATTTTTGGTGGAGAAGAAATAAACAGACAAGTTGTTCGATGGGAAAAAGGATTAAATAACAATATCCTTTTAAGATCAATTACTTATGTAATCATGTCACCAGACGAGGACAAACCCTTAGCTCAAGCAGTTAAAAACTCCACTTCAGATCCAATTATAGGTAATTACGATGTTCTAGCCTATAAAAAAGATAATGCTGGGGAAATTACCGGTTATGTAGTTGATTTAACGTCAACTTTTGATGCTGACGTTCAAACTTTTTCTTTAGATCCAATAAAGAAACAATTATTAAACATTCAAACGTTTCAAAAAGACAAATCATTTATTTCAAAAGTTAGTAGTTTTCCGATAAATACTGAAATCAGAAGTGTAAAAACGTTTACCACCACACCACCAAAAATTTCTACGACTCCAACACCAAAAATTGGAGTTGATTTACCTTCGGCTTTAGATGCTGGTGTAATTACTGTGGAAATAAATACATCGATGATTTTATTGCCAAAAACACCCATGCGTAAAAGAGAATTTGATGCACGCGTTGGATATTTTGCCAATCAATACGGTGTTTTTGAAGAAGAATCTCAAAAATCTAAAACCAAAGTATTTGCTGTCAGATGGCGTTTAGAACCTAAATCTCCAGAAGATGCACAAAAACAAAAAAATGGGGAATTGATCGAACCATTGAAACCTATTGTTTACTACATTGACCCGGCTACACCCGAAAAATGGAAAAAATTCATAAAACAAGGAATTGATGATTGGCAAGTTGCTTTTGAAAATGCAGGTTGGAAAAATGCCATCCGAGGAGAATATTGGCCAGAAAACGATCCTACTATGAGCTTAGAGGATGCTCGTTTTTCTGTACTAAGATATTTTGCTGCGGAAATCCAAAACGCTTATGGACCAAATGTTCACGATCCAAGAAGCGGTGAGATTTTAGAAAGCCACATTGGTTGGTACCACAATATCATGAGTCTTTTAAGAAACTGGTATTTGATTCAGACTGCTGCTGTAGATCCGGCAGCAAGAGCTAAGAAGTTTGATGATAAATTAATGGGAGAACTAATTCGTTTTGTTTCCTCGCACGAAGTAGGACATACATTAGGATTGCGACATAACATGGGAGCCAGTTCTGCAACACCAGTTGAAAAACTTAGAGATGCAGCATACCAAAATAAAAATGGACATACCTCATCTATAATGGATTATGCTCGTTTTAATTATGTTGCACAACCAGAGGATGGCGTTACTAGTTTATTTCCTAGAATTGGAGACTATGATAAATGGGCTATCAAATGGGGATATTCCTATTTTGAAGATACAAAAACGGAAGCTGAGGAAAAGGCATTTTTGAACGAAATGACGAAGGAAGCCTACAAGAATCGCCGTTTATGGTTTGGATCAGAAACTAGTCCTTATGATCCTAGATATCAAACCGAAGACATTGGTGATAATGCAATGAGAGCCTCTGAATATGGTATTAAAAACCTAAAAAGAATTTTGCCTAATTTATTAGAATGGTCTAAAGAAGATGGAGAAAGCTATGCTGAGTTAGACGAACTTTACGGAGCACTAACCGGTCAGTTTAGAAGATATATGGGACACGTAACTAAAAATGTGGGAGGAATATATGATAGTCCTAAAACGTATGACATGACTGGAAATCAATTTGAAGTGGTTCCAAAAAGCATTCAAAAAGATGCTGTAGCATTCTTAAATACTCAGTTATTCACTACGCCAAAATGGTTGTTGAATCAGGATATTCTTTCAAAAATTAATCCTGAAAATGGTGTCGAAGCAATCAAAGGAATGCAGGACGCAACATTGAATAGCTTGTTAGCTGGAGACAGAATGGTTCGCCTTTTAGAAACATCGTCTACCAGTAAAGACAATTATTCAGTAGATGAATTAATGACTGATTTGAGCAAAGGAATTTTCTCAGAATTGAAAAATAAAAATACTATTGACATCTACCGCAGAAACATTCAGAAATTATATGTAGACAAAATGATTGAATTACTTAAACCAGGTAATGCGAATGTTAGGTCGGTTCCGGTAGGAGTTACTTATGGCTTCAACACAAGAAAAGTAAATTTGGCTCAAACTGATTTACCTTCTATAGCCAGAGGCCAGCTGAATAGTTTAAAAAATGATCTGAAGTTATCGACTTCTGGAATGTCAGATCGAATAAGCAAATACCATGTTCTTGATTTAATTTCTAGAATAGGAGAAGCTTTAGACCCTAAATAATAAATTAAAAAAGGGAAAATGTTCTACAACATTTTCCCTTTTTTTTTGTGGCATGATGATCATTATTTCATCGTAGAATTGTGTGAAATATACAATTGTATTTCTTGGTTATTATCACGTTTTTAAACGCACCTTGTACAAACCGACAATGCTTGTTTATACGTAGGTCGTAGAAATACACTGCGGTGCGTCTTTACGTGATAAATAATAACAAAATTAAAACACCCGACTTGTTGCAAAAATAGGTCGGGTATTTTTTTGATGTAATTACATAAAAAAAACCGAACTATCGCTAGCTCGGTTTTTAAATTAAAAATAAAAAAAGTGATTAATCTTTTGAAGATTTAACAGCTAAACTGTAAATTACTAATCCAAATCCAATTTTATTGATAGCATCTGCAATGTTGTAAACTACATCAATATTACCAGAAGGAATAAATCCGTTGTACCATCCAGTTGTTCCCATCATGTATCCTAATGGATAAATTGACCATCCAACAAGGACAAACCAACATAAAATTTTATGTGCCTTTTGAACATCTCCTCCAGCTGCAGCAGCTAATTTAGAAGCTTCTCCTAACCAAATTTCATAAACAATTAAGAAGTAAGCTAATCCTGAAATTAATCCCCAAAAAGCAGCGCTATCTGTGAATACAACTTCTCCTAGATAACCAGTAACTAACATGACTACAGAATAAAAAATCATCTTCCATAATAAAGATTGTTTAGCACCTGCTACTTTTAGTATCAAGTAGAATTCTAAACACATTAACGGCACCGTTAGTACCCAGTCAACATAACGAAAGAACGTTGGTGACTCACCAAACGAAGCCCAATAATCTCTCATGTAGAAATAATGTACTGCAGCAATAAACGTGATTAATCCAGAAACTAAAACTGAAGTACGCCACTTTTTGTCAAACTGACTCAAAGACAAAAAGAAAAATGCGGAAGCAGCCATCATAGCCATACAACCTACAAAGAAAGTAAAACCTACATAATCGGTTGGGGATAATTTTCCGACTAATCCTGAAATAAACATAAAGTTTGTCATAAATAAATTATTTAAATTATTTTTGTTTAATCAAATGTAGCAAAAGATGAACAATAAAAAAGATTTTTTGTTTATTATTTTTTACTTATATTTCAACAATATTTAAATTTTATGAAAAATTACTCTAGTATAGCTATTGTCGCTAGCTTTTTCGGGTTATGGATGGATTCTTACTTTTCGACTAAACTTCAGATAATCTCTGGCTTTCTCTTGATATTTACCTTTGGAATCTTGCACGGCGCAAATGATCTGCTATTGATTAAAAACATAAATACTCAGAATCAGTCAATTGCTTCATTAAAAATACTTGGTTATTACGTAGCTGTAGTTTTAATAGGAATATTTTTGTTTTATGCGCTACCTCAACTCGCTTTACTATTATTCATTATGGTGAGTGCGCACCACTTTGGGGAACAGCAATGGCAAAATTTACAAGATGACTTTCCAAAATGGATTTTATTGCTATTTCAATTCTCTTATGGCTTCTTTATTTTATTATTGTTGTTTGCATTTAATTCTATTGAAGTACAAAGCATCATTTTGAACATCACCAAAATCAGTATTCCCATTGCTGTCTTTTGGATATTTCTTCAAATTATAGGGGTAATTTTAGTAGGTTTGCTTGCTTATTTTTATTGGAAACTAGAAAAAATCAGAAAAAAAATACAATTAGAGTTATTTTATTTAATTCTCTTTGCCATACTTTTCAAGTCCTCCAGTTTGATCTGGGGATTCGCAATTTATTTTGTTATATGGCATAGTATACCGTCCATAATTGATCAAATTAAATTTTTAAATGGCTCTTATTCCTTGAAATACTTTATCGCTTATTGTCGCGCCGCAGCAATTTATTGGTTGATCTCAATAATTGGAATAGTCCTTCTTTACTTTTTATTTAAAGAAGCGCGTCTATTCAATGCTTTGTTTTTTTCTTTTTTGGCAGCCATTACATTTCCACACGCTTTAGTTATTACAAGAATGTTAGGAGATAAAAAAGAATAAATAAATAAAGTCCATAAAAAAAACCGTTCACTAAGGTGAACGGTTTTCTAAATCAACAGTAAAGATGCACCGCAGTGCATGCATGCGATCAATTATTATTTTACTTCTTCAAATTCAACGTCTTCAACATTGTCCCCTTGAGCTGCTTCACCTTCTGGTTTAGCTGCTGCTTGACCTTGCTCTCCTTCAGCATACATTGCTTCAGTTGCTTTTTTCCATGCAGCATTAATGTTATCAAGAGCCGTTTGAATTGCAGGAATATCTTGAGATTGGTGTGCCATTCTCAATTCAGTCAATGCATATTCTACAGCCACTTTGTTATCATCAGATAATTTAGCTCCAAGTTCTTTCAATTGTGTTTCAGTTTGGAAAATCATTCCGTCTGCTTCGTTCAATTTTTCAGCTCTTGATCTTGCTACTTTGTCAGATTCAGCGTTAGCTTCAGCATCTTGTTTCATTCTTTCGATTTCTTCAGATGTTAATCCAGAAGAAGCTTCGATACGAATATCGTGAGATTTTCCTGTTCCTTTATCAGTTGCAGATACTTTGATGATACCATTAGCATCAATATCAAAAGTTACTTCAATTTGTGGAACTCCTCTTGGTGCTGGTGGAATACCGTCTAAGTTAAAACGACCGATTGTTTTATTATCAGCTGCCATTGCTCTTGCACCTTGAAGAACGTGTAGTTCAACAGTTGGTTGAGAATCCGCCGCTGTAGAGAAAACTTGTGATTTTTTAGTTGGAATAGTTGTATTAGACTCAATAAGAGTTGTCATAACACCACCCATAGTTTCGATCCCTAGAGATAAAGGAGTAACGTCAAGTAACAATACATCTTTTACATCTCCAGAAAGAACTCCACCTTGAATAGCTGCTCCAATTGCAACAACTTCATCAGGATTAACTCCTTTAGACGCTTTTTTACCAAAGAATTTTTCAACTTCTTCAGCAATTCTTGGCATACGAGTAGAACCTCCAACCAAAATAACTTCGTCGATATCAGAAACAGATAAACCTGCATCTTTTAGCGCTTTAGCTACTGGCGTCATAGAACGTTTAACTAATGAATCAGTCAATTGCTCAAATTTAGCTCTAGATAATTTTTTTACTAAGTGTTTTGGTCCTGAAGCCGTAGCAGTTACGTATGGCAAGTTGATTTCAGTTTCAGCAGAAGATGACAATTCAATTTTTGCTTTCTCAGCAGCTTCTTTCAAACGTTGTAATGACATTGGATCAAGACGTAAGTCAATTCCTTCTTCAGTTAAGAAATCAGCAGCTAACCAGTCAATAATTTCGTGGTCAAAATCATCTCCACCTAAGTGAGTATCTCCGTTTGTAGACAATACTTCAAAAACTCCGTCTCCTAATTCAAGAACAGAGATATCAAATGTACCACCACCTAAATCGTAAACAGCAATTTTTTGATCTTTACCTTTTTTATCTAAACCGTAAGCAAGTGCAGCAGCTGTTGGTTCGTTGATGATACGCATTACTTTAAGACCTGCAATTTCACCCGCTTCTTTCGTAGCTTGACGTTGCGCATCATTAAAGTAAGCAGGAACAGTAATAACTGCTTCAGTAACAGTTTGACCTAAATAGTCTTCAGCTGTTTTTTTCATTTTTTGAAGTGTCATTGCTGACAATTCTTGTGCAGAGTATAAACGACCATCAATATCAACGCGTGGTGTATTGTTGTCTCCTTTTACTACTTTGTAAGAAACTCTTTTTGCTTCAGCTGTAATTTCTGAAAAAGAATGTCCCATGAAACGTTTGATAGAAGCAATAGTCTTAGTTGGATTAGTTACCGCTTGTCTTTTTGCAGGATCACCTACTTTAATTTCTCCACCTTCAACAAAAGCGATGATAGATGGTGTTGTTCTTTTTCCTTCTGCATTAGGAATAACAACTGCTTCATTACCTTCCATTACAGAAACACAAGAGTTTGTCGTACCTAAATCAATTCCGATTATTTTACCCATTTTTACTATATTTAATTTTATTGTATACTTGTTTTAATGACTCGGAGTCGATAAGTCAATCTTTGTGCCAATACAAAACCCGCTAATAAATTGTCAGTTTATGTTAAAATTGGCGTAAAAAAATCTGACAAGATGACATTTCAGAGGGTTTGTCATTCTGACGGAAGTTGGAATATGGAGCTATTTCCCGCTCTCCGCTGTATCTTTATGTTCTTAAAGAAAGAACATAAAGGATGCCGCTACGATCCGGGCTAGGAAATCTGATTCCTAAGTTTATTTGTTTCTATTCAATTACCTTAAAATTTCAATACTAATAATTCGTAATAAATGAACTACATTAGCAGAACGATAAAATGCTATTTGTAGCGCTAAGCAACCTGATTTTGGGGTGATGTGCGCTAAATTGTAGCGGGTATATATGAGTTATAAGCCATTTAAAATCACCGGGAGAACAATATTCTATGAAAAAAACAGGAAGAAACGACAAATGTCCATGTGGAAGTGAAAAAAAATACAAAAATTGTTGCTTAAAAAAAAGTAGTAAAACGGAAGTTACAAAGGCAATCTTTCCAAGTGTTTATCAATTAATTACATACAAATTCTTTGAAGAAGGACATATTGACATTGATAAAGAATTAAATAAATATGAAAATGAAATATTTAATTCAATTTCTGATTTAACGAAGTCTAGTTCAGATATTTTAAAAGACTATATCAACTATACAGAAAAATTAATAAAAAAAATTGCTTCAGAACACTCTACCTATGAATTGCTTTTTTGGTCAAGAAGACTAGGACCAAAAAATATTTTCGATATTGCCGAACTTTCTGTAATGCTATATAGAGAAGTTCAAAGCTTGAGCTTTTACAAATATGGAATTAGCGAGGAAAACATTATTATAGATGAAACCTTTTCAGTATTTCCAAAAAGCATTGAAGCATATAACAAATTAGAATATACTGTAATCTTAGAAAAACTTAGAAATGAGAACCTGCCAGAGAGCATCTACACTGTTATTTCAGACGTTATTAGAATTGAAATTTTAAGCTTTATCTACATCAAAGGAACACAGTCTTACCGCATAGCTAACAAAGGATGCGAGATTGTTTTTGATGATATTAACAAACTAATTTTACCAAAAATCAATAAGGATATAGGTTTTCTGATTGACATGTATGACGAAAGACTTTCAAATACAAATTTATTTTCGAGAACTGGATCTTATCTTGCAAATACATTAAACAAAGAAAACCCTTACTTCTGCCCACTTTTTCAGTTGAATGTGGATCACAAAGAAAAAACAAAAATAATTAATTTTAAGAATGAAGCGTATTTAAAAATATTTACAAAAGAAGATAATATAATTAATATAGAAACAAACTATTTGTTTGGGGCTCTAAACATTGATAATATTTATAACTTTTTAAAATTATTTGAGGAAGAATTTTACGAATATTATTCATTTTCAGTCATCGACTTTATATTATTTCTTGGTTACTTAGGCCAAAAAATCATAATAGATTCATCTCAAAGCCTCGATTCGCAATGTCAAATTTTAAACAGAGCATATATTATAGCTAAATTCAATATTACAACATTCAGCGAAGATTTTGATAAAACATATCCAAACCTTCACAAAATGATTTTTAAAACGGAAATTGATCATAAAATAGATACAATTAAAATTTTAAAAAGATTCTTGTTAGAAAAGGATAATAAAAACGATATTGATTTATGGACTAGAGGACCTAAACGATTTTTATATCAATTATCAAACGACTTTATGGTTGTTGATTATACCGGTTTGACTGATATTATCTCATTTGTAGTGAAAGAAATTACAAGTGTTGATGGAGACGTTGGTAATAGAAGAGCTATTTATTTTGAGGATTCTTTAAATTCTGAGATAGAATCAGTCTATAGCAAAGAAAAAATGTGGGTATGCAGAAATGAAATTACTTCTGGAAAATTAAAAAAGGAAATTGACGCTTCGTTGATTATTGGTGATGTGCTTTTTCTAATTGAAGCAAAGGCAGTAAATGTCTCATTTGGATTTGATAAGGGTGATAAATTGGCTGTAACTTATCGAACAAATAAAATGAAAAGTGCATTGAAAGAAATAAATGAAAAAGCCGAATTCATTCATAAAAACAAAAAAAATTTAAATCCAAAACTACCAGAAGGCATAAGATATCTTTGCCCAATAGTTGTATCATCAAATCCTGAATATATTTGGAGTTTAGAAGAAGAATTATTTATTTCAAAAGAATTAAAATTTCCAAGAATTATGGTTATTCCTGATATTGCGAAGTTAAAAGGATTAGATCTAACTGAATTAAAGAAGAAAAAATGGCTAATTAACTTATAAAAAAACGGCTACAAAAGCTTTTACAACGGATTTGGGCAATTGGCTTAATGGAAAAATGGTTTTGTATCTGCCATGTTTAGGCAAATTCCGATAGCACAAATTTGCAATCCATACCCGCTAACACAAAGGACAATAATCAGAATACAAATTAAAAATGAAAGATTCACATATACTTGCCAACAGCCTTACTTTTTTGGAAATCTTGGCTAAAAATAACAATCGAGAATGGTTTGCTGAAAATAAGGATACTTATATTTCGGCACAAAGTAATATTATTGCCTTTATAGACCAACTCATACTACTAATGAATACCCATGATGCCATTGAAAATGAATCTGGAAAAAAAAGCCTGTATCGTATTTATAATGATGTCCGGTTCAGTAAAGATAAATCCCCTTACAAACCTCGATTTGCATTTAGTTTACAACGAGCTACTAAGTTAAAACGAGGAGGTTATTATATGAACATAGAACCCGGCAATAATTATTTAGCTTGTGGTTTTTTCTCCCCTAATCCAGAAGACCTAAAAAGAATACGAAAGGATATTGAGCTGAACTTTAAAGATTGGCGCAAAATTTTAGACTCAAAACCAATCAAAGATAACTTTGTAGAGCTAACAGGTAGCACCGTTCCCTCTTTTCCAAAAGGCTTCCCTAAAGACCATGAAGCCATAGATCTAATTCGCCATAAACAATTTATTTTGAGACATAATTTTACAGATCAAGAAGTAATTGATCCGAAATTTGCCCATAAGGTGAACGAAATTTTCAAATCGGTACGACCCTTTTTTGACCACCTGAGTGCTGTTCTTACGACTGATTTGAATGGTGAAATTAAAGTTTAAAATAGCAAGTTGCAAACAAAATCATAGTCAGATCGTTCAAATTTATTTTTTCATATCGCGTATATTTGCAAACTGTACCCACAAACTAAATAAAAAATAAAACTAAAAAACATGTTTACTCTAGCACAAATCAAACAAGCGTATGATAAAGTACAGACAGAAATTGATTTTAAAAATTACATTCAGGAATTAATTGAATTAGGTATAAAAGGATATGACACTCATGTTACAGATGGTCGTGTCGTTTACTATGGAGATACTAATCATGAAGTAAGCACCGATAAAAAATACGATGAATTATTGATCGCTACCAATGCAAATAAGGAACGCTTCATTGAATATCTGGTTCTTCATGAAAGCGGTCAAACCGACTATTATACTTTTTGCCAACAAGCTGCGCAATCCGGTATTGCCAGATCGCGTATTAATATCACTGAGATGACATGCACCTATCTTACCCATTCAGGGGATGCTATTGTAATAGAAAAAATTCCGGTTTAATTTTTTGAGGTATCTAATTTTCAATTGCTACTCATTCAGCAATAATTAAATAGGGTACTACCCTTTTTAATTATTATAATACCACAGTAACCATCAGTTAAAATTAATCATAAAAAAACGGGAATAAATCCCGTTTTTTTATGATTGTATTTTAGCTGCTTTTTAAAACTTAAAGTTTAGTCCAGCTGTAAAGGTTGTACCGCTAAATCCAAATTGGTTTACTTCCCATGGATATTTAAAACGACCTCCTAAATCAGTTACCACATCCCCTTTAGTATTTATCGCGTCCGGATAAACATTAAATAAATTATTTACCATCACATTAGCTGAAATTGTGCTAGTAAATTTATAAGAAACTCCGAGGTCAGTAATCACTTTTCCTGCAAAAGTCTGATCTTTTGAAACATCTGTAGCATGCTGCCAAGTAACTTCACCAAAATAGGTGTTATTGAAAATTACACTAGCTTTTTTCAAATCATAATTAGTCCCCAACAATATTTTTGTGTTAGGTCTCGCGCTTAGAATCCTTCCCTGCTCTTTACGGTTGAAAATGTCATATCCGTTAGCTTTCAAAATAGCTGGTGTTGCAATTTGTCCATCAATTTTAGTAGTAGCAATATTAGACGCCAAACTAAATTCTAATTTCCCATTGCCTAATTCTAGATTTTTATAATTTAAGACAACATCAACACCTTTGGTTTTAGTATTAACTGCGTTGATAAAAAACTTCATGCTTGTAATATCATTATCAAGCAATACTTCTTCGACTGGGTTCGTTGTTGCATCATCACCGTCAAATCCAACTTCTCCTGAAAACAGAACACGGTCTTTCACTTTTATATGGTAAAAGTCGACAGATGCTGAAAAATTTGCTCCCGATCTAAAAGTAATTCCTGTTGAAGCGTTTCGAGAAGTCTCGGCATCCAACTGAGGAACTCCCAATTCTCTTACTGCCGGGTCAATATTATTAAATGTACCTTGATTAGAAACCGTTCCTCCTGATACAAGAGTTTGAATATTGCTCAAATAAATCTGATGTAATGCTGGTGCTCTAAATCCAGTGCTATAAGAAGCTCTAACCACAATGTCGTTATTTAATTTATAACGAGAATTTACTTTCCAAGATAAATTATCACCAAAATCTGAATAGTTCTCGTATCGTATAGATCCTCCAATCAAGAAAGCCTCAGAGACATCATAGTCTAATGTAGTATAAACCCCAACGTTGCTACGGTCCTTTTTCAATGCATTTGCCGGTTGTAATCCAGGAAAAGACTGCGCACCTCCACCAACGTATGACTCCTCTTGGCCTGCTCTAGCTTCAAATTGTTCTCTTCTTAATTCTGTTCCAAAACCAAAAGTTACTTTATCAAAAGTTCTGCTAAAATCAGCATTTCCAACTAACTGACTAAAAGTATATCCACCTGTATCAAATTCAGTAGGACTGTTAGCACCCAAAGATACATTTAGTGAATTCCTCACTGTATAGTCTACTTTATTAGAACCCGCTGTTAAACTGAAATCTGAATTAAAACCAAACAAAGTTGATTTTATACCAATAGATCCCAAATTATCAAATACATCCGTGTTGAATGTAGGTTGAAAACCGTTATAAGTCGTACCTGCATCATGTAATAAATTGTTAGGATCTGAGACCCAGTACGGTGCTCTATATAATGCAAAACTAGTCCCTTTACGAATATTAACATCCCCAAAAGCGTAAAGCGTTGTGATGTCAGAAAGAGGATATTCAGCATTTACAACTAAGGCTCCCATTTTCGAATCTGGTAATCCAATTGTCATGCCTAAATCAGGGTTTCTACTTAACCAATCTCCCCATTGTGCATCATTTGACGCTACTCCAAACAAATCATCTTTTCCTGGTTTTCCAGCTCTATTAGTTCTGTTTTGATCCAAATAAGAAAGATTAAAATTCACAAAACCTTTGTCAGCAATTTTAAATCCTGAATTAAAATCAGCTCCAAAATTGAAACCATCCCCTTGCGAAGTTACTCCTGAAGTAAGACTTACTTCCGTAAAATTAGTTTGCTTTTTAAGGATAATATTGACTACCCCTGCAATAGCATCAGAACCATATTGAGAAGATGCTCCATCACGCAGCACCTCAACTCTTTCGATTGCTGAAAAAGGAATACTTTTCATATCCGTTCCTACCTCTCCTTTTCCAGGAGTATCATTGATATACACTAATGCACTTTGATTTTTTCTTTTTCCATTTACCAAAACTAACGTACGACTGGGTCCTAATCCACGCAAATCTGCTGGGTCAAAGTGAGCTGTCGCATCCGAAATAGCCTGACTACTGGAATTAAATGAAGGAATTTTATAGGCTAACATTTTATCAAATGTAACTTGTCCACTAGATTTAAGATCTTCCGCATAAAGCTTATCAATCGGAACGGCAGAGTTTAATACACTACGCACTTTTGATCTGTTACCGGTAACAACAACCTCATCTAAACTGTTAGTAGGGTCCAACTTAAAAACAATAGCTGCATTAGCATTTGCCACCTCAATATTTTTATTTTGGTATCCTACATATTTAGCAATTAACGTAACGGGAAATCCTTTTACTGTAATTTCAAAATTACCATTACCGTCCGTCGTCACACCTAGGGATGTCGCTTTATCCACAACATTAGAATAAGGCAAAGCTTGCCCATTCTCGTCCGTCACAATTCCTTTAACTGTTTGGGCATTCATAACTGCAGGTCCTATTATCATAAATAATACGCCTAAAATAAATTGGTTAAATCTCATAAATAGTTTTTTGATCGTTTCATATAGTGAAGGCAACAAACCTATGTATTTTTCTTAAATAAACCTTAAAATTCTGCATTTTTATTTAAATTTTTAGAAATAACGTGTTTCATCACTATTTATTAAAACCTAAATAAACAGTGGAGTTTCTGTATTAAAAGGCCCACTATTATTTTCATGTCTAACCTATTTTTTACAAATTTTGAACGCATATGACAACTATAGTTTTAAATATCCATTTACTTCCCAAGATCACTTTGCTCACATCCCTATATTCGCTATATACCATATTGGCGAGAGCGACCTATTTTTGAGTCCAGCTATTTAATTCGTTTTCAAATAAAAATCTGGATATTTATTTGAAAAAGTAAAAATTCAATTTTTTAAATATAAAAGACATGATTTTGCTAGTGCAGATTTGCAATTTATGGCTGCTAAAACAAGTTCCGATTGATACTAGTTTGAGAATGACCTCAAACAGCGGATTTCAAAGATAGATTAACAACCATTCCTCTTAAAACACGTAGTATAAATGTGCTCTCATTTTATTATTAAAATTACCCGAAATTATAAATACTTTCTAGCTTCGTGCTTCCTTTTTTTTGTATTTTCGGTTTTTTAAAAATCATAGTGTTTTCCTTGCAACTTAATCTTGGGATTTGCTTTAAAATAAAAACAATAATGACTTCATTTAGCAAAGAATTATCCCTTCGTTGGTCAGATCTTGACCCTAATTTCCATGTCCGACACAGTGCTTATTATGATTTTGGTGCGCAACATCGTATCGAAATTCTAGAAAGTCTTGGTTTGACCATGAAAGTGATGCAAGCGCAAGGATTTGGACCTATTCTGTTTAGGGAAGAATGTGTTTTTAGAAAAGAAATAAAACTTTCGGATAAAATTTCCATGCATACCAAAACCTCAAAAGTAAATGCAGATGCTTCCCGTTGGTCTATTGTACATGAATTCCTGAATGCTGACAATAAACTTTGCGCAACAATAACCGTTGATGGTGCTTGGATGGATACTAAACTGCGAAAACTTGCGTCTCCTACTCCTGCAATTGCGCTGGAAGCCTTGAGTATTTTTCCTAAAAGTGATCATTTTACAGTGCTTTAAGCAAAAAAAAGAGTTCATAACCCGCTCCTAGTAATAATTTACCTGAAATTTACATCATGTCCTTTAAATTAGGTTGGCTTACTTTTAAGTAATTTTAACTAAATTCCTATAAAAATTACATCACAAATACAATCTACATTCAAACCAATACTAACCACTCCCAAAAAATTATGAAATCTAGAAATTACTCCGCTATTTACAGAATAATGCATTGGTCAATAGCCATTTGCATGACGCTTATGCTTATCACTATATTTCTTAGAATGACTTGGATGAACAAAAACCATGTCGCCCAGATCATTCAAGAATACCTTTCAACTACTGATCAATCCTTATCACAAGACCAACTTATTATACTTGCTAAAAAAATAAGAAAACCCATGTGGGATTGGCATATTTATTTTGGTTATGCATTAGTTGGCTTGTATAGCATCAGAATGGCGCTGCCTCTTTTTGGTCAGATGAAGTTCTCTAATCCGTTCAACAAAGATTTGGGCCTTAAAGAAAAATTCCAGTATGCAACTTATTTAGTTTTTTATGTTTGTGTAGCAATCTCTTTAATCACTGGTTTAATCATCGTTTTGGGTCCAAAGAATCTAAAGGAATCAATGGAATCAATACATGTACTTTCGATTTATTATCTATTGGCATTTATTGTGATTCACTTGTCTGGAGTTTTCTTTTGTGAATTTACGAATCATCAAGGATTAATTTCTAAAATAATAAGTGGTTCAAAAAAGACGAAAGAAAATTAAATAGTATTAAAATGCGCAATACTAAAAAGTACTATTTTCATTTACTTTCGTCGTATTATTATTTTTGATAACCAATCTAAAAAAGCAAAAATGAAACTAACAAAACTATTTTTTACCCTGCTAATTGCTTTCTCTATCACTAGTTTCAAATTGCCTCCAAAAGACACTATAGCAGCCAAAAGCGCTATTCAACAAAGGGAATTTTATGAGCTTAAAACCTATATTTTAAAAACAAAACAACAAGAACAAACTACTGACAAATATTTAAAAGAAGCTTATTTACCAGGATTAAAAAAACTGGGCATCAAAAATATTGGTGTATTCAAACTAAAACCAAATGCCACAGATACCCTGAAAAAAATTGTAGTTTTGATTCCGTTTTCGTCAATGGAACAATTCCTAGCATTAGATAAAAAACTGGCCAAAGACAAAACCTATTTAACCGCCGGCGCATCTTATTTGACTGCTCTTTACTCAGAACCACCATACGTAAGAATAGAATCTGTTTTGTTACATGCTTTTTCAGATCATCCTTTGCTGACAAAACCGACTTTGAATAGTCCTAGAGCAAACAGAGTCTACGAATTAAGAAGTTATGAATCAGCCACCGAAGCAATTTACGCTAACAAAATAGACATGTTTAACGCAGGAGGAGAAATAAAGCTCTTTGATAAATTAGGATTCAACGCTGTTTTTTATGGCCAAGTAATCTCTGGTCCAAAAATGCCAAATCTAATGTATCTGACTACTTTTGCAGACCAAACGAGCCGTGAAGCACATTGGAAATCTTTTGTAGATTCACCGGAATGGAAAGGATTAATAGCAATGGAAAAATATAAAAATAATATTTCTCACATCGATATCACTTTTTTGTACCCCACTGATTATTCCGATTATTAGTTTTATAATTCAAAACAGTATTACCAAGACTACAATTCTCAAAAAATTGTAGTCTTTTGTTTTTAAATTGAAAATAAAATTTATTTTTCATTATTGGAAGTTTGTTTGTTGGGCATTATTTTACTGCTAGTTTTAAGTATCTTTAATATCATTTAAAGCTATGGAAACCCTCAATACAATATTAAAACTTGCTGCAGGAATTGGTTTATTTCTTTTTGCCATGTATCTGGTAGAGGAATCCTTAAAAAATTTGTCTGGAAGAAGTTTTAAACTATTTCTGCAACGCATCACAAAAAACAACATTGGAGCCGTAGCTGGTGGAACAATTGTTACCGGTATACTTCAAAGCAGTTCGATGGTCTCCTTGATGGTTTTAGCATTTGTGGGTGCCGGTGTTTTTACAATGAAGAATGCAATGGCAATTATTCTGGGCGCAAATCTGGGAACTACAATCGCAAGCTGGCTGGTGGCAACACTTGGTTTTAAAACTAATATTGAAGTTATTGCGTATCCAGTGGTCTGTTTAGGTGGTTTTCTTTTAATCCTGCTTGGAAATCGAAAAAAAATAAAATACCTATCTTATTTCCTTTTAGGATTTGGTTTACTGTTTATTGGCCTTTCTTTTATGAAAACGGCAATGGAATCTCAGGTACAGCACTTTGAATTTGCTCAATATGCTTCAATGCCGCTAATTATTTTTCTATTTCTTGGTTTTGTAATCACACTAATTGTTCAGTCGAGTTCGGTGACAATGGCCCTTACCCTGAGCGCACTTCATGCCGGAGCGATTGAATTTCCTATGGCCGCAGCAATCGTTTTAGGAAGCGAAACTGGAACAATCATCAAAATTTTAGTGAGTGCTATTGGTGGAAATGCCTCTAAAAAAAGAGTGGCTTTAGGAAACTTATTGTTCAATATTTTTATCACCGCAATTGCTTTTGTACTGCTTCAACCCATTTTGTTCCTAATTACGGACGTATTAAAAATCAACGATCCACTTATTGGACTGGTTTCGTTTTCAAGTTTGATTAACTTATTGGCAATTGTAATTTTTCTGCCGGTTCTGGATTCGTTCACTCAATTTTTAGAGCGTTTTTTTAAAGATACGGATGCGACTACAGTAGCTTTTATAGCGCATGCCTCTATTGCAGAACCTGAAACGGCTCTTGATTTATTCCGCCGAGAAACGAGCTATTTCATTCACAACTCTCTGTTTTTTAACATGGAATTATTCAAGATCAACACATTCACTTTGGAAAAAAACATAGATTATCTTACTATTAACAAGAAGCTGGGCTTTATTTCTAAAACTAAAGAAGAAAAATATGAGTTCCTGAAGCAAGTGCAGGGCGAATTGCAGGTTTTTTACTTAAAATTAAGACCCAAATTAAACAGCGAACAGAATTCTGAACTCAACCAGTTAATTTCAGCCGCACGAAGTTCGATGCACGCCGTAAAAAGTGTAAAAGATATTGGCAGCAATATTACAAACCTGAGCCACTCTTCAAAAGAAATCAAATATCAGTTTTTTATACATCACAAAAAAGAAACGGAACATCTCTATTTAGCTTTAAATGCCTTTTTGACAAAAGAAAAACAGGGAAACTATGAAGAACTCAAATTATTACTGACAACTATACAAAAAAACTATACAACAGCCTTAAACACTTTTTATACTGAAGCACAAATTGCTCCTATTGATAGTATTGATATAACAACAATCATCAATTTTAATAGGGAACTATTTACTTCCAATAAAGCTATCTTGATGGCGGTGAAAGACCTTTTATTAGAGGAGAAACAAGCCCGAAATTTCAATGAAATACTAATATACAGCACCTAAAAAGCAGTACCATATCTTAAATTAATGCTGAAAATTTAACAACCTATTTTTTTAAATTTTATAACAAATTTCCTTTTTTAAATTTTAATCTTTGCAAACACATTCCATTTGTACCTGAAATTGCAATTCTGATTTAAATTGGTTATTTTTAGCCAAAAAAACACCTCTTTTGAAAAAATATTTGAAGAAAAGTTTGAAAATTTTCCTTTGGATAATAGGATCCCTAATTCTATTGTTCGTACTCCTGATCGTGGTTATCCAAATATCGTCTGTTCAAAATTTCATCAAAGAAAAAACAGTAACCTATCTGGAGGAAAAAATCAAAACTAAAGTTACAATTGAAAGCATAGATATAGGTCTTCCAACAAAAGTAATTCTGCAAGGTGTTTATTTTGAAGATCAAAAAAAAGACACCCTTTTTGCCGGTGAAAAACTAGCTGTAAATATTAGCGTTCTTCAGCTAATAGATAATAAAATCGAAATTAATTCAGTGCAACTTGAGGGCATCACCGCTAAATTAAGTCGAGATGCACAAGCGGTATATAATTTTGATTATATACTGGATGCATTTGTCTCACCAGAGCAAAAAAAGAGTGATTCCCCTCCTATGCAATTTTCAGTGAGTGAAATTAAACTCGACCGCATTCGGTTTAAATATTCGGATGCCATTACCAAAAATTATTTGTACACGAACCTAAATCACTTTGAAACAAAAATCAAAATTTTTGATTTAGACCAAATGAATTTCGAAATTCCGAAAGCTAAAATCAACGGATTACACTTTAAATTAAAGCAAGGTTTGGCACAAAAGTCCGCTGCTGAAGAAATTCAAATAAATAAAACAACCCAACCCGTTTTAAAATTAAAATTAGGGGAAATTGATTTTGCAAAAATTGATTTTGATTATCAAAGTGAGGAAACAAAGCTATCAACAGCTTTTTATTTGAAAAAGCTAGTTGCTAAAATTGACCGTTTAGATATCAATAATCGATTTGCACTCCTAGAAAGCATTGAATTATCGGGTGCAAAAGGAGCATTAGCTTTTGGCAAGTCAGAGCCCGCAAAAAATATAGAAAATTCTAAATCAGCAGAGGGAAATGATTGGCAAATCAAAATAAAAAAAACAGAATTTAAGCGAATAGATTTTAAGTATGACAACAACAATGTTGCGGCTGTTGCCAAAGGTATGGATTACAATCATTTGCATCTTACTAACTTAAACCTTCAAGTTGATGCCATTAATTATGGTCCTACAAACATATCTGGCGTGGCTAATTCCATGCGTTTTAGAGATAAAAGCGGTTTGAATCTCCAATCTTTTAAAGCCGAATTTTATTATGGCAAAAAGAATGCATTTCTTCGAAAACTATATTTAAAAACACCTCAAACTGAATTGAGAGATGAAATCAGAATTGGATATCCGTCTATAGCCTCACTGGCCAAAAACCCCGGAGAACTGGGTCTGATTGCCTACTTGAAAAAAAGTAAACTAGGCGTAAAAGATATTTTGCTATTTGCGCCAACTTTAGCAAATACAAATCCTTTTATGAGTAATCCCAATGCCATCTTACTGATTAATGGCGCTATAACGGGGAA
This sequence comes from Flavobacterium sp. W20_MBD1_R3, assembly GCF_052119725.1. NCBI lineage: Bacteria > Pseudomonadati > Bacteroidota > Flavobacteriia > Flavobacteriales > Flavobacteriaceae > Flavobacterium > Flavobacterium sp. W20_MBD1_R3. The sequence goes on from NZ_JBGQOR010000001.1 coordinate 495,539, forward strand.
ACTGAGCAACATCATCTTTCCATCTATAGAAATTAGCGGCATTGGTACCACAACAGTTGCAGCTAGCGGCAGTATTGTGGGTTTGCCAGATGTAAATAAAGCCTATTTTGATTTAAACATCAAAAACTTACAAACTGGATCCAAAGATTTTGTTGGGTTCTTACCCAAAGGAACAATCCCAAACTCAATTCAGTTGCCACCGCAATTTAGCGCCAAAGGAACGTTTAAAGGAACTATTGCTAATTTTAATACAAATCTGAATTTGCTCAGTAGTTTTGGTACTGCAAAGATCAAGGCTGCATTAAATCAAAACAGAAAAAATTTCGAGAAATATGATGTTCAAACCGAATTTATAAATTTTGATTTGGGACGCTTTATCAAAAATGATTCCCTTGGAAAAATAACTTTAAAAGCAACCATAAAAGGAACTGGTTTTGATCCAAAAACAGCAAATGCTTCCTTGAACGGCAACATTCTAAAAGCAAATTACAATAAATATACTTACCAAAATTTAAGTATAAAAGGAAATATTCGCAACGGAAATTTCAATGCTGTCGCTTCCGCAAAAGATCCTAATCTAACGTTTGATTTGGTGAGCAACGGAAGCTTTAGAGACAAGTATCCTACCGGAAAATTAAAACTGAATGTGGATATTGCCGATTTGGAAAAACTAAATCTGCACGCAGGGCCATTAAAAATAAGAGGTGCTATAGATGCTGACATTCAATCCGCAAATTTAGATTATCTCAATGGTACCTTAAGTGCAAACCGTATAAGCATTACTAATGCAACAGAACAATTTATGATGGACTCCATCACCGTTGTTGCAACATCTACTGCTCTAAATAATACTTTATTGCTGCAATCACCGGTAGCAGATGCGGAAATAGCAGGAAAATATAAGTTGTCTAAAATTGCCACAGCACTAAAAAACTCGATTGCTAAATATTACGACAGTAATCCTAATGCTAAAAAAACAGTGGTTGAAAAGCAACAATTCGCTTTTCAAATTGGTATCAAAGACAGTCCTCTTTTGTTGAAATTAATTCCTAGCATAAAAAGTCTGGAACCCATAAATATCAGTGGAAGATACAATTCTATTAACGATTCTATTGTTTTGAGTGGTGCGATTCCAAAATTAATTTACGGAGAAAACACGATAACAAATGCAATTCTTAAACTAGACACACAGGAAAACGCACTTGTTTACAGCTTAGTTGTAGACGATATTCAAAACAAACAATTTCAGCTGCCACACACAAGTATCACAGGAAAAGCCGAACAAAACATCTTAGATTATACCATACAATTAAAGGATGCAAAAGATCTAGAACGGTATGTTATCAGCGGAACATTAGAAGCAGCAAATGGAAACAATGAAGTTCGTTTGGAGCCTGATAATTTATTGCTTAATTATGACTCTTGGAAAATATCTGCTGCTAATTTAATTCGTTTTGGCAAAAAAGGAATTTATGTAGATAATTTTGAACTGAACAAAAACGGCAGTACCATTCGCATTCAATCACAGGCTGAAACTCCTAACGCACCAGTGACTATTGATTTCAAGGATTTTGACATTAATACGATTTCCAGCTTTGTCGAGAAAAAAGATTTACAACTAAGTGGTAAGGTCAATGGAAATGCATTAGTCAAAAACACAACTACATCGCCTGTTTTTACTTCAGATTTAAGTATCGAAAATTTCACATTCAAGAAAGATACTGTTGGAACTATACGAATCAAGGTAAATAATGCCATTGCCAATCAATACGATGCAGTTGTTGCCATTACAGGACAGGGAAATCAAGTCAATTTAGAAGGAAATTATAAAACTACAAACAGTAGTTTTGACATGAATCTGGATATTAAAAAACTGAATTTGAAAAGTATTCAGGGTTTCACGTTGAACACTATCACCGAAAGTACTGGTTTCATGAATGGAAATTTTAAAATTACTGGAAATACAACTCAGCCCAAAGTAATTGGAGAAGTACAATTTAATGAAATTGGTTTCAAAGCCACTCCGCTCAATTCGGAATTCAAGTCGTTAAATGATAAAATTACCTTTACTGAAAAGGCAATAATTTTTGACAATTTTGTTATTAATGATGAGAGAGACAATGATTTAGTCATTAACGGAAAAATTGATAGTGCCAATTTTAGCAATTTCGGTTTTAATTTAGCTCTGGATGCTGATAACTTTAAAGCAGTCAATAGTGAAGCAAAGGATAATGATTTGTATTATGGAGAGTTATATTTAGACAACCATCTAAAAATAACAGGAAATTTAGATAATCCTATTGTAGAAGGAAATATCAGAATCAACAAAGACACTAAATTTACTATTGTTTTACCCCAATCAGATCCATCAATAGCAGATAGGGAAGGAATTGTAGAATTTATTGACCAAGACAATCCAAAAGTAATGGAGACTATTGTTGTGAACGAATTCAGCAGTGAGTCGCCAATAAAAGGAATCAATGCTTCGGTGAATATTGAGGTTGATAAAGAAGCCGAATTGTCTATGGTAATTGACAAAGCCAACGGTGATTTCTTGAAATTAAAAGGAGAAGCGCAGTTGAACGGAGGAATTGATCCTTCAGGAAAAACCACGCTCACCGGACGTTATGAATTATCTGAAGGAAGTTATGAAATGAACTTTAACGCGATCAAAAGGAAATTTGACATCAAAAAAGGCAGTTACATTCTATGGACAGGAGAGCCCACGACTGCTGATATAAATATAACCGCAATTTATAAAACAGAAGCGGCTCCCATTGATTTAGTAAACGATCAGTTAGGAAGTGTTACTGCCGAGGTGAGAAATACCTACAAACAAAAAATCCCTTTTGAAACCGCATTAAAAATGAACGGTGCCTTACTTAAACCCACTATTTCTTTTGATATTGTTTTACCAGAAGGAAATAATAGTGTTTCAACCGAAATTATAAATACCACTCAGGCTAAACTGACCCAACTACGTCAGCAACCCGATGAGCTAAACAAACAGGTTTTTGCCTTACTCCTCTTGAACCGTTTTATTGGCGAAAACCCATTTGCCAGTCAATCCGGCGGAGCAACCGTTTCCTCACTGGCCAGAGAAAGTGCCAGTAAAATTTTATCCCAACAACTTAACAACTTGGCCGGCGATTTAATTGAAGGAGTTGAGCTAAATTTTGACTTGAATACTTCGGATGATTATACAACCGGGCAGCGGCAGAACAAAACAGATTTGAATGTGGGGATTTCAAAAAAATTGTTAAATGACCGATTAAAAGTTACTGTAGGAAGCAGTTTTGGAATTGAAGGCCCTCAGCAAGCCAACCAAAATACCAATAATATTGCCGGAGATGTTTCCTTAGATTATCAACTCTCAAAAGATGGGAGATATAAAATTCGAGCTTACCGCGTTAATAAATACCAAGTGGCACTGCAAGGAGAGGTCGTAGAAACTGGAATTGCATTTATTATCACTTTGGATTACAATAAATTCAAAGAATTATTTGCCAAAAGTGAAGCAAAGAAAGCAAAACAGAAAAACAAATAGTCTTTTTTCAAGCATAAAATAAAAAAAATGGAGCGATTAGTTTTGCTTGATAAAACTAAATTTTTAGTAATTTGATTTTTTTAAATAAATAATAAAGTTGATGAATAATAACCATTTAGTATCTTTTCTTTTCTTTGCCATGTTGGCTTCATCATGCAGCAACACCCGCTTTTTGCCCGAAGGAGAACTGCTGTATACCGGTGCTAAAGTAACAGTAGAAGGAAAAGAAACGACTAAAAAAGAAAACAAAGCATTAAGAACTGCACTTGAAGAAGTAGTGAGACCAAAACCCAATTCCTCGATTTTAGGTTTGAGGCCCAAACTGTATATTTATAATTTGGCTGGAACGCCAAAGAAAGAAAAAGGATGGCGCTACTGGTTGAAAACTAAAGTAGGCGAAGCTCCAGTATTGTACAGTCAAGTAGACTTAGAATACAACAAAAGCGTTTTGCAAAATTTCACAGAAAATAATGGCTATTTCAACACAAAAACGGCAGCTGATTCTACACGACACGGAAAAAAAGCCACCGCTGAATATCTCGTACAACCTGCTAGACAATATAAAATAAGAGAAGTCAAATTTCCTGAAGATTCTGCAGTAATTTCAAGCGCAGTGCGGAATACAAGACGACGCAGTTTGTTAAAAAAAGGAGATGGATACAGCCTGAATAACATCAAAGAAGAGAGAATAAGGATCGATTCCAGATTAAAAGAAAAAGGATTTTTTTATTTTAATCCTGATTATCTCAAAGTGCAAGCGGACACCACTGTTGCAGATCATCAAGTCGATCTTATCGTCAAGATAAAAGAGGAAGCTCCTAAACTTGCCGAAGCTCAGTACAAAATTAATAACATCATCGTTTATCCTAACTATTCAATTAGTTCTGATAGTGTAAAAGTAAGTATCGATACTGTTAACAAATACAATGACCTAACCATAATAGATCCGGAAAATTTATTCAAACCAAGGATTTTTGATCGTGCTTTATATTTTAAAAAACAGGATTTATACAACCGTACCGACCATAATTTATCACTGAACCGATTGGTAAATCTAGGTACTTTCAAATTTGTAAAAAATCAATTTAGGGTTTCTGACACTATCGGAAATTACTTAGATGCCTATTATTATCTGACGCCTTTACCTAAAAAATCACTTCGTCTGGAACTATTGGCCAAAACAAATTCGGCTAATTACACCGGAACTGAACTCAATTTAAACTGGAGCAATCGCAATGCGTTTCGAGGTGCTGAATTACTAACAATATCTGCTTTTGGAGGTGTTGAAGTTCAAGTTTCCGGACAAAACAATGGTTTCAATGTGTATCGAATTGGTACCGAAGCTAATTTAATTTGGCCTAGATTTGTTTCTCCTTTTAAGCTAAATCCTTCTATTGGTTTTGTTCCAAAGACAAAAGCTACCGTAGGATATGAATTTCAAAACCGAACTAATTTGTATTCCTTACAAACTTTCAAAGGCTCTTTTGGATATTTATGGAAGGAAAATGAGCGAAAAGAACACCTGTTAAATATTACCGAAATTACGTACGCCAGTCCACAAAACATAACTGATTTGTACCTACAACAAATTGCCAACAACCCTTCGTTAGAAAAAGTTGTCGAAAAACAATTGATTTTTGGACCATCCTATTCGTATACCTACACCAATACTTTACAAAAAAGAAAGAAAAACACTTTCTATTACAAAGCCAGCCTCGATCTGGCCGGAAATATTGCAGGATTAGTCTCTGGAGCCAATATTAGAAAAGGTGATACTATTACATTATTTGATGTTCCGTTTAGTCAATTTATCAAAATTGAGAGTGACTTCAGACATTATTTAAAATTAGGAAAAGATTCCCAATTAGCCAGTAGAATCATTGCAGGAGCTGGATTTACGTATGGAAATTCAAATGAATTACCGTTTATCAAACAGTTTTTTATAGGCGGAACTAATAGTTTACGTGCCTTTAGAGCTCGTTCCGTAGGACCTGGAAGCTTTGATGGAGCTGCAGCTAACACCGGCACTTTTCTAGCGGATCAATCCGGTGATTTAAAACTAGAATTTAATACGGAATACCGCGCTAAAATATATGGGTTGGTCAAAGGAGCTCTGTTTATAGATGCCGGAAATATTTGGTTATTGAATGATAACCCGGATAAGCCCGGAGCAAAATTTTCTAAAAAATTCTTAAATGAATTAGCGGTTGGAGCCGGTGCTGGACTTCGGTTTGATTTCTCTTTTCTAATTCTAAGGACAGATATTGCCTTCCCTTTAAGAAAACCGTATTTGCCAATTGGCGATCGATGGGTTTTAGATCAAATTAGTTTAGGAAATAGTGCCTGGAGAAAAGAAAATTTAGTTTTCAATCTGGCAATTGGATATCCTTTTTAGAAAATGTATAAACAAAAAGAGCACGATATATTGTGCTCTTTTTGTGTTTTTAAAAAGCTAAGCCCTTTAATTCACTAAGAATAATGCATTACTAAACAATAGATTTCCGTTTTCCCAAAACCCTCTAAATAATGGATTATCGACCATGTAAATTACGGAACCGTCACCTTTTTTATCAACTGCAAAACTTACGGTATTGTTTAATTTCTGTTTGATTTCATGACCTACAAAACCATAACTCTTATAATCTTTAGGAACATAGGCAACATTGATAGCTTTTTTCAAAAGCGAATAATGTCTATCATCTGTTTTTAAACTGAAATATTTATCGCCTAAACCAAAAGACATTGGATGCGTTTTATTTAATAGATTTTCAATAATTGCTCCCGGAATCGATTTAGAAATATACCGGCGTTCTGAATCTTGAAAATCTAAAAAGCGTTCTTTTAATTCCTCTTCTACAGCGGCTTTTTCGGAACTTAATTTGTCTTCTTCAGTTGCAAAAGAACTCAATGCATATCCTTCTTTTGCTTCAAAAAGGGTAAGCGCACTATTCATTGCAATTACTTTTCCACCGTTTTTAATCCATTCAGCAATTTTCTTTTGTTGGTCCTCTGAAAAATCATAATATCCGTCCGCTAAAATCAGTGTATTATAATTAGAAAGATTAAACCTATTGAAATTATTTACTTCAACCACACTAACCGGATACGCAATAGTTTCTTGCATATAATACCAAGCGGCACCAAACTCAGTAGAGCCCACGCCTTTTCCGGATAATAAAACGACTTTAGGGGCTTTTAATAAATTAAAATTCTCACCGCCAACATCTTTAGAATTTGACGAAAACCCAGTAACTATATAATTGTAATCAGTTTTTATTTTTACCAACTCACTAATGGTTTTTTCAAAATCTACCACTTTTGGGTTATCCGCTTTGGTTACTAACAAACCACCAGGCTCCACAATTACATCTCCAAAAACAGCTTTTTTCATTGCAGATCGAACTTTGATGTTTTTTTGATGCAACAAAGAAAGAACCTGAGCTGAAATTCGGTTATTCCAAGGAACATGAAATGCATACACATTTTGAGGAACCTCAATTTCTTTCACTTCAATGGATGCTTTTGTTTTGATCACCACACTGTTTTTCAATGCATAACCTTCAACACCATACGCCAGTGGCAAGGCCCAAGAGGTAATATCATACGATAAACTATCATTTAGTTTTTGATTCGGTTCAAAAAGTATTTGTGCTAAAACGGCTTTTTTCTGATCTACTTTCACAATTAAATCATTGGGTTCTATTGAAAAACCTTTCTCTGCTTTTGTAGTGTAGCTGAATCCGGATGCCTTTTGATTGGCATCGGCATAACTAAATTCTACATTATTTTTTTTCAACAAATCCGCCATTTGAACCAACTTCGGATTATTTTTCATCACGTACGTTTTATAATTGCCCTTCACTGTTTTTCGGGAATTATTCATAAAACCTCTAAAACCTTTCAGCAAAACATCTGCCTGTGCCTCTGCTGATTCTACCACGGTCAGGACTGCAGTTGCATGATGTGTCAAACGATCTTGTATTGTAATGTTGATTCCATTACTCATTGTAACGGCTCTGCCCGCGCCTATTCCGCCTTGTTCCATAGTCATTCCCACTGCGCCATTGTAAGTTGGATAGGTGTCGCCATAACTTGGGTAAAACAAATCAAAACGCTCGCCAGTATTGTACATCCAATTTTGGGCATCAAATTTTTTAGAGATATTTTTACCTAACGTGTAATGAAAATCTTTCTGATATTTCTCGATGTATTCATGCAAAGGCTCTGCTGATGGTGGAAAAAAATAGGGCGAATCATATCCCATCTCATGCACATCAGTATGTACTTGTGGCATCCATTGGTTATACAATACAATACGTTGTTGGGTTTCTGGTTGTGTTTGCCACGCCCAATCTCTATTTAAATCAAAAATATAATGATTGTATCTTCCGCCAGGCCACACTTCCATGTGCTCTCTATCTGACAATTCAGGATGTGTTTTTTTACCTGAAATTTCTCTTAACCAATTCCCATATCTAGAATATCCATCTGGATTAATGCAGGGATCAAGAATTACAATGGTGTTTTCTAACCACTTTTTAGTTTCTGTATTGGAAGGATTTACTAATTCATAAGCTACTGTCATCGCGCTTTCAGTTCCGGCAAATTCATTACCGTGAACATTGAAACTCAACCAAACGATTAATTTATCGCCAATCATTTGAGATTTAGTATCGGATAAACCAATGGCTGCTAAATTGTTGTTTCGAATTTGTTCCAAATTAGCTAAATTCTCCGGACTCGAAATAAAATAAACATTCAAATCTCTTTGTTCCGGCGTCACGCCATATTTCTGGTGTTTTATTAAAGTAGACTTTTCTGTAAGATGTTTGAAATAATTTTCTGTCTGATGGTAAAAAGTTATTTGTTTTCCGTAGTTAGGTAAAAATTCCGAAGGACTTTGTACTTGCGAATGCACATTTAGCACTAAAAATAGCAGTAAACAAAAAGAAAAAACAATCTTTTTCATATTAGTTTGGGTTGGTTATGTTTCAAAAATAGCCATTTACAAAGAATTGCACAAGCTAAATTATAGATTAATGAAATATTGCTTTTTAACAAGGTGTTGCTTTTAACAAATTCTATTTTATTGAAGAATAATAGCAATACAGCAACATTCACTATTAAAAAAACAAGAATATTCTATTTTCAATTCGTATCATTGCTATATTCCATTATATTTGCAAGGAACAAAATTTATTCTAAATATGGAAGAATGTATCTCTGTTTTTGACATGCTTAAAATTGGCATTGGACCTTCGAGCTCACACACACTTGGACCTTGGAGAGCCGCCGAACGCTTTCTTAGTGAATTACGCAATAAAAATTTACTTCACACGGTAAGTAGGGTAAAAATAGATTTGTATGGTTCCCTATCGTTAACTGGCAAAGGACACGCTACTGATTTAGCAGTAATGTTAGGCTTAAGTGGTCAAGATCCGGAATACATGCCCGTTAAAAATATTGATACAATTATCAAAGCAATTGAATCTAAAAACGAAATCTATTTAGGAAACGAAAAACCAATACCCTTTTATTTCCTCCAAGATATTGTCTTCAATAAAAACTTTCTTCCGTTTCATGCTAATGGAATGATTTTTACAGCATACACAACTGATGACAAGGAATTTTCAGCTACCTATTATTCTATTGGTGGCGGCTTTGTGGTTAAAAAGGAGCGTATTAATGCCAAAAAGAAAATCAAAATAAAAAGTGCTTTTCCATATCAACTAAACAAAGCTGCTGAACTATTGGCTTTTTGTAAAAGAGATGAAAAATCCATCTCTGAAATCGTTTATGAAAACGAAAAATCAATGCGTACCGAAGCCGTTATCAATCAAGAACTGCTACGGATTTGGCACACAATGCTAGAATGCATGTATATTGGCTGCCATTCCGAAGGGATTCTGCCAGGTGGATTAAACGTACGTCGCCGTGCTTTTGATATGCACCAAAACCTGATTGGTTTAGCCAATTATGATTCGCCTCAAACATGGCTTGAAGAAATCAGAAAAACAGAAGTGAAGTTTCGCCAAATTCTCAAATGGGTTTCTTGTTTTGCCCTTTCGGTAAATGAGGTAAATGCTGCTTTAGGCCGCGTGGTCACCGCTCCTACTAATGGAAGTGCAGGTGTAATACCGGCCGTTTTAATGTATTATTTAGTAATTGAAAACCATAATGCCGGAGAAAAAGAAATCAAACAATTCCTAATGGTTGCCGGAGAAATAGGCAGTATTTTCAAGAAAGGTTCTACCATTTCTGCAGCAATGGGAGGTTGTCAGGCCGAAATTGGCGTGTCATCCTCCATGGCCGCTGCCGCTTTATGCGAATTGATGGGCGGAACTCCAGAGCAGGTTTTAATGGCTGCTGAAATTGCCATGGAACATCATTTGGGATTGACTTGCGATCCAATTGGTGGTTTGGTTCAGATTCCGTGTATCGAAAGAAATACTATGGGTGCCATAAAAGCAATCAATGCAGCTGAACTGGCCCTAGAAACCGACCCGAAAAATGCAAAAGTACCTTTGGACAAAGTGGTAGACACGATGTGGCAAACTGCTAAAGACATGAACAACAAATACAAAGAAACTTCCGAAGGCGGATTAGCCATTGCTGTGAATATGGCGGATTGTTAATTGATATATCCTAAATTTAAAATACGAGATCTTCAAAATTGCAATATTTAGTATAAATTAGAACTTTCTAATTAAACAAAAAAAAAACATGAAAATCAATTGGGTAATAGTTGGAAGTGTGATTTTTTGTGGACTTGTTTTGATTGTCTTTCTTATTAGAAAAAATCAAAAAGACAAAAAGAAATACAAACAGTTCCTGAATAATGATTTCAAAAAAACAACTGCAGAAGATTCAGACTGGAATGACGATATCCATTGATGAGAGTTTTTGAATCTTTTTAAAAAATTTTAGAAGCAGGATCAAATAATTTATTATTCTCTGCAATGATCCAAAAAAAAACTCCTCAAAAACTAATCATTAAAACAGATCCAAACAAAGAGTTTTGCCTGCCATAAACTTCTTTTTTAAACTTAATATCGGCAAAAAAGTATACCTAAAACCCGTTCCATGCAGAGTGATGGTAAAATCCTAATGGGCTTTTAACGAAAATTTACAACTAATATGCTAGATAATATTGTAATTATGCAGAATGATTAAACAGATCCGACATAGTTTTTTAACCCGATTTTTATGGGGTTTCATGTCGTTATATCTGCTTAACTGCTTTGTTGATTCCCCGGATGCACAGCCTAGTCACTTTCCTGAAGATCTCACCTATAATGATCCGGAAAGTATTATTGAAATAGTTGTTGAAAAAGTCTTGGGATTCAAAAATGCCATACCTGAATACGATGATAATGATAGCAATCAAGATTTTGCTGGAAAAAGCACTTTTTTGATAGATTTTTTTATTATTCCAAACAGCGCGCTCTGCAGTACTAACAATTACCGGTGTTTAAAAAAGGGGAAATTAGCAGAACAAAATTGGACTGTCTCCTCCCCGTATTATGAAATTCACACGCCGCCTCCGGAAGTTTAATTTGTTATTTAGAACATTACCCTCTACCTTTTTTTTATTAAAACTAGGGTGGAAATTCGTTTACTAAAAATAAAAACAAATTAAAATGACTCTCCAATATTTAAAAATAGCGGTATTTACCCTGCTATTAACCATAATTACCGTTGCCAAATCTCAGGCACAAACAGAAAGACAACAAGAAAACAGTATTAAAGACAGCCTATACATTCAAGAAGTTGAAGGCAAAAAAAAGCGCCCAAAAGTGCTGCATGCAGAACCTTTGTACATTGACCTCATTAGAGATTTAGGCGCTCGAAAAGGAGAAAAAGAATGGAACTTGGGCCTTGGTTTGACCGATAATATAACTCATGATGAATATACAGCACTGGTAGAATATGAATGGGCCCCAATTGACAGGTTAGGACTTGAAGTCGAATTGCCTTTCTCTATTTATTATCCTACAGCCGGAAATACAAATGCACCAGAAAGTAACCTGAATAGTATAAAACTAGCGGCACAGTATACCTTTTTAGTTTCAGAAAAAAAGAAATTATCAATGGCTGTTGGGTATATTCATGAATTCTTATTACCAGATTTTAATAACTATAACAGTAGTACTTTGATAACTGGAAACGGGTACAATCCGTTCTTGGTGATTGCCAAACGATGGGGACAAAATTTTCACACCTTGTTATATACCGGACCACAGTTTATTCACCATTTTTCAGATAATACAACACAGACTAACTGGCAAATAAATTCAAACATCCACTACATGATCCCCGGAACACGAAATTTTATCGGTCTTGAGTTTAATAAAGAAATTAATAATGCTGATTTTGACATGACCATCCGACCTCAAATGAGAGTGGAAATCACAGATAATTTACTAATAGGAATAGTAACCGGAATTCCAATAAACAGAGAAAAACAGCGATTTAGTTCCTTTTTAAGACTCATTTATGAACCTTCCTCTCATTAAAGAAATTGTATTTTTTAATTTAAACAGTTAATAGTCAGAACTATAATTTTAATACTAAAAGTAGTATTTCTTTAAATAATTTTACCACTGAACTAATCGGTTTTTATTTTTAATAAACTACCCAGTTAATCGGTGGTTTATTTTTTTAGAACTTAAATGTCACTGTAGCTACAAAATCAATTTATAAAAAACAGCAGGAAGCACTGAAATCATATTTTTGTTAGGATTAAATGATATATTTACAGAGACAAAGAACTTGTAAATTCCTTTTTTAGAGGAATTTAAAGCTAATAGCCACGAATTATGGATCTTTAGATAACATCGAAAAGCATCCGCGAATTTTTGTGAAATTATTGATTTTCAGATGATCCACGTAAAACGAGCAAGACAAGCATTAAAAAGAACACTAAAAAAACAAAATAAAAATCTAAAACTGCAGTCGTATGAAATGGACAATATCCTTTTATCTTGTAATAGTACTAAATTTGGTAGGGTATAGTCAAAATAATGATGAATCTGAGAATATAAAAAAACTGCTTGAAAAAGAGTCAGCCACATGGAGAGCTGGAGACAGCAAGGGACATACGGAGTGCTGGCACATTCAACCCTACAGTCGAATATTAATATCAACTGGAGATGGCACAATACTTGACATACCGCCTGCAGCTATGATTAATACAAATCCTGAGGCGATGGGTAACGGTGGTTTTTCAGTAAATACAAACTACAAAATGAGCATTCATCAAGACAATGCTTGGGTAAGCCACAACGAAGAATCAACTGCTAAAGATGGAAAAAAAACGTTCTCTTATGAAATTCGATTGTTAGAGAAAGTTCAAGGACAATGGAAATTAGTGGGGCAATCCATTCATATTTCTAAATAAAAATGATAAATAACTTGTAATTGATAGCACCTTAAATCCATAAGCATTTGTTGCCTATATTTTTACGGTGCTTTATTTTTTTTTGATCATACTATTTTTACGTATGGATTTTAGAGTAAAAAAAATATTTTTTTGATTATTCGTTACTAATAGTCATTAGTGCCATTTGGAATTTTCGTTACTCCAGGAGAAATAAAATTATTTTCTATAGAGACAGTAAATACATTAAGGATCAAAACTTCATCTTTTTAATTTCTTAATAATTTAAAAAAAAATACTTTTTTGTCTAATTGTCGAATAGCGGTTTTATTCTCATCGCTACAAATTCCTTAGTGTCAAACAACAATGAAAATCAATTTGAATTCTATCAAAATCACTCTGATTACTACCCAATTAACATGAAATAATTATTTCAACTTTTTTTTCAAAACTTTTGGAAAATTGATGTTTTAATACATAAATAAAAATATTTCAAAAGCATTCGACAAAACACATATTATTCTGATAAACAACATGTTATGTCTTAAAATAAATGCTATTTTTTAAGATTACAAAAAATATTTTATTAAATTTACAGTATTAGTTTTAACAAGAAGGAATTCCTACTACTCTCTTCTTTAAATCTATAAAAGACTAGTGATTTTTAAACCTACAATTGAATTCTACAGTCTGCGATTAAATTAATAAAAACAGCCCCATTCCTATTTTTCTAATAATCCTATTGTAACAGACTATAGCGAGTGTCTGTTTCTATTTAAAAAAGATAAGAAATGGCAAAGTACAAACATATCCTGTTTTTTAATCAAATTGGTATTGAAGCCCTTGGAAAAGTTGGTGGCAAAAACGCTTCTCTTGGCGAAATGTACAATCATCTCAATCCAATTGGTATCACTATTCCTAACGGATTTGCCCTTACCGCAGAAGCCTACCGATTATTCCGCAAACAAAATAATTTGGAGCAACCGCTTCAAGAGTTGTTATTTTCATTGGATACCAAAGACTATTCAAATCTTTCATCAATTGGACAAAAAGCTAGGACCCTCATTTTATCAGCCAGTATTCCCGAAGAGATTCGTGCAGAAATTAAAGTCGCTTACCAATCGCTTAGCGAACAATGTGGCATAAGCAATTTAGATGTTGCTGTCCGAAGCAGTGCCACTTCCGAAGATTTACCAAGCGCCAGTTTTGCCGGAAGAATGGAGTCTTTTTTAAACATTAACGGAGAACATCAATTGCTCGAAGCAATTCGCCGTTGTTATGCATCCCTATTTACAGATCGTGCCATAAAGTACCGTTTTGATATGGATTTCGCCAAATTAGACATCGCTATTTCCGTTGGCGTACAACAAATGGTTCGGAGTGACAAAGCATCATCCGGAGTAGCTTTTACAATTGATCCCGATAGCGGATTTGAAAATACCATCATCATCAATAGTATTTGGGGACTTGGAGAAAATATCGTTCAAGGTACTGCTACGCCAGACGAATGGATGGTATTCAAACCTACATTACAAAACCCGGATTTGAATCCAATGTTAAAAAAACAATGTGGTAGAAAAGAGTTCACCATGATTTATTCCGATACATCAAAAAGTGACTCAGCAGAAAACACCATCGTAAACACCGAAACGACTTTGGAAAAACAGAACCAATTCTCCTTAACCGACAAAGAAGTCATTCAACTGGCACAATGGTGTGCTAAAATTGAAAAACATTATCAAAAACCAATGGACATTGAGTGGGCAAAAGACGGTTTAAACAACCAATTGTATATTGTTCAGGCCCGTCCGGAAACCGTTCACGGCAAAGCAAACAAACAAGTTCGGGAAATATATAAACTCCAGGAAAAAAGTACACTTTTGACCAAAGGAATTGCACTTGGCGATAAGATTGCGTCCGGTAAAGCCCGAATTCTAAACAATCCTCAAGAAGGTGCTTTATTGCAAAACGGAGAAATTATTGTCACTGATTTGACCAATCCGGATTGGGATCCCATTATGAAAAGAGCTTCGGCAATCATAACCAACAAAGGCGGACGCACCAGCCATGCTGCCATCGTTGCCCGAGAACTGGGAACTGTTGCCGTTGTAGGATGCGGAAATGCTACTACAGTTATAAAAAACGGACAGGAAATCACCGTTTCCTGCGCCGAAGGCAAAGAAGGGAATGTTTACGATGGGAAATTAAAATGGGAAATAAAAGAACAAGATTTCAGCACTCTCAAAATGCCGCAAACAGATCCGATGCTGATTCTCGCCGATCCCGAACGAGCTTTTGAATTAAGCCAATATCCCAATCAGGGTGTGGGTTTGATGCGAATGGAATTTGCGATTTCGAATACCATCAAAATCCATCCTTTAGCGCTATGCGAACCTGAAAAAATAACAGATGCAAATATCAAAATGGAAATAGCGGCATTGACAAAAGGCTATGAAGATCCCAAAAAATATTTCATTGATAAACTCGCCGAAGCGGTAGCGATTGTGGCCGCTGCTTTTTATCCAAAAGAGGTGATTGTACGAATGAGTGATTTTAAAAGTAACGAATATGCCAACCTCATCGGAGGGAAATATTATGAACCGGACGAGGAAAATCCGATGATTGGTTTTCGTGGCGCTTCACGATATTACAGTGATTTTTATCGAAAAGGTTTTGCTTTAGAATGCGAAGCGATGAAAAAAGTACGCAACGAAATGGGACTTCACAACGTAAAACTGATGATTCCGTTTTGCCGCACATTCGAAGAAGGAGAAAATGTATTAGCCGAAATGGCTAAAAACGGTTTGGTACAAGGCATCAACGGATTGCAGGTTTATGTGATGATTGAAATCCCAAGCAATGTATTGATGGCGGATGATTTTGCCAAACTCTTTGATGGTTTTTCTATTGGTTCCAATGATTTGACCCAACTCACTTTGGGGCTGGACCGCGATTCGGCATTAGTGAGTTACTTATTCAGCGAAGAAAATCCTGCTGTCAAAGCCCTGATAAAAGAAACCATTAGGGTGGCCAAGCGCTACGAAATAAAAGTGGGACTTTGTGGACAAGCACCAAGCGATATCCCAGAATTTGCCGCGTTTTTAGTAAATGAAAGAATTGACAGTATCTCGTTTAACCCCGATGCTTTGATAAAAGGAATCGAAAATATTTTGGAAGCAGAACAAAAAACAAAAAGAAAAATCATAATTTAAGAAAACCAAACTATGGAAACACCATTCAAGAATAAAGTAGCATTAGTAACCGGAGGCGCATCAGGAATTGGCAGAGCCACGGCACTTGCTTTCGCAAAAAAAGGAGCCAAAGTAGCCGTTGCGGACTGGAAGGAAAATGATGAAATGGTAGACCTCATCAAAGAATTGGGCAGTGAAGCTATTTTTATCAAATGCGATGTCTCAAAAACCGATGACGTAAAAGCGATGGTGGCGCAAACAATTGCCGCATTTGGCCGATTGGATTATGCGTTCAACAATGCCGGAATTGAAGGAATACAGGCAAATACATTTGACTGTACGGAGGAAAACTGGGATAAAACCATTGGCGTAAACTTGAAAGGCGTCTGGCTGAGCATGAAATATGAAATTCCGGAAATACTCAAACAAGGCAAAGGAGCCATAGTCAACTGTGCTTCAGTAGCAGGAATGATAGGTTTTGCCGGATTACCGGCCTATGTGGCTTCAAAACATGGAATTGTGGGACTTACCAAAACCACCGCTTTGGAATTTGCCACACAAGGAATCCGAGTAAATGTAGTTTGTCCCGGCGTCATACAAACACCAATGATAGACCGTTTGACCGGAAAAACAAAAGAAGCGATAGAACAATTTACTGGTTTAGAACCCATGCGCCGATTTGGGCTTCCAGAGGAAATCGCCAATGCCGTGGTATGGCTCTGCTCAGATGAAGCCTCTTTTGTAACCGGGCATGTAATGGCTGTGGACGGTGGATTTACCGCACAATAATTTTTAGAATAACCAAAAAACCAAATGAAGATGCACACGTACGAAGTCAACCTAAAATGGACCGGTAACACCAAAGGACTTTTGAGTTCTCCAGTTTTGCCACAAAATATTGAAGTCGCCACACCTCCTAATTTTCCAAAAGGAATACCAGGGATCTGGTCACCGGAACACTTATTTATCGCATCAATCAACAGTTGCGTCATGAGTACTTTTTTAAATATCGCTGAAAACTCTAAACTGCATTTTATCAGTTTTGAATGTAAATCTTCTTGTACCGTTGATTTGGTCGAAGGAGCTTACGTAATTACTGAAGTTGTCCTGCATCCTAAAGTCGTCATTCCTTACTCCCAAAAACCAGATCGGGTAAAACGAATTGTGGAAATGAGTGAAAAGGCGTGCTTGGTTTCCAATACACTAAAAATACCCATTCGATTAGAGCCAGAAATCATTGTAGAGAAAAGTCTGATTCCTATTAGTGAATCTTTTTGATAATTACAAAATAGAAAAAATTTATTCGGACCCATCACTTTTTAAACGTGCCACGCCATGATTTCCATCAAAAATAAAACTACGCACCACCTTTTGGACTATGAAAAAGTGCAAGCTACTTTTTCATGGGGAAATGTTGCCCGAGAATTAGATGGTCTTCCAGATGGAAAAGGGCTCAACATAGCGCATGAAGCGGTGGATCGTCATGCACAAACGCATCTAAAAAATACGGTAGCATTGCGTTTTATTCGAAAAGACAACCGTTTACAGGAATTCACGTATGCAGAATTGCAAAAACAAACCTCGAAATTTGCCAATGTACTTCAAAAATTGAAAATCCAGAAAGGGGAACGCGTTTTTTCTTTCGCTGGCAGAATTCCAGAATTATACATCACCGCTTTGGGAACCTTGAAATATACCGCAGTATTTTGTCCGTTGTTTTCTGTCTTTGGCCCTGAGCCCGTGTATCAAAGACTCAGCAAAGGCGATGCAGCAGTTCTGGTAACCACCACTATTTTATTCGAACAAAAAATAAAACAAATCCTGGAAAAGCTTCCTTTGCTCCGCTATATCATTCTTACCGACACAACGGAACATATTTCTGAAAAAATACGTTCTTTTTCCAAACTTATGGACGAGGCCGAAACGGAATTTACCATTCCAGAAACCAATCTGGAAGACCCCGCTTTATTGCATTTTACCAGTGGAACAACCGGAATGCCAAAAGGCGTACTTCACGTTCACCAAGCCGTACTCACGCATTATATAACGGGCAAATATGTTCTCGATTTTCATGAAGGTGACCACTATTGGTGTACCGCGGATCCGGGTTGGGTTACTGGCACTTCGTACGGCATTATTGCTCCGCTGCTTCATGGAATCACCAGCATTATTGATGAAGCAGAATTTGATGGTACCCGATGGTATTCGCTTCTTGAAACACATAAAATAAACATTTGGTACACCGCTCCCACGGCTATCAGGCGACTGATGCGAATAGATATAAAACCAAAAACCACCTATAATCTCGAAAATCTCAGGTTGATTCTGAGTGTTGGCGAACCGCTTCATGCCGAAGCCGTGATTTGGGGACAGGAAAATTTTGATATCCCTATTTTAGACAATTGGTGGCAAACCGAAACGGGCGGCATTATGATTGCCAATTATCCGTCGATGCCTGTAAAACCGGGTTCGATGGGAAAACCGATGCCCGGAGTAGAAATTGCAATTGCAGCAATAAATGACGACCAACTGACACTTATCACGCGACCTGAAATTCAAGGGCATTTGGTTCTAAAAAAAGGATTTCCGTCGCTGTTTAGAGCATATATCCATGAAGAAGAACGCTATAAAAAATGCTTCATTGGCGATTGGTATCTCAGCGGCGACCTAGCCAAGAAAGATGCGGATGGGTATTTCTGGTTTATCGGTCGGGCCGATGATATTATCAAAACTTCAGGACACATGGTCGGTCCGTTTGAAGTCGAAAGCACGCTGATGCGCCATCCTGATGTGGCGGAAGCTGCTGTGATTGGAATACCGGAACCCACCATTGGAGAGATGGTAAAAGCCTTTGTCGTACTCAAAACCGGAAAAGAGCCTAACGAGGCAACCAAAATGGATATTATGGCTTTCGCCCGAAAAGAAATGGGTCCGGCCGTGGCTCCCAAAGAAATTGAATTTGTGGAAAATATTCCCAAAACCCGAAGCGGGAAAATTTTAAGGCGATTACTGAAAGCTCGAGAACTCGGTTTACCTGAAGGCGATATTTCAACATTGGAATCCTCTTAAAATATAATTACCATCAAAAATTAATTCTTACTAATGAATTTTAGCCATGATACCTTTCCAAAAAATAAAACTACAAAACCAAACTGCT
Organism: Flavobacterium sp. W20_MBD1_R3; assembly: GCF_052119725.1. Classification (NCBI taxonomy): domain Bacteria; kingdom Pseudomonadati; phylum Bacteroidota; class Flavobacteriia; order Flavobacteriales; family Flavobacteriaceae; genus Flavobacterium; species Flavobacterium sp. W20_MBD1_R3. The sequence continues at coordinate 514,813 of NZ_JBGQOR010000001.1, forward strand.
TTTCTGTTTGTACTTCTTATTCTATTTCAAGGATGCGAAGCTCAAAATAAGAATACTGAAACGGACATAGAATCCATCCAGAAAAGTGCGGCTCTTGTTCCGGAAAAAATTTCCTATTCTGGCAATGTCGATTTCAGAATGGCAGCGAAAATAGCTACGCCCGGAGTTGTTCATATCAAGTGCAGTTTCAAACCACAAACCCTTCAGTATGAAGGTGAAGATCAATTTTACAACATTCCGGACCCTCTCAAAGATTTTTTTAGAGACGATCCCTTTTTCAGAGAATTTAGATTCCAACTGCCACAGTCCCCACAATACAATTCGGAAACCGTGATTGGTAGCGGATCTGGAGTGATTCTCACACCTGACGGATATATTATTACCAATAATCATGTGGTAAAAAATGCTGATGAAATAAATATCACTTTATTCGACGGACGATCCTATCCGGCAAAAGTTATTGGAAATGATCCTCAAACTGATCTTGCTCTCCTTAAAATCAAAGAAAGCAACCTTTCGTTTATACGCTACGGCGACAGTGATACTATTGAAGTGGGAGAATGGGTTGTTGCGGTAGGAAATCCATTTAATCTGGCATCGACGGTAACGGCAGGAATTGTCAGTGCCAAAGCCCGAAACATCAATATTCTAAGCGATCAAGGCGCCATTGAATCCTTCATACAAACAGATGCAGCGGTAAATCCTGGCAATAGCGGCGGCGCATTAGTAACACTGGAAGGAAAACTCATTGGTATAAACACCGCAATAGCAACGCCAACAGGAGTCTACGCTGGATATGCGTTTGCAATTCCTGTAGATATTGTCAAAAAAGTAGCGGATGATCTGATGAATTTTGGCTCCGTTCGCAGAGGAATTTTAGGAATAAGTATACGCGATCTGAACAGCACCTTGGCAAAGGAAATAAAAATTGACCGTGCCAATGGCGTTTACATTGACAGCGTCATTGTAAATGGTGCGGCAAAAGAAGCAGGTGTAAAAGAGAAAGATGTCATCATCAGCATTGATAATATAGAAACCGCTTCGGCTTCAAAATTACAGGAAATCATCATGCGAAAACGTCCGGGTGAGAAAGTTAAAATCACACTCATCAGAAATGGTAATGAGAAAAAAGAACTGATTGCCACACTGAAAAAACAGGAAGCAACCCCAGAACTTACAAAAAGTAAAAATATAGAATTGCTGAAAGATTTGGGAATTGAGTTGAGTCCAATTACTAAGGAAGACCAAAAAGTATATAATGTAAAAAACGGACTCAAAATCACCAAACTGTACGATGGAAAACTGAAAAGATTCACCGGCATACGTAACGGATTCGTAATTACATCAGTCAATAACAGGATAATTTCATCAGTTCAATCCTTTATGGATGCCGTTGCAGCACAAGAACGAGGCATCATGCTCGAAGGGAAATATGCCGGTGATCCTACGTATTACTATTATGCCTTTGGATTATAAAACTAAAAAAAATGGTACAATTAACGACAGAACCACAACCGATGGATGCCAAAAGAGGATTGCTTTTTTTGTATCAAATGCTGCTCATAAGACGCTTTGAGGAAAAAGCAGCCGAGCAATATACGAAAGCTAAAATCCGTGGTTTTCTGCATTTGTATATTGGTGAAGAAGCGGTTGCTGTAGGCGTAATTCAGGCGCTTACGGAAGATGACACTTTATTGTGTACGTATCGGGAACACGGTCATGCATTGTCCCGAGGTATTGATCCTGACATTATCATGGCCGAAATGTATGGCAAAATGCAAGGCTGCTGCCGAGGTCGTGGAGGCTCGATGCATTTATTTGATGTGTCAAACCAGTTTTATGGTGGCAATGCGATTGTGTCTGGCCATCTTCCGCTTGCTGTTGGGATGGCTTTGGCAGCCAAAAAACAAAAGAAAACGAACCTTACGTGTTGCTTTTTTGGAGAAGGAGCAGCTGCCGAAGGTACCTTTCATGAAAGCCTGAATTTAGCGGCACTTTGGGAAGTTCCTGTTTTATTTGTTTGTGAAAACAATTTGTATGCGATGGGAACTGCGATAAAATATTCGCATGCAGTAACAGAACTGGAAAAAAAAGGAGCTGCTTACGGGATTGAAGCTGTTGCGGTGGATGGAATGGATTTGATGGCTGTGATTGCTGCTGCAAATATTGCTGCCTCAAAAGTAAGAAGCAGTGGAAAGCCATATTTATTAGTTTGCAATACGTATCGTTTTCGGGCGCACTCGATGTTTGATGCGGAATTATATCGGGACAAAAAAGAAGTCGAGGAATGGAAAAAACGAGATCCTATTCCACAATTCGAACAGTTTCTTTTGCAAAAGCAATGGATAACGGATGCGGAAATTGCTGCTTTTGAAAGTAAAATTGAAAAAAAAATAGCTATCGCAGTCGATTTTGCGGAAGCAGGAACATGGGAGCCGTTAGACCAACTAACAAAATTTGTTTACAGTGAAACGGGAAACTAAAAATTTATAATCATGGAAAATAAAATAATCTGTCAAAGTTGTGGCATGCCACTGGACACCGAAGCTGTGAAAGGAACGGAGAAAAACGGTTTAAAAAGCAATGAATATTGCAAATACTGTTATAAAGATGGGGTTTTTACAGATCCAAAAATGAATTTGGAAGACATGGAAAATAACGTGAAAAATCAAATGAAAAAGTTAGAGCTGCACGAATATGCAATTCAAAAAGCGGTAAACATACTACCAGCATTAAAACGTTGGAAAAGTAATTAATCCAGAAGTTAAAAGTAGAATCCAGAACGGAGTTCCTTTTGCGGAAGCCGGAATCTGATCTTATGAGCCCATTGACAAAATGGTGTACACGAAAAATAAATTAGAAACTACATAAAGAAAGAAAGCTAACTATTTAAATCAACCCACATGGAAAACACACATTTTTGTCAAAGTTGCGGAATGCCACTGACTACAGAAGACGCCAAAGGAACCGAAAATAACGGCCTAAAAACAAATGATTACTGCCGGTATTGTTATGAAGACAGTAACTTCAAAAACCCCGATATGAACTTGGAAGAAATGAAAAATACCGTAAAAATGCACATGGAGAAAAAAAATCTTCCTCCTTATATGGTTCAAAAAGCATTGAATATTTTACCTGCATTGAAACGTTGGAAAAACAAACAATTTGTTATTTAATCCCTAATCGAGTGGCATCATGGACAACAGCACCGGCAAAATAACCCTTACGTATCGCGAGGCTTTGAAACAAGGGCTTCGCGAAGCGTTGCAAAATGACGAAAACGTTTTTTTGATGGGCGAAGATGTGGGCCGTTACGGAGGCGCTTTTGCGGTAAGCAAAGGATTATTACAGGAGTTTGGTCCGGATCGGATTATGGATGTCCCGCTTTCTGAAGCAGGTTTTGTAGGAGCCGGTATCGGGGTGGCTATGGCTGGAATGAAACCTATTATTGAGGTGATGACCGTGAACTTCAGTTTGTTGGCCATGGACCAAATTGTGAATAATGCGGCGACTTTGTTGCACATGTCAGGCGGCCAAATCCATGTCCCAATGGTTATCCGGATGGGTTGCGGAATTGGCCGTCAACTGGCAGCGCAACATTCGCACAGTTGGGAACCGTTTTATGCACATATTCCGGGATTAATTGTTTTATCAGTTGGAACGCACGAGGATGCACGAGGAATGTTATTTGCTGCTTTGCAAAGTCCAGATCCTGTCTTGTTGTTTGAATACACGCTGATGCTCAATCTCGAAAAAGAAATTGCTGCAGATTTAGGTTTTATTGATATTACCAAAGCCAAAGTGTTGCGCGAAGGATCTGCTATTTCGATCATTACGTATGGAACGGGCGTTTATAAAAGTCTGGAGGCTGCTGCCGAATTAGCTTTGGTCGGAATCGATGCCGAAGTTATTGATTTGCGGGTGTTGCGACCTTTGGATGAACGTACATTTCTGGAATCAGTGGCAAAAACGCATCGGGTTTTGATTGTTGAAGATGCGTGGCGTTCGGTCAGTATCTCATCAGAAATTAGTGCTCGAATTATGGAAAAGGCATTTTATGATTTGGATGCTCCTGTACAGCGATTGTGCGGTGTCGAAGTTCCCATTCCCTACCCTGCACATTTGGAAGAAGCTTCGATTCCGCAGAAAAATGATATTGTAAATGCAGTAAAAAAAATGATACGTCATGATTGAATTTCAAATGCCTAATTTGGGTGCTGATATGGAAGCTGGAACTCTCATCGAATGGAAGAAAAAACCAGGCGATACGGTACACCGTGGCGATATCATTGCCGAAGTGGAAACGCAAAAAGGGCTGATAGAAATTGAGGTTTTTGATGAAGGAACAATCGGAGAATTACTGATACAGGAAGGAACTAAAGTCCCTGTGGGAACGGTAATGGCATTGATTGATCCCAGCGCAGCAGTATTGGAAACCAAAAAAGGAAAAGCAACATCAGAAAAGCCAATTGCCTTACAACCTGTAGAAGAAAAAACAACCGTACTTTCAATCAAAGCTTCCCCACTGGCAAGGCGAATTGCTGCGGAAAATCATCTCGATCTTTCGCAAATAAAAGGAACGGGAGAAAATGGCGTGATTACGAAAGACGATGTGGAGCAAGCATTAACAACTCAAAAAGAGCAACTTCTAAAAGTGGAAAAATTTCCTCCTGATGACGCAAAAACACTAGCACAAATTGAGGCAGTACGTACAGCAATAGCGGCAGCAATGAGCAAATCGAACCGAGAAATTCCGCACTATTATCTAGAGAAAAAGATAGATGTGACAAAATCAATTGATTGGCTGATAGCCAAAAACAAAGAGAAATCAGTTCAAGAACGATTGCTTCCAGTTGTGCTGCTCATCAAAGCAACCGCCAGAGCGCTGACCGCTTTCCCGGCTTTGAATGCGGTTTGGCAAAATGGTTTACAGCTAAAAAAAGAAATTCATATCGGCTTTGTGGTTTCGCTGCGTCCCGGAGGAATCATAGTTCCCGCGATTCACAACGCGGATATAAAAAGTCTGGATGAAATCATGGCTGATTTAAATGATATTATTCCCAGAGCTCGCGCCTTGAAACTACGCAGTTCAGAATTGAGTGACGCTACAATTACCATAACCAACATTGGCGATGGTGGCGCCGATACCATTTTTGGGGTGATTTATCCGCCGCAGGTTGCGATAATTGGTTTCGGAAATATTTCAGAACAACCCTTTGCGGAGAAAGGTATGTTAGGAATCCGAACTACAATTTTCGCGACTTTGGCGGGGGATCATCGTGCCACGGATGGATTAACCGGCAGCCGCTTTCTAGTAGCCTTGAACAACCATTTACAAAATCCTGAAGCGTTATGAATGAAGAAGAAATCAAAGAAATTGTTTTTCAATTGTTGAAAAAAATTGCACCAGATACGGAACCATCAACATTAAAACCAGATGAAAACATCAGGGAAACACTCAATATTGATTCGTTTGATTCGTTGCAATTTATCGTTGCATTGAATAAAAAAACAGGAATCGAAATTCCAGAAGAAGATTACGGTAAAATAGCCACATTACAGGCATTGCTAGCTTACATTAAAAATAAAAAACCATAAAATGAGAGTATTAGTCTACAGCATCTTTGGCTTTGATAAGCCATTTATGGAAAAAGCGGCCCATGGAAATCATGAATTGGTTTTTACGGAGCAGCATTTGAATGAAAACACGGCGCATCTAGCCCAAGGATTTGATGCCGTCTCGCTTTTTACTTCAGATGTGGCTTCAGAAACAGTTTTACAAAAACTCTATAGTTGCGGTGTGAAATATATTGCGTTGCGGGCTGTACACTCCGATTTAATTGATGTTCCAAGGGCAAAATCTCTGGCGATGAAGGTGGCAAATGTTCCCGTATATTCTACTTATTCGGTAGCTGAACATGCTGTTGGTTTGGTATTGGCACTGAACAGGAAACTGATTTTAGGACAGCGATTAATGCATATTGGAGATTACCGCATGGATCATTTGGTCGGTTTTGATTTGCATGGAAAAACAGTGGGGATTATTGGAACTGGAAAAATAGGTGCTGCTTTTGCACGGATTATGCATGGCTTTGGTTGCAAAATTGTCGCGTTTGATAGCGAAGAAAATAAGGAGCTGATGAATGAAATCCCAATTTCATATAAGACTCTGGAGCAAGTTTGTGCCACTTCAGATATACTGTCTTTACATACTTTATGGAATGATTCATCTAAATATTTGTTTGAAAAAACAAACTTCTCGTTATGCAAAAAAGGAATGATTTTCATTAATACCGCACATGGAAAATTGGTAAATACCGAAGACCTAATTGAAGCAATAGACCATAAAATCCTTTCTGCTGTTGGTTTAGATGTCTATGAAATGGAAGATTCTATATTTTTTCAGGATCATACCGAAGTTCCTATTACAGACACCTTATTTTTGAAACTCCGCTCCTATCCTAATGTCATGATTACCGGACATCAAGGTTTTTTGACTAACGAAACGCTGGCAGGAATTGCCCATACGACGATTGCTAATTTAAATGCTTGGGCGTACAATGGCATTTCTGAAAATGAAATAAGTTGATAAAAACAGAATATTTATCCTTATAGCTTGATTATTTTTCAAAATAAACTATTAAAAAAACACCAAATGAAAGGCTCCTTTAAACTCGGAAAAATAGCAGATATAGGTATTTTTGTTCACTGGACATTCTCGTTGCTGATTCTATTTATCATTTTCATTAATTACCGATCAGGTCAAAATGCGACTCAGATAGTATGGTCGGTTGTGTTTATTTTGAGTATTTTTATCACCGTCGTAATGCACGAATTAGGCCATGCTTTGGCAGCAAAAAGATACCATATAATTACCAAAGACATCACACTGTTACCCATTGGCGGTTTAGCGCGACTCGAAAAAATTCCTGAAAAACCCATCGAAGAGCTAATCGTGGCTATTGCAGGACCTTTGGTCAACATAACTTTAGCAGTTGTTACCGGATTTTTTATTACCATTCCTGATACTTCGGAACAACTGATGGCCGAATTATCCAGTGGCGTAAATGCCAATAATTTCTTTCTGAATTTCTTTTTAGTGAATTTTTGGCTGGCACTCTTTAATTTAATACCAGCGTTTCCCATGGATGGCGGTAGAATTTTACGTGCCTTGTTATCCTTCAGAATGCAGCGAAATATAGCTACCCGGATTTCGGCACGGATTGGTCAATTTCTTGCTTTGGGATTTATCCTTTTTGGTTTTTTCACCTCGCCTATTTTAGTTTTTATTGGTATTTTTGTTATCATAGGTGCTCAGGTTGAAGCGGATTATACGGAATCGAAATTTATCCTTAAAGGGTTTAAAGTCCATGATGTTGTGATGAAAGACTTTCCTGAGATTGATGCCAATGCCACCGTTAAATCTGCCGTTGCATCAGTTTTAAACAGCCAAAACAAGAATTTTTTAATCATGGAAGAAGGAACTCCTGTCGGAACACTGAACCGTGACCAAATCATAATGGCACTCTCCAAAAAAGGAGAAGAGGAATTTATTTATAATGTTATGGATCGGAATTTGATTTTTCTCGATGCGAATGCACTTCTTGAAAATGTTTTTGAACTCATACAACTCAATAAATCAAGGTTAATGCTGGTGATGGAAAACAATGAAGTCGCCGGAACTTTGGATATCGAAAATCTAATGGAGTTCATTTTGATTCATGAAGTGACAATAAATAAAGCGTATGATAAAAACTAAAGACAGCCTTATTGTTGCCAAAAACTTAGAGCTGGTGTACAGTGGCGAAGATTATTTTGCCCGTTTAGAAGCTATTATCCACGAAGCACAATCTCAAATACAGCTCCAAATGTATCTTTTTGAAAATGATGCAACAGGAAAAAGGATCATTAATGCATTAAAAGAAGCCGCGCTCCGTAAAGTTGAAATTTATGTCCTTCTGGATGGTTTGGGTTCTTTAACCTTTCCTGCTGAAGCGATAAAAGAACTGAAATACAGTGGCGTTAACATTCGCTTTTTTGCCCCTTTATTCTCAACATACACTTTTTATCTTGGACGCAGATTGCATCGTAAAGTGGTTGTCGCTGACGCAAAAGTTGCGCTGGTGGGCGGCATAAATATCGCGGACAAATACCGAGGGTCCGCCACTGAAAAACCTTGGCTGGACTACGCTGTTCAAATAAACGGGGAAATTGCCAAACCCCTTCAACAGCTTTGCCACGATATTTATTTTAAAAAAAGACACCTGAGAAACAAAAAAATAAAATCTGCATTTCATATTCAGGAAGATACTTGCGTTCGCATCCTTCAAAATGACTGGTTGAAAGGGAAAAATGAAATTTGTGACGGTTATATAAAATCCATCCGGAATGCAAAAAAGGAAATCATCATTGTAGGCAGTTATTTTCTTCCCGGAATTCGAATCATTCGAGCCTTGAAAAAAGCATCGAAAAATAAAGTAATCATCAAATTGATACTCTCCGGAAAATCAGATCTTCCACTGACTAGACAGGCAACTTGCTTTTTGTATGGCAAACTCCTTAGTTATAACATTGAATTGTACGAATGGAACAAATCCGTTTTACATGGAAAAGTAGCTATTGTGGATGGGAATTGGTCCACAATTGGTTCTTTTAACCTCAATAATTTGAGCTCGTACGGGAGTCTGGAGATGAATGTCGAAATCATTTCGGAATCCTTTTCAACATGTTTCCAAGCGCACCTCAACGAAATTATTTCGCAATGTCAAAGAATTACTGCCGAATCACTGAAAACAAAAACCAGTGTAATGACAAAGTTCATCAACTTGATGGCGTATATCATTACCCGAATAGTTGAATTAGTTGTCACTTATACGCCCTATAAACGATTTTATAATTAATAAAATACAATTCCATTCAAGCAAAAAAAAGAGAAAAATGATTCGATTTTCAAATACTAGAAAAATTGAAAAAATTAAATATTTTTGTATCTATCTTAAAATATTTTATGTAAATTTATATTGTATTTAATTGATTTTTAAATACTTATAAATCATTTGTAATTTTATAAATTTATAAAAATGGAACCATACCGAATAAAAACCAAAAAAAAAGAGGATTGGATCCAAAAGGATTTTGAAAGGCAAATCCCGAAATTGGACTGTAAAAAAATATTTGTACCCAGTCAGGAGGAACTATTTTTTTGATTCATTTTTAAAATAAATTTGTTAGCCCAGGTTAGCGACGGAGCCGTGAGTCACTGTTCTGTAATTGAATGTTCTTTCAAGCACCAGGTTTAAAAGGTTCTCCGCAGAGCTCCGAACTTTTAAACCGGTTTTCTTAATTGGGGTTAGGGACACTAAAGTCCCTATCCCATTAATGACTTAACCTTATGGATTTTACACATTACAAAGAAGCTTTTATCAAGGAATCCCGGAAAATGGGCTTTTCGCTCCCTAATATTCAGCGCTGTCTGGATTATGCCGAAGTTTTATTTTCGCATCAAGTACCGGTGATTTATAATCCTGCTCATCTGTCGGCTCTTGTGGGTTACAAAAAAGAATATTTGAAAAAAGCATCGCTGTTTCCCAACTATTTTTACAGAGATTTTGAAGTCGCTAAAAAAAATGGAAGCAAACGACTGATTTCTGAACCACTGCCTAGTTTGAAAGAAATCCAAATCTGGATTCTTAGAAACATACTGTATAAAGTACCCATTAGCGCTTTTGCGAAAGCATATAGACCTACTGTGACATTGCTAGAAAACCTGAGATTTCATAAAAATCAGCCCAAAGTTTTTACGCTGGATTTAGAAAATTTCTTTACGTCAATTCGTGTTGAAACTGTAGAAAATGAATTTCTGAAATTGGGATATTCCAAAATAATATCAAAACTTTTGTCCAGATTGTGTACCAAAGATGGAAGTTTGCCTCAAGGTGCGCCTACGAGTCCCTATCTTTCGAATCTTGTTTTTAAAGAGGCAGATGCTACAATTGCTGCGTATTGCAAAGAACACAAAATTCGCTATACCCGTTATGCGGACGACATGAGTTTTTCTGGTGACTTTGATGAAAATAAACTCCTTCAAAAAGTAACAGAAATTGTCGAAAAAATGGGGCTTCGAATCAATGCCAAAAAAACCAAACTGATGACGCCAAATAAGCGCCAAATAGTAACTGGTGTTGTGGTTAATCAAAAACCGCAGGTCATTTTCCAAAAGCGCAATCAGTTACGACAAGACTTATATTACATTCAGAAATTTGGTTTTGAGGAACATCGCGAATACAAAGAAATTAATCAGAAGAATTATCTGGAACATCTGTTAGGAAAAATAAATTTTGTGCTGCAAATAAATCCAAAAGATGCAGAATTTATAAAGTACAAAGCGCTACTTTTTGAATTGAAGCACAAACAAGATTTAAAGACAATAGAAAACGAATTGTTTCCAATTTAAAAAATAAAAAACCATTTTAGAAGCTCCATTTCGGAGCTTCAAATTTTTATAACTAACTGAAATTAAACAATTTAATATTATTTAATCATCTAAAAATTCATTAAATTTGATACACATCCATTTTAGAAAATATAATTCTAAATATCAGAATAATTTCGATTTGAAACTTCTGAGCTGATTTGTTGAGTATCTAAATTTAAAAACAAGCCATGAAAAAAATAGCTACAATTATCACCACATTATTTCTATCCACTTTTTTGTTTGCACAAACAACATGGAAAGCGGATCCGATGCACTCAAAATTAACTTTTAGTACGGTACATAATGGTATTTCTGATATTGCCGGATTATTCAAAACATTTGAGATTAGCGCAATCACTTCCAAAACTGATTTCAGTGATGCTGTTTTTGAACTTTCAACTGATGTCGCATCCATCAATACTGAAGTGGAAATGCGTGACAAACATTTACGAAGTGAGGAATTTTTTGATGTTGAAAAATATCCTAAAATGACTTTCAAAAGCACATCAATACAAAAAACAGAGAAAAACAAATACAAACTAACCGGCCAACTGACACTACACGGAATAACTAAACCGGTAATAATCACTATGTGGTACAGAGGAACTATTGAAAATCCACAATCTAAAGCACCAACTGCTGGTTTTAAATTCAGTACTGTCATAAAACGTTCTGATTTTAATATAGGTCCAAAATTTCCTGCGCCAATGATTAGTGATGAAGTAAAAATTAAGGCCGACAGTGAATTTATAAAACAATAAGTGTCGAATAACCATTTTTTGTATTTCCAGAAATTACAAACCTAACCGAATAACCACAACATAAAAATAATCACAATGGCATTCATAGACTATTATAAGATTCTTGAAGTGGACAAAAAAGCAACCGAAGGCGAGATCAAAAAGGCGTATCGCAAACTTGCGCGTAAATACCATCCCGACTTGAATCCTAACGATAAGGAAGCCGAAAGGAAATTCAAGGAAATCAATGAAGCGAATGAAGTCTTGAGCCATGCGGAGAATCGGAAGAAATATGATGATTACGGAGAAAACTGGCAACATGCGGAAGAATTTGAAAAATCAAAACAGCAAAGGCAATACCAAGGAAACGGACAACAAGGCGGTTTTGGCGGGGGAGGATTTGGTGGCGGTGGTGATTTCTCTGATTTTTTTGAATCAATGTTTGGTGGTCGTGCTGCAAGCGGCGGTGGTCGCAGAAGTGCGCAATTCAAAGGACAGGACTTTAATGCTGAACTGCATTTAGAATTAAAAGAAGTGTACACGACGCACAAACGTACATTGACTATTAACGGGAAAAACATTCGCATTACCATTCCTGCCGGCATTGAAAACGGGCAACAAATAAAAATAAGCGGTATGGGTGGCGAAGGTTCCGGCGGTGGCCCAAAAGGCGATTTGTACATTACGTTCACAGTAAAAAATCATACAAAATTTAAACGTGATAAAAATAATCTTTATGCAACAGTGGATCTGGATTTGTATACCGCACTATTGGGTGGCGAGATTACCGCAGATACCTTTGATGGAAAAGTAAAACTGACCGTAAAACCTGGAACCCAAAATGGAACCAAAGTCAAACTGAAAGGAAAAGGGTTTCCGGTGTATAAAAAAGAAGGAGAATTTGGTGATTTATACCTAACCTATCACATACAAATTCCCACCAATCTTTCTGAAAAAGAAAAAGAATTATTCACGGAACTCGCTACGTTAAGAACCTCATGAAAATGGAAAACCTGATCCCGATACCTGTATTATGTGCTCATTATGAAGTAGAACTGTCTTTTTTTACGAACCTCAGCGATATGGGTTTGTTCGAAATAAAAACCATCAAAACCAACCAATATATTGATTCAGATGCGATTTATGAAATCGAAAAAATGGTTCGCATGCATCAGGAATTAGAAGTTAATATAGAAGGAATTGATATCGTTTTCAATTTGTTACAAAAAATTGATGCGTTACAGAATGAATTGACCGCTCTTAAAAACAGATTGCGTTTGTACGAAAGTTGACAAATATTGTTATTAAATCTGCCCCGGTGACATTTATATTTCGGGATTTTTAAACACAGAATAGTTTGAGTACTTTTTATTCCAACTAAAATTATGAAATCGTCAGTGACATCATTTGGCACAAGCCAGTATCCGTAAAAAAATATTTCATCAATAACAAATCGCTATGAAAACAATACTTGTACCCACAGACTTCTCGATTCCAGCAGATTCAGCAATACATTATGCTATAAAATTAGCAACACTTTGGGATGCCTCCCTTATTTTATATCATAGTTTTATTCCTTTTGAAAGTGGATTTTATCTTGCTTCGTTAAGTGAAATAGAGAATAATGAAGTAGAAAAAAAGTTAACGGAAAGATTAACTAAAATTAAGCATTCAATTGAAAAGAAAAATCCAAATCTTTCTGTTTCTGTTCATGTAGATCAAGGTCCCGAAGATATTAAGATTATTGAATTTTGTAAAAAAAGCAAATCTAACTTAATTGTGATGGGGACTAGTGGTGCTAGTGGTTTGAAAGAAAAACTGATGGGAAGTTTTACTGCCGAAGTGATTGCAAAAGCACCTTGCCCAGTATTAGCCGTCCCAAATAAGTATAAATTTAAAGTTCCAGAAAAAATTACATACGCAACTAATTATTCCAAAAAAGACAAGAAGATGCTTCAATCGTTGTTAGAATTCAACCAGTCTTTCAATGCTACAATTAACATTTTACATATTGATTGGGGAATAACGTTATTTACTGCAGATGACGATTATGAGAGGTATAAAAAGATGATTCAAAATCATTTTATAGATTTTGATTTCACTTTTAATCATACCGTTGGAAAAGATGTTTCAAAAACCATTTTAGAGGAAACGCTACTTGATAAAACAGACATGATTGTAATGAATCCCTTGAAGAGAAAAGGGATTTGGAATCGTATTTTTCACAGAAGTGTTACAAAAAAAACGGCCTGTCATATTCCCATTCCGTTGCTTACTATTCCAATTAAATAATACTGATTTTTCCTCTCCACATGACAATTAATTTAAGCTGTAAAGTAGCATTTACTTTATCAAAGAAACCTATTAAGTCCCTGAATTATTGTTAACCAATGCAACCCTAAAGGAAATATAAAGACGCTAACAAAAAATTCCAGTTATATGAATGCTTTATATCTAAATAGTATTGGGTTTCTAATTGCAACAACAGTAATTGTAGCAACCGGTTCAAGACTTTCTAAGTACGGCGATATGATGGCCGATATGCTGGGCTGGGGAAAAATGTTTATGGGCATTATTCTCTTGGCATCAGTTACCTCCATGCCTGAATTGATGAATGGAATAAGCTCCGTAGTATTTCTGGACGCTCCGGATCTCGCTGTTGGTGATATTGTAGGAAGTTGCGCTTTCAACATTCTTATTATCTCCATAATGGATTTATTTTACGATCATAAAAAACCGTTGACTTCCGTTGCACAAACCGGTCATGTTATTGCAGCTTCTTTTGGAATCATATTATTAAGCTTGGTGGCTTTTGCTATTTTAATGCCTGATTTCTTTGGAACCATATTATGGATTGGAGAATTCAGTCTTTTATTTCTATTATTTTATCTTGTTGCTATTCGAGTTATTTTTCTTTATGATAAGAAAGAAAATAATCATCGGGAAGAAAAGAAATATGACTATTCGCTCACCTTAAAACAAGTAGTGCTCCGCTATTCGCTGAATGCTGTTGTTTTGATGGCGGCTGCGATGTTACTACCTTACTTTGGTGAGCGTCTAGCCGAAGCAAGCGGTCTGGGACAGAGTTTTTTTGGTACATTATTTATTGCCGCTTCCACTTCACTTCCAGAGGTGGTCGTATCTATAGCAGCAATTCGAATAGGAACAATAGACCTTGCCATTGGAAATATTTTTGGAAGTAATATTTTTAATATTGCCATACTCGCTTTTAATGATATGTTGTATACCAAAGGCCCGATTCTACAATACACAAGTCCCAATCATATTATACCTGTTCTTGGAACCATTATCATCACAGCTATAGGAATTATAGGAATTGTTTTTAAAGAAGAAAAAAAGTGGAAACTCGCCATAGATACTGCTTTAATCGCAGTAGTTTATGTACTCATGATGGGACTTTTATATTATAAAAAATAAAGCGATGAACTGGCATTTACTCCCACTATCAGAAATTACCCAGTTGTTGAACACAACTCCAAGCGGTCTTGATGAAGTAACGGCAACAAACCGCTTGTATGAACATGGGAAAAACCAAATTGAAGACACTAAGAAGAAAACTATTTTACAGATGATTTTGTCTCAGTTATCTGATTTTATGATTCTGATTTTGATTGCAGCAGCAATAATTTCAGGCATAATAGGCGATGTAACGGATACGATAATTATTCTTGCCATTATTATTATGAATGCTGCTGTAGGATTTATTCAGGAATACCGAGCCGAAAAAGCAATGGAAGCACTGAAAAATATGGCGGCAAACCATGCCCGAATTTTACGTGAAGGAAAAATGATAGACATTCCAGCTTCGGATTTGGTTCCGGGTGATCTTGTCGTACTCGAAGCGGGTAATGTTATTCCAGCTGATATTCGGTTTTTTGAAACCCATCAGACAAAAGTGGACGAATCAGCACTTACCGGCGAATCCAATAATGTAGAAAAAAGTACCGAAGAACTTCCAGAAGGAAATTATGCGCTAGGCGACCAGACGAACATGGGTTACAAAGGCACATCGGTTACGAATGGCCGGGCACAGGGATATGTAGTGGCAACAGGAATGCAAACGGAACTGGGTCATATTGCCAAAATGATCCAAACGGATGAGACCACAACGCCGTTACAAAAAAGATTAGCCGCTTTTGGCAAACGATTGTCGGTAATCATATTAATTATTTGCACGATCATATTCTTTATTGGATGGTTGCGGGGAGAATCTGTAATGACCATGTTAATTACTTCTATTTCCCTTGCTGTAGCAGCAATTCCCGAAGCATTACCGGCGTTAGTAACTATCGCATTGGCTTTTGGCGCCAAGAAATTAGCCAAAAACAATGCGCTTATTCGCAAATTGCCAGCCGTGGAAACATTGGGTTCCGTCACGTACATCTGTTCCGATAAAACGGGAACTCTTACATTAAATAAAATGACGGTACAGGAAATTTTTGAAACAGCAGAAACCAAAAACAATTCTGCTTTTAAAGAAAAAAACCTGCTGCTTCACGTCATGGCTTTGAATAATGATGTCTCAAAAGGAGAAAACGAAAATTGGATGGGCGATTCTACTGAAGTTGCATTGGTACAATTTGCTTTCGATAAAAATTTAAACCGCACTGATTTAGAGCGAACATTTCCCCGAATAGCAGAATTACCTTTTGATTCCAAAAGAAAGTGTATGACAACACTGCATCAAACCGAAAATGCCACTGCTGAAATTATGGTGATTACAAAAGGAGCCGTTGATGTATTGTTTGAAAAACTGAATGCGGAACAAAAATCCCATGTTCCCGCATTTGAAAGCAAGGTCAATGAAATGGCGAAGAAAGGCTATCGGGTTTTGGGATATGCGATGAGAACACTTCCTTCCTTACCTGAAAATTTAGATCCAAATACCATTGAAACAGAACTAACACTTATTGGTTTTGTTGGGATGATTGACCCGCCGCGAGAGGAAGCTAGACAAGCGGTTTCAGAATGCAAAGAAGCAGGAATTATTCCGGTGATGATTACCGGCGATCATAAACTCACCGCAAAAGCCATCGCCGAAAAACTGGGAATCATTTCTTCTGAAGAAGATCTTGTGCTGACAGGAACTGAACTATCCGAATTAACACAAATTGAATTCGTGAAAATTGTGGAGCGCGTTCGGGTTTATGCCCGAGTCAATCCGGAACAAAAATTACGAATTATTAATGCGTTGCAATCAAAAAATCATTTTGTGGCCATGACTGGTGATGGCGTGAATGATGCGCCAGCACTTAAAAACGCTGATATAGGAATCGCAATGGGAATCAATGGGACCGAAGTTTCCAAAGAAGCCTCGCACATGATTTTGCTTGATGATAATTTTGCTACAATCGTAGTTGCTGTAAAACACGGCAGAAAAATATTCGAAAATATCTTGAAATTCATTAAATACATTATGACTGGGAATTCAGGCGAGATTTGGGCGATATTCTTGGCACCTTTTTTCGGTTTACCCATTCCGTTACTGGCCATACATATTCTTTGGATTAATTTAGTGACTGATGGTTTGCCCGGTTTAGCATTGGCCTCCGAGCCATCAGAAGCAAATATAATGAAACGGCCTCCCAGAAATCCAACCAAAAATATTTTTTCAAACGGTATGGCGCTGCACATTTTGTGGGTTGGATTTTTAATGGGCGTGGTCACTATAGGAATGCAGGCTTATGCGATACATTATGCCAACACACACTGGCAAACTATGGCTTTTACGGTGCTTTGTTTTAGTCAATTGGGACATGTAATGGTGATTCGTTCCGGACGGGATTCAATTTTTAAAATTGGTTTTTTCTCTAATAAACCTATGGTTGGTGCATTATTGATTACTATTACATTACAGTCTATGATTATTTACATGCCTTTTTTCAATGAAATTTTCAAGACACAGCCACTCACTTTAACTGAATTACTGCTGACTTTGGCAATATCCAGTATTGTATTTTGGGCAGTAGAAATAGAAAAGTGGATTAAAAATACCAAAAGACAAAGACAATCAGCAACATAAAAAATAAAAGTCCGATTGCTTTGTTACTGATAATTTAGCCTAGATCATTACTGATTAGACGGATTTTCTAATTCTGATATTACTCCGTAATTCTATCTAAATTCTTTTAATTTTTTACAATCTAAATTCTTTTACTAGGCATTAATAATTATTTAGTATTCTTTAATTAAAATCATTTGTTGATCCTCCTCTTTTTTATCAAAAATCACTTCCGCATTTACAATTTTAGCATTCAAATTATTCGATCGGATGAAAATATCGATTGCAAAAATGTCGCTATTTTTTAAAATCGCAATTTTCTCGACAAAACCGTCAATATAATAGGCAAACAACACTTTTAATAGTACTGATAATCAGATAAATAACTATATATTTGAGTAGCTATTTTCTGTTAAAAACTAATTCATTTGCTTATGAATACTATTTCAAAAATAACGGAATTATTCAAAGCTTTTTTACTCGAAATTGGTGAGCTCTCTTACTTTGCAGGTCGTTTTTTTCAAGAAACTTTTAAACGGCCTACGGAATTTAAGGAGTTTTTGAGGCAGTGTTTTAATATGGGAAATCGTTCCTTGCTTTTGGTTGCCGTTACGGGATTTATTATTGGATTGGTGTTCACGCTGCAATCACGGCCTACATTGCAGGAATTTGGCGCCGTTTCTTGGATGCCTTCTATGGTTAGCATTTCATTGATTCGGGAAATTGGTCCTATTATAACAGCTCTAATTTGCGCGGGACGCATTGGTTCCGGTATTGGTGCTGAATTAGGTTCCATGCGAGTTACGGAACAAATTGACGCCATGGAAGTTTCTGGTACAAATCCGTTTAAATATTTAGTTGTAACCCGTGTGCTGGCTACAACTTTTATGTTACCTGTTTTAGTTTTTTTTGGAGATGCAATCGCGATTTTCGGTTCTTTTTTAGTAGAAAACATTAAAGGAAATGTTTCCTTTTTATTGTATTACAACCAGGTTTTTGATGCATTGGAATTTGGAGACTTGATACCGGCAACAATCAAAACGTTCTTTTTTGGATTTGCTATCGGATTAGTAGGATGCTTCAAAGGCTATTATTGCAAGAAAGGGACAGCCGGTGTGGGTTTAGCAGCAAATTCCGCTGTGGTTTTTACGTCGATGTTGTTGTTTATTATCGATTTTGTTGCCGTTTTTGTCACCGATATATTTTATGATTTATAACGATTATGAGTAAACCAATATCCAATCAAAACCGAATTATAGAAATCAAAGACTTGCGAAAAAGTTATGGAAATAATCATGTTTTGGATGGTTTTAATATGGTGCTGAACGAAGGTGAAAATCTGGTGATTATGGGGAAATCAGGTTCCGGAAAATCAGTGATGATAAAATGCTTAATTGGGCTCGAGCAGCCGGATAGCGGCTCTATCATTGTTATGGGTAAAGATATTACCCAACTCAACCGGGAGGAACTGGACGATTTACGAACTGAGGTTGGATTCCTTTTTCAGGGAAGCGCGCTCTATGATTCGATGACAGTCAGAGAAAATCTGGAATTCCCGTTGCGACGTCATAAAAAAAAGTTTGGAGTTATCAAAGACACCACGCCATTAGTCATGGAAGCTCTGGAAAACGTGGGATTAGCGCATACAATAAATTTAATGCCCGAAGAATTATCGGGTGGAATGAAACGACGAATTGCTTTGGCCAGAACATTGATTCTGCAACCCAAAATAATTCTGTATGATGAACCTACAACGGGATTAGATCCCATTACTGCAAAAGAAATTTTGCTGTTAATGATGTCTATCCAACAAAAATACAACACCTCGGCCATTATCATTACCCATGATGTGGATTGCGCCAGAGTGATTTCGAACCGAATGATTTTATTGGTCGATGGCATCAATTATATCGAAGGCACTTTTGATGAATTATCCATCTCAACAGATGATAAAGTTCAAGCTTTCTTTAAATAAGAATAAAATGGAAAAAACGACATCACAAAAATTGCGTCTTGGACTTTTTGTAATAATCGGGTTATTGCTGTTTATACTCGCTGTGTATTTCATTGGCGATAAGCAACAAATGTTTGGAAAAACCAATCAATTATCAGCGGTTTTCAATAATGTCAGCGGCTTACAATTAGGAAATAATGTGCGCTATTCCGGTATAAATGTGGGAACGGTCCGCGGTATAGCAATGATTAACGATACGGCTATTAGAGTCGATATGCTGATTGACAAGACCATTTTTCCGCACATCAGGAAAAATGCTATTGCCACAATAGGTTCTGATGGTTTGGTGGGCAATATGATTATCAATATTATTCCCGGTAAGGAAACAGCCGCCTCGATAGTACCTGGAGATGAGATTCGCACATTAAACCGCATTCGAACTGATGATATGCTGAATACACTTGGCAAAACCAATAAAAATGCAGCGCTTCTGACGACAGATTTACTTAAAATCACTAAGGCAATTAATCAAGGAAAAGGAACTGTGGGTTTATTGATTAAAGATTCCATGTTAGCGAAAGATTTGAAACAAACGATGCATTATTTGAAAATTACAGGAAAAGGTAGTGCGGAATCAATCACTAAAATAAACCGAATTATTTCTTCTTTAGAAAATAAAGACAATGTGATTGGTGTTTTGAAAGACACGGCTGTAGCCAATAATTTAAAAACAATAGTCAACAATTTAAAGCAAACCAGCATTGAAATAGACAAAGTAATAAGCAACCTCGATAGTACAATTGTGAATGCAAAAGAAGGAAAAGGAGCGATCAATTACCTTTCAAATGACACTAAATTAGTTCAGAAAATTGATTCGACGATGACTAATGTTAATGAAGCTAGTTTCCGTCTAAATGAAAACTTGGAAGCCTTGAAGCACAATTTTTTATTTCGCGGCTATTTTAAAAAGCAGGAAAAAGCCAGATTGAAAGAAGAAAAAAAAGAAGAATAATAAAATGCAGCTGAATTTAGAACCTCATAAAAGTCGATTAAATCATGGTTACAATAGAAAAATTAGGAATAATTTTAGGTCCAACTGACAAGCAATTTGAAAATAATGGCGTGTTTAATCCCGGAATTTATCAGGAAGGAAATACGATTCATATTTTATACCGTGCGGTGGAAGTTGGGAATTACTCTACGATAGGTTATGCTAAAATGGATGGTCCTGTAAAGATCATTGAACGCCATGAAAAACCCTTAATTACAAGAGATTTTGAATATGAAAAAAACGGTGTGGAAGATGCCCGAATTGTGAAAATTGAGGATACCTATTACATCACCTATACCGCCTATGATGGCGTCAATGCAATGGGAGCGCTGGCAACTTCTAAGGATTTAATTCATTTTGAAAAACACGGTATTATAACGCCACAAGTAAATTATCAGGAATATGAAAATTTCATGAACTGTTGCGACAGCAATAAACTAAATCCAAAATACCATCAATATTATAATCTTTTTGCACAAATAGGATTGGTTGCTGATGAATTCAGGCTGCTTAGGGATAAAGATGTGGTATTGTTTCCAAGAAAAATAAACGGAAAGTTTATGTTATTGCATCGGATTTGGCCAGGAATTCAGATTGTGGAATTTGAGGATTTCAAGGATTTAACGGTATCTTTTTGGAACGAATATCTTACCAATCTTGTAGACCATATTGTACTTGACCCAAAGGATATTTTTGAAGTCAATTACATCGGTGCAGGAGGTCCGCCTATTGAAACTGAATATGGTTGGTTGCTTATTTATCATGGGGTACAAGAAACAATAAAAGGAAAAGTTTACCATGCAAAAGCTGCATTATTACAATTAGATAATCCTAGAAATGAAATTTCCAGGTTACCATTTCCTTTGTTTTCGCCCACAAAACAATGGGAAATAGAGGGTGAAGTCAGCAATATAGTTTTTCCAACGGGACATGCTTTATTTGGGGATGATCTTTATATTTATTACGGCGTAGCTGACAGACACATTGCTGTTGCAAAATTAAATATTACCGAATTGCTTCTCGAATTGAGAAAACAACCTTAAAAACAAACGCTATGAAAATCGAGAAAGGAACAAAAATGCTACTAGTCAGTTCTTACACACCAAGAGAATGCGGCATTGCTACATTTACAAATGACATTGTAAATGCGGTTGAAATAGTTTTTGGTGAAACACTTCCTGTTGAGGTATGTGCTTTGCAAAATAGTGACCAACATTTTAAATACAATCCCGAGGTGACTTATGTCTTACCCGTTGATTCATTAGAACATTACAGGATGGTGGCTGAAAAAATCAACGACCGAAGCGATATAGGATTGATTTGTATTCAGCATGAATTTGGCCTTTTTAGAGGCGAGTATGGTGATCATATCTTGTCTTTTATTTTAGCTTTAAACAAACCCATTGTAACCGTTTTTCATACCGTGTTACCAAATCCTGATGAAAAAAGAAAAAAAGTAGTATTTGCCCTCGCTGATTTGTCAGATAAAGTGGTGGTGCTTACTAAAAATTCGCAGGCTATTTTAACTGAAGATTACGCGGTTCCCTTGATAAAGACAGTAGTTATTCCGCATGGTAATCACAGCGTACTTTGGGAGCAAAAAGATAAATTAAAGTTTGAATATAATTTTTCGAATAAAATAGTAATGTCCACCTTTGGTTTAATCAGTGAAAATAAAGGTATCGAAACCATATTGCATGCTTTGCCTGCTATTATTGCTTTGTATCCCGATGTAATTTATCTTGTCATAGGAAAAACACACCCTGAAGTGATCAAAAATGAAGGGGAAAAATATCGCGATTTACTGACCAATACCGTTAAGAATCTCCAGCTGGAAAACAACGTAATTTTTATTAACGAATACCTTCAATTGTGGCAATTATTGGAATATTTAACATTATCTGACATTTATTTATTTTCTTCTAAAGATCCTACTCAAGCCGTTAGTGGTACATTTGCTTATGCGATGAGTTGCGGCTGCACCGTTATTTCAACTCCAATACCGCATGCCGTTGAAACTCTTGTCAATGGCAACGGAATACTATTGAATAATTTTGATGATTCTGACGAGTTTAAAAAAGCAATTCTGCACTTGATCGAAAATAAAAATGAAAGAATGGCAATGGGCAAAAACGCTTTTTCTTTGGCGCACGCCACAACATGGGAAAATATTGCCATTCAATACCGTCTTCTTTTTGACCAATTAACCAATAGAGAAGAAGATTTAAGATTTAATTTTCCACCAATAAAACTGGACCATATCCGGAAACTTACCACTGATTTTGGTATACTTCAATTTTCAAAATTCAGTCAGCCAGATCCTGAATCAGGATACACATTAGATGATAATGCCAGAGCACTAATCAACATGGTGATGTACAATAAAGCGTTCCCAAACGATACTACCATACAATTAGCGAATACCTATTTGAATTTTATAGAAGGGATACAAAAGAAAAATGGATGGTTTGATAATTACAAAAACTTTGATAAGCAACTCACCAAACAAAATGAAGAAGTAAACCTTGAAGATGCAAATGGCAGAGCTTTATGGAGTCTGGGAACCGTTATTTATCATAGGAATTCCTTGCCTTTAGAGATGATTCATCAAGCTGCAAAATGCTGGGATAAAGCCTTGAAACGGATAGATGATATTAAATCTCCCAGAGCAATCGCATACGCTTTGAAAGGTCTCTATTTTTACTATTCAATGTATGAAGATGAGGAGATAAAAATCCACATTGAAAAACTCGCTGATTCGCTTTTAAATCATTATAACATCAATTCTGCTGAAAATTGGTGCTGGTATGAAGACTACATGACCTATGCGAATAATGTGTTGCCCGAGGCAATGATGTACAGCTATTTAGTTACCAAAAATCAAAAATATAAAAAAATAGCGGCAATCACATTTGACTTTCTGCTTTCCCATTATTTCATGAAAGGACAGCTTAAAGTAATTTCGAATAGAGGTTGGTTCAAAAAACAAAATGAAAGAGTTTTTTACGGCGAACAACCTATAGAAGTAGCTACTACGATTATCGCACTAGATCTATTTTATGAAGTGACCCGAAATAAAAAATATAAAGACCAACTTAAACTTGCGTTCATCTGGTTTTTAGGAAATAATCATCTTAAACAGATCATGTATAATCCGGAAAATGGCGCTTCCTACGATGGATTAGAAGACAAACACGTCAATATAAATCAAGGTGCTGAATCTACATTATGTTTTTTTAAAGCACGTTTAATCATGGAAAAATATTCAGAAAAACCAATCATTCAACTAAAAACACACAAAAACAAGTCCGTAAATACCCTAATACCACTAAAAAATCTGCTGTAAAGCAGATTTTTTTTTATATTGTTTTCAAAGCTGAAATAAGCAAATCTATATCTTCCTTAGTATTATAATGGCTGAATGAAATACGCAAACTAGGTTTCATTAAATCTTCACTGGAAAGCATTTCTGCTAATACATGTGACGGTTTTATACTCCCGGATTGGCAAGCACTTCCTCTGGAAACCGCAATTCCTTTCATGTCTAAATGGAATAAAATCATCGCAGTTTTTGCTGCAGCAAAAGGCAGTAAGATATTGAGGACGGTGTGAAATCCATCGATACTTCCATTAATTTCAAATGCTGGGAATTCAATTTCAAGTTGGGCAATTAAATACATTCGTACTTCAGAAATGTGTTTTTGATCTGTTTCTAAATTGGTGTATGACAGTTCCAACGCTTTTGCCATTCCCGCAATTTGATGCAAAGCTTCAGTTCCGGCACGCAATCCTTTCTCTTGTTCGCCACCAAAAAATAGTGGTTGCAAACCTGAATTTTTTCGAATAAATGCAAAACCAACGCCTTTAGGTCCATGAAATTTATGGGCACTAGCCACGATAAAATCAATCGGTAATTTTTGTAAATCAATTTCTGTTTTCCCAATAGACTGTACCGTATCCGAATGAAATAAGGCACTGTGCTCTTCACAAATACGGCTTATTCGTTCTAAATCTAAAACAGTTCCAGTTTCGTTATTCACGTGCATCAAGCTGACTAATGTTTTCTTATCCTGTGACAGTAATTCTACTAAATCCGTAACATCAATTGCACCATTTGGTTTTATTGCTACATAATCAATCTGAATGCCGAACTCTTTTTCTAAAACTAAAGCCGTGTACAAAACCGCATGATGCTCTATTTTACTAGTAATAATTCGTTTAACTTTCAAGTCTTTAACGGCGGACCGAAGGATCCAGTTATTGGCTTCGGTACCACAGGAGGTAAAAATAATTTCCTGCGCAGTAGCATTCAAGTTTTTGGCAATTGATTTTCTGGAAAGTTCCAAAATATTTTTTGCTGAACGTCCTAGGCTATGTGTTGAGGATGGATTTCCATAATCCTCTATGAGTATTTTGGTCATTTCCTGTATTACTTCGGGACGAAGAGCGGTTGTAGAAGCATTATCGAGATATACTTTTTTCATTTTTTTTAATAGTATAAAAATTATTGTAAAATTTGTATTTCTTATGGTGCCAGTTTTAATTTTCGGGCAAAAAGTAGTTTTTCATTAAAAACAACAATTGAAACCAAAATCAAAAAATAAGAAAACAATTGAAGAGAACTCACCTGCTCATTATAATAAAATATAGCTAGCAAGAAATTAATAATTGGATTAATATAAATCATAATTCCCACCGAAGAGGAATTAATTCCCTTGAGTGCATAAAGATTTAAAAACAAAGGAATTATAGTAAAAAAAATTACAATTAGAAACATACAGCCATAAAACAATGGTTCTACAGGAACTGCACCGCTGTATTTTGGGTAAAAAGGCAGCAGAACAAGCGCCGTAAATATCAATTGAATTGTGAGACTTAGGAATTTATCTAAATCAGTATTCTTACGCTGGCTCACTAAATAAAGTGCATAAGTAGCGGCCGTAATAAGACTGTAAAATATATCCTGAAAATGATTAAAGGACAGTAAAACACAACTAAAGACGCTAATTGCAACGGCAATTCTTTGCCATTTACTTAGTGTTTCTTTCAACATAAAAAAGGCAAAAACGGTAGTAACAATTGGACAGATCAAATACGCTAGCGATGCCGCATTGACACTTACATGATTCATCACGTAAATGTATACAAACCAGTTTGAAGATAGAAAAACACCTCCGCCAAGGGTCAGCAAAATAACACTTTTTTGTTGTTTAGGAGGTATAGTTTTAAAATGATTCCAGTTTTGTTGCAGTACCGCTCTACGAAAAATAAGATTAATCAAAACCATCGTAATGGCACTAAAAAAAACGCGGTAAAACAAAATATCCAGCGAAGGATAATTATGTAATGGTTTTAGCGCAAAACTAAAAAAACCCCAGACAAAAAAAGCTAAAAACGCAGCCAAATAGTATTTGTTAACTCTCATCTTTTTGATATAATTCCGGTAAAGATACTGATTTCAATTGGCTTTAAATTCTCGCAAATGACCCTTTTTATAAATACTAAATTATCCTTTTTATCAGTTGACCTTTACATACAAAAGCACAATATCTTGTTAAATAATCTATTTTTAAATGGTTATACATTTGGAACAAATTAAAAATTCTATTTTTGTTCCAAATTATAAAAAATGAAAAGAATTATTGGCCTGTTGGTTTTTGTATTACTCCTCTGCGGATGTGATGATGGAGATTTAATTCAAGAGACTATAAATTTTGAAGATGTAACAACACAAAATTGTAGTACTAACGAGATTATTTATAAGCTTAGAGATAGCGAAGCTCTAATTCTTGAGATAAAAAACGTTACTTTCCCCGTAGAAACAACTACCCAAGAATTAGAAATCAGTACTACAAACCGAGTGTATTATCGTTTTTATAACGGAGAAGTAACCAGTGCAACAATATGCGAAACAATTCCTCCTGCAACACCTACAGTTACTAATCAATGGATTGCTACTAGTGGAACAATTGTAATAACAACAACAGCTGTAAAACCGCTAAATCCAGATGATAATAGTACTAAAATTACGGGCTATAATCATAATATAACTTTCAAAAATATAACTTTTGATACAGGAAAAGGAACTCAGGTATATGAGACATTCCCTTTTGGCGACTATCAAATAGCAGCAACACCATTGCCGTTTAGTTTTAATAAAACGCTGGAACAATGCGCCACCTCTAAACAATTATATGATTACAATAGTAGTGAGGCCTTAATTCTAGATGTTGATTCTAATTTGATCGTGAATGCCGTGACACCACTAAACGAGCCAAGAGTCGGACTAATAAGCGACACAAAAAATAAACTGACCTACCGTTTATTTTCTGGCTTAGTTACGGGAGATTATTTTTGTAACGATACTTTTCCTACCTCTCCGGCTTTTAGTGAAGAGTGGATTGCAGTGACAGGAATAGCAAATACCAGTGGTATCGTAGAGGTAACAACTACAACAAATGGATCCGGTTTTAGACATACTGTAGTACTCAAAAAAGTAAAAATGAAAAAAGGAAACAGCGATTTTATTTTAGGAGATGCTTATCTTTTTGGAGATTTATTAACTACTAATTAGCATCCGAAATACCTATAATTCGGAACAAAAAAACGGTGTTTAAAACTAAAAAAAAGGTTTTGCTTTAAGTGAATTTCAATTGTGAAATTCACTTAAAGCAAAACCTTTTTTTTGCGCATTTGAAAATATAAAAAGGAACTTACATAGCACTTTGTTTAATGAAAACTTCTGTTGCGCCTTGACCGTATTTTTGATAATTACCTTCCTGAAAAGCAATATTGTCATACCGACCCAATAAGAAATCTAATTCCGCTTTTAAAATTCCTTCACCAACACCGTGTATAAAAACGATCTTGGGAATGCGATTTTTAATTGCAAATTCAATGTGCCGTTTTGCTGTTTCAGTCTGTAGCGTCAGTATATCATAATTTGACATTCCGCGTTTATTAAGTACCAATTTTTCAATGTGTAAATCAAATTCCGGAGCTGGAATTTCGTGTTTAGATTTTCTCTCTTTTACAAAACTGCGCGCTTTTGGAATCTCTTTCTCTTTTGCAACTTCACTTACATTTATTCTTCTGATAGAATCCATTAAATTACTGGAATCGTTTATCTTAAGTAATTCATTGACAAAAAATGTCATCGTAAAACCATCCTCTGTTTCTATCGTAACCTGCTGGTCTTTGACGGATAACACTATACCGTTCATCGCTTCATCCAGCACGGAAACCTTATCTCCTTTATTAAACATTTTCCTCTTCTTTTTCTTGATTCTTACTTGGAGTTTTAGCACTCAACTGCATCATTCCAATCATAAAAACTACAATTGCAACAACCATGATGTACACGTTTTTTTCGGCACTCACCTGCTCGTATAAAGCTAAAGTAATCGCGACAATCATTATGGGAATTATAAATTTTTTCATCTTTTAAAATATCAGATTCCAAAAGTACTGAATTTTAAATTATCTATTTACTCTTGAAAAATTTTCTTAATTTTACGGCTTCTCTAAAAATTATAAAACTTTGGATTTAGAAAAATACATGCTCCCTTGTTTTAGCAAAACACTCTTTGGAATAGAGTGTTTGGGCTGTGGTTTTCAGCGTGGATTTTTATTGCTTTTGCAAGGTGATTTTGGAGGTGCTTTTGAGATGTATCCTGCGATTTTTACAACCTTACTATTTCTTGTGATTTTGGGTTTTAATGTAATCGACAAAAACAGGAATTATAAAAAAATGATTATTAGCTCTGCTGTCATAAATGGTATTTTTATGATTGTCGGGTATTATTTTAAACACTAGTAAAGAGTTCTTTTTTATTGCTTTTTCAGAACCATATTAATTATTTGATTCGAGTCAAAATATCATTCATCATTTCGATTTGTACTTTCTGAATTTCGATTAATTCTTCTTGTTGATGCATAATCAAATGATCCATTTTTTCATGAAGCATTCTGATTTCAAGTTCAGATTTTAAATTAATCATATAATCTTTTTTGGCTCTTTCCCGGTCTTTTTCTTCCAGACGGTTTTGGCTCATCATAATTATTGGCGCTTGAAGTGCAGCCAAACAGGACAAAATTAAATTCAACAAAATAAATGGATATGGATCAAAACCTTTATTCAGCAGAATATAAATATTAACCAAAATCCAAAACAAAATAAATACTCCGAAGAAAATAATAAATTTCCAGCTTCCGCCAAAAGTAGCTACTTTGTCTGCCACTTTTTGACCTACGGTTCGAATACCAATTTCATCCTCTACTGTGCTCACTAGTGATTTATCTTCGTTCAAGGAACCAATAACCTTAGCTTCCAGATTGGAGAGCTCCCCTATTTCGACTAATAAATAATTCGAAATGTATTTTTCCCGATACATATTAAGTTCGCTTATTGCTAAACATTTACCGGCATCAAAATCAGGGTAATCATTTTGGATAAGTGCTAATATTGGGTTTCGTATCGTTTTAGCAGCTACTTTATCCACAAGAGGAAATTCCTTTTTGGAAATATCACTTATAAATGTCGCATTACTTTTCATAGCTAGTTATTTATTGGTTAATTTTTTAACTGTCGCATCAAGACTACTGACTGACTCCAGCACATTGCAAACAAAAACGCTTTAATCTTCCTAAAAAGTTAACAACTGCAATCATCACTTTGTTTAAGACTCATCTGCTTAGCAAAAGTACCCAATAAACAAGATAGCTTTATCTACTAAAAACAAATAATCCAAAATTGTTCAATATCTTTGTCATTCGTTTTAAAAACCATAAAAATGCCATTGAACTACAAAAACATTTCTTTTTGCTATTGTTGTCGTTGTTTTTAACATACGCTTTTTAAAAATAGTTTTTACAAACGAATACTCATCAAATTTAGTCAATACTCGGATTATTACAACTCAAACACAACACACCCAACAGCATGAAATCTCAAACAATATTAGATTTAATAGGCAATACACCTTTAGTTGAATCTACCCATTTAATACAAAATAAAAAAGTAAAACTTTTACTGAAGCTCGAAGGAAATAATCCCGGCGGAAGCCTGAAGGATCGTGCGGCGTACAACATGATTAAATCAGCATTAGAAAGAGGAGACATCAAAAAAGGAGATAAGTTAATTGAGGCAACCAGCGGCAATACCGGAATTGCATTGGCAATGATTGCGCAATTGTTCAATATCGAAATCGAATTGATTCTACCGGAAGATTCCACCATTGAGCGCACGCTAACCATGCGTGCTTATGGCGCCACGGTCATTTTGACTCCTGCAGCAACTGGAATAATTGGTTCTAGAGACTACGCTGATAAAAAGGTAGCCGGAGGCGGTTATATCATGCTCAATCAGTTTGCAAATGATGACAACTGGAAAGCACATTACAAAACTACGGGTCCGGAAATATGGAATGATACGGAAGGAGCGGTAACGCATTTCGTTGCAGCAATGGGAACAACCGGGACAATTATGGGAACATCAACCTATTTGAAAGAGCAGAATCCAGAAATTCAAATCGTTGGCGCACAACCCAGCGAAGGCTCGCAGATTCCGGGAATCCGAAAATGGCCTCAGGAATATTTACCTAAAATTTTTGATGCTTCAAAAGTAGATACCATCATTGAAGTTTCAGAACAGGAAGCGCGTGCCATGACCAAACGTTTAGCTCTCGAAGAAGGCATTTTTGCAGGAATGAGCAGTGGTGGCTCTGTAGCTGCTGCAATAAAAATAGCAAATACACTGGAATCCGGGGTGATTGTCGCTATTATTTGTGACCGAGGCGATCGGTACTTGTCTTCTGATTTGTTTGATTAAATGATGAAAAACACCTCTATTTAGTTACGCTTTGAATAAAATAATAACCGTTATTTCATTTTATCGACGCAAGTTCATTTTTTTTAAATTTGATTACAAATGAAAAATATTCAATTAGTTTATACCCTATTAATTTTATTAATTGTTATGGCACAACAAGCGCAGGCGCAGGACTGGCCTAATTTAAACAAATACCAAGATCAGAATGTTGCGCTGAAACCGACGGCAGCAGGACAACAAAGAATTGTCTTTATGGGCGACTCTATAACAGAGTTCTGGAGCACAACCGATTCTGACTATTTTACAGGAAAAGCATACGTTAACCGTGGCATCAGCGGTCAAACAACGCCGCAAATGCTCATCCGTTTCAGAGCTGATGTAATTGCACTAC
Organism: Flavobacterium sp. W20_MBD1_R3; assembly: GCF_052119725.1. Taxonomy (NCBI): domain Bacteria; kingdom Pseudomonadati; phylum Bacteroidota; class Flavobacteriia; order Flavobacteriales; family Flavobacteriaceae; genus Flavobacterium; species Flavobacterium sp. W20_MBD1_R3. The sequence continues at coordinate 545,274 of NZ_JBGQOR010000001.1, forward strand.
AGCCAGCGGTGGTTATTCTTTTAGCAGGAATAAATGATATTGCCGGGAATACGGGTCCTACAACGTTGAATATGATTGAAAACAATATTATCTCTATGGTTGAATTGGCGCAGGCTAATCAGATCAAAGTGATACTCTGTTCTGTTCTACCTGCTTTTGACTTCCCCTGGAAACCCAATCAAAATCCTGCTGAAAAAGTGGTAGCCCTAAATGAAATGATAAAAAATTATGCTGACGCCAATGGCATTCTATATCTAGATTACTTTTCGGCTATGAATGATGAGCGCAACGGCTTGAAAGCCGCTTATTCCGGTGACGGAGTGCATCCTAATAAATTGGGCTATCAGGTAATGGCGCCGCTTGCTGAAAAGGCTATAGCGGAAGTTTTATCAGTCAAAAGTTTAGATACAAAGGAGTAAACAAAGATTAATACTTTTATGCACAAAAAAAAGCTCGATTTATTAAAAAATCGAGCTTTTTTTGATCTTTATATGATTTTAAACTAGGGTAGCTGCAGTTGAAATTGCTGCATTCAACACCTTGGAAATAGGACAATTTTTTTCCGCTTTTGTAACTAATTGTTGAAACGTGTCCTCTGAAATTGCTTTTACTTTTGCAGCAACAGTTAAATGTGACGAAACAATTGACCCATCTACTAATTCAATATCGCACTTGGTTTCGATACTTTCTATTTCAAAACCTTCTTCCGTAATAAAGGCTGAAAGTTGCATTGCAAAACAACCTGCATGCGCAGCTGCGATCAGCTCTTCAGGATTTGTTCCTACTCCATCTTCAAAACGGGACTTGAATGAATATTGTGTGTCTTTTAGTGTTGTACTTTGTGTGGTCAGTTTTCCGGCTCCTTCTTTGACTGAACCATTCCAGACTGCGGTTGCATTTCTTTTCATAATTATAAATTTTCTATTTTCTCAAATTTAGTTCTTTTTTAAAAAAATAGTCCTGTACGTACTCTTTTTTAACTAAAATTTAAATTTAAAGCCAAAAAAATTAACAGAAATAGGTTGAAAATTATTTAAAATTAATACTATTTAATTTTAATAATATCAGTAAATTCTTTATGTTTGCTTTTTAATAAAAGTATACTTTACTTACAAAAAACCAATAAAAAAAACTAACCAACCATCAAATGAAATTAACCAAAATTATTTTTTTACTGTCGATTCCTTTCTTATTAAATAGTTGTGCTTCAAGATACAAATCAATACAACCTACAACGCTGAATTATATTTCTAATAATACTCTTAATGGAGTTACGCTAGAATACAAATATGATTTATTGGATAAGAAATACGCAAAGAAAGAGACTAAAAAAGGGATTCGACTAGTGGCTGTCAAAGTAAAAAACAACACCGAAAAAGATTTGGTTTTTGGAAAAGACATTAGATTAAATTTTGAAAACGGAAATGAATTGTATCTGTTGGAGAATGAAAGAACATTCAAATCTTTAAAACAAAGCCCAACCTCCTATTTATTTTATTTATTACTATCTCCAATTCAATTTTTTACTACAAAAACCAATTCATACGGAATGACGGAGCAAACCAGCTCGACTCCAATAGGACTGATTATTGGACCCGGACTAGCCTTAGGGCATATGATTGTTGCTAGTAATGCCAATAAAAAATTCAAAACCGAGCTGAACGATTACAACATTAATGGCAAGATGATAAAAAAAGGAGAAACTGCTTTTGGACTTATTAGTTTCCAGTCAGACAATTATGATGCTATTAAAATTAAAGTCGAATAAAATTTCCCATAAAACAACAATAATAACCAATCTTATCCTGACAATGAAAAAATTATCTATTCTCGTTTTAGTATTTTTAGCTTTTAGTTGTAGTCCAAAAATCACTTCTAATTTTGAATCTTCACAAAAGCCCTTAACAATTGAAGACCAAGTAGCCTTTCTTGATGTTCAGCATACAATTCCTGCCGGTGCCAAAAAAATAGGAAATGCCAGATATCAGGACAGTGGTTTTACAACGGATTGCGATTTTAATTCGCACCTGATAAAAGCACGAAAATTAGCCCGTGAAAAAGGAGCCAATATTGTAAAAGTAACCGAAAAGAAAACTCCGGATTTATGGAGTATGTGTTACCGTATCAAAGTAGATTTCTATTATTATGATGGTGATGTATCCACAATTCCGCAATATAAATTACAACTTAATTAATTATATTCTTCAAATGAAAAAAACAATTCTTATTTCTACATTATCCCTAGCACTTCTAATGAGTAGTTGTGCTACAATTGTTTCCGGTTCTAAACAAAAAGTAAATTTTAGAAGTAATCCTGCGGCTGCCTCCATTTTTATTGATGAAATCGAAGTAGGAAAAACGCCTTTTGAAATCAAACTGGAACGAAAAAAAGAACATCATGTGATGATCAAATTAGAAGGATATCAAACTTATGAAACTAACTTGACTAAAAAATTTAATGCTTGGTACATTGGAAATATTTTATTTGGTGGCTTGATTGGTATCATTGTAGATCCTATCACAGGTGCAATTTATAACTTGACTCCAAAAGAAATAAATGCTGAAATGAATAAAGGAACTGCCTTTAAAGTAAATAAAAGTGAAGTGTACATCGCTGTCGCTTTAAACATAGATCCAAACTGGAAAAAAGTAGGGCAATTAGAAAAAATGAACTAATGCAATTTTGCTAGTTTTCATTAGAATCAAGGGCTGAGAGTGTCGTTAGTAATCAAAAACCTTTCGGCTCTTGGTTTGTATATTGTTTTATATTCCAATATTATAAATAAAGAGCTGTACTACTATTCAAATAAAGAATAACAGTACAGCCTTTTTTATTTATTAGAGAAGATAATTTATAAGTTTCACGGATTAAAATAGCTGCTTTCAGACACAAGAGATGGCAAAAACACAAAAATACAGTGCGGAAAACTATTCTCAGTATTATTAATGAAAGACAATCGAAAAGGTTGATCCTTTTCTAGCTCCTTCACTTTTAGCAGAAATTTCACCTTCATGTCGTTCTATTATTTTTTTACACAAATACAATCCAATCCCTGTAGAAGGCTCATTTGAAGTTCCTAGCGCACTCATTTTGGTGAATTTTTTAAACAATTCAGTACTCTGTGATTGATTAAAACCAATGCCTGTATCCGTTACATCTAAACAAATTTTGGTGCCATCAAGATAAACACGCACATTAATTTCACTATTGGGATAGGAGAATTTTATCGCGTTATCGATTAAGTTTACTAAAACTCGAATCAACAAATCTTCTTCAATTTTCAAAAGTGCCTCCTGAATCTCAAAGGATAAAATTAATTTAATGTTTTTCAAAACCAGTAACTGATCCAGTTGCTTTGCCACTATGGAAAAAAGAGGTGAAAATTGAATAATCGCTTCTTCAGTACTTCTTTTTATAATTTGGTCTTGTTCTTTTAATAATTTGATGAAATTTTCAATGTAGTGAAATTGTTGCCCACTGGACTGATCGATTAACGACGCTAGTTCTTTTACATAATCCGAAGAATCTTCTTCTAAAATAAGCATTGCCGCAGATTTTGAATTTGCAACAAAATTTCTTAGATCGTGAGAAAGTAAATAAACTAAATCTTGTTTTTCAGTGATGAAATTTTCATTATCAGCAATTGATTCTTGGATATTACTCATTAATAATCCGGCCTCATCTGAAAAATTAGTTGGCAAAAAAGGTATTGTTCTATCGTTTCTGTAATCATCTAATGCCTTTGAAGCGACTTCGATTGGTTTAATGAGTTTTTTTAAAAAAAATAATGTAGCTGCACTAGCTACTAAAGTAATAATTAATGCAAAAATTAAAATAGAATGCGCAGAAATTGTTTTACTTCCATAAAGTACAAAAAATAACAATCCAATTAATGGAATGTGAATCCCTATAAATGCAACAAACAAGAATTTGAAAGCATAACTATTTTTAAGAAAACCAATGCGGGACAATTTTTTATATAACTGCATAAATGTATTCTTTTTTAACGTGTAAATGTAAGTGTAAAAGTGACAGAATGCTACAATAATAAATAATATATTTGAAGCACAGAAAGGAATATTCTAAGGATAATTTTAAAATAGAAAACAGAACAAAATGATTTTTTTTGTTTAAAATCGCATACCCCCACCGGGTTTACTTTCTTCGTGTGTCAATAAGGTGAATAATTCGCCACTGTTTTTCTTTTTTGAAAAGGGTAAACGCATTCACTCCTTTATGGCTTAATTTATCGTTTATATAGAACTCGTAAGGCGTCCAGACATGCGCCATAACGCCATCTACCTGAATTGAGTAACTGAGGATTTTTTCCTGAAATTTTAAATCCGCTGGAATAGAAGCAATTGCTTTATAAAATGCCTCTGGCTTTTCATGAGAAAGTAGCGTGCCTTTTTCATTCTCAGTAATAGATTGCATGATCATTGTATCGTCACAAAGCAGATGCAATTGGAGCGAATCTCTGGCATGAAAAGCTTGAAAAAAAGTTTCAATTACGCTTTGTACTTCTTGATTTTGAGCTTGGGAATATACCGAGGAGAACAATAAAGTCAGTACTAAAATTTTTCGCATGATTACTTTTTTAATTAATTTGTATCCAAAACAATATTAGTGTTACATTTTTAACCTAAAATTATACATTTTAGTACCTTTACATTCTCAAAAAAAGGAAATATGTCTGTCGCAAAAAAAGATTACAAAAGGATTACTACAAAGTCATTGATTGAAATGAAGGCCAATGGAGAAAAAATTTCGATGCTTACCGCATACGATTACACCATGGCAAAAATTGTTGATACGGCAGGAGTTGATGTTATATTAGTGGGGGACTCTGCTTCAAATGTTATGGCTGGCCATGAAACCACATTACCGATTACTCTGGACCAAATGATTTATCATGCCTCCTCTGTGGTAAGAGCCATAGAAAGAGCTTTGGTGGTGGTGGATTTACCCTTTGGAAGTTACCAATCCGACCCGAAAGAAGCCTTGAGATCTGCTATCCGAATCATGAAAGAAAGCGGTGGTCATGCCGTAAAACTGGAAGGTGGTAAAGAAATTAAAGACTCTATAAAGAAAATACTAAACGCCGGAATTCCAGTTATGGGACATTTAGGTTTAACACCACAATCTATTTATAAATTTGGAACCTATACCGTTCGTGCCAAAGAAGAGGAAGAAGCACATAAATTAATAGAAGATGCTAAATTACTGGAAAGATTAGGTTGTTTTGCCTTAGTTTTAGAAAAAATTCCCGCTCATTTAGCCGAAAAAGTGGCACAAAGTATTTCGATTCCAGTTATTGGTATTGGTGCCGGTGGTGGCGTTGACGGACAAGTTTTAGTGATTCATGATATGCTGGGAATGAACAACGAATTTAGTCCACGTTTCTTAAGAAGGTACATGAATTTATATGACGGAATGACAACGGCCATTGGTCAATATGTTGCAGATGTAAAATCAAGTGATTTCCCTAATGCGAATGAACAATATTAAGCCCACTAACCCCCTAAAGGGGAATTGAAAAATGAAAATAATTTCCAATAAAACTAATCTGCAAATCCTTCACGAAGACAATCATCTTATTGTAATTAACAAGCGCGTAGGAGATATTGTTCAAGGGGACAAAACGGGCGATAAACCGTTATCAGATGTAGTTAAAGAATACATCAAAGACAAATACAATAAACCTGGGGAAGTTTTCCTGGGTGTGGTGCACCGTTTAGACCGGCCAACAACTGGAATAGTCGTATTTGCACGAACCAGCAAAGCACTAACTCGGATGAATGAATTATTCAGCAACCGTGAAACTCAAAAAACATATTGGGCTATTGTCAAAAACAAACCATTCAAAGCTAGCGATAAACTCGTTCATTTTTTAAAAAGAAACGAAAAAAATAATAGTTCAAAAGCACACGAAAAAGAAGTTCCAGAAAGTAAATTAGCCAGTTTAGAGTATACAATTATCAAAGAACTCAACAACTACTATGCCCTTGAGGTCAACCTTCATACGGGAAGGCACCACCAAATCAGGGCACAACTTTCAGCCATTGGATCTCCCATAAAGGGGGATTTAAAATATGGTTTTGACCGAAGCAATCCGGATGGAGGCATCCATTTGCATGCTCGAAAATTAGTATTCATTCATCCTGTTTCAAAAGAAAATATAGAAATAATTGCGCCTGCTCCAAATGATGTAATCTGGAACGCTATTTAACATTAAAATCATAATTTTAACTTCTACAGACAATAAATTTACCAAAACAATTTTTATGAAAAAACTACTTATTATTACTTGTTTCATCTCTTTTTTAAATATATCCGCTCAGGACCATTTTTCAGGAATCAACATGTCTAGTAGAGTCGGAATACTCAATGCCGGCATAAATCCTGCAGAACTATCTAATTTAAGTTCAAAATATGAAGTAAATATTTTTGCGGCGAGCGTAAATGCTTCCAATAATAAAATAGGATTTAGTGATATTATTAATGGCGAAAACCTGGAAAACTTGTTATTTACAGGAAATACTCCTGTAAACATGCGCGTAGATGCTGAAATCTATGGCCCTGGTTTTGCTATGAGAATGAACAAATGGGCTTTTGGTTTTACTACAAAAGCTGCTGCAAAATTAAATTTAATTGATATTGACCCGCAACTTGGTGCGGCAATCAATACTGGAAATCTTATTGGTTCTTCATCGATAAGTAATGATTACAACCAACGTTTAAATGGGACAAGCTGGGGAGAATTAGGATTCTCAGCAGCCAGAAACGTATTCGAAAATGAAAACCACAAATTTAATGCAGGTGCTACCCTAAAATTATTATTTCCTGGATCATACACAAACTTAGGCCTGGATCAATTTCAGGGAACCATAAATACTTTTGGTGCCGAAGCGTTTTTAAATAATACTCAGGCTACAATGAACATTGCCTATTCCGGAAACTTCAAAGATGGTTTTACTGATTTTAATAATTATTCTGAATCCGTTTTTGGAAAACTAAACGGAGTTGCAGCTGATTTTGGGGTAAACTACCAATGGAAAGACAAAGACAGTTATAAAATAAATGCAGGTTTAGCTGTGCGAAATATTGGAACAATGACCTTCAAAGATGATGCAAATTCCTCAGCTAATTATGCTTTAAACATACAGTCTACTTTTTCCAATCCAAATGGGTTGGCATTAAGTCAATTTCAAAACACCAACAATTTACAGGAAGTAGAAGCCATTTTATTAAACGAGGGATACTTAACCAAAACTGCATCCAGCAAAAACTTCAAAGTTACCTTACCTACGGTTTTCTCCGCTTATGCAGATATAAAAGTAATTCCTAAATTTTTCGTTGCGCTGTACACACAACAAAAACTAAACAATGACACCAGCGATAATCAAGTGACAACTCAAAATGTAACCTCGATTACGCCCCGATTTTCTTTAAAAAATTATGAAATATATTCCTCATGGTCGGAAAACGAAATTTCTGGAATTACAGGCGGTATCGGGTTTAGAGTGTATGGCTTTTATATGGGATCCAGTTCTATCGTGACTGCTTTGGCCAGCGACAGCAAACAAGCTGATTTTTATGTAGGCTACCGACTTGGGTTAAAATAATAAATCTGTACCTATGAAAAATGAAAATAGTGTAGACTACCGAAAAGAATCTTTAAAAAAACTATTGCATACCATCATAAAACAGGAGCAAGCAATTATTAAAGCGCTCTACGATGATTTTAAAAAACCCGCTTTTGAAGCCGTTTTAACAGAAACAAATTACGTCATTAGTGATTTGAAAGAAACTATCAAAAACATTGATTCTTGGGCTAAACCAAAAAAAGTTTTCGCTTCTTTTTTGAATTTTCCTTCCTCAGATTATATATATAGTGAGCCTTACGGAAATGTTTTGATTCTTTCTCCATGGAATTATCCATTTCAACTGGCTTTATGCCCATTGGTAGCTGCTGTTGCTGCCGGGAATAAAGTAACATTGAAGCCCTCTGAGCTCACTCCCAATACATCCAATATAATAGCGAAAATCATAAGTGAAACTTTCCCTGTAAAAGATGTCGTCGTCATTACCGGAGACGCGACTGTTGCCCAGGAATTATTAAAAAAACGATGGGATTATATTTTTTTTACAGGAAGTGTTGCAGTTGGTAGAATTGTAGCAAAAGCAGCAGCCGAAAACTTAACTCCAGTTACCCTGGAATTAGGTGGAAAAAGTCCTTGCATTGTTGATGAAACTGCAAATTTAGAACTTAGTGCCCGTCGTATTGTCTGGGGAAAAATCATAAATGCCGGACAAACGTGTGTTGCACCTGATTATATATTGGTGCACCATAAAATGAAAGCGACTTTCGTTACTTTCCTAATTCTGGAAATTGAAAAGGCACTAGGTACAAATCCAGAGGAATCTCCTGATTACGCCCGAATTATTAATTTAAAAAACTGGCAGCGGCAATTGCACCTATTGGAAAATCAAAAAATACTTTTTGGAGGACAATATAATAAAGATACATTATTCCTTGCTCCTACGCTATTGGACGAGCCAAAAATGGATAGTCCGGTAATGTCTGAAGAAATTTTTGGCCCCATACTGCCTATACTTTCATACCAATCAGAAGCGGATATTGAAAAAATAGTTTTAAGTTTCGAAAAACCATTAGCATTGTATTTATTCTCTCAAAACAAATCTTTTATTGCGGAAATTTTACAAAAATATTCTTTTGGAGGTGGTTGCATCAATGACACTGTAAGCCATTTAGTTAATAATCGCCTACCCTTTGGAGGCGTAGGAACTTCAGGAATGGGAGCCTATCACGGAAAATTGAGTTTTGACACGTTCTCGCACAAAAAAGCAATCGTAAAAAGAGGAACCTGGCTGGATTTATCCCTACGATATGCACCATACAAAGACAAATTAAAAACCATTCAAAAAATGTTAAAATGGTTGTAACCAATGAAAAAACCGTTAGTGCATCCATAAAATACCGACGATCAGTTCGGGTTTTTAAAAATGAAGCTATTGATGTGCAAAAAGTGAAAGAGTGTATTTACTTAGCCACACTTGCTCCTACAAGCAGTAATATGCAGCTTTGGGAATTTTATCATATTGTTTCACCGGAAATAATTAAAGAAATAGCAGCTGCCAGTTTTGATCAGAATGCGGCAAAAACTGCACAGCAAATGGTGGTGGTCTTGGCCAGAAAAGATTTATGGCAAAAAAGAGCCGCGTCTAATATTGCTTTCTTAAAAGCACAATATGGCAACAAACCTGAAGCGGAATATTCAAAAAGAGAAAAACTTGCTTTAAACTACTATCAAAAAATCGTCCCATCACTGTATTTTGATATTGCAGGAATTATTGGAATGATGAAATTTCTTATTTTTCAATTCATTGGGTTATTCAGACCCATCTATAGACAAGCGAGACAAAGCGACATGCGCATTGTAGCGCATAAAAGTGCTGGACTTGCAGCACAAAATTTCATGATTAGTATGGCTGCCATAAACTATGATACGTGTCCAATGGAAGGTTTTGATTCGCTGAGAATAAAAAAAATATTACATTTACCAGCATCTTGCGAAATAAACATGATACTCGGTTGCGGTATCAGAGACGAAAAAGGGATATACGGTGAACGTTTCAGAGTACCTTTTGAAGATGTTTATTTTGCGAAATAATTGACTAATTAACCCATTAAAACGACAAAAAAATGTTAAAAACTACACAAAACCGAATAAACGAAATAGAAAAAAATGGATATCCTTTAGATTTTGGAATCATTTTTAACCACGCTTTTGAAAATTATAAAAAAATTGCAATTTACGGTGGCTTAATTATTTTTGTGTTTTTTGTATCGCTCATTATTTTTGTTTCGGTGCTTCTGGTTTCCTTTTTTGACTCAGCCATGATACTTGAAAAAATGAAACCTGAGAATTTACAGCCTGAAAATTTAAGCTTGAACTATATTTTAATTATATCCGGTATATCGGTTTTATTGTCAAGTTTGTTTAGTCCTATAAGTGCAGGTTTGATAAAAATGGCATATTGTGCCGAAAGAGATGAAGAATTTCATGTGTCAACCATGTTTGAATATTACAAATTGACATATTTCAAAGAACTCTTCAGTGCCACTTTACTAATATCAATTTTCAGCACCTTAATTTCGTCATTAATTGATTATGCACAAATACCGCTCCTGGGGTTTATTATCTCAGTAACCATAATATTATTCACGATACTTACTATTCCGCTTATCATCTTTGGAAATTTAACTGCAATTGAAGCAATACAATCAAGCGTGAGGATTGTTGCGAAACAGCCATTAATTTTGCTGGGATTATTGGTTGTAGGTGCCATTTCTACTCTAGTGGGCCTCATAGGATGCTGTATTGGTATTGTTTTCACAGTTCCATTTATGTATTCCTTGTATTATGCGATTTATAGTGAAATTATTGGTTTTGAAACTACATCAGAAACCGAAATAATGTCCTAAACAATACCGTTTTTTTTTAAGGCGAAAATAGAATTATACTCTAGTTTTGGCTTTTAATAAAAAATAATACTATATTTATTTTTTTAAAGAAAAAAGTCAAAACTACTCTTTAAACCTAAATAACTATTTCTATTGTGTTATACTATAGCTTATTAAACGCCACTAACTCAGCGGTTACTTTCTTTAGAATTTTTAATACATTTTTCATCGATAATTTTTTGTGGATCGTAACCCCTATTTTACTTTTTTTACTTTTTTATAATATTTTCAAAGCTAAAACTATTTTAAGCAGTTCATTTATAAAAAACTATAATATTGAGGAGAATAAAAACTTAGAATACCAACGCTATCTTTTATACTTCGGACTATTAATACCTGTTCTTGAAATTATATTTGAAGTTTTCAAAGTAAGACCTAAGAGTTTATTAGTTCCCAATCTTACTGTAGGTGCTATTTTTCTAATTGTTCATTTTCTTAGTAAAAAATCAGTCTTTGTGTTCCGAAACCTGCGCGAAATTTTCATTATTCTCTTTGTAATTTGTTTTAGTCACATCTCGAGAAATTTGATTCTTTCCCCTTCAGATGTTATTCCAATTGTTGCTTTTGTAGTTACGCTCTTTTTTTCTTACTCTATTCTTAAACCTATAAAACGATATTGGATTTTTCTTGTGGCTGTTTGTGCATTTTTATATATGTTATATATTTTTGAGATAACTCCTTTAGAATCAACTATTATTTTATCAAATTCTTTTTTAATAGTTGTTATAATTAACTACATACGCCACACCTCTTTATTGAAAATTTCAAACAAATTACGTTTTACAAATGAAATTGTCAATAAAGGAAACTCGCTTATTCTTGCTACAAATAAAAAAGGAGAAATTGTTTTTTGCAGTGAAAATGTCAAGACTATTTTAGGTTATTCAGTCAATGAAGTTATGGGAATGGGATACTGGAAGGTTACTGAAGACAAAGAGTTTTATGGAGAAGATTATCATGTTAATTTTAAAGATGATCGGTTATTTACGCGAAAAGTCAAATGTAAAAATGGCGAATTCAAACACATTCAGTGGAAAGACAAGAAATTTTCTAACAATTTGATTATTGGTATTGGTCAAGATGTTACTTCAGAAATTCACATTCAAAATCAATATAAAAATTTAATTCAAAATGCTATAGATTTAATTTTTGAAGTTGATCATCGGGGTAATTTTATATTTGTTAATGAATTTATCATCAAGTCTTTGGGGTATCAGGAAAATGAAATACTAACAAAAAATTATTCTGCATTCATACAAAAAGATTATGAAGAACAAATAATCGCGTTTTACGAGAATTTAATAGAAAATGAGCCTCATTTTCCAGCGATTGAATTCCCATTGTTAAAAAAGAATGGTGAGGAATTATGGGTTTCTCAAAAAGTAACAATTCGCCGAAATGAGTCGGGCAAAATAATAGGATACTCTTGCATAGCAAGGGACATTACTAAATTAAAAAATATTGAACTCGAACACAAAATACGACAGGAAAAAGTTGAAGAATACAACAAGATAATTAAGCAATTGTCAACTACGAACTTTAGTAACGATCGAAATCTAGAGCTTAGCATTAGCCAAATAATTGAATTGGCAGCAAAGGTTTCTAAATGCAATCGAGTAGGTTATTGGAAATATACGGAAACCATTATTACATGTGAAAATCAATATGATTTAGAAACAAATTTGTTCAGCAAAGGTACCGTTCTTGAAAAAGAAAAATTCCCTATTTATTTTGAAAGTTTAAAAAGTAGAAAACAAATTTGTGCACCTGACGTATTCAATAAATATGGATTATCAGAATTCACAGCAAATTATTTTTTAGAATATGATATAAAGTCAATGCTGGACATTCCCTTTTATATCAACGGAGCACTCATTGGTGTTCTATGCCTTGAATCAACAAAACTAAAGATAAATTGGGACAATGACGATATTAATTTTGCCAGAGCTATTGCAGATATCCTATCGTTGACCATGATTTCCCACAGTCGTTATGAAACTGAAAAGAAATTAGAATATAAGAGTGAACTTTTGTCCGCCATGGCACTTTGTACCGAGAAATTTTTAAACAGTATTGAGATCAACGATATTTTCTCTGATGTTCTAATTATTATGGGAAAAGCGTCAAAATCAGATAGAGCTTATTATTACCAAAATGATGAAAAGCAAAATTCCATAAGTCAAAAATACAGGTGGTTTGTGCATGACACAAAATTAACTAAAAATAATCCGCAGCTTCAAAATCTACCTCACGAATATTTAGAGGAACTAATAACCCCACTTTTAGATAATAAAATATACAAAGCAATCATTCCGGCAATTGAAAATCCATCTTTAAAAAACAAGTTAATTAACATAGGTGTAGTCTCAATAATACTTTTCCCCATTTTTATAAAAAACAAATTTCATGGTTTTTTAGGATTTGATGATACTGAAAAGGAACGATGCTGGACAGAAGACGAAATTAATATTTTACAAACTTTAGCCCGAAATATTGCAGCTTCTATCGAAAGAATAACAAATGAAACGGCAATAAATGAAAGTGAAGAAAAGTTCAGATTATTGGCCAATAATATTCCAGGAACCGTATATCTATCAAATTATGATGAAAATAATACCAAAATATACATAAACGATAAAATTGAAAAACTTACAGGATATTCTAAATCTGAATTTTTCAACACCCAATTATCGTTTATCGATTTAATACATCCGCCGGACAAAGAACAAACAATTTTTGCACAACAAAATGCTATAAAAAACGGCACAGCGATCCATTTAATCTACCGAATCATTCACAAAAACGGCACTTTAGTGTGGATTGAAGAATTTGGTGATGTGATCTACAAAGAAGGTAAAATTGCCTTTATAGAAGGTATTTTTATCGATATTACAGAAAGAAAAACAAATGAAAGTGTCATAAAAGATAAAGAATTTGCTGAAGCAGCTAATAAAGCCAAATCAGAATTTCTAGCTAATATGAGCCATGAAATACGAACACCTTTGAACGGAATTATCGGATTTACAGATTTATTGATCAAAACACAACTTGACTCAACCCAAGAAAAGTATATTAATACAGTCAAACAATCTGCTTATTCGTTGTTAGATATAGTAAATGATATTCTTGATTTTTCGAAGATTGAAGCCGGAAAACTAGACTTACATATTGAAAAGTATAATGTAAAAGAAGTTCTAGATCAAATTATCGATTTAATATTGTTTGAGTCCAACCAAAAAAGGCTTCGTCTAGATTTGAATATTTCAAAGGAAATTCCTCGTTTTTTTTGGATTGACATTGTTCGATTAAGACAAATTTTAATTAACCTATTGTCAAATGCAGTCAAATTTACCGAAAAAGGAGCGATCACGTTAGAGGTTACAGTTATCGAGAAAAGAGATGATTATAATGCTACAATTCGATTTGCAGTTACTGATACTGGAATTGGAATATTAGAAAAAAACAAACATAAAATTTTTCAAGCTTTTTCGCAAGAAGACAGCTCTACAACTAGAAAATACGGAGGAACAGGATTGGGCCTGACCATTTCCAATCAGTTATTAGGAATCATGAAGAGCTCTTTGCTACTAGAAAGCGCCATTGAATTAGGTAGTACTTTTTATTTTGATTTAGATTTAAAAACCAGTGATGAAACTACGGAAATCAGTATTGATCCAAAAATAGCTATAGAAAAGACAACACCGAGTACAACCGTAAAAAAGACTAACAAAATAAGCATCATGATTGTTGAGGACAATAAAGTAAATATGTTATTACTCAAAACTATTATCAAAAATTTAATTCTAAATCCAACCATTTTCGAGCTAGTAAATGGTAAAGAAGCGATTGAAAAATTTGAAATACTACAGCCTGATCTTATTTTCATGGATATTCAAATGCCAGAAATGAACGGATACCAAGCAACAGCAAAAATCAGAAGCCTGAGCTCTGGCAAAAATATCCCTATAATTGCAATAACTGCCGGCACCGAAAAAGAAGAAAAAGAAAAATGTCTTGCTGCAGGAATGAATGATTATATTTCGAAACCCATCATAAAAGGAACTATTGAAGAAATAATTTCTAAATGGATTCAGTAGTCAATTATTTATTATTTTAATTTACGTAATTTTATCTGTTGAAAATTTTAACAAAAACAATATATTATGAAATGGAGCGGCAGACGTCAAAGCGAAAATTTTGAAGATCGAAGAGGAATGTCTTCAACGGGAAAAACAATAGTTGGAGGTGGAATTATTGGAGTTATTATATTGTTACTGAATGTTTTTGGGGGCGAAAATACCCAAATGCTTACGCCAATACTAGAGCAACTGAATCAAGGAAATAGCGCTCCTACAGAAGAAAGAGCCTTAACCGCAACAGAAATTGAAGAAGGCAAATTTATACAATCCATATTAGTGGATACTGAAGATGTTTGGGACAAAATATTTCAAGAAAATAACAGACAGTACGAACGACCAAAATTAGTTCTTTTTGCGGAAGCAGTAAAAACGGAATGTGGTGATGCTACGGCTGCCTCGGGACCTTTCTACTGTCCGGCTGATCAAAAAGTATACATGGATTTAGCTTTTTTTGAAGAACTAAAAACCAGATTTGGAGCACAAGGAGGCGATTTTGCAACAGCCTATGTAATTGCCCATGAAATAGGACATCATGTACAAACCTTACTAGGAACTTCTGCTAAAATGAGACAAATGCAAGAAGGAAAAAGCCAGGCTGAAGCCAATAAGCTATCGGTAGCTCTTGAATTGCAAGCTGATTTTTATGCTGGCGTTTGGACACATTATAACCAAAAAATGAACAATTTCTTGGAAGAAGGAGACATAGACGATGCCTTAAGTGCTGCTCACGCAGTTGGTGACGATGCAATCCAAGCTAAAATACAAGGTCATATTGTTCCTGGGTCTTTTACACATGGAACTTCTGCGCAACGGAAAGCTTGGTTTATGAAAGGATATCAATCGGGAGACATCAATCAAGGCAATACTTTTGAAGCGTTAGAGTAAAAAATGTTTGATAAATACCCACTGGCTAAAATAAAATTCATCAGCAAATTCATATTGATTAACCGCTAACAGAAGATGATTTATGCAGAAGTGTACAATACTTAAATATGCTACGCTCTTTAATTAAGCAATCAAAAGCAGATCGGAAAAATTAGCAGTACCTTCGCGCCAACTCAAAGAAGTAAATTAAACACTAATTTTTACTTCATAAATATAATTTATGTCATTTAATTCATTAGGCTTATCAGATGCTTTATTAAAAGCCATCAGCAAAAAAGGATACACATCGCCTTCACCAATACAACAAAAAGCAATTCCGCCAATCCTGGAAGGAAAAGATGTATTAGCATCCGCTCAAACAGGAACAGGAAAAACAGCCGCTTTCACACTGCCGATATTACAATTATTATCGCAAGGAAAGCACTTGAGTCAAAGACCAGTTCGCGCCTTAATTTTGACTCCAACACGAGAATTAGCAGCGCAGATATTTGTAAATATCAAAGAATACAGTACCTATTTAGATTTAAGCAGTACTGTGATTTTTGGAGGTGTAAATCAAAAACCACAAGTTGCTCAGTTGCGTCAAGGTATTGATGTATTAGTTGCTACTCCCGGTCGATTAATTGATCTACAAAATCAAGGTTTAATTTCACTTGCGAAAGTTGAAATATTAGTTTTAGATGAAGCAGACCGAATGCTGGATATGGGTTTCGTACGAGACATTGAACGCATTATAAAAGTTTTACCTGCAAAAAGGCAAAATCTTATGTTTTCAGCGACCTTTTCTAAAGACATCAAGAAATTGGCGATGGGCATTTTGCACCATCCCGTTCATGTAGAAGCAACTCCGGAAAATACTACTGTAGATGCTATTACTCAAATAATTTATCCTGTTGCCAAAGAGAAAAAAACTGAACTGATTATTAAATTGATTACGGAAGGAAACTGGAAACAAATTTTGGTTTTCACCCGTACCAAACAAGGCGCTAATAAACTGACGGAAAGTATGATTAGTGCCGGAATCAAAGCAGCAGCCATTCACGGAAACAAAGGTCAGGGAGCAAGAACCAAAGCCTTGGCGGGTTTCAAAGACGGAAGCCTAACCGCTTTAGTCGCTACTGATATTGCGGCCAGAGGACTGGATATTCCATTGTTGCCGCATGTGGTCAATTTTGAATTGCCTAACATTCCTGAAGATTACGTCCACCGAATTGGTCGTACCGGAAGAGCTGGAGCCAATGGTGAAGCTATTTCGTTATTCAGTCCGGATGAAACGGTCTTTTTGCGTGATATCGAAAAATTAGTAGGTTTGAATTTGCCTAAAGAAAACATCAAAGGTTTCGAACCCGATCCTAACGCTTCCAAAGAACCAATTAAACAAGGACAAGGAAGACAACAACGCGATTCAACGCCGCGAAAACCAAAAACAGACACTACAAACCGAAGCAGCAATAACAGTTTTGGTCCAAGACGTCCAAGTCAAAATAATGACAGACGTTCTAATAGATAATTAATTTTTATTCTTTTTTAGGAGCAGAACGAGTTCGTTTTTTTAGAACGTATTTCCCGCTATACATTACAAACCTTCTTAGGGCTGAACACCAGCTCTAAGAAGGTTTTTCATTTCTATCGGGGCTATTGATAGCGTTTTTATTTCCAAAGACCTTCTATATTCAAATCTTTTAAAATAAAGTTGCTCTCGTTTATGAACACAGTTAGAAGAACTGCGCTATCTAACTTAATTTGTTAGTCCAAATCCTAGCAGTAAGGATCAAATTCTCGGCGTTTTTGAGTTTGGTGAATCAAGATATACCTTTTCCCCTCAAGCTCCCAAAACTGAAAAACTGCCCTACATATATTTTACAAATAAAAAAGCCTTACTTTAGCTACATACATTTCATATGTTGGATAACCAATATATTAATAGATCTTTTATAAAAATATGAGGGCTCTCATATAATTTTAATTAAATGGCTAAATTCATAAATTTCATTTTACTATATTTTTTAATCAATTCCTTAAATATGTTCGGACAAAATGTTAGCGAAAATACTTTACCTGACTTTGTATTTGAAAGAGTATTATATATTAAAAATAATCAATCAACAGGTTCTTCGTTTGCCATTGAAAAAGATGGTAGAACACTAATACTGACAGCAAAACATTTGTTTCCAAATGTAAGAGAAAATGATTCGATTAACTTTGAAGTTATGCAAAATAAAAGTTGGAGAATTATAAAAGGTATAGCACGTTTACATTCAAATGCAAATCTAGATGCACTTGTAATTGATTTAGGATACTCATTTTTTAATAATAAAAGATATGATGATTTTCTAAATGTTGATGGAAATATAGTTTTTGGAGATAATTGTTTCTTTTTTGGGTATCCACTCTCGCTTCATACAATGATGTCGCCAATCGAAATCGATGGCTATCCATTGCCGTTGATAAAGAAAGCAATATTTTCAGGACAAATGGAAAGTAACGGACTTTTAAGCCCATTCCTTGATGGTAATAATACTCCAGGTTTTTCAGGCGGCCCAATTTTTATAAAGTCGTATGAAAAAGGTAATTGGAACTGGAGCTTAATGGGCCTAATTTCAGGATACTACATTCAAACGAATACTATATCAACTGCACAAGGGCTTTGGTCATATAACGAAAATTCAGGTATTATTTCAGTTAGTGATATTATTTATATCAAACAGATTATAAATAATATAAAGTGACTTTTAAGTACAAAGAAGACCTGTTACGCAAAGTCTCCGACTTTGAGTATGTATTTTTTAGTCGCCAACTGACTCCCAGCTGGCGCGAGCGTCCCGCTCGTGAGCACTAGCAAAAGTAAATAATTATGAATTTTTAATTGGCACGAGCCGATGGCTATATATGATTATGTCAGAAGTATATACTAATTGTGTGCTATTTAGCAAGAACCTAAAAACTTCTAGTAACTTAAAGCTTTAATATGGAAAGTAAACAAACTAAAAATCAATCAAATAGTCTATTTAAAATTATTTTGCTTTTTAATGTTATCGCCTTGATTTTTTGTATCGCTTCTCAAACTGTAAATGTTTATCGATATGCGATTATTGGAGCAATATTTGAACTTTTTTGGTTGCCAATTATGGCCATAATAATTTTAATACCATTTGCATCCATCTATTATTGGTATAAAGATAAGTTTAAAGTTACGTCTCAATTTTTCTATTTGTTATTATTGTATGACTTATTAATTCTTACGTTCTATATCTTGACTTAAACATATCCTCACTCGAATTGGTTCATTCATATTTATTTGTGCTCGTTTGGAACGAGTAATAACCTAAATTAGGTTGCTTTATATTCATTTGTCATACATATGCACTAGTTATGCGTCATTTTGTGAAAATCATGTGTCAAAAGAAATGACGTTGATTTGTCGTTAAAATGTCATAGTGAAATTCGAACTGATAATGTAAATTTGACAAAAAAAAGTATGACTTCAATCGCTGATTTAATTGCAAATTCCAGAAAAAGTAAAAATTTGACCCAAGAACAATTAGCTGAATTGTCTAAGGTTAATTTGAGAACAATTCAGAGAATTGAAAACAATGAAAATACACCAAGAGGACACACATTGAAATTAATATGTGATATTCTAGACATTGGCATTCCCAATTCTGAAGCGGAAATATTAAAATCTAAACCAAAGGAAATAGAAATAATCATCAACTATTTGTTTCTGACGATTATTAATTTGACTTTAATGGGGATTATTGGTTGGACAACTTTAGATTCAGAGGCTAATGTAAATTCCAAATTTGGAGGTTTTTTACTAAGTTTCTTTATTCCTATTTTCATTGTTTTTATTACAAAGAACATGAGTAGAACTGAAAGACTTTTAAAATTCGGATCTGGATTTTTGATTTACATTATATCGTCAATAATAATTGTAGGATTTCCAATAGCTCTTGTAAGCGGTTTGCTTCCTTGTTTGTCAATTTGCTTACTAACCTTGTTTTATGGAGATAAAATCTTAAAATAAAAACGCCATATAACAGGCTTCAAAAGCATTCCCCACTAGCGCGAGCGTCCCGTTCGTGAACACTAACAAAAGTAAATCACTATAAATTTGTAATAGGCACGAGCGGAACGCTCGTGCTAGCAATGGCAGAGGTTAAATATCTGAAATCAAAAATCTTTAATCAAAAATCTGTTTCTCTTTATACGTATTCAAATCTAGATTAAGAATAGTACCTACTCTGCTAAACTCTTCATTAATCTTTGCATTCAAGATAAGTGGTTCATTTGTTATGGGATGATTAAAAATTAACTGATGTGCATGAAGCATCATTCCTTTCAGTTCAAAATTTTCCAACCATAATTTATTTTGTTTGTTACAACCATGTGGACGACTTCCTAAAATGGGATGAAAAATATGTTTGAAATGTTTTCGTAATTGATGCATACGTCCCGTTTCAGGAATCGCTTCTACCAAACAATATCGTGACGTAGGTTTATTGTTAAATTCTAACTCAATTTCGGTAGTTTGCAATCGATGAAAGTAGGTTATTGCATTTTGTATAATGCCATCATCATTGGTTAAATCATAATCGATCGTTAGTTCTTCGGGTGACCATCCACGCAAAATGGCTAAGTATTTTTTTTCGACTTCGCGTGTGGCAAAACGATCATTCATAATTTTTAAAACTTCCTTGTCCAATGCAAATAACAAGACACCAGATGTTTTGCGATCTAACCGATGAATAGGATAAACGTGTTGCCCTCCCATTTGATTTCTCAATTCTTGAATCGCATAAACTTTCGCATCGCGCGCATAAAACGATTTGTGGACTAACAATCCACTTGGTTTATTAATTGCAATAATATATTCGTCTTGGTACAGAATTTCTAACATTTGGCAAAAATAAAAGAGATTTCTCTCGAAATCTCTTTTTTGACGTATTTATTTCTGTCTTTTCTTTTTTCCTAGTTAGCGCAAGCGCATTCTCAATTTTGCAGGAGTGAAACATCTAAAATCAAAAATCGTTAATCAAAAATCTGAAATCAATTTTACCCCAACCAACCATCACGATCCAAACTTCTATATTGAATGGCTTCAGCAATATGGCTGGAAACCACTATTGGAGCAGCATCAAGATCAGCGATAGTTCTGGCCACTTTCAAAATACGATCATACGCCCGCGCCGAAAGATTCAATCGTTCCATAGCTGTTTTTAATAATTGCTTGGAAACATCGTCCAAAGCGCAATATTCCCGAATGTGTTTGGTATTCATTTGGGCATTGTAATGGATGTTTTCCATTTGCTCAAAACGTTCGGTTTGAATTTCTCGAGCCGCAGTCACTCTTTTCCGAATATCAACACTGCTTTCTGCTTTTTGATCATCCGATAATTTTTCGAAAGGAACGGGCGTCACTTCAATATGAATGTCAATTCTATCTAATAAAGGTCCCGAAATCTTACTCAAATACCGCTGCATTTCGTGTGGCGAAGAGGTTTGTGGCGAATCCGGGTCGTTGAAGAAACCACTTGGACTCGGGTTCATACTCGCTACCAGCATAAATGAGGAGGGATAAGTAACCGTAAACTTAGCTCTGGAAATGGTTACTTCGCGATCTTCTAAAGGTTGTCGCATTACTTCCAAAACGTCTCTTTTAAATTCCGGCAATTCATCCAGAAATAAAACGCCGTTGTGTGCCATAGAAATTTCGCCGGGTTGCGGATAACTTCCTCCGCCAACTAATGCAACATTCGAAATAGTATGATGCGGACTACGAAACGGACGCTGATTCATCAAACCGACTTCCTTCAATTTTCCGGCAACGCTATGAATTTTGGTAGTTTCAAGTGCTTCACGCAACGTCATGGGCGGTAAAATACTGGGTAATCGTTTGGCTAACATCGTTTTCCCTGCTCCCGGCGGGCCAATCAAGATGATATTATGTCCTCCGGCAGCGGCAATTTCCATGCAACGCTTTATAGACTCCTGCCCTTTCACATCACTAAAATCAAATTCGGGAAAGTCTAATGTTTTATAAAATTCGGCTCTGGTATCAATTGTTGTAGGTTCCAGCGCTCCTTTTCCTTCAAGGAAATCAATTACTTCCTGTATATTTTCTATTCCATACACATTTAGTCCCGCTACAATTGCCGCCTCTTTGACATTTTGCTTTGGAAGAAAAAAACCTTTAAAGCCTTCTTCTTTGGCTTTAATTGCAATTGGCAAAGCGCCACGTATCGGCTGGAGGCTTCCATCAAGGGAAAGTTCCCCCATAATGATGTATTTATCAACATCCTCCGCTTTGATTTGTCCAGATGCCACCAAAATTCCTATAGCTAAAGTTAGATCATATGCAGAGCCTTCTTTGCGCAAATCAGCGGGAGCCATATTGATAGTGATTTTTTTGCCTGGCATAGCGTACCCATTATTTTTGAGCGCCGCCGCAATCCGATAACTGCTTTCTTTGATGGCATTATCCGGCAAGCCAACTAAATGATAACCAATCCCTTTATCAATATTTACCTCAACGGTAATTGTTGTGGCTTCAACTCCAAAAACTGCACTTCCAAAAACTTTAACTAGCATCTGTTTTTATTTGATTCTAAAATTAGAGAAAACTTTTCTTATTATTATACTAAATCTTACAATAAATTACAATAAAAAGTGAATAGCAAAAATTTGATCAAAAAATACTCAAAATACTTTGGCAAACAGTCCGATATAGTGCATTTTTCGCAAAAACCAAATGTTAAAATTAAAAAAAGTGAAGGTATAACATTAACATTTTTCTACTTTTAGAAAATAATTAGAAACCACACTATGAAAAAAATCCTACTCCTACTATTTTTTAGTTTTTTACTGCCAAAAATCTACGCACAGGAATACTTTCCTAACAACGAAGGTGTTCAAAATAAAAACACCAATTTTACTGCTTTTACCAATGCAAAAATTTATGTTACCCCAATACAAATTATTGAAAAAGGCACTTTATTGATTCAAAACGGTAAAGTAATTGGCGTTGGGAATTCGATTGCTATTCCTAAAAATTGCATTACTATTAATCTCGAAGGAAAATCAATATATCCTTCCTTTATTGACATTTACACCAATTTTGGAATTGAAAAACCAAAAGGAATAACAAGCTCAGAAAGAAATCCTTTGTACGATACCAAAAGAGCAGGTTATTATTGGAATGAAAGTATTCGTTCAGAAGTGAACAGTTATGAAAGCTTTAAATACGACCCCGCTAAAGCTGAAGAGTTGTTAAAAGCAGGATTTGGCGTAGTAGGCACCCACGTTTCAGATGGTATTGCCCGAGGATCCGGAATGTTAATCGCTTTGAACAACGCTGATAAAAGCACTCAATTACTATCTGACAAAATCACTAATCATTTTGCCTTTACAAAAAGTGCCACAACAAATCAATCCTACCCCAGCTCCCTAATGGGAATGATGGCCTTATTACGCCAAATGTACTTTGATTTAGATTGGTACAAAAAAGGGAATGCAACAACCAAAGATTTATCTTTAGAAGCCTTAGCAAATAATGAAAAATTAGTACAAATATTTGCTACAGAGGATAAATTAAACAGTTTAAGAGCTTCTAAAATAGCAAAAGAATTCGGTTTGAACTATGTTCTAAAAGGCATGGGAAATGAATTTGAAAGAATTGAAGAAATAAAAAAAACAAATTCTAAATTTATAATTCCAATCAATTTCCCTGAAGCTTATGACGTCTCTGATCCTTACCAAGCCAATCAAATGGAATTGAAAGATTTACGTTTCTGGAATCAAGCACCTACCAATCTCAAAGTTTTATCTGACAATGGCATCGTTTTCGCCTTGACGACGGACAAATTAAAGAAGGTCGAAGATTTTAGAACCAACCTTCTAAAAGCCATTAAATATGGTTTTGATAAAACCAAAGCATTAGAAGCGCTAACAACAATTCCAGCAGCTATTTTAGGTAAAAGTAACGAAATTGGAAGTTTAAAAACCGGGAGTTTAGCTAATTTTGTGATCACCTCTGGAGAAATTTTTGAAGAAAAAACCATCGTTTTCGAAAACTGGGTTCAAGGAAACAAGTATATTATCAATGATATTATGACCAAAGATATTCGCGGTACTTATGATTTAACCGTAAATAACAACAAATACAAATGGACTATTGATGGAGAGATTGCTGCACCAAAATCTGAAATCACAACTGTTGACACCAAAAAAGTAAAGTCTAAACTTACCCTTGCTAATAACTGGATTTCACTTATAATCAAACCAAATGATTCTACGAAAACTAGCTTTACAAGAGTAACGGGATTAATCGCCGATATTGAAAAACTTTCTGGTAAAGCAGTTTTATTCAACGGCAATGAAGTACAATGGAGCGCTGTAAAAACGGCCCCTTTTATGAAAGCGGTTGATTCTTCTAAAATCGAAAAAAATAATATGATCTTCCCAACAACATTTCCAAATGTTGCTTTCGGGACGGCAAAAAAAGCAACACAACAAACACTTTTATTCAAAAATGCCACGGTTTGGACCAATGAAAAAGAAGGGGTATTAGAAGAAACAGATGTTTTAATCAAAAATGGAAAGATTGCTGCCATCGGCAAAAACCTTTCTGATGCTTCCGCCACGGTTTTGGATGCAAAAGGAAAACATTTGACCAGCGGAATAATCGATGAACATTCTCATATAGCAATCTCAAGAGGTGTCAACGAAGGAGGACACAACTCGAGTGCTGAAGTTACAATTGAGGATGTGGTCAATTCTGAAGACATTAATATCTATAGAGATTTAGCAGGTGGTGTCACTACTTCACAATTATTGCATGGCTCTGCTAATCCTATAGGAGGACGCTCGGCTATTGTCAAATGGAAATGGGGTGCTTCTGCCGAAGAAATGCTTTATAAAGACCAACCAAAATTTATAAAATTTGCTTTAGGTGAAAATGTAAAACAAGCCAACTGGGGAATTTCCAACCCAACTCGTTTTCCTCAAACAAGAATGGGAGTAGAACAGGTTTTTACAGATTATTTTCAACGGGCAAAAGAATATGACCAAGCTTGGAAAACCTATAATTCAAAGGGTAAAAAAGGAAAAGGGAAAGCGCCAAGAGTAGACTTAGAACTACAGACTCTAGCCGAAATCCTAAACAAAGAACGTTTTATATCCTGTCATTCCTATGTACAATCTGAAATTTTGATGTTGATGAATGTAGCCGAAAAATTTGACTTTAGAGTAAACACCTTTACACATATCCTTGAAGGCTATAAAGTAGCCGATGAAATGAAAAAACACGGTGTAGGAGCCTCAACATTCTCGGATTGGTGGGCATACAAATTTGAAGTAAATGACGCCATTCCATTCAACGGTCCGATCATGCACAATGCAGGACTTGTGGTAGCCTATAATTCTGATGATGCCGAAATGTCAAGAAGATTAAATCAAGAAGCTGCAAAAGCAGTGAAATACGGAAATATTTCAGAAGAAGAAGCTTGGAAATTCGTGACTTTAAATCCTGCAAAATTGTTACATATTGATGATAAAGTAGGTAGCATAAAAATAGGAAAAGATGCTGATGTAGTACTTTGGAACAACAACCCTTTATCTATTTATGCTAAAGCCGAAAAAACAATAATTGAAGGTGTCATTTATTTTGATGTGCAAAAAGATGAAGAGCAAAGAGTCGCAATCACTAGAGAAAGAAATGAGTTAATAGGCCAATTATTGCAAGAAAAGAATAAAGGAATGATCACTCAAGAGCCCAAAAAGAAGGAAAAAACAGAATATCATTGTGATACTTTAGAATATTAAGCTCATTAAATCAACGTTTATTAAATCTAAAAAAACAACAAAATAGGATGAATAAATATATATATATTTTACTATTGGTATTTAGCATATCAATACATACAAACGCACAGCAAGCTCCTGCTTCAAAACAGATGAAATCTATTTTAATTCTCAATGCTACAGCGCATTTAGGAAATGGTGAAATAATCGAAAACAGTGCTATAGGATTTGTAGACGGCAAAATTACATTAGTGGCAGATGCCCGATTGATAAAACTAGCCGAAGGGGCATATAACGTTACCATTGATGCCAGCGGAAAACACGTATATCCGGGATTTATTGCGCCAAATTCTACTTTAGGTTTAGTCGAAATAGATGCCATAAAGTCTTCTGATGATGAAAGCGAAATAGGAAACATGAACCCGCACGTAAGAAGCATTATTGCCTATAACGCCGATTCAAAAGTAATTGAAACTATTAAACCCAACGGAATTTTGATGGCCCAAATCACACCACGTGGCGGAAGAATTTCAGGAACTTCATCCATCGTTCAGCTTGATGCCTGGAACTGGAAGGATGCACTGATAAAAGAAAACGATGGGATTCATTTGAATTTCCCTTCTAGTTTTAAAAGAAGTGGCTCCTGGTTTGAACCCGGAACAATCGAAGCGAATAAGGACTATGTAAAACAAAACTCAGAGATAACCGCTTTTTTGGCTAATGCCAAAGCTTACTTAGCAAATAGTTCCAAGGAAAGAAATTTGATATTTGAAGCTACAAAAGGATTGTTTGACGGAAATCAAACGTTGTTTATACATGCGAACGAAGAAAAACAAATTATCGATGCCGTACAAATGGCAAAAGAAAATGGGATTCAAAAAATAGTAATTGTTGGCGGTTACGAGGCCTATAAAACAGCTGATTTATTACAACAAAATAACATTGGAGTATTATTAAAACGAGTACACGATATGCCTGAAAATGACGACCATGACATTGATTTACCATTTAAAAACGCAAAACTATTGACCGATAAAGGCGTTCTTGTAGGCTTAGAAAATAGTGGTTCTATGGAACGTATGAACACGAGAAACTTACCTTTTCTGGCCGGAACATGTGTTGCATACGGACTTGATAAAGAAAAAGCGCTGCAATTAATAACCTTCAATACTGCCAAATTATTAGGTATAGACGAACAATGTGGTACTTTAGAACAAGGAAAAGATGCCACACTATTTATTTCTGAGGGTGATGCTTTAGACATGAGAACAAACAAACTGACCAATGCTTTTATTCAAGGCAGAATGATTAGTCTAGAAACACACCAAACAAAAATGAACGATATTTACAAAACAAAATACAATCAAAAATAACAAATACAATGGGACTATTTAACGCCATCCTGGGTAATGCCTCTGAAGTAAACACTAAAGATGTTGCTGCTGAATTTGAACCAATATTAATTAATGGTGAAACAATCGAAAAAGCATATAAACTGATTCGGGATATGTTTATTTTCACCAATAAAAGACTGATTTTGGTCGAAAAACAGTTAGTTGGCAGTAAGGTAGATTACATGTCAATTCCCTATTCGAGTATCAAAAAGTTCTCTAAGGAAAGTGCCGGAATATTAGATATGGATGCCGAGCTGAAAATTTGGTTAAACAATGACGCAACTCCAATTGTAAAACAATTTGGCAAAGGAGGAAATAACATCAATGAAGTTTACAAACTTTTAAGCCTTCATCTGTTAAAATAGGAAGATTCTTTAGTTTTTAAAAAATGCATCACTTGTAGCTATACAATTGGTGCATTTTTTATATGTCAAATTTTGCATTAATGCTAAATGCAAAAAAATCTCCTGATTGGAAGTACAATTTTTTAACACAAGACCTCAAGTCTCCGTTGAATTGGTTATTTTATTTAACTAGATTTTAACAATTATCGAATTTCGCCTTCAAAATATAAAATACCCATAAAAAAACAGGGGCTAGATTATAAAAATCATAAAAATAAAACATTAATACACTTTATAATAGGGGTATGTTTAACAATTTTATATTTTTATCGAAATTTAAAACTAAAAAACGATGCGAAAAATTATTTTAAGTGTGATATTGATCACGATTTTGGTATTAACCCTTTGTTCAAATTATTTCTTAGCACCATATCCCGCTCCAGCAGAGGAAATAAAATTTGATACGGGTGATACCGCTTGGATGATTGTTGCCACTGCACTTGTATTAATCATGACTCCGGGTTTAGGGTTCTTTTATGGAGGAATGGTAGGTAAAAAAAATGTTATTAGCACCATGCTTCAAAGTTTTATGGCAATGATAATTGTTACCGTGTTGTGGATCGTGATCGCTTTCGGATTATCATTTGGTCCAACTATTGGCGGAATAATAGGAAATCCAATTCCAAATTTATTTTTTCAAGGCGTAAGTACCAACACAGCTTGGAGTCTAGCGCCAACAATTCCATTTATGCTCTTTGCTTTATTTCAAGCAAAATTCGCCATCATTACACCCGCTTTAATTACCGGTGCTTTTGCAGAACGCATTCGTTTTTGGGCGTACTTATTATTTATGGTTCTATTCATACTACTCGTTTATACTCCGCTGGCTCACATGACATGGCATCCTGAAGGTATTTTCTTTAAAATGGGTGTACTGGATTTTGCTGGTGGAACTGTCGTTCACATGAGTGCAGGTTGGGCAGCTCTGGCCGGAGCAATTTTCCTTGGTAAAAGAAAAGCAGCAAAAGGAAATCCCGCACGTATAACATACGTAATGTTAGGTACCGGATTGTTGTGGTTTGGATGGTTTGGGTTCAACGCAGGTTCCGCTTTAGGAGCTAATGGACTTGCCGTACAAGCGCTGGGAACAACAACTATTGCTGCTGCAGCTGCCGGAATGGCTTGGGTATTTCTTGATAAAATTCTTGGTCACAAATTATCGGCAATGGGAGCATGTATTGGTGTAGTGGTCGGATTAGTTGCCATTACTCCTGCAGCTGGTTTTGTCAGTATTCCTCATGCTTTGTTCATAGGTATTTTTGCCAGTATCGTGAGTAATCTAGTGGTTAGAAATTTCCACAAATGTAAAATTGATGATGCTTTAGATGTATTTGCCTGTCACGGTGTAGGCGGTATGATTGGTATGCTTTTGACTGGTGTATTTGCTTCAAAATCAATAAACGCGGCCGTTGGTGATAACCAAGGACTTATTTTTGGAGAAACAACATTATTCTTAAATCAATTATTTGCTATGGTTGTCGTTTCCATATTTGCATTCTCAATGTCTTATTTCCTTTTCTTTATTGTCAACAAAATAACTCCTCTGAGAGTGAGTGACGAAAAAGAGGAATTAGGCTTAGATATTTCGCAACACGGTGAATTTCTATAAATCTTCCGTATAAAGCTAGAGACGCTCTGAAATTTCAGAGCGTTTTTTTTGCTCTTATCTGTTCTAAATATCTATAATCTAAAAGCAATTCCTATTTTAAACAATATGACCATCCGTTACTAATGCCATTGCGTTTTATTTTGTCATTTCGACGGAGGAGAAATCACATCAGTTGCTCTCGTTATGTGATTTCTCCCTTTGGTCGAAATGACAAAAGAGCTAAAATTCATTTGTAAAATGTAGTTTGGTACAAGTAACGAACAACCATATTAAACAATGAACCAAAGGCTTTGTAAATAGCTTAATCATAATAATTTCAACCTACATACCTTAAAAACAAAATCCCAATCTTTAAAAAAGATTGGGATTTTAGTTTCAAATACAATCGAATGCTTTTTGTAAGTAAACGGATTATCTATTTTAAAATTTTAAACTCAATTTTTGAATCATTATAAATTCTATGAGTTTGCTTTTGAAAATCTTCTGGTTTGGCATAAAAGATATTGTCAACAAATGTCTGTGGATTCAAATCAATAAATGGAAACCACGTACTTTGAACCTGAATCTGGATTTTGTGTCCTTTTTTGAACGTATGAAAAACATCTTGTAATTTAATATTTACTGGTGTTTTTTCATTGGCTACAAAAGGTTGCGGTTTTGAGAAACTATTTCTGAAACGTCCTCTCATAACTTCACTTCGTACCATCATGTGATAATTACTCATCTTTAGATAAGGAGCAACTTCTTTTGTTTCCGGTTCGTCGCTCGGGAAAACATCAATCACTTTTACAATCCAATCCGCATCAGTTCCTGTAGTAGAAACTTGTAATTGAGCCAAGATTTCACCGGCTAATGTGGTATCATCATTCAATACTTCTGTTTCAAAAACAATCACATCAGGACGTCTTGCAGCAAAACGCTGGTCATCGGTCATATATTTTCTTGGTGTAAGCCCTGGTTGCTTGATATCTTCTGAATAGGGTACTGGTTTCTTCGGATCGCTGATGAATTCTTCAAAAGAAATATTTCGCTTTGCCATTTTTGTCAATTGGTTTCCCTGCAAAAAGAAATCTTGTTTTTCAGTGTTTTCAGGAGGCCACGCATCATAGGTTTTCCACTCTTTTCTTCCGGTATCAAAAACATAAGCTTCTGGCAATTTATTGGCTCCTTTTCCATTATTTTTCAAAAAATGACGGAAGAAATTAGATTCAATATTTTTTTGATAAAATCCAGAAATACTGTCTCCAAAATTAATATTACCAATCACTTGTTTCGCTGAATTCCTAGCCCAATCGCCATGACTCCAGGGCCCCATAACAATTGTATTGTAGTTTTTACTACTCTTTTCGATCGTGCTGTACGTGTTTAAAGGTCCGTATAAATCTTCGGCATCGAACCAACCTCCTACTGTCATTACAGCTGGTTTAATATTGTTCAAATGCTGTAAAATTCCACGCTTTTGCCAAAAATCATCATAACTCGAATGATCTTTCAGCTGTTGCCAAAATTCATTTTCTTTGCCGTAATATTTGTCTAAATTAGATAAAGGTCCTGCATCCAGGAAAAACTGGTAATCGTCATTTGTACCCGTATTCGTGAATTTGTACCAAGGCTCCGCAGTACGTTTTGTTTTTTGCGGACCAAACAATGGCGTTACCTTCCAATAACTCAACAAATAGGCTCCATTATGATGAAAATCATCAAAAAAGAAATCAGCAATACACGCCTGAGGTGAAACTGCTTTCAAGGCCGGATGATTGCTCAACAAAGAATATGTCGCATAAAATCCAGGATATGAGATTCCCCAGGTTCCTACATTTCCATTATTATTAGCCACATTTTTGACCAGCCAATCTATCGTGTCATACGTATCCGAAGCTTCATCAGTATCTTTCTTGCCTTTTTTATTTGGAATAAAACCACGCATGTTATCGTATAAACCGTCACTCATGAACCTGCCTCGAACATCTTGATAAACTACGATATATCCTTCCTTCATCATCGTTTCACTAGGTGAAATACTTTTCTTGAACTGCCCTTCCCCATATGGTCCCGAATTATAGGGTGTTCTTTGCATTATAATTGGATATTTTTTAGAAACATCTTTTGGGGTATAAATCGATGTAAACAACTCTGCCCCATCGCGCATCTTGATATGCACTTCCTTTTTCGTGTAATTTTCAGACACATAACTAGCTTTATTGTCTTGGGCAAAAAGAACTGCACCAATAAAAAAAAGAGAAATACTTAATAATTTTTTCATGAATGTTTTGGATTAAAAATAGTTTTTAAAGATAAAAAATCTGACGGAATATAATATCGTTATTCCATCTTTTTTGAGAAAACAGAATTGTAATTATCAAATAGTACCTGGAAAATTACAATGATTATTTTTTGACTACATACTTCTTTTTGTAACTGCAAGTAGTGTTTATTTGAATTCAGATTCTTGTGTTTTATTATAAAAAAACGCATTGATTTCAGTTTTCAAAAACAAGTGTTTTTGCCCCTTAAAAAGCTCTTTATTAGCCACACAAAAGACAATATCTAGATTTTTACAGGTTTTTTCACATAATTTGCCTTACATTTGTAAAATACCAAATTATTATTTGTGGTTAATAAAGTCTTTTTTTATGAACTTTTAACCCAAAACTAAGATCCCTTATTTTTAGAAAATACTCTAAAAAAATCATCTTTTTGTGCGTTTATCGCACCTTTTTGCCTTTTGGAAAAATTCCATTAACAGGCTATTAAATAATCGAAAATAATAGTATGCACACAATAGATTATGCAATTTTTGTTGTTTATATGCTGGCTATGTTAGGAGTTGGCGTTTATTTTTTTAACAAAAACAAAACCGCTGAAGATTTTTATGTAAGTGGCAGAAATATGAGCAGCTGGCACATTGGTTTATCCGTTGTTGCCACCGATGTTGGTGGCGGATTCTCGATAGGACTAGGTGGACTTGGTTTTACTATGGGAATCTCTGGTTCATGGATGCTGTTTACCGGACTCTTGGGCGCTTGGTTAAGTGCTGTTTTTCTTATTCCAAAAGTAAGTGCATTAGGACATAAATATAAGTTTTTTACTTTCCCGCAAATATTTGATCATTTTTATAACGCTAAAGTCGCGCTGCTGGCAGGAATCATATCGGCTATTGGATATGTTGGATTTACGAGTTCGCAGGTTCTGGCCGGAGCCAAATTAGCTTCGGCGACCATAAAGGGACTTGATTTACAAACAGCGCTAATTGTAATGGGACTTATAGCTGTAATTTATACCGCCATTGGCGGATTAAAAGCTGTTATCTATACGGACACAATCCAATGGTTAGTCCTGATTGGTGGCTTAGTTTTTATAGGAATACCAATTGCTTACAATGCCGTAGGAGGGTTTGAGGCGATCAAAGCGACATTAGCACCTGAGTATTTATCGATGACCAATGTAAGATGGTATCAAATTCTAAACTGGTCCATAACGATTATTCCCATTTGGTTTGTAGGAATGACTTTATACCAGCGAATTTATGCCAGCAAGGGTGAAAAAGAAGCTAAAAAAGCCTGGATTATTGCAGGCGTCTTTGAATGGCCAATAATGGCATTCATGGGAGTGATTCTGGGAATGCTAGCGAAAGTAGCTGCTACCAAAGGAATGTTTGACGGCATTACTGATGCAGCCAATATGGACAGCGAAATGGGATTACCTATTTTACTGGCAACCATATTGCCTGTAGGATTAATGGGATTGATGCTTTCTTCCTATTTTTCGGCTATACTTTCGACAGCGGACAGTTGCTTAATGGCAGCTTCCGGAAATATTGTCACTGATATTATTGCAAAATTTTCAAAAAAAGAATTAAGTCATAAAAAAGAGCTGCGGCTCTCACAATTGGTCACTTTAATAGTTGGTTTTCTTGCTATTTTAATTGCTTCCCAAATGCAAAATGTCCTTGAACTGATGCTCTACTCCTATGCTTTTATGGTGTCGGGATTATTTGTTCCGGTCATAGGTGCTTTGTTTTGGAAGAAAAGCCATCCAACAGCTGCTTTTTGGAGCATGCTCTTTGGAGGTGCAACCACCATTATACTAATTATTACGGAGAATAAACTACCTTTAGGATTAAAATTACCCGAACATTTAGACGCAAACCTTTATGGAATAAGTATTTCTCTTATTTTATTCGTTACAATATCACTCTATTACCATAACAAAAAAGAAAGACAAAATGGAATTCAAACAAATTAATGCCACTACCACAGAAGATACAATTTATACCAATCAAATTATAGCACTCTTCCTTTATACGCATTTAGAACAATATGGCGATACGATTGAAGACATTCAAAAATGTATTGATTACGTCATGAATCCTGACAAAGGAGGAAATATTGTAGTGGGAATCGAAGAACAAAAAATCGTAGGCGTTGTGATCTTGAACAACACGGGAATGAAAGATTTTATTCCCGAAAATATTTTGGTATACATTGCGGTGGACAACAGCCAGCGCGGAAAAGGATTTGGAAAACAATTGATGCAAAAAGCAATATCGATTGCCGAAGGAAATATTGCATTGCATGTAGAACCGGACAATCCTGCCAAAAAACTGTATGAAAAACTAGGTTTTACAAATAAATATCTGGAAATGCGCCTCATCAAATAATCCAAAAATGGAAAATTCAAAACAGTATATCGATTCACTTGTGCGGTTGCGAAAGGAATTACACAAACACCCTGAGGTTTCCGGAAAAGAAATTGAAACATCCAAACGCATCATTTCTTTTCTAGAAAATTATCCTCCTGATGAATTGATTACCGGAGTAGGAACAACTGGCGTAGTTGCTATTTATAAAGGAAAAAAAACTGGGAAAACAGTGTTATTTCGATGCGAACTGGATGCTCTGCCAATTGAAGAAACTAATAGTTTTGAACATCGCTCCATTTTTAATGGTGTTTCGCATAAATGCGGTCATGATGGCCATATGGCTATTCTCTGCGGTTTAGCTGTTGAATTGCACACGAACAAACCCAAATCAGGAACTGTAATTTTGTTGTTTCAACCCGCTGAAGAAGATGGTAGTGGAGCTCAAAAAGTATTATTGGATCCCAAATTTGCTGCATTTCAGCCCGATTATGTTTTTGCACTGCACAATTTGCCGGGGTTTCCCATAAATCAAATTGTAGTGAAAAACGAAACTTTTACCTGCGCAGTAAACAGCATTATCATAAAATTAAAAGGCAAAACAGCCCATGCAGGTGAGCCCGAAAAAGGAATAAACCCTGCCTTGGCAATAGCCGCTATTATCAATCAATTTGATGCCAATAATCAATTGGATATTTCCAAAGAAAATTATTGTCTGATTACCCCTATTTATACTAAAATAGGTAGTAAAGCCTATGGCGTGGCAGCTGGTGAAGGAGAAATTCATTTTACGGTACGTAGCGACAGTAATTTGCAAATGAGAAAGATAGAACTCGCTTTAGAAAATTTAGCCAAATCAATTGCAAAAGTGCATCAACTGAAGTGTAAAACCAGTTGGACACAAAGTTTTCAAGCAAATGAAAATGACAAAACTGCAGTAACATTTATCAAAAAAGCAGCAAAAATCAATGGTTTTGAGCTATTCGAAAAAGAAAAACCGTTTACTTGGGGTGAAGATTTTGGCTTGTTCACACAACACTATCCTGGCGCCATGTTTGGACTAGGATCTGGAGTAAACACTCCTGCATTGCACAATCCTGATTATGATTTTCCAGACGAAATAATTGCAACTGGAGTTTCCGTTTTTTATCACATCAGCAAACAAATTACAAATGCACACTAACTCAATTATAGAGCTTAATCGCTCCGCGTATCAAAACAACATCGACTTTCTAAAAAAGACTTTTGGAAAAAAAGTACTGGTTTCCTCAGTCGTAAAAGGAAATGCTTATGGTCATGGCGTTCAAGAATTTGTGTCTATGGCTTTTCAATGTGGCGTAAATCACTTTTCGGTTTTTGATGTTCAGGAAGCTAAAGTTGTGGAAAACACATTACAAAATAAAGCAACTATTATGATAATGGGACTCGTTCAGGATGAAGATATGGAATGGGTCATAAAAAATAATGTTGAATTCTATGTTTTTGATAAAAGTAGACTTGTACAAGCTGTCAAAACAGCAAAAAAACTCGGCAAAAAAGCAATTCTACACATTGAAGTTGAAACAGGAATGAATCGAACCGGTTTTGATAAAAATGAACTCAACGCAGTGATGGCTTTATTAAAAAAAGAAAAACAACATCTAACTTTCAAAGGGCTTTGCACGCATTATGCCGGTGCCGAAAGTATAACTAATTACTATAGAGTTGACCAGCAAATCAAGAAGTTTGAAGAAATTTATACGTTTTTTTGTAAAAATGACCTGAAGCCACAAATAAAACATTCTGCTTGTTCTGCGGCATCAATAATGTTTCCGCAAACCAGAATGGATATGGTGCGCATCGGAATAATGCAATACGGATTGTGGTCCAGTCCCGAAGTATTTGTTACCTATCTCAATTCTAAAAAGAACAAAATAGATCCACTGCAACGTGTTATCACTTGGAAAAGCACTATAATGAGCGTTAAAAAAGTAAATATTGGTGATTTCATTGGTTATGGAACCAGTTTTATGGCCAAAAGAAAAATGAAAATTGCTGTCATCCCTATTGGCTATTGCCACGGATACAGTAGGTCATTAAGCAATCAAGGACGTGTCCTTATTCATGGACAACGCTGCATTGTGGTGGGCTCGGTAAATATGAACATGATGACCGTTGACATTACTGATATCGAGATAGCAAAAAAAGAAGATGAAGTGGTCCTGATAGGGACCCAAAAAGAACTATCGGTTTCAGTTGCCTCGTTTAGTGACTTTAGCAACCAACTCAATTATGAATTATTAACTCGGATTTCTAAAACAATCCCACGAAAAATTATAGAATAATGGCCTTTATAAAATTATATCGCAAAAAACTAGAAGAAAATTATGCTTTTCTGGATACTATTTTTAAGTCCAGAGACATCCAATGGGGGGTGGTTTCTAAACTATTGTGTGGAAATAAAATTTATCTCAAAGAAATAATCGCTTTGGGAGTACGGGAAATGCATGATTCCAGAGTCAGTAATTTGAAAAAAATTAAAGCATTAGATCCGGAAATCCAAACCGTTTACATAAAACCCCCAGCAAAACGAAGTATTGAAAGCATTGTTAAGTATGCTGATATTAGTTTCAACACTGAAATCTACACCATCCAATTACTTTCGGATGAAGCAGTAAAGCAAAATAAAACGCATAAAATCATCATTATGATTGAAATGGGTGATCTTCGTGAAGGTGTTATGGGTGAAGAATTAATAGCCTTTTATGGTACTATTTTAAAAATGCCGAATATTGAGATCTCTGGAATTGGCACTAATTTTAATTGCCTTAGTGGTGTAATGCCAACGCAGGACAAGCTAATCCAGTTAAGTTTATACAAACAGCTCATTGAAGCTAAATTCAATATTAGTATTCCGTTCGTTTCAGGAGGAACCTCTGTTACGGTACCGCTACTCCTTAAAAATGCCCGACCAATGGCGGTCAATCATTTCCGAATAGGAGAAGCGCTTTTTTTCGGCAAAGATTTATTTACAGGAAATACCATCGAAGGAATGCACCATGATGTTTTCAAATTATATGCTGAAATCATCGAAATTACCGAAAAGCCAAATACGCCAACAGGTGAATTAGGAGAGAATGTAGCCGGAAATTCCTTCTCCATGGATGATGTTACTGATCTGGGAATTACCTCCCTTAGAGCCATACTGGATATAGGTTTGTTAGACATGCAACCCCAATACATCGAATGCGATGATGAAGATATTAGTATTGTAGATGCCAGTTCTGATATGTTAGTTATCGATATTTCTAATTCTAAAAAGACTTACAAAATAGGAGATTTAGTTGCTTTTCAAATACGATATATGGGTGCTTTGTATCTTTTAAATTCTGATTACATAGAAAAAATTATTGAATAAAAGACAGCAGTATATTTTACCTCAATGAAATAACGCACTCAACAATTATTTATAGCGCTTATGTGTCTGGTTTAAACACAAATTGCACTACTTTCCACGATCTGATTCGTGCAAAGTAGTGCAATTTGTGTTTTATATGTGATCCAGTATTTTTCACCGGATATACCATTTATTCAACTTTTTTAAAGCGATCAATTCCAGCTCTCAGCCACCCTTTGTAGGCATTGATATCTGAGTTATAACTTTCCGGTTTATCAGACAACATGTTTTCTTCTACATCTAAAACAATGTAATACGGTTGCGCATTGGCTTTGTATCTTGTGATTTGAAAATCGCTCCATTTATTCCCCACACTTACAATTTCTTTACCCGTTTCCTTAGACACATATTGCTCGCTTTCTGGCAATTCTCTTTTGTCATCAACATACAAAGAAATCAATACCACTTCCTCTTGTAATATTTTTAAAATCGCAGGATCAGACCAAACATAATCTTCCATTTTTCTGCAGTTTACACAAGCATATCCTGTAAAGTCAAGTAGAATAGGCTTGTTTACTGATTTGGCATAAGCCAATCCTTTTTCATAATCGTCAAAAGCAACAAGATCGTGTGGACCTAAATGCGCGCCTTCCGGCAAAATTTGAGCTGATGCATTCGAACCACCTTTTGAATTTCCTACTCCGTACGGACTTTCACTATAGGTCATTGGAGGCGGGAAACCAGAAATTAATTTTAATGGTGCTCCCCAAATTCCAGGAATCAAATAGATGGTAAAAGCCAAAACTACTAATCCAAAAGACAATCTTCCTACTGAAATATGTGCCATTGGACTATCATGCGGCAACGAAATTTTGCCGAATAAATAAAAGGCTAATGTTCCAAAAATAGCAATCCAAATTGACAAGAAAACTTCTCTTTCCAAGAAATGCAATTGCAATACCAAATCCGCATTGGACAAAAATTTGAATGCCAAAGCCAATTCTAAAAAGCCTAAAACTACTTTAACGGTATTCAACCAGCCACCTGATTTTGGTAATGAATTCAACCAACCCGGGAACATAGCAAATAACATAAATGGCAAGGCTAGAGCCAATGAAAAACCGAACATACCTACGATTGGAGCAATTCCCCCTTTAGAAGCAGCTTCTACTAAAAGCGTTCCAACTATAGGTCCGGTACATGAAAAGGAAACAATTGCTAAAGCTAAAGCCATGAATAAAATTCCAATTATTCCACCTCTATCAGCTTGATTATCGACTTTATTTGCCCAAGAATTAGGCAACATGATTTCAAAAGCACCTAAAAATGAAGCCGCAAATGTTACTAATAAAACAAAGAAAATAATGTTAAACCAAACATTAGTGGACAACGCATTCAACGCATCGGCACCAAAAATCCATGTCACTAAAAAGCCTAAAACTACATAAATAAATATGATGGCAACTCCATAAATAATGGCATTGCTGATCCCTTTTGCTTTTGTTTTACTTTGTTTCGTAAAAAAACTTACGGTCATAGGAATCATCGGGAAGACACAAGGCGTAAGCAATGCGGCAAATCCAGACAAAAAAGCGATCAAGAAAATAGACCATAACCCTCTTTTAGTTGCGGGTTCAGAATCTAAAGGCACAACTTTATCAGAAGTTGCAATTTGCGGCTTAGCAGCTTCTGTTTGTAATACTGTGGTATCGCTTTTTACAGAGTCAGTTGTTGTTAGATTGCTTGCTGCTGCTATTGCTACTGACGAAGTTTTAGAAATAACAGGAATCGACAACGTGAAATTCTTCTCTATATTAATACAAACCTCTTTGCATACCTGATAATTAAAATCAACTTTAATTTCAGTTAGCTTTGAATTTGTTAGGGTAATTTCCTGCTGGATTTGACCTTTCTTTTCAAAAAAGGTTTCGTTCACTTCAAATATATCATTAAAGGCAGTTCTTGTTTTGCTTTCTTTGGCTTTGCCAACTAAATTAAAATTTCCTTTTTGATTTTTAAAATTAATTTCAAGCGGCAACGGCCCTCCATCGGGAGTAAATTGAGAATACAAATGCCAATCATTTTCTATGACAACATTGAAAGTAAGAATGTAATTAGTGTCTGATTTTTTTTCTATTTTAGTAGTCCATTTGGCAGGATCAAGAATTTGAGCGTCACCATTGGCAAAAGCCAAAAAAGCAATAAGTATAAATAGTAGTTTCTTCATTATTCTAATTGTATTTTAAGTATATTCTTAGTTGTTTTGCCAATTTTAAAACGGTCATCCTGACGAATACCGACAATCCAAACAATTTGATCATTCGAACGTAAAAGCCATGTATTTTCTTTTTGTAACAAAGATAATTTTTCATCTTTAAAAAGCTTACTTACTTTCTTGGTTTTGCCATTCATACCAAAAGGTTGAAAACTATCCCCCTCGTTCCACTGACGCAAAATCAATGGATATTTTAATTTATCAGCGTCCACAAAGATAGTTTTATTTGAAACGATACTAATGTCGGCTACTTTGCAAAACGTAAGATTTAAGGGAATATTAACTTCTTTTTGATTTTCAGCAATAAAATATTCCTCCTTTTCATTTACGAAATTTATCGGACTTAGGATTAAAGAATCTCTGTCTTTTAATAATCTGAATTCCGGAGACAAAACGTATTTGCCTGATTGGCTTTCGACCAAATCATAAATATCATCCCAAGCCGAAAACTCAAATTCTTTCAGCCATTGGTACAAATACGATTTGTAATTGGGTAATTTTTTTAGCTTTTTTAAATCAAAATAGATCGTTTCTTGCTCTTGGCTCGCAACTTGCTGGTAAATCATAATCGAAGCATCTTCAACCATGACTTGCGCTTCTTGCAAATACGTTTGCGTTTTATGAAACGATGAAAGGAAATTAGGATTCAATTCCTTTAACATTGGAACGAGATGATGGCGAATTTTATTCCGAAGGTATTTATCGGATGCATTACTGCTGTCTTCACGCCACAGAATGTTATTTAACGCAGCATATTCTTTCATTTCTTCTTGGCTAAATGCCAAAAGCGGACGAATTACTTTTTCGTTTTGTACCGGAATCCCTATCAAACCCTCCAATCCTGTTCCTCGACCCAGATTGATTAGAAACGTTTCCAAATTATCATCAGCATGATGTGCCGTTAAAATATAATCGAAATTTTCAGTTTCCAATAATTCATAAAACCAATTGTAACGCAACTCACGGGCTGCAACCTGTGTAGAAATTTTATAATCTTCCGCAAAAGCCTTAGTATCAAATTGTGTGATAAACACTAAAATATTATTTGTAACGGCATATTCCTGAACAAAATTTTGATCTTCAAAACTTTCCATACCGCGCAATTGAAAATTACAATGTGCCATTGCTATTGTGTAACCCAACTGCTGAAATAAATGTACCATTACCATACTATCTTTCCCTCCACTTGTAGCAAGGAGGATTTTTTTTCCGCTCAAGAACTGGAAATTGTGAAGAAGATGGTTTTGAAATTTCTGTAGCATGTCCAAATTTAATTAATTCATTTTGATTTAGCTTAAAACTTCGCGCATAGCTTTAGCTTTAAGCAAACATTCTTCATACTCCTTTTCAGGAATGGATAGCGAAGTGATGGCACTACCAACTGAAAAAGAAACATATTTTTTTTGTTGATTATACAAAATACTGCGGATGACCACATTGAAATCGAAATCTCCATTTGGTGTAAAATAACCAACGGCACCGCTATACAATCCGCGTTTTGTTTCTTCCAATTGTTCAATGATTTTCATCACCGAAATCTTTGGTGCTCCGGTCATACTTCCCATTGGGAAAGTGGTTTTTAAGACATCAATTACCGAATATTGAGCCTCTAATTTTGACGTTATGGTAGAAATCATTTGATGCACTTGTAAAAAAGAATAAATTTTGCACAACTCCTGCACTTCAACGGATCCTTTTTGTGCCGTTCGAGATAAATCATTACGCACTAAATCCGTTATCATAATATTTTCAGATCGTTCTTTTGGATCTAAAGCCAATTGTGTTTTTGATTGCTCATCTTCAACTGCATCTAAAAATCGCTTCGCCGTTCCTTTAATCGGTTGCGAAATAATCAGTTCTCCCTCTTTCCTTAAATAACGTTCCGGTGTTGCAGACAGTAAAAAATGGTTATTATTTTTAAAAAAAACTGCGAATGGAGGCTGAGAAATTTCGTTGAGTTTTATAAATTTATCAATTGGATGAATCGTTGCGTTTTCAGCAAAAAACTCCATACAAAAATTGGCTTCGTAAATATCGCCCTGATGAATGTGTTCCAAGACTTTTGAAACCTTCTCAAGATAACTCTCTTTCGAAATTCGTTGTTGAATGGCTGTTTGTGAATTCTGATTACTGAACACTGAACACTGAATACTTATTTCTTCAAAATCCAGCTCCACTTCATCATCACACATATTGAGATATTGAATCTCAAGCTGATTTCCTTTCAATAAAAATAACTTTTTAGGCTGAAAGAAATATAAATCTGGAAATTCTAATCCGTCAAAATTATTAGATTGCAACTGCTCAATATCATTTTTCAAATCATAAGACAAATAACCAAAAAGCCAATCTTTGGTACTTTGTTGGTATTGTTTTAAATCCTCAAAAGCATTGTGATAATCTGTTTTTATTGAAGTAAATGCATCTACTGCGAGAACGCAATCATAACTGGAATACTTTTGCGGATAATCATTACTATCCAAATAAATGATTTCTCGAAACTGTTGAGACCAAAATAAAAGTTGTTGTTTGAACAGTTTTGGATCAGAAATAGACTTGTAAATGGAAGTTCTCAAAAAATAGTGGTGTTTAAAATTCAAAACTACAACAAAAAACAAACCTTCAATAACAGAATTTATTAAAATTAGCTTATTTTTTTTGTAAATTTGATAGTGCGTGATCAATTTTAGATTTTTTCAATCATTAAATCATTCTCGTTATGGCTTCAAAAAAAATGCTCATTTTAGCTGTTAAAAACCAAAGAAAGTGGATTGCTTTTTTTTCTGATTCTGGATTTTCTTTCCTTCTAAATTTTATTGATGATCAAACCGCTCGAATGATTATTGTACCAAATATTTTTGTGAAGCTATTCATTAAGCAACGTTTTCAAAACTTTACCCAAAAAGCAATTTGTAACACTTATAAAACTCAAAAAGTAACAAAGACACCAAATAGTGACAATAAGAAACAAGCAACTGAAATTACCAAAACTGTAGTTGGCGCTGCCGTTCAATTGATATGGATCCATTAGTTTCTGGATCGATGTACGAACATAGTTTATCCACTTTAGACGAACATCAATGGAAAATTATGTACCGAAATGAAAAATGTATTTCCAAATAATAATTATCTGATATGTAACCTCTAAAACAAACTACTATGAAAATTGCAACCATTATTATCCGAACTTTAATTGGACTTCTATTGCTCTATGCTTCTATTAGCTTTTTTCTAAAACTAGCACCAGAACCAGAAACTACGGGAAATTTCAAAGCTTTCAATGTGGGTTTAGTTGCCTCAACTTACATCTTGCCATTAGCCAAATCAATAGAATTACTCTGTGGATTAGCATTTGTAACTGGTCGTTACGTTACTCTTGCCAGTATTTTAATTTTACCAATAACCATCAACATTTTATTTATTAATTTTTTCTTGTCTCCTTCGGGGATCCCAATTGCCCTTTTCTTATTTTTGGGGAATATGTTTTTGATTTTCAACCACTGGAACAATTATAAAAGTTTATTTGTGGCCAAGGACTAACTAGGCGTGCTTTATAACAAAACAAAACCCGCTCAAAAGCGGGTTTTATTCAAATCAAAAATTTATTCTTTATTTACACATGCAATGCTCTATTTTCAGTTGCGGCTAATGCTGCTTCTTTGATTGCTTCTGCAAATGTTGGATGTGCGTGTGAGGTTCTTGAAATATCTTCTGCAGAGGCTTTGAATTCCATTGCAACAACAGCTTCAGCAATTAAATCCGCACAACGAGCTCCAATCATGTGAACACCCAGCACTTCATCTGTTTTTGCATCAGCCAGAATTTTAACAAATCCGTCTAAATCTCCACCAGCTCTTGCGCGTCCTAAAGCTTTGAAAGGAAAACTTCCCGCTTTATATTCTACTCCAGCGGCTTTTAATTGCTCCTCTGTTTGACCTACTGCAGCCACTTCTGGCCAAGTATAAACAACTCCGGGAATCAAATTATAATCGATATGAGGTTTTTGACCTGCTAATATTTCGGCCACCATTGCACCTTCTTCTTCTGCTTTGTGCGCTAACATTGCTCCACGAACTACATCCCCAATGGCATAAATATTTGGAATATTAGTTTGTAAATGATCATTAACTTCAACCATTCCTCTATCTGAGATTTTCACGCCTGCTTTATCAGCATTCAATCCGTCAGTATACGGACGACGTCCCACAGAAACTAAGGAATAATCTCCTTCAAGTGTTATTGTTTCTCCTTTTGCATTTTCAGCTTGAACAACAACTCCTTCGCCATTTCTTTCTACGGATTTCACTTTATGTGAAACGTAGAATTTCATGCCTTGTTTTTTTAATACTTTAGTCAATTCTTTAGACAATGAAGCATCCATTCCAGGAATAATTTTGTCCAAATATTCTACAACAGAAACTTGTGCTCCCAGTCGCAAGTACACTTGACCCAATTCGATCCCAATAACTCCACCACCAATAATTACTAAATGTTTTGGTACTTCTTTAAGTTTCAAAGCTTCGGTTGAAGTAATGATTCTTTCTTTATCTATTTTGATAAAAGGCAAAGAAGATGGTTTTGAACCTGTAGCAATAATGATGTTTTTGGCTTCGACAGTTTCAGAAGTTCCGTCTGCTTTTGCCACCGCAACATGCGTAGCATCAACAAATGAACCCAATCCTTCCAGAACTGTAATTTTATTTTTGTCCATCAAATATTTCACTCCACTGCAAGTCTGATCTACGACCGCTTGTTTACGAGCAATCATTTTTTCAAGGTTTACTTTTACTTCACCGGAAACTTCAATTCCGTGATCTGCAAAATGTGCAATTTCACTGTAATGATGGGAAGAAGCAAGCAATGCTTTTGAAGGAATACACCCTACATTGAGGCAAGTTCCTCCAAGAGTAGAATATTTTTCGATAATTGCTGTTTTGAAACCCAGCTGTGCACATCGAATTGCTGATACATATCCGCCTGGTCCAGAACCTATAATGACTACGTCAAATGAACTCATAGTATGTTTTTTTATTGTGTTTTTATAAAATGTTCCACAAAATTAAGGAATTAAGTTTTGTTTGAAGTTTAATTCAGAAGGTTTTTTTATTAAGAGAATGACATAACCAAATATCCATCTAAAAATTATTTATGGCTTTTTAGAAGGATCTCTATAAGTATTGAAAACAAAGTAAATAATAATTTTATCATTAAATACTTCATAAATAATTACAAAAGGGAATTTTTTAAGGGATAATACTCTGAAAAATGGCTCTTTATTTAGTGGAAAAAGTTCAGGATTCATTTTTAATATTTTAAATATCTTTTAAGATAAGTAGTTGAAACTATTTAATGTCATACTAAAAAAGGAGTGAAATAATATTTAACATATTAGTCATATAAGAATTAAACCTTAAATGACCTTATGATTGTTATAGTTACATAAGGCTAAAACAATCGAAACTTAAACTTACATGGCTTATATGGTAAAAAAATGCAACATTGTTTTATTCTTATTGCTTAAGCAAAAAAAACTTTGCCTAATCCCTTTTTTCTACTTTCATAAAATTCAATAGCCTCAATTATTTCTATTTCTGCTAATTTTGAAATAACAATTTTAAAAACTATGTTTAGCATTTAATCGCTTCTCCAAATCTTCCCAAGAAGTTG
Organism: Flavobacterium sp. W20_MBD1_R3; assembly: GCF_052119725.1. Taxonomy (NCBI): domain Bacteria; kingdom Pseudomonadati; phylum Bacteroidota; class Flavobacteriia; order Flavobacteriales; family Flavobacteriaceae; genus Flavobacterium; species Flavobacterium sp. W20_MBD1_R3. The sequence goes on from NZ_JBGQOR010000001.1 coordinate 590,013, forward strand.
ATGAGCTATTCTCGGAAAAGTATGCGTTTCAGGCTTCTTCTAGTTTTTGATACTGATTATTCAAAACTAAGCAAGATTTTTCTTTGTTTAAAATAGCGTCAAATATCCCTTCCAAAACGACTAATTTTGAATCATTCTGCATCAGTTTACCAAAATTCACGATACCCTTTTCTCTAATTTCTTTAGTTTTCATGGGACAGTTGATTTATTCTAAATTTAATTATTTAATGGTACTAAAATAAGCAACATTTATATATCAACAACGGTCGTGCTCTTTACTTCACTAATCATAAATGTGCTGTGCGTACTTCCTATATGTTGTAATGTGGTGAGTTTTGTCACTAAAAACTCCCGATAGGCTTCCATATCTTTTACTACAATTTTAAGTATATAATCATAGTCACCGCTCACGTGATAACATTCAATTACTTCCTTTATTTTTGTTACATCACTCTCGAATTTAGCAATAAAGTCGACGGTGTGCTGAATGAGTTTGAGGTGACAAAAAACCACAAATCCTTTTTCGGCTTTGGCGCGATTAATCAGCGCGACATACTTTTCAATTATTCCTTCTCGTTCTAGTTTTTTAATGCGCTCATAAACGGCAGTGACGGAAAGATTGAGTTTTAAGGATAATTCTTTGGTTGTTTTCTTACTATTTGATTGTAATAAAAAAAGCAATTTTTTATCTGTTGCGTCTAATGCCATTGTCTTGAAAATTTCAAATTGATAGATAATCTATAAAAATCCTGTTAACGGAACTAATTTAGCAAAAAAAATTAATTATTTAAGATTATCTAGTTTTAAAATCTAATATAATGACACACTATTGATTTTGAATCTTAAAATATTTTATTTTGAATAGGATTTCTTGACGTAACTGAATATCCTAGCCCAGATAGTAACGGCATCCTTTTACTTTTTTATTTAAAAAGTAAAAGATAGAGTGAATAGCTGGAAATAGCTCCTAAACAAACGATTAAACAATAGCTTATGAAAAATTTCAATCCCGCAGACAACATTCAGGATTTACAGTACTTTGGTGAATTTGGTGGTGTGAATCCATCAATTTCTGATTCCTCAACCTACACTTTCTTATCGGCAAAAACGATGTTCGATACTTTTGAAGGCAATATGGAAGGCTGTTATTTGTATTCACGTCATTCCTCGCCGAGTAATTTGTACTTAGACAAAGCCCTGGCAGCGATGGAAGGCACGGAAACAGCAAACGTTTCGGCATCTGGAATGGGAGCCATTACGCCTACATTACTGCAATTGTGCGGTTCCGGTGATCATATTGTTTCCAGCAGAACAATTTATGGCGGAACGTACGCTTTCCTAAAGAATTTCACGCCAAGATTAGGCATCAAAACCACTTTTGTTGACATCACAAAATTAGCCGTTGTAGAAGCAGCAATTACTACTGAAACTAAAGTTTTGTACTGCGAAACGGTGAGTAATCCTTTGCTGGAAGTAGCTGATATTGAAGGATTATCAAAAATTGCAAAAAAACACAATTTAATGCTTGTGATTGATAATACTTTTTCGCCACTATCCGTTTCTCCTGCTAAATTAGGAGCTGATATTGTGATTCACAGTTTAACGAAATACATCAACGGAAGCAGCGATACGGTGGGCGGAGTAACATGTGCCTCTCAGGAATTTATTGATAGTTTAAAAAATGTAAACAGTGGCGCAAGCATGTTATTGGGGCCAACAATGGATAGTTTGCGATCAGCCAGTGTGATGAAAAACTTGCGTACACTCCATATCCGGATGAAACAACACAGCCATAATGCGATGTATCTGGCGGAACGTTTTGAAAAAGACGGACTCAAAACGGTGTATCCTGGATTAAAAAGCCATCCGAGTCATGAGATCTATAAAACCATGATTAATCCAGAATATGGTTTTGGCGGTATGATGACGCTGGATGTTGGAACTTTGGAAAAAGCCAATGCCTTAATGGAATTGATGCAGGCTAAAAATCTGGGGTATCTGGCGGTGAGTTTAGGATTTTACAAAACATTGTTCAGCGCGCCTGGAACCTCAACTTCCAGCGAAATTCCTATGGAGGAACAAATTGAAATGGGATTGACAGACGGTTTGATTCGGTTTTCTATAGGATTAGACAATGATATTGAAAGAACGTATCAAAGTATGAAAGCCTGTATGATGGAATTGAATGTGTTGAAATAGGGAGTAATTGTAGTGGAACACTTGCAGTTTAGTTTACCTCTGGATTGCAAATGCATTGCTGCTGAATCCTAATTTTTACGAAAAATAGAAAACACAAAAAAAGCTTCGAATTTCTTCGAAGCTTTTGCTTTCTGGGTGGGAGACGGGGCTCGAACCCGCGACCCTCGGTACCACAAACCGATGCTCTAACCAACTGAGCTACAACCACCATTTGCTTCGCGGTGGCAAATATACGACATAAGTTTACTTCTGCAAATTTTTTTTTCAAAAAAATACATGAAAATTAGATCAAATCTGCTAAGCTATTGACTGCCAAATATCTTTCAACAGTAAAACCTTCTGCATGATCGAGTCCTGCAATCCTTCCTAAATCTCTGGAGCGATAATTAAGGCTTTCCAAAAAGTTTTTGCTAGTTATAGGCGATTCTGGCTCCTTTGAGTTGGCATCATAAAACTGAGAACTGTAGGCTAAAATTGCTTCAATTTTTTTATCGGTGAAACCAGTAATATCAACCACAAAATCTGGTTCAATATTTTTCCATTGAATGTAATGATAGACTATTTTAGGTCTCCAAGGTGACTGCTTCTCTCCATCTAAGGTAGTTTCAATCTTAATTAGCCCAGATAAAAAACATGCATCAGACACTAATTTACTTCCTTTAGCATGGTCAATATGGCGATCATCAATAGCATTACACAAAATAATTTCCGGCTGGTACTTACGAATCATTTTTATAATTTCCAATTGGTGTTTTTCGTCATTGACAAAAAACCCATCCCGCATTTCTAGATTTTCACGCACCGCAACACCTAGTATTTTTGCAGAAGCATTTGCTTCCTGATCCCTAATTTGAGCCGAACCACGTGTTCCTAATTCACCGCGTGTCAAGTCAATAATCCCGACTGTTTTCCCTAAAGAAATTTCTTTTAAAATGGTTCCTGCACAACCCAACTCTACATCATCAGGATGCGCACCAAAAGCCAATATATCTAGTTTCATTATTTTGTTTTTTATTTATTTAAGGTTAGGCTAAGACGCCTTCCCTATTATTTACAATCCTTTTTTCATCGTCATCGATTTATGAACGCTTTCCTCCCACTCTTTTTCAGGAACACTGTCTTTCGTGATTCCGCAACCCACATACAAATACGCCTTAGCTGCTGTGCTATTCGAATCAACCTCAATTTGCATACAGCGCAAATTTACAAACAAATCAGAACTTTTACCCTTGGTCGTAAAACTGCTATTCAATTCCCCAAGAAAACCAGTATAAAAACTCCTGTCACACTTCTCATTTTCTAAAATAAAAGCTTTTGCACGTTCTTTTGGCAACCCACATACAGCCGGTGTGGGATGCAACCACTGAATTACTTTTTGCAAGCTGGAATCGGAATTCAAACGTCCTGATATATCCGTTCTAATATGCCAGATAGTTCCTGCTTTGATACTGTAAGGAGCTGTTATTTTGATTTCAGAAGCCACACTTTCCAGTTTTGAAACAATATAATCGGTTACAAATTGTTGTTCTTCTTTTTCTTTTTTGTTCCAAATAATTTCCAACAAACCCACATCTTTTTGTGTTCCCGCCAACGAAATCGTTTCAAAAACAGTATCAGTTGCTTTTAGCAATTGCTCGGGCGTTGCGCCCAACCAGATCCCAATTTTTGGATGATAAAAACAATACACAAAAGCGGAAGGATAAAGCTGAACTAATTTCTCGAAAGTAGAAAGTAAATCAAAATCCGCTACTTCGACCATTTCCTTTCGAGATAGAACTACTTTCTTGAATTCATTGTTTTTTATAGACTGAATCCCTTTGGCAACTAAAGCTTGAAAATCATTTTTAGCTGCGGTATCAGCAATTACAAAATTATTTTCAGCAATTGCCGTTTCTTTTCTTTCCAAAGTAAAGCGCAAGACTTCCGATTCATTTTCAGGAATAAGATACGTTTTGGTTCCATCAAAAGAAGATAAAACAAATCCTTTTTCTGAGAAATCAACAACTGAAAACAAGGTGTCGTTCTGCTGAAAAAAACCAGTTACTTCCGCTGAATCAGGCTTAAAGTACAAAACAAAAGGTAATTTTTCCTGAAACTGTTTTTGGGATTTAGCTCTAATTGCTTCCATTATTTATTCTCGCTTTTTCTTTTTGGCAAAATCATATTTGTCAATTTACAAAGCGATATCAAGCTATTCTTTTCATCCGTAATTCGTATTTCCCAAAGATGAATGCTTCGTCCTTTATGCACGATTCGTGCGGTTGCCGTTACAATTCCGTCCCGTTTTGCTTTCAAATGATTGGCTGAAATCTCGATTCCACGCACTTCACTTACTTCAGAATTCACATAAAGCATAGAAGCTGCACTTCCCACACTTTCTGCTAAAGCCACTGAGGCACCGCCATGCAACAATCCCATTGGTTGATGTACTGACGGATTCACGGGCATTGTTGCTACTAAAAAATCTTCTCCTGCGTCCGTGTATTCAATATTCAACGTTTGCATTAAAGTGTTTTTAGAAACGTGATTGCAATATTGAAGTATTTTTTCTTTGTCGAATGTCATATTTTTGCTTTAAAAATGTAAAATTAAATAAAAGATAAGTCACAAAACAATAATTACAATTGTTATTCTGATTTCGAAAATAGATTTTTCCTATTTTTACAAAAAATACAACGAGATGCGCCTCAAAATAGTCTTACTTTTTATTGGAATAGTACTTTCTATTTGCTCCTGTCGATCTGATTTTGAGACCGTAGCCAGCACAGGCGATTTAGCGTTTTCCAAAGACACTATTTATCTCGACACTGTTTTCTCAAACATAGGTTCCAGTACGTACCGACTCAAAGTGTACAACAAAAGTAAAAACGACATTACCATTCCAAGTATTAAATTAGGAAAAGGATTAAGTTCTAAATACCGAATGACCGTTGATGGAATGCAGGGAACAGAAGGGAAAATTTTCAACAATGTGGACCTTTTATCCAAAGACAGTTTGTATATTTTTATAGAAACTACTGCTAATAGTGCTGATGCTAATACAAGCGATTTTTTATATACCGATCAAATTCAGTTTGACAGCGGCGAAAACCTGCAAAATGTAGAACTGGTTACGCTGATTCAAGACGCTGTTTTCTTGTATCCAAAGCGTTTTGCTGATGGAGCCACTGAAGCACTGCCCATTGGAAATGAAAAAATAGATGGTTTTTATCTGGATGAAAACGATCCAATAAACGGAAATGAATTGCAATTTACCAATGACAAACCGTATGTGATTTATGGATGTGCAGCAGTTCCTTCGAATAAAACGGCCACTTTTGAGGCGGGAACCCGAGTTCATTTTCATGCTAATTCTGGGCTAATTGTAGCCAATAAAGCTTCGATTCGAGTTAATGGAACCCTTTCAACAACGGATAAACTAGAAAACGAAGTTATTTTTGAAGGCGACCGTTTAGAAACTAATTTTTCAGATGTCCCAGGACAATGGGGAACCATTTGGCTTACTGATGGCAGTACGAATAACACTTTTGATCATCTTACGATTAAAAATGCAACTATTGGATTACTGGTTCAAAACAACGATGGCACTACGGTTTCTATCAAAAATACCCAAATTTACAACAGCAGCACCTACGGAATTTTGGCGCAGACCGCTAAAATAAATGGAGAAAATATAGTCATCAATAATGCAGGATTAGCCAGTTTGGCCTGCACGTATGGCGGAAATTATTCATTTACCCATTCCACCTTCAACAATAGCTGGAACAGTTCGCAACAAGTATCAGTTTTGGTAAGCAATTATATTTTGGGAGCCATTCCGGAAGTGAAAGATTTAAACGCTGCAACCTTCAACAACTGTATTATTTATGGTTCTTATTCAAACGAAATGAGTTTAACCAAAAAAACGGGAGCTGCTTTTGAATACCAATTCAACAATTGCCTAATCAAATTTGATAATATGTCCAATCAAATCACGGCAAATCCTGACTATCAATTTAATACGGACACGGCACATTACAATGCTATACTATTGAACAAGGATCCCAAATTCTTTTCAGTAGCTAAGAATAAGTTTAATATTGACGAAACTTCTTCTGCTTTCGCAAAAGGGAATTCGGCGTTCCTGATTCCGTTTGATATTATAGGAACCACTAGGAGTTTACCGCCAGATTTAGGTGCCTATCAAAATAAAGTTTTTCCAAAATAAACAACGCTTAAGGACAATACATTACAATCTGAAATCACCAAAAAAACATTGTTTAATTAACTATTTGGTAAACTTGTAGACCAATTAAAATAGTAGTTTTATAAAATTTTTATTTAATAAATCGACTCTATTTTAAAAACAAATTAATCCAATATTAGACAATGAAACAAATCTACTCGCTACTATTTTTATTCCTTTTTATCGCAGGTTTTGCGCAAGCACCAACAGGGTATTATACAAATGCTACAGGAACGGGCTATACCTTAAAAACACAATTATACAACATTATAAAAGATCATACAGTACAAACGTATGCGGGCTTATATGTTACTTATGAAACTTCTGATATTGATAATTTCTTTGAAAAAGACGGTTCCGTTTTAGATATGTATTCAGAAAATTCCGCAGGAACAGATCCTTACGTTTATAGTATTGCAAATACGCAACGATGCGGAAACTACACAAATGAAGGAGATTGTTATAATAGAGAACACATCATTCCACAATCTGTGTTTAGCGAAGCTTCACCAATGGTTTCGGATGCACATTTTATTACGCCTACAGATGGAAAAGTAAACGGAATCAGATCTAATTATCCTCATTCTACAGTAGCAACTGCTACTCAAACTACACTTAATGGAAGTAAACTTGGAGCCAGCACAACGGCAGGATATACAGGTCCTGTTTTTGAACCAATTGATGAATTTAAAGGCGATATTGCCAGAATGTATTTCTATTTTGCAACTCGTTATGAAAACACCGTGGCTGGTTATAATTACCCAATGTTTAATAATTCGACTAATAAAGTATTTACCACCGCATTTTTAAATCAATTATTGGTTTGGCACAATCAAGATCCGGTAAGCACTAGAGAAGTTGCACGTAACAATGCTATTTATGCACGTCAAAACAATAGGAATCCTTATATTGACAATCCAAGTTATGTAACAGAAATTTGGAAAACAGAAGCGGTTGATACGGAAGCCCCCACTGCTGTCACAAACTTAACGGTAACCGAGACAACTTCAAACACAGCTACCTTAACATGGATTGCAGCAACAGATAACGTTCGTGTTGCTGGCTATGATGTGTATGTAAACGGTACCTTAAAATCTACCGAAACAGGATTAACTGCCACTGTAAACGGTTTAGCAGCATCTACCACTTATTCCTTTTATATTATAACCAGAGATGCGGAAAGAAATTCTTCGGTTGCAAGTAGCAATGTTGAGGGAATTACTAAAGCTTCACCTGCAGGTACAACTTCATGTGCCTCTGAAGATTTTCAAACCATTCCTGCAAATGCAACTTCTTATGCTACACATACATGGACTAACGCAGGAATAACATGGACTTCTACTGATTCTCGTACCGACCAAACACTGAATTCAAGAGCGATAACAATTCGAAATGGCACTCTTAGCTCTTCGTCTGTTGCTAACGGAATCAAGGATTTCACAGTTACGACCCAACTTATTTATTCTGGATCTGCAGGATCTTTTAAACTGAATGTTAATGGAACCGAAGTTGGAGCCATACCATATAGCGCTACAGCAACTACAACAACTATTTCAGGATTAAATATAACTGGAAATATTACTGTCACTATTTCAGGAAATACTACAGCAGCAAATCGTGTACGTTTTGACGATCTTTCATGGACTTGTGCAGCTTCACTTGGAGTTGACGAATTGGAAGAACAAAGTTTCAATATCTATCCAAATCCATCTAGTGGAAGTGTAAAAATAAATTTGGGAAATTCAAACGATAAATATTTGGTTCAGATTTTTTCAATTTTAGGTCAAAAAGTTTTTGAAAAAGAATACACTAATAGTTCGTCTGCTACTTTAAATAATCTTCAAGGAGGAATCTACTTAGTTAAAATAACAAACGGAACCCAATCAGCGACCAAAAAACTTATCATCAACTAATTGTTAAAAATATTATTAAAAGCGGCAAATTTGTCGCTTTTTTTTTGTTTAAAATTTAATCTTAATTGACTAAATTTGCACCGCAATACAACAAACTACACAACAATGATCCATTTCTTTGAAAACCAAAGTAAAACGATATTTGCAGTCCAAATGCAAAACGCCTTAAGCAAAGTCAAAATGTCGGCTGAAGACATTTCAAAACTAAACTGGCTTTTTGCCGACTCAAATAAAATAGAAAAATCCGTATTGACGGATTTTTTTGTTGGTCCTCGCGCCACAATGATAACGCCTTGGAGCACTAATGCTGTGGAAATTACCCAAAACATGGGAATATCCGGAATCATCAGAATCGAAGAATTTCATGAATCGACTGCTGATTTTTCTGATTTTGATCCGATGCTTTCGCAAAAATACGCGGAGTTAAATCAAGATATTTTCACTATCAACATACTTCCGGAAGCTATTTTAAACATCGATGATATTGCTGCGTACAACAAACAAGAAGGATTGTCTTTAAGTCCTGAAGAAGTGGAATATTTAGATAATCTAGCGATTAAATTAGGACGAAAACTAACGGATTCTGAAATTTTTGGTTTCTCACAAGCCAATTCAGAACACTGTCGTCACAAGATTTTCAACGGAAAATTCATCATTGACGGAGAAGAAAAAGAGTCTTCCTTATTCAAATTAATCAAGAAAACATCTCAGGAAAACCCGAACGATATCGTTTCGGCTTATAAAGATAACGTTGCTTTTGTAAAAGGGCCACGGGTACAACAATTTGCACCAAAAAGTGCAGATAAACCTGATTTTTATGAAGTAAAAGAATTTGATTCGGTTATTTCATTAAAAGCAGAAACTCATAATTTCCCAACTACTGTAGAACCTTTCAATGGTGCTGCAACTGGTTCTGGTGGAGAAATTCGGGATCGTTTAGCAGGTGGACAAGGTTCTTTACCAATGGCAGGAACGGCAGTTTACATGACTTCATATTCTCGTTTAGAAGGCCCATTCGACTCCGCTCAGGGTAGCAGACCGTGGGAAAACGGTATGACTGAAAGAAAATGGTTGTATCAAACCCCAATGGATATTTTGATCAAAGCATCAAACGGAGCTTCTGATTTTGGGAATAAATTTGGACAACCATTGATTACAGGTTCTATCCTGACTTTCGAACACGAAGAAGATGCACGCAAACTAGGTTTCGACAAAGTGATTATGCAAGCGGGTGGAATTGGGTACGGAAAATTAGACCAAGCGATTAAGAAAAAACCACAAACAGGGGATAAAATTGTGATCCTTGGTGGTGAAAATTATAGAATTGGAATGGGTGGAGCTGCAGTTTCTTCAGCAGATACAGGCGCTTTCAGTTCAGGAATTGAATTGAATGCGATTCAACGTTCGAACCCGGAAATGCAAAAACGTGCTGCCAATGCCATTCGTGGTTTGGTGGAAAGCGATATCAATCCAATTGTCTCGATTCACGATCACGGAGCTGGAGGACATTTAAACTGTCTTTCAGAATTGGTAGAAGAAACTGGCGGATTAATTGATTTAGATAAATTACCTGTGGGAGATCCTACCCTTTCGGCAAAAGAAATTATTGGTAACGAATCTCAAGAAAGAATGGGATTGGTTATCGCCAAAGAAAATATCGATTTATTGCAAAAAATTGCTGACCGTGAGCGTTCTCCAATGTACCAAGTTGGAGATGTAACCGGAGATCACCGTTTTACTTTTCAATCAAAATCAACTGGTGCTAAACCAATGGATTTTGCTTTGGAAGACTTTTTTGGAAGTTCTCCAAAAGTGGTCATGACAGACAAAACTATCGATAGAAACTACAGCGATTTAAGTTACGACCAGAAAAACATTTCAACCTACTTAGAGCAAGTACTTCAACTGGAAGCGGTTGCTTGTAAAGACTGGTTGACTAATAAAGTAGACCGTTGTGTAGGTGGTAAAGTAGCCAAACAACAATGCGCCGGACCCTTGCAATTGCCATTGAACAATTGTGGTGTAATGGCATTAGATTATCAAGGAATAGAAGGAATTGCCACTTCGATTGGGCACTCTCCTATTGCTTCCTTAATTGATCCGGTGGCAGGAACAAGAACTGCTATTGCTGAGTCTTTATCAAACATTGTTTGGGCACCAATAAAAGATGGATTAAAAGGAATTTCACTTTCGGCAAACTGGATGTGGGCATGTAAAAACGAAGGAGAAGACGCTCGTTTATATGCTGCAGTTGAAGCCTGTTCTGATTTTGCAATCGAATTGGGAATCAATATTCCAACCGGAAAAGATTCACTTTCAATGAAACAAAAATATCCAAATGACGAAGTAATCGCACCGGGAACGGTAATTATTTCGGCAGGTGGAAATTGTACGGATATTAAAAAAGTAGTAGAACCTGTTTTACATAGAGACGGTGGTTCTATTTATTACATCAATTTATCGCAAGATGATTTCAAATTAGGCGGTTCTTCGTTTGCACAAACATTGAATACTATTGGAAAAGAAGTGCCAACGATTAAGGACGCTGCATTTTTCAAAACAGCCTTCAATACTATTCAAGAACTAATTTTAGAAAATAATATCCTAGCAGGACATGACATTGGAAGCGGTGGTTTGATTACTACTCTATTAGAAATGTGTTTTGCGGATGTGAATTTGGGAGCAAAAATAGATTTCTCTGCTTTCGAAGAAAAAGATTTGGTTAAAATTCTGTTCTCTGAAAATATTGGAATTGTCATTCAAGCGAAATCAGATACTGAAGTGGAATCCAAATTAAAAGAAAATAATGTTTCTTTCTATAAAATAGGAATCCCCTCCCCAGCCCTCCCCGAAGGAGAGGGAGCCAAACTGGAAATAATCAGCTCCTCTGTTGAACATTTGACTTTCGACATCGCTAAATATAGAGATATTTGGTTCAAGACTTCGTTTTTATTAGACCAAAAACAATCGAAGAACGGAACGGCTCAAGCGCGTTTTGACAATTACAAAAACCAAGCGTTACAGTATACTTTCCCAACACACTTTACAGGAAAATTACCTGTTATCGACGCTTCTCAAGTACGTCCAAAAGCAGCTATTATCCGTGAAAAAGGAAGCAACTCGGAGCGTGAGATGGCAAACGCGATGTACTTAGCCGGTTTTGATGTAAAAGATGTTCACATGACCGATTTGATTTCAGGTCGTGAAACTTTGGAAGACATTCAGTTCATCGGTGCGGTTGGTGGATTTTCTAATTCAGATGTTTTAGGTTCTGCCAAAGGTTGGGCCGGAGCATTTTTATACAATGAAAAAGCAAAAACAGCTTTAGATAATTTCTTCAAAAGAGAGGATACGCTGTCTGTTGGAATCTGCAATGGGTGCCAATTGTTCATGGAATTGGAAGTAATTAATCCAGAGCATGAAGTTCACGGAAAAATGTTACACAACGAAAGTCATAAACACGAAAGTATTTTTACATCGGTAACAGTTCAGGAAAATAATTCGGTGATGCTTTCTACATTAGCAGGAAGTACGTTGGGAGTTTGGGTTTCGCATGGAGAAGGAAAATTTAACTTGCCAATGGGCGAAGAAAATTATAATATTGTTTCTAAATATGCCTATGAAGGCTATCCTGCCAATCCAAATGGGTCCGATTATAACACAGCAATGTTGTGTGATAAAACAGGACGTCACTTAGTAATGATGCCACACATTGAGCGTTCTACATTTCAATGGAACTGGGCACATTATCCAAAAGATAGAAACGATGAAGTTTCGCCTTGGCATGAAGCTTTTGTCAATGCCAGAAAATGGATGGATAAAAAATAAATAATTTTATCAATTTATAAAAGCGTTCCTGAAAAGGAGCGCTTTTTTTGTGGGAATGAATTAATTTTTTTTGTAAATTTTGTAAGAAAAAATTCAATATATTTGATAGGACAAAACGAAACTTCGTATGTACACCCAAAAAAGGGCGGATTGGCAAAGTTTTATTTCGCCGACATACTAGTTACAGGATAGTATAAACGAAAAAGCGAAATCATAACCAAAAAATATCTTCATTTAAAATGTCTGAATATCGTCCAAAAATAGCTAAAAGACAAACTGACGAACTAATTGAAATTGCAAACTCGTCAACTGAAATTTGGCAACAAGACGCAATTAATCAAGCCAAATCTGAATTAATAAAAAGAAATATTACAGAAAAGCAGCAAGATGCTTATTTTGAACAAAAAGTTAGAGAAATTGATGATTATCATGAAAATGAAGAACTAAAAAGAAAAACAAACGAAACTGAAAAGTATAATATTTTTGAAATGATTCTAATTGTAATTATTTCTCCTTTTATACTTATCAGACAATGGAGCGTTCTTTACCAATTAAAACAAGAAAATTACAACTTGAAATTTAAACAGCGAGTTATCTTGTTGACATTAGGAATGACTATTTGGTTTGGATATTTTTATTATGAATTTGACAAATGGCAAAAAGCAGAATTTAATAAAGAATCAAGGTATAAATTAATCAAATCTGAAAAGAAAACCATCCTGTAACAGCCATTTTGAGCTAGCTGGAATTTAGTAGAATTATCATTTCGCATCACGTTTTCGTTAAGCCAAAAACTGAAAGGTTACAAATTTCCAGCCATCTCAAAGTGGCATAACGTTACTGGAGACTTGCGCCGAAATTACGCAGGTAACTCCAATTAGAAAATAAACATTTGTTTTCGCAGAAAGTTGACAAAGCCCGATAGCGCGGATATGCTTTTTTGGACAACGATAGCGCGCATTTGCAATCCGTGCATGCATAAAGCATCGACATTGGAAATCTATAAAGTGCAAGTTTAAAAAGGATTATAAAAACATAATGCAATTGATCATTGGAATGGGGAGCAATTGTAAATTCGCACTATCGGAATTACCGTTTTTTATCGTATTTTCGTAAAGCCGATTATACTCCTTTTCATAAGTGGCAAACTGCTTGAGAGGCAGAAGCGTTGGTTGTCATTAAAAATGAAATAGTTTTATACTTAAAATTAAGCAATGAAAACAATATTAATCTTAGTCGCAGTAGTCCTTTTGGCCTTTATTATTGTACAGCTTTATGCCATAAATGGACAAAGAAATATTGAAACCTATCCTTATGTGGTCAATAAAAAATATAATGCTTTTGAAATACGAAGCTATGAAGCGACTTTGTTTACTTCTGTAAAACTATCAGGTAATAAATATAAAGATGCTTCCAGTAAAGGATTTTCCATTTTAGCGGGATACATTTTTGGCGGAAATAATAAGAAAGAAAAAATAGCGATGACTTCGCCTGTAGCTATGTCTTTAGATGACTCCATGACGATGATGTTTATGGTTCCAAAGAAATTGAAAAAAGAAACGCTTCCGCAGCCCGACCAATCGCAGATCAAATTTAGGGAAGAACCCGCAAAAACTGTAGCTGCGATCAGCTTTGGTGGCTGGGCTAATGATGAAAAAATAGAAAAGTACAAACAGCAATTAAAGTCAGCTTTGGATGCCGAAGGAATAACGTATACAAACCGCTTTTACTTTTTAGGATACAATCCTCCTTTTGAAATTTTTAATCGTAAAAATGAAATTATTGTCGAGTTGGAAAACGATGCTCCAAGCATGATAAAATGATTGTGCACTCTGGTCTCCTTTACAATGAGGATCTACTTCCGAGCTCTGTAAAGTGACCCGGTCCAGCACAAATCCTTTTGTGTGGTACATTCTAATAAAACTAAACTTTCTATATTTACTGTAACTCTTACTACTTTAAAAAATGAGTAGAAATTACAAATTTCACAATCCTGTTGAGTCCGAAATTATTTTTCAGGAAAGAGATTATATAAATACTAGTTATAGGAATTAGGAAGAAGAAAATGCTGTTCTTTATAACTTTACTAGACCCGTCAAATCGACAAGCTTGAGTAATGTTGACATTTATTTAACGAAACATTATCGCTGTCCTAAATTTAAAAAACTACCTTCGAAAATCAATCTATTTATTTAGATAAGAGCAATTTTGATGCTTTGATGCGAAAATCGCAAGAGAAACAGCAAAAGACTAAAAAGTCCATTGTATGGATATTCAACCGAATAATCCTCATAAGTTTCTCGTTTTTAAACGTTAAAAAGTTTGGAAACTTTACAACAACACAAATAACTCCATTATAATTTTACTACATGAAAGAAAATCCATTAACTATGGAAATGCTGTTAGATCAACTAATAGGATTGAACATTATCGAACTTGCAGCCATTCCAATGATTTTACTTGTTATATTGGAGTGGATTCTCACAATTGTTCAAAAAAAAGATTATTATAATAGCTTAGATACTGCATCGGCCACGTTTATTGGTCTTGTAAATGTGGGTATCTCCGCTTTATTAAAAATAGGAATCTTTGGAGTTATGCTATTTTTTTATAATGTCGTTCCTTGGAGTATTCCACGAGAATGGTGGGCCTATATTCTTTGCATTATTACAATAGATTTTTTCAGATACTGGTCACATCGATTAACCCATGTCAATCGTTTTTGGTGGGCAACTCATGTAACGCATCACAATTCAGAAAAATACAACTTGTCTGTGGCTTTTAGATTGGGTTGGACACAACATATTAAATTCATCTTCTTTATTCCAGTAGTTTTAATTGGCTTTGACCCTATCCTTTTTTTTATATGCCATCAAATAGAAGTACTCTATCAATTCTGGATTCATACCGAATATATTAGAAAATTACCGGCTCCAATTGAATACATTTTTGTTACTCCATCTCATCACAGAGTGCATCATTCAACAAATGATCAATATCTGGATAAGAACTTTGGATCGACATTCATTATTTGGGACAGAATGTTTGGCACTTTTGAAGCTGAGGAAGAGCAAACAGTTTATGGTATTACGAAGCCACTTAATACCTACAATCCCATTACTTTAAACTTTCACGAATGGAAGGACATAAGTAAAGACGTAATTAAAAGTCGGTCATTAAAAGAGGCATATGCCATGCTATTTACAAGCCCCTCTAAATTAGAAGCTGTTAAGGCTGAGTTTAGTTCTATTAATTTAAAGGAAAATAAAAAAAACCTCTGATTCTCATTTGCAAGCAGAACCTCTTCCTATAAAAACTAGAGTAAAGCATTAGTAAAACGCCTTATTAAATCTCTCGAAATTGCAGGTTGAATTTTAAATGGGTTAGGAGTCTTAAAAAAATACAGTCTAATTTTTTTGTTACAATTTAATACTGCTTTTTTGAATTGACTTCTAACTTTCTCTTTATGTTTTTCTGGTGGTTTCAAGTGTATATTCGCTTAAAAAATTCGCGACTTCTCAGTAACTTTATGTAAGAAAAAAATTTATTATTTCAATTTCTCAATGGCTGAAATTGTTACTCTTTTCCAGCCAATTGCTTTCTGCTTTTATAAGCTTTCAAATATTCTCCTTTGGCGGTTCCGTCATCAAAAGAACTCCATTTGATTAAAGCTCCAACTGCATTTCGGGCTTCTTCATTGCTGAAATTTTCGTGTTCGATTCGGTACAAAGCCGAATACATTTCGGCACGACCAATTGCGTGATAGTAATGAATTAAAACCGGATAATTCTCTTTATTATCCATGATTTTAAAAAAACCGATCTAATTTCTCTTGCTTTGGAACCTGATCAGAACCATTAATAAAATAATTCATAACTTTCATTTTAGCAATTGCTTCTTTTTCAGCCCTCAGTTCAATTGGTATTTCAGGATTGTCTATTAAATCAGTTATATCTGGAAAATGTAAATTAACAATCGATTTAATATTATATTTACTAACATAAACAGCTAATTCGTATGGAGGAATTACACCCGATTTATAGACTATTCCTTCGGTAATAGTTTCAAAATTATTATTGATATGAATATCGCAAATATATTTCCCCACAAAAAAATGATAAGCAGAACTATAAATCTGATACTTTTTTTATGTTTTCTACTATTAAAAATTAATTGGTATATGTAAATTTATTTCGATTTACTAATCAAATCTTTAATAAATTCAACTACCAACCATGATGTAATTAACAGAAATTGAACAAATTATTACACTAAAATTTATTTATTTGATAATTAAATTCAGATAAATTGTTCAATAATTATTTATTACCTAATTTGCAAGATAAATTAATGCTATTCTAAAAATGATAAATATAACCCGCCTCTTTGATTTCCCTTATTATCAGCAAGAAAAATACAATAACATTCCGGATGCTTTGGTTAGCAAACAGAACGGTGTCTGGATAAAAACATCTACCCAAGAATATATAGCAAAAGCCAACGCTGTTTCAAGAGCAATGTTGCGATTGGGCGTTCAAAAAGACGATAAAATTGCCATCATTTCGTCAAATAATAGAACCGAGTGGAATATTATGGACATTGGTGTACTGCAAACCGGAGCGCAAACTGTTCCCATTTACCCTACCATTTCCGAAGAAGATTACGAATACATCCTGAACCATTCGGGCTCCATTTATTGTTTCGTGTCGGATGCTGAGGTGCTTCGAAAAGTAAACCTAATCAAACATAAAGTTCCAACGCTTAAGGAAGTGTACTCCTTTAATGAAATCGAAGGCTGCACTAACTGGAATGATTTATTAGTTCTTGGCGTTGACACAGGAAACCAAGATGAAGTGGAACAACGCAAAAACAATGTAAAAAATGAGGATTTAGCGACAATAATTTACACATCGGGAACAACAGGAAGACCAAAAGGTGTTATGCTATCGCACAAGAATATTGTCTCGAATGTTTTGGACAGTGCTTCAAGAATTCCATTTGAAGCCGGAAAAAGCCGCGCTTTGAGCTTCCTCCCTATTTGCCATATTTTCGAAAGAATGATTTTGTATTTATACCAATATTATGGTGTTTCGATTTATTTTGGAGAATCCATTGAAAAAATAAGTGACAACATCAAGGAAGTGAAACCAACTGTAATTACAGCTGTTCCAAGACTTCTAGAGAAAGTATATGACAAAATTTATGCGAAAGGAACCGAGTTAACCGGAATCAAAAAGAAATTGTTCTTTTGGGCAATTGACTTGGGTTTAATCTATGAGCCGTATGGCAAAAATGGGTTTTGGTACGAGTTCCAACTCAAAATTGCCCGCAAATTGATTTTCAGCAAATGGAAAGAAGGTTTGGGAGGTAATTTAGATTTGATGGTTTCCGGAAGTGCAGCTTTGCAACCAAGACTAGCCCGTATTTTTGCCGCTGCCGAAATCCCTGTTATGGAAGGCTACGGATTGACTGAAACCTCTCCGGTTATTTCCGTAAATGACATTAGAAATGGTGGTTTCAGAGTGGGAACCGTTGGTAAAGTAATCGATAATGTAGAAGTTATAATAGCTGAAGACGGCGAAATTCTTTGCAAAGGTCCAAACGTAATGATGGGTTACTTCAAAGATGAAAAATTAACTAACGAAGTTATAACAAACGGTTTTTTCCACACGGGAGATATTGGAATTTTTGATAAAGACGGATTCTTGAAAATTACAGATCGTAAAAAAGAAATGTTCAAAACTTCAGGGGGAAAATACATTGCACCACAAATAATTGAAAACACGATGAAACAATCCCGTTTCATTGAACAAATCATGGTTATTGGTGACGGTCAAAAAATGCCGGGAGCCTTTATTCAGCCAAGTTTTGATTTTATTAAAGAGTGGGCCGTTATCCATGGAATAGAAGTTGGGAAAAGCAATGAAGAAATAATTGCCAATGAAAAAGTAATCGAAAGAATTCAATTAGAAATTGATACTTTAAATAATAAGTTTGGTAATTGGGAAAAAATAAAACGTTTTGAGTTAACACCTGATTTATGGTCCGTGGAAGGCGGACAACTTACCCCAACCCTAAAACTGAAACGAAAAATAGTAATGGAAAAATACATTGATTTATTCCATAAAATTTACAACTAGCCACCACAAAACAGCCTTATCCGGAATTAAAAATCTTTTCTAACTCATTAAAAAGAATTGGTAAAGATTAGCTGGTACCTAATTTTTTGATTAAGCTCGATTTTTATTTTACAAAGCTGTTTTGCGCATAAAAATTCCGTATTTTTAATGATGATTAGCATCAATTAGTAGACAATATTGAGCAATAAAAATGTAGCAAATCGTTTTAAGTATCTTTGGTATAGGTAAAAATTACAAAAATTTGTTTCTCGATTAAGAAAATAAAGTTTTTAAAAATGCATCTGAACAGCTATCAATTTAAGAATTTAATGATGCCAGAAGTAAAGTTTCGGAACTACATTCAAAAGATAATATTTAAAATCAAAAAAAAATGGCTTTCTCCATATAATTCAATTACTGCTATTGAATGTATTGAAAAAAAAACTTTATGGGAACTATTACTAGCAAGACATACTTTCTACTTTCTATAAACTTGTCGTGTTATTTAAATAATTCAACTCAACAATTTAAGAAAAAGCGAAAACAACCTGAAAAGCTAGACATTTTTTTATCACTTTTAGACACTTGTAAATTTAATTTTTAACTTTACAAAAATTAAAACTATTAGACACCATGAGGATTATAAAATATCTATTTCTTTTACTACTACTTAGTTTCGTAGCTTTATCCATTTTTGTAGCAACTCAAAAAGGAGAATTCACGGTACAAAGAAGCCATATAATTAATTCTCCAAAATCTACTGTTTTTACGTTTGTTAATGATTATCAGAATTGGCAGGATTTTGGTTCTTGGATTGTTGAAGATCCAGAGATTGAAATTACATTACCAAAAACCACCAGTGGAACTGGTGCTTCCTACGCTTGGGAAGGCGAAAAAGCAAATGGAAGTCTACAAACAAGTCTTGTGAAAGAAAATGAAAGTATTTCGCAGAAAATGAATTACAATGGCAATTTATTTTCTGTCATTTTAACTTTTAAAGACACTGTAGGCGGAACAAAAGTAACTTGGAAAACGACCGGTAAAATGAGTTTTGGAATGAAAATTTCATCTGCTCTTAACGGCGGTATTGACAATGTGATAGGGACTGTACAGGAAAAAAGCTTGGCTAATCTAGACAAAACGCTTGTTTACGAGATGAATACGCATAAAATAGAAATAAAGGGCATTGTAAAAAAATCGGAAACTTTTTATTTATACCAAACATTTACCTCCAAGATATCAAATATTACTAAAAACGCCCGAATTGTTGTTCCAAAACTCCTTTTATTTTGTGAACAAAACAACATTGAATTAAATGGAAAACCATTCACAATTTATCATACCTATGATCTGAATAAAAGCGTAAGTAGATTGTCTATTTGTATTCCCATAAAAAAACAAATTCTAACCAGTGCAGGGAGTGATATTTTATCTGACAAATTAGAATCGTTTGAAGCTCTAAAAACAACCTTGACCGGCGATTACTTTCATATCAAAAAAGCACTGAATAAAGCAACGGAATATAGCAAAACAAATAAAATTAGCATTGATCCTAAATTCTCGCATATTGAAACCTATACCATTGGAGAAACAGAAGTAAAAAACCCTTCGAAATGGATCACTGATATTTACATTCCAATACAACCAAAAGTAATTTCAGTAAAGGTTTTGGCTCCAGCGGCAATTATTGTACCGCAAGCGATTAAAACACCTAAATCTGATCCAAAGAAAGAAGAAGAAAAATCTGAATTCTAGAATAGTTTTTTGACAGTATTAAACCTTTTTGATAAAGAACATTCTAAATTGATAAACAAGAACATTGCTAGAAGAACAGGAATTTATAAATAACTTGTTGAGCTCAAAAACACAAAACCAAGCGTTTCAGCAGCTCTTACAAGATTATCAAAGACCATTATACAATCACATTCGTAACATTGTTATAAATCACGATGATACCGATGATGTCTTGCAAAACACTTTTATAAAGATTTTCCAAAATTTAAAAAATTTTAAAGGAGACAGCAAACTATTTTCTTGGATGTACCGTATTGCCACAAATGAAGCATTGACTTTCTTGAAACAAAAATCTAAAATTAATACTATTTCTTCTGAAATTTTGCAGAATAAAACTATCGATAATCTAGAAGCAGATGTCTATTTTGATGGTAATGAAATTCAAATAAAGTTACAAAAGGCAATTGTACTTTTACCTGAAAAACAGCAACTCGTTTTTAAGATGAAATATTTTGAAGAACTAAAATATGAAGAGATTTCAGCTATACTAGGAACCACAGTTGGAGGTCTAAAGGCTTCCTACCATATTGCAGTAAAAAAAATAGAAGCTTTTTTGTCTACTAATTAAACCTTTCTTCAATACTATCGTCTAATAAATAATATGAAAACATTTAAGTTAGAAAACGAGCCTAAAATTGAAACGGGATTTAAAATTCCAGATCACTATTTTGAAAATTTTTCAAAAAAAATGATGGAACATGCACCTGTGAATGAACCAAAAGTAATTTCGTTTTTTCAAAAAAGAAGAAAAACAATTTTAATGGTTGCAGCGATTTTAGTTTTAGCCTTGATGATTCCCCTTTTGAATCCGTCGACAACAAAATTAACTGAAATAGACACTCTGACTTTAGAAAATTATTTAACAGATCAATCTAATGTGAACCCTTATGATTTAATAAGTGAATTAGAATCTGAGGATATTAATAATATTAAGTCGCAAGTGGTATTAGAAGACGAAACTATAGAAAATCACTTATCCGAAAACGCTAATCTAGAATACTTGATTTTAGAATCAAATAGATAATAACACCGTTAACAAATGAATATAAAAAAATTATTACCAATACTGTTGTTACTCCTTTCCTTTAATTTTTATGGTCAACATGAAAATATGAAAGAGAAAAAAGAACAAATCAAAGCTTTGAAAATATCTTTTTTGACAGCTGAGCTAGACTTAACAACCTATGAAGCTGAAAAATTCTGGCCTATATACAACCTGTTTGATGACAAACAATTTGAATTAAGACATCAGAAAATGAAAAGTTTTATGAGAAGAATGAATGATGGATCTTTAGACCAAATCACGGAGAAAGAAGCTAAATCTTTTTTAGTTCAGATAGAAGAAACCGAAGAAGAATTGTTTTATTTGCGAAAAAAATTCGGTCAAAATTTAAAAGGAATTTTTTCTTCAGTTAAGATTTTAAAACTTAAAAAAGCAGAGGAAGATTTCAACAGAAAATTATTGCAACAGTACCGAAACAAAGGTCATAAAAAATAGAATTTTTCATTTATTAATTCGATAAAACACCCTAAACACAAGTAAAATCTTAAGTATAGGGTGTTTTTATTATTTGAACCTGATCCTAATCATTTTGTTTTTTCCTGCAGCAACAGCTGTTTGTTTATCTATAAAGCGTAGCGTGTAAAGATTAGTATCTGTTGCTATTTGCTTCCAAGAAGCACCACCATCCGATGAATAGTATACCCCTGACGTTCCCACTGTGACCAGCTTTTTACCATTACTTTCGGGAATATATTGCACACAAGAGGCATATCCAAAAGCAAGATTTTCAGCAATTACTTTCCATGTTTTCCCTCCATCCGATGAGACAGCTTTATTAGAGAAGTTTTGATTTTTGTTTTCGTAATCTCCTCCTGCTATAAATCCATTTTTGGCATTATAGAAATCCGCTGTAAAAATTCCGGTCATTTTTTTTCCTTGCACGATTGGAGTTTCAAAAACAGCCCAACTAGATCCTCGATCGGCTGAATAAAAAACTCTTGATTTTTTTCCACCCGAAACAATCCAAGTATTATTTCCTTTGATCACAATATTAGTGTTGCTTGCCGCAAAAGCAGCTTCTCCATCTATAACTTTTGGTAATTGATCACACGGAATTTTTTGCCATGAGTCGCCACCATCACGGGTTGTAATAATATTCAAACAATCTAAAATGGGATCTCCCATAGCAATTCCCTCTGCATCATCCCAAAATTGCATACTATCATAGAAAACTTTTTTGTGATTTTCTTGATAAACTAATTTTGGCTTCTTGCCATCTTTTGGAACTTGGTACAACAATGCAGGATTTGCTACATTTAACATAAAAACATGTTCCGTTGTTTGAGCAATGCTTCTAAATTCAAGTTGTAAAGAATCCGTACTAATTGTGTTCTGCGTCTTATGATTGGTATCCAAATCATAAAAACCATACCTCCCATTATCAGCAGCAAACCAAATTTTGTTTCCATCAATTTGAATCGCTCTGATACGTTATTTGATCTTGAAATAACGTATCAATTATAACCGATTGAAAGCTACTGCTATTTAGGTCTCTAGAACTATTAACTACTGTTTTGCAGGATACTAAAACAATTAAAATCAGTAGAACCAAAAAAACATATTTCATTTTTCAATAATTTTATTGCTAATCTACGATTAATAAAATAAATATAAATGGTACGGAAAATTTATTGGCACAATAATTGGATCTTATCAAAAGAGGGAAAACTTAATCCAATTAATTATGAAAACGAAACTACTATTATTGACCCTATTGACCTCTGTTTTCGCAACACAAATAGAAGCGCAAAACAGATCATCAGTAAATGCCATGAATGCCGAAATCAGTGATAATCTTGATCTGCGAGCTGTTGCTGATATCTTTGGTGATTCCAGAGACTTACAGGATTTTGAAAGACGCTTAAATGATCCAGATCTTCAAATTTCAAACTTAGATCTAAATAATGACAACGAAGTTGATTATTTACGGGTCATAGAAACGGTCGAAAACAGAACCCACGTAATCATTGTTCAATCAGTTCTTGATCAAGATGTGTACCAAGATGTTGCTACCATTGATGTTGAGAAAGACAGAAATAATAGAATTCATGTGCAAATAGTTGGTGACGAATTTATGTACGGTCAAAATTATATTTATGAGCCCGTATATTACAGCACTCCGGTAATTTATGCTTCCTTTTGGTCAGCTAATTATCGTCCTTATTATTCTACTTGGAATTGGGGTTATTACCCTTCTTATTATTACGCATGGAATCCATTTCCTGTTTTCAGATACCGAAATAATATTAATATCAATTTGAATTTCAACAATAATTATAATTACGTGAATGATCGACATAGTAATCGTGCGTTGACATTGCATAATTCTAGACGTTCAAACGGTTATGAAAGACAACATCCAAACGCTTCTTTTTCAAGAAGAAATGTTAATGTCAATAACCGCTACGAATTAGACCAAAGAAGAGTTTCAAGAAACGAAAATGGTTATTCTAATGGTAGAGCGCTCGCACAAAGAGAAAATTCTAAAAACAGAACTAGTCCTGCAAGACAAGCTGCTCCGCAAAGAGCTGAATCTTCAAGAGATTATTCTCAAAATAGAAACAATCCTTCCAGACAAGCTGCTCCACAAAGAGCTGAATCTTCCAGAGATTATTCTCAAAATAGAAACAATCCTTCCAGACAAGCTGCTCCACAAAGAGCTGAATCTTCAAGAGATTATTCTCAAAATAGGAACAGTCCTTCCAGACAAGCTGCTCCGCAAAGAGCTGAATCTTCCAGAGATTATTCTCAAAATAGAAACAGTCCCTCCAGACAAGCTGCTCCGCAAAGAGCTGAATCTTCCAGAGATTATTCTCAAAATAGAAACAGTCCATCCAGACAAGCTGCTCCACAAAGAATGGAATCTCAAAATAGAGGCAATTCATCAAGAACATCAGCTCCGCAAAGAATGGAATCTCAAAATCGAGGCAATTCATCAAGAGCATCAGCGCCACAAAGAATGGAATCCAGAAATAATTCTTCTTCAAGAAATACCGACCGAAAGTCCTAGAAAAAGATAATATCTAATTAGAAACACGACTTCATAGGTCGTGTTTCTTTTTTATGGGATAAAAAGCGCTAATTTATTTTAAAAGTGTAAATTTGACAAGTTTTTTAAAAATTACACATGAGCGTATCGCATAAAGACCTGCATAGTAAATGGACATTAGGAGGTTTATTAATTTCGTTAGGAATAATTTACGGTGACATAGGAACTTCACCATTATATGTAATGAAAGCCATTCTTGGCACTCATATAATTAATGCAGATATTGTTTTAGGCGGAATATCGTGCGTGTTTTGGACCCTTACGCTACAAACCACAATCAAATACGTTTTAATAACGTTAAGTGCTGACAATCATGGAGAAGGCGGAATATTTGCCTTGTATGCATTAGTCAAAAAAACAAAAATTCAGTGGTTAATTGTACCTGCAATAATTGGAGGAAGCGCATTGTTAGCTGACGGAATCATTACGCCCCCCATTTCTGTATCTTCAGCTGTTGAAGGAATAAGAACTTATTATCCTGAAATCAACACAATTCCTATTGTAATAACAATACTATTTGTACTTTTTTCTATACAGCAATTTGGAACCAAATTAGTAGGTAAATTTTTTGCTCCCATGATGCTAATTTGGTTTGGTATGCTAGCCATTCTTGGCACCGTACAAATTGCGCAACATACCGAGGTTTTAAAAGCAATAAATCCCTACTACGCCTATCATTTGTTGACTATTCATCCCGAAGGTTTTTTTGTGTTAGGATTTGTATTTCTATGTACAACAGGAGCTGAAGCATTGTATTCAGATATGGGGCATTGTGGACGAAAAAATATACGAATTAGTTGGATTTTTGTTAAAACTGCATTAGTCTTGAATTATTTTGGACAAGCTGCATATTTGATACATCACGAGGGAGAAACGCTACAGAGCTTAGGCGGGAAAAATGGAAATCCATTTTATCTAATCATGCCAGATTGGTTTCAACCTATAGGAATTGTAATAGCAACTCTTGCGGCTGTTATTGCCTCACAAGCCCTTATTAGTGGATCATTTACGCTAATAAATGAAGCAATGCGCTTAAATTTTTGGCCAAAAGTAAAAATAAAATACCCAACAGAATTAAAAGGACAATTGTACATTCCATCTATAAATTGGTTGTTATTTATAGGATGCGTTGGAATTGTATTGCACTTTGAAGAATCCAGTAACATGGAGCATGCTTATGGATTGGCGATCATTTTATGTATGATCATGACCACTATTTTACTGAATTTTTATTTGATCATGAAAAGAGTAAAATTATATTTTATTATTCCATTGATCACCATTTATCTACTAATTGAATTTAGTTTTCTGGCCGCCAATATTACGAAATTTGCAGAAGGTGGTTATGTAACGCTTTTTATAGCAATAACTTTAATCAGTATCATGACTATTTGGTATTTAGCTAAAAAAATTAATAAAAGTTATACCAAAATTGTAAAAATAGAAGATTACAAAAAAGTACTTGTTGAGTTAAGTGCTGATTTATCTATACCAAAATACGCCACACATTTAGTTTACATGACAAATGCAGGAAGAATTGATGAAATAGAAGAAAAAGTAATGTATTCAATTTTACAAAAACGACCTAAAAGAGCCGATATTTATTGGTTTGTTCATGTGAATATTTTAACTGAACCTTATAAAACCGAATATAAAGTAACTGAAATTGTCAAAGATGATTTGTATCGTGTAGATTTTAATTTAGGTTTTAGAGAACCAACAAAAATAAATCTAATGTTTAGAGAAGTTATCCGAGATATGGTAAAAAAAGGAGAAGTAGATATCACCAGCCGATATGAATCTTTGAATAAAAATAACATCATAGGGGATTTTAAATTTGTTTTATCCGAAAAATTCCTTTCTAATGATAGTGACTTAATATGGCATGAAAAAATAATTATGAATTCCTATTTCTTCATTAAAAAGCTGAGTTTATCTGAAGAAAGAGCTTTTGGTTTGGACAGTAGTTCCGTAAAAGTAGAAAAATTCCCAATGGTTCTTCATGCTCCTCAAAACATAGGATTAACGAGAGTGAAATAAATTTTTATCTTTAAAAAAGATAATAAAGCACTGTAGAAATACAGTGTTTTTTTTGTTTAAAAATATAAAAATAACATTCATTATTAAAAATATCACATTTAATCAATTAATAGTACCTTTGCACCTCAATTATTTAAAATGAGATTACACAGAAATTTAGTTTACACAACAATAGATGCTTTAAATGCAATTTTTAACGAAGGTGAATATGCGGATAAAGTAGTTGCAAGATCTTTAAAAAAAGACAAACGTTGGGGAAGTTCTGACAGAAAATTTGTTGCCGAAACCATCTACGAAATCGTACGTTGGAAAAGATTATACGCAGAAATAGCCGAAGTAAAAGAACCGTTTGACAGAGACAATCTTTGGAGAATGTTTTCAGTTTGGGCCGTTTTAAGAGGGTACCCAATTCCAGATTGGCGCCAACTGGAAGGAACTCCAGAGCGAAAAATAAAAGGACGTTTTGATGAACTTTCAAAAGTGAGAGCTCTAAAAGAATCTATTCCGGACTGGATGGATGAATTGGGAGTAAAAGAATTAGGAGAGAAAGTTTGGGCAACTGAAATAGCGGCTCAAAACCAGCCAGCAAAAGTAATTTTAAGAGTTAATACATTAAAAACAACAAGAGAAGCGCTACGAGCTATTTTGATGGATTTAAATATTGATACGGAAACGCTAAAAAATCAACCAGATGCTTTGGTTCTAAAAGAAAGAGCTAATGTTTTCCTGACTGACGCTTTCAAACAAGGTTTCTTTGAAGTTCAAGATGCCAATTCACAATTAGTAGCTGCTTTTCTTGATGTAAAACCTGGAATGCGTATCGTTGATACCTGTGCAGGTGCTGGTGGAAAAACATTGCATATTGCTTCTTTGATGGAAAACAAAGGACAATTAATCGCTATGGATTTGTATGAAAGTAAATTGAAGCAATTAAAAATTAGAGCCAAAAGAGACGGTGCTTTCAATATTGAATACCGCATTATAGATTCTACAAAAATCATCAAAAAACTACATGAAAAAGCTGATCGTGTTTTGATTGATGCACCTTGCAGTGGTTTAGGCGTTTTAAAAAGAAATCCAGATGCTAAATGGAAATTAAAACCAGAATTTATAGATAATATCCGTAAAGTACAATCGGAAGTTTTGGAGAGTTATTCTAAAATTGTTAAACCAGGAGGCAAATTAGTTTATGCTACATGCTCTATATTACCTTCGGAAAATCAAGAACAAATCGCTCGCTTCCTGACAACTGATATTGGACAACAATTCAAATTTATAAAAGATCAAAAAATATTAGCTTCAGAATCTGGATTTGACGGATTCTACATGGCTTTGTTGGAGCGCAAAGAAAGTGAAGAGCAAAAAGAAAAAAGAGTGCAAAAAGAAATAAAATAGAATATTTATTTTAGGCTCCAAACTTAACAAAAAAAGTCCTCGATTTCGAGGACTTTTTTTATATCATAATTTTTTGAGCTTAATCTTTTTTTCAACCTTAAACTTAAAAACTTTAAACT
Organism: Flavobacterium sp. W20_MBD1_R3; assembly: GCF_052119725.1. NCBI lineage: Bacteria > Pseudomonadati > Bacteroidota > Flavobacteriia > Flavobacteriales > Flavobacteriaceae > Flavobacterium > Flavobacterium sp. W20_MBD1_R3. Next base: position 617,757 of record NZ_JBGQOR010000001.1, read on the forward strand.
TTCTATTAATCATTCATTGAGATTAAAAACTCTTCATTATTTTTGGTTTTCTTAAAACGATCATTAATGAAATCCATTGCTTCCACTGGATTCATATCAGACAAATATTTTCTCATAATCCACATTCTTTGTAATGTTTTTGGATCTAATAACATATCATCCCTTCTTGTACTTGAAGAGGTAAGATCGATTGCTGGAAAAATACGTTTGTTGGCAATTTTTCTATCCAATTGCAATTCCATATTACCGGTACCTTTAAATTCTTCAAAAATAACTTCATCCATTTTAGAGCCCGTTTCAGTCAAAGCAGTAGCAATAATACTTAATGATCCACCATTTTCTACATTACGTGCCGCTCCAAAGAAACGTTTTGGCTTTTGCAATGCATTCGCATCCACACCACCACTTAATACTTTACCAGAAGCAGGTTGTACCGTATTATACGCTCTGGCCAAACGTGTAATAGAATCTAACAAAATCACTACATCATGACCACATTCTACCAATCGTTTTGCTTTTTCAAGCACGATATTTGCAATTTTAACGTGCTCTTGCGGTTCTCTATCAAATGTGGAAGCGATTACTTCGCCACGCACGCTACGCTGCATATCTGTAACCTCCTCCGGACGTTCGTCAATCAATAAAACTATCAAATATACTTCGGGATGATTTGCCGCTATTGCATTAGCAATTTCCTTAAGCAACATCGTTTTACCAGTTTTAGGTTGGGCCACAATCATTCCACGTTGCCCTTTTCCTATTGGCGAAAACAAATCGATAATTCTTGTTGAAATCGTGCTTTGCTTTTCTGCTAATTTGAATTTTTCTGATGGAAAAACAGGCGTTAAATGTTCGAATGAAACTCTATCTCGTACGACTTGAGGATCGTGCCCGTTTATTTTTAAAACTCGAACTAAAGGGAAAAATTTCTCTCCTTCTTTTGGCGGTCGAACCACACCTTTTACGGTATCTCCAGTTTTAAGACCAAACAATCTAATTTGCGAAGTTGACAAATAAATATCATCTGGCGAAGCTAAATAGTTGTAATCAGAAGATCGTAAAAAACCATATCCATCAGGCATCATTTCTAGAACGCCTTCGCTTTCTATGATTCCATCGAACTCAAAATCAGAAGCAGCAAAATTGCTTTTCTTGTTTTTTAAATTTGGATTTGGATTACTATTTTGGCTTAAATTATTATTTTGTTTATGTAATTGGTTAGGATTAATTTTTTTAACTATTGCCGGAACATCTGGTTTATCTTCAGTAGCAATTTCTGCTACAACATCAGTATCTTTCCCTTCTTCTTTGTCTTTTTTTAAAGCTAATTTCTTTTCGTAAGCAGATTTATTAAACTTAATGACCTTACCTACTATTTTGTCTCCAGCTTCAGGTTCCGGAACCAAAGAGGAAACTTCTTCTTTTGATGATACAAGAACTTCAACTGGACTGTTTTCAGCAGGAGCAATAGTTTCAACGGTAATTCCTTCCGATTCAAAAAGTGAATTTTTTACTGCTTTTTGAATTGGTGCTTTCTTAGCAGGTACTATTCTGGCTCGTTTTGGTTTATCATCTTCCAGATCACTTTCTGTTTTTAAATCAAATGTCGCATCAGCGTTAGCTACTTGATGATCTAGAATCTGATGGATCAGAATCTCCTTTTTTACGCCGTTAAATTTTATGGTTTTAGCTGATTTAGCTATTTCTTGGAGCTCAGAAAGCTTCATTTCTTTTAATGCAGAAATATCAAACATGAATGTTCTATGAGTTTAATTAATTTTGAAAATAATGTAAAAGATGAGTAGCAAACATTAAATTGAATCAACCGCAGTATGAAGTGCTTACGGTATTATGATGCAATAATACGAATAAAATTTAATGATACAATAGTATTTTTAAAAAAGAAAATATATTTTTGTAGAACAAATTACACAAATGATACAAAGAATTCAGACCATTTATTTACTACTTGCATTTGTAGTCACAGGCATTTTATTGTTTTTTATTCCGCTTTGGACTATGAATAATGGTGAAGTATTTTATTTTATGCAAAGCCAAGTCTATACAATAATATTGGGACTGAGTACTTCTCTAACTGTTTTTAGCATTGTTTCCTATAAAAAAAGACAAAATCAATTTGTTATCGGCAGATTGAATATCGTATTAAATTTGATTTTATTAGGATTGTTTGTATATCGTTCACTAAATCTATCTGGAGAAACACCTGCTGTTTCAGAGAAAGGTATTGGGATGTTTCTACCTGTAGCTGCTATCGTATTATTGGTTTTGGCCAATAAAGCAATCAAAAAGGATGAAGATCTTGTCAAATCTGTGGACAGATTGAGGTAAACCTATAATATTTAGTTTATTAGTGCGAAGAAAACCCGAATGTAACAATTCGGGTTTTTTTATATCCCCACGCAAACAAAAACCTCCTAATTTAGAATTTAGCTAGTATTTTTTTATAAATTTGAGCAGGACAAATACAATATGTTAAAAAAGACTCGAATACATCTTGCCGATGATCATCAAATTCTTATTGACGGAATTAGGACTTTACTACATACCATTCCCACATTTGAGGTAGTAGGATTTTCATTAAACGGAAATGATATTTATGATGCCGTGCGCTGTAACAAAGCAGACATCCTTGTTTTAGACATCAATATGCCAGAAAAAGACGGCATTGAAGTCCTTAAAGAATTTGCTAGAAAAGGATTTCCTTGTAAGATCATTATTTTATCTAGTTACGATGACTTACGAATCATTAAAGAAGTCATGAAACTGGGTTGTAGCAGCTATTTGACCAAAAAATGTGCTGGCGAAAATATTGTTGAAGCCATTCACGCAGTTGCAAATGGAGAAGAATATTTTAGCAAATCAGTAAGAGAAAAAATATTCAATACTGTTACAAAAGACAATCCAAAACTAAACAAACGAGCACTTGTGTCAAATTCGCTATTGACTGAGAGAGAGTTGGAAATAATTATATTAATCTCATTAGAATACAGTGGCAAGGAAATTAGTGATGAACTGTTTATTAGTATAAATACTGTAGAAACCCATCGCAAAAATATAATGAAAAAACTCAGTGCAAAAAACTCCATTAGCCTGGTAAAATATGCTCTTAAACATAAATTAATCAAGTCCTAAGTTTATTTAAATTTGTTGTAAATCAACTTTTATTGAACCAAAAACTAAATCACCCCATTTAAACCTAAGATATGGAAGATCAATTTTAATACTAGAAATAACTAATCTAACCAATCATTTATGTTCCAGAAACAAATTGTAATACTTTTTCTTTTGCTGGTAAACCTCAGCGGTAGTACTGTATATGCTCAAAACAAAGAAACCACAAAAACACTCGCCCAAACATTAGAAAAAGAAGCTAATGAACTTATGAAATCAGGTTATTACGAGAAGTCATTAATAAAATCAAGACTTGCTTTAAATCAGGCAATCAAGAGCAAAGACAACAATCTGATCGCTGGGGCTTACAACACGATAGCAGCAAATTTTGATCAATTATCTGAATATGACAAAGCTTTTTTTTATTATAATAAGGGACTTAAATATGCTAACAAAACAAATAATGATGTCTTAAAAAATTGGTTGAACAATAATCTTGGCAACATCTATTGTTTTGACAAAAAAGAATATGAAAAAGGAATTTATTATTACAAAAAATCACTGCAATACAGCACAAAAATAAAAGATTCGGCGCAAATTGTTTTTACAAAACTCAATTTGACATGGGCTTATTTTGATATTAATCGGTTCAAAGAAGGCGCACCCTATTTACAATACATCAATAAATATCATGAAAAACATGGCGATGAATCTACAGTTGTTGCCCTTAACATGCTCAACGGAATGTATCAAAGCTTTAAAAATGATACTAAAAAAGCTGATTATTTTTTTCAAAAGGCAATAGAAAAAGGAATTCAAGGAACTGAAAAATCTGATTTGTCCTATTCCCATTTTGAATATTCCAAATTTTTATTAAAAAATAGTGATTACAAAAATGCCTACAAAAATTTAGTTCTTTACAATCAAATTAGTGAAGAATTAAACGACCAAGAAAAACGTAATAAGGCCAATGTCGCGGGAATCAATCTTGAAATCGATGAATACAAAAGAGAAATTGACAAAATAGAAACAGAATACAAAACAACACAGTTTTTTTTGTTGCAAGAACAGTCTAGAAATAAAAAAGTTGTTATCGTATTAATTGCGATTCTACTGCTACTTTCGTTTCTTTTTTACTTCTATTCCCAAAATATGCAACTAAAACAAAAAAACAGACTTAAAGATATCCAGAGCAAGGTGCAGGAAAACATCATTAATGCCTCTATAAACGGACAAGAATTAGAACGGAAAAAAATTGCGGCTTTTTTGCACGATAACATTAGCGCATTGCTTTCTTCGGCAGGATTACACCTTTATGCTTACACTACTAAAAATCAAACTTCATCACAAGAAATTATAAAAACTAAAGCTATTCTTGAAGAAGCTCACGATCAAGTTCGGGATTTATCACACCAGCTAATGCCCTCCCTTTTGGCACGATTTGGGTTATTTGATGCTTTAGATGATCTCTGTGAAAAAAATTCCAATTCGATGCTACACTTTGAATATTCAAGTTCTGTACATAGAAAAACACGGTATGATGAAGATTTTGAAATAAAAATTTATTTTATCATCACTGAACTTCTAAATAATATAATAAAACACAGTCAGGGAACACTAGCAAAATTAAGCATTCACGAAAATAATGCTTTTTTAAACATCAATATTATCGATAACGGAAAAGGATTTGACACCAGTAAGTTTGATATATTAGAAGGTTTTGGAATCAACCAAATCAAAGCGCGTATCAATAATCTTACGGGAAGTTTTGATATAAAATCAAAAATAGATTCTGGGACAGCCATAAAAATAGTAGTTCCCATCACGTATCAAAAAAAAATAATCAGACCCGCTTTTCAATCTCAATAATTTCTAGATCCTTGATTTTGTTTCCTTCAATCACAAATCGCAACATGGTGCGCACCTGATGAAAACCGCTTTTCCCTGCAGCTCCTGGATTCATGTGCAACAAATTATGCTTTTTATCAAAGATGACTTTTAGGATGTGCGAATGTCCACAAATGAACAATTTTGGCGGATTCAACTCCATTTCTGCTTTAATATTTGGATTATATTTTCCGGGATAACCGCCAATATGCGTAATCCAAACATCGACACCTTCACACATAAATCGGTTGTGCAACGGAAATTCTAATCGTGCCGTCGCATCATCAATATTTCCAAAAACACAGCGCAGCGGTTTTAGCTTTTTAATCGCATCCGTTACCGCTAAATCGCCAACATCACCGGCATGCCAAACCTCATCAGCCTGTGCAACATATTTCAAAATTGTGTCATCAATATAACTGTGCGTATCCGAAAGCAGGAGTATTTTTTTCATATTTAAAGTGTCATTACGAGGTACGAAGTAATCTGGAGCAATTTCCAGCTATCCGTTGCAATCTTTATTGTTTTTAAATAAAAACAATAAAAGATTTTCACTTCAAATGTTTACATTCACTGAACTCCTATGAAAATAAAAGTTTAGTGAAGTAATCTGGGCTAGAATTTTATGGTAAAAATAAACATTCAAATTCCAAATAAAAAATCAAATCGAAAGTTAACAAACTTTGCACCTAAGCAACTTCGTGACAAAAAAATTAATAAGTATCTTTGTGGCTTCAAAAAAAATCACTTGAGATATTTTATCAAATTGGCATACAACGGAACTCGTTATCACGGCTGGCAATACCAACCCAATGCTGCTTCCGTCCAGGAAACAATGAACAAAGCGTTTTCGATGTTATTCAATACAAATATCAGTCTAATGGGAGCTGGTCGAACAGATACTGGCGTTCATGCTAAAGAGATGTATGCTCATTTTGATTTTGGAAATCCGTTTGATATCCCAAGTTTAGTACACAAACTCAACTCCTACTTGCCCAAAGATATTGTTATTTATAACATTATTCCGGTTCATGATGAGGCACATACTCGTTTTGATGCTACAAAAAGAACCTACGAATATCACATTAATATGTTCAAAGACGTTTTTTTGCAAGAGCAAAGTTGGTTTTTACATCAAAAATTAGATATTGATTTGATGAATGAAGCGGCACAATTACTATTCAATCACACGGATTTTCAGTGTTTTTCTAAGGTAAATACGGACGTAAACACTTTTGATTGTAAGATTTTTGAAGCTAAGTGGACACAAGACGAAAACGAACAAGAGAACAACCGCTTGATTTTTACTATTTCGGCCAATCGCTTTTTACGAAATATGGTGCGTGCGATCGTGGGTACATTAATCAATGTGGGATTGCACAAAATTACAGTCGTTGATTTTAACGCTATTATAGAAAGTAAAAACCGAGATAAAGCAGGTTTTTCGGTTCCGGCACATGGTTTATATTTAACCAAAATAGAATACGATTACATTACGCAATAGCCCTGATAGCAGTGAAAATCCTTTAATGTTTTTCTTTAAAAACATAAAAGATTGCAACGAATAGCAGGAACAGCTCCAAAAAATATGAAAGCAAAAGCATTTGATACTAGATTATTCAAACGAATATTAAAATTCACAAAACCCTATCAATGGCGTTTTAATGGCGTGATAGTTTTCGCCATTTCACTATCGGTATTTGCGGCATTGCGTCCGTATTTACTAAAACAAACCGTTGATGGTTACATTGCAACGCAAGACCAACAAGGATTGTTACTTTATGTAATCCTGATGGGAATTGTGCTTTTACTGGAGGTTTTTTCGCAATTTTACTTTGTATACTGGGCGAATTGGCTGGGTCAAGACATTGTAAAAGACATTCGTACCAAACTGTTTCAACATATTTTAAGTTTCCGAATGAAATATTTTGATCATGTTCCCGTGGGGCAACTTGTGACACGTTCGGTTTCGGATATTGAATCGATTGCCAGAATTTTCAGTCAGGGATTATTTATGATTATCAGTGACTTGATGAAAATGGTTGTGGTACTGGCTTTTATGTTTTACATGAACTGGAAACTGACCTGGATTGTAATTATCGCAATGCCAATTCTGGTTTATTTTACCCGAATTTTTCAGCGCAAAATGCAGGTGGCTTTTGAGGAAGTACGAAATCAAATCGCTAACATGAACTCTTTTGTTCAAGAACGCGTAACGGGAATGAAGATCGTACAGCTTTTTAATCGTGAAAAAATTGAATATGAAAAATTTAAAAATATCAATGACAAACATAAAAAAGCGTGGATAAAAACTATTTTATATAACTCCATCTTCTTCCCTATTGCTGATATTATTTCGTCTTTAACGCTTGGTTTCATTGTGTTGTATGGCGGAATCAAAATATTAAACGGAGATAATTTTACCACTTTTGGAGATTTATTTTCGTACACCATGTTTATTGGAATGTTGTTTAATCCATTGCGTCAAATTGCGGATAAATTCAATGAGATGCAATTGGGAATGATTGCGGCGAATCGTGTTTTTGATATTTTAGATACCGAAGATCAAATTCAGGATACCGGCATTATTGAAGCGCCAATTTTTAAGGGAGATATCGAATTTAAAAAAGTACATTTTGGATATATTCCAGACGAAGAAGTAATAAAAGGAATTGATTTAAAAGTTACAGCTGGTCAAACGATTGCAATTGTGGGCTCTACAGGTGCTGGAAAATCTACTATTATCAATTTACTGAATCGCTTTTATGAAATCAATAGCGGTTCTATATACATTGACAATCATAATATTGAGAATTACACATTAGACTCTTTGCGAAAACAAATTGCAGTTGTACTGCAAGATGTTTTTCTTTTTGCAGATACGATTTTCAATAATATTACTTTGAATAATCCAGAAATTAGTAGAGAACAAGTTTTGGCTGCAGCCAAAAATATTGGTGTACATGAATTCATCATGAGTTTACCTGATAATTATGATTTTGATGTAAAAGAACGTGGTGTTATGCTTTCTTCTGGCCAGCGACAATTAATTGCTTTCTTGAGAGCGTATGTAAGCAATCCAAGTATTTTAATTTTAGACGAAGCCACCTCATCGATTGATTCCTATTCCGAAGAATTGATTCAACGAGCAACAGAAACAATTACTAAAGGCAGAACTTCGATTGTGATTGCGCACCGTTTAGCAACGATTGTCAATGCAGATAAAATTGTAGTTATGGATAAAGGACTGATTGTAGAACAAGGAACGCATCAGGAATTAATCAATCGTGAAAGTGGGTATTACAAGAATTTGTATGATTCACAGTTTTCGGTGGCCAATTAAAGGTTGAGTCATTTAATACGTTATTTAGTGATCGGTAAAATTTTCTCAACGGAAGCAAAAATTTAATTAAAGAGTTTGAGAAGCGTGAATTTTTGAAAAAGTGTTAGTTTGCCACTTTATTTCTTTGAAACTTTCTCAAAACAGAATAAATCCTTAAATTCGCACAATAAAATAAATAGGTAAAATATACAAAACGAAATGAGTTTTTAGGAAATCATTTCACCAATAAAAAACTTTAAAATGACACGAGGCCTTGCCGACTGCATTTTGTACAAATAACAAATAAACAAGCACAAAATGAAATACGATATTATAGTTTTAGGAAGTGGTCCAGGCGGTTATGTTACAGCAATCAGAGCATCACAATTAGGCTTTAAAGTAGCCATAATAGAAAAAGAAAATTTAGGTGGAGTATGTTTGAACTGGGGTTGTATCCCAACAAAAGCTTTGCTAAAATCAGCTCAGGTTTTTGATTATTTGAAACACGCTTCTGATTATGGCTTGACTGTTTCTTCTTTTGACAAAGACTTTCCTGCTGTTGTACAGCGCAGTCGTTCAGTAGCTGACGGAATGAGCAAAGGAGTTCAATTCTTAATGAAAAAAAATAAAATTGATGTGATTGATGGCTTTGGTAAACTAAAACCAGGGAAGAAAATTGACGTTACCGATAAAGATAATAAAGTTACTGAATACAATGCAGATCACATTATTATTGCAACCGGAGCTCGTTCTCGTGAATTGCCAAACTTGCCTCAAGATGGTATAAAAGTAATTGGTTACAGACAAGCGATGACTTTACCAAAACAACCAAAATCAATGATCATCGTTGGTTCTGGAGCAATTGGAGTTGAATTTGCACACTTTTACAATTCCATGGGGACTGAAGTTACCATAGTAGAATTTATGCCAAATGTGGTTCCTGTTGAAGACGAAGACATCTCGAAACAAATGGAACGCTCTATGAAAAAAGCAGGCGTTAAAATAATGACTAATTCATCTGTTGAAAAAATTGATACAACAGGAGCTGGTGTGAAAGCATTTGTAAAAACAGCAAAAGGAGAAGAAGTTTTGGAAGCAGAGATCTTACTTTCGGCTGTTGGAATCAAAACTAACATTGAAAACATAGGATTAGAAGAAGTAGGGATCGCTACTGACAAAGATAAAATTTTAGTGAATGCTTACAACCAAACAAACATTCCGGGTTATTACGCCATTGGTGATGTTACACCAGGACAAGCATTAGCTCACGTAGCTTCTGCGGAAGGAATCAATTGTGTGGAGAAAATTGCAGGATTACATGTAGAGCCTATTGATTACGGAAACGTTCCTGGTTGTACGTATGCAACTCCAGAAATTGCATCTGTAGGCTTGACAGAAAAACAAGCTAAGGAAAAAGGATACGAATTAAAAATTGGTAAATTCCCGTTTTCAGCTTCAGGAAAAGCAAAAGCATCCGGAACTCCAGATGGTTTTGTAAAAGTTATATTTGATGCTAAATATGGAGAATGGTTAGGATGTCACATGATTGGAGCTGGAGTAACCGACATGATTGCAGAGGCAATTGTAGCGCGTAAACTAGAAACAACAGGTCATGAAATCCTAAAATCAATACATCCGCACCCAACCATGAGCGAAGCGGTTATGGAAGCGGTAGCTGATGCGTATGGTGAGGTAATCCATTTGTAAATAATCAACGTGTAGAGATTCAAGATAGTAGAGACGCACTGCAGTGCATCTCTACAGATAAAAAAATCCGATTTGTGAAAGCAGATCGGATTTTTTATTACATAGCAAACAAGATCATACCGATATGTTTTGTGGGAATTTAACATATTAACATTAATTTACAAAGCAGGGTTATGAATCTATTCATTTCTGGTTTATCTTTGTATTCCGAGTGTTTTACTCGTTTAATCGTGATTTTATTCCATCGTAAATGAATACTGAAACCAACCGTTTTTCTAATACACTGCATGAAAACCAAAGTAACAATTGGGTAAGAGCTATAGATTCATCTAAAATAATCAATTGGATTGATGATTTATTCAAAATATTATTTCCTGAAAAAGCTTTAGAAACCATCCAAATCGAATTGCTTCTGGACCAAAATAAAGCCACATTTATTGCTATTCTATCCGAAATTGTAAAAGATAAAACAGCCAATGAAATTCTGGATGACACAGAATCTTTTTACAACGTCCTTCCAGAATTATATATTTCGATGCAAAAAGATGCACAAGCCATATTAGATACCGATCCTGCCGCCGATTGTATTCAGGAAATAATCAATTCCTATCCGGGGTTTTTTGCCATTGAAGTCTATCGGATAGCGAATGCAATTGCTTCTCGAACGGCTTGCCTGCTGCCGCGAATTTTAACTGAATATGCGCACAGCAAAACAGGAATTGATATTCACCCAAGCGCCACCATTGACGTTCCATTTATGATTGATCACGGTACCGGAATTGTCATTGGCGAGACCACAATTATTGGAAAATATGTCAGTATCTATCAAGGAGTAACTTTGGGCGCATTGCAAGTCGAGAAAAACATGCAGGAAAAAAAACGTCATCCCACTGTAGAAGATCACGTTATTATTTATGCCAATGCTACTATTTTGGGAGGCAGTACCATCATAGGAAACCACAGTATAATAGGTGGAAATACGTTTATCACCAAAAGCATGAATCCGTATTCGTTTGTCATGCAATCCAACAAAAACACGGTTTTGAATCAACAGGAAATAAAAAATATTAATTTTTTCTCTATATAAATATTATGAAATACAACAACATACTTGAAACAATAGGTAACACACCACACGTAAGAATTAATCGTCTATTTGGCGCCAATCACAATGTATGGATCAAACTAGAACGTGCTAATCCAGGAGCCAGCATCAAGGACCGAATTGCACTTTCAATGATCGAAGATGCCGAAGCAAACGGATTATTAAAAGCAGGAGGTACTATAATTGAAGCAACTTCTGGAAACACAGGAATTGGTCTTGCGATGGTTGCTGCTGTAAAAGGTTACAAACTAGTACTAGTTATGCCAGAATCGATGTCTATAGAAAGACGCAGACTCATGAGCCTTTATGGCGCTGAATTTGTGTTGACACCACGTGAAAAGGGCATGAAAGGTGCATTAGAAAAAGCACAAGAATTAGTAGCCGAAATGCCAAATTCTTGGTCACCACTTCAATTTGAGAATCCAGCAAATATTGAAATTCACAAAACAGCCACTGCTCAGGAAATCATAAAAGCATTCCCTGACGGACTCGATTATATGATCACCGGTGTAGGAACTGGAGGTCACATCACTGGTTGTGCCGAAATATTGAAACAACATTTTCCTAATCTCAAAGTATTTGCCGTAGAGCCAGAAGCTTCAGCTGTAATTAGCGGTGGCGAACCAGGACCTCACCCTATTCAAGGAATTGGAGCGGGATTTATTCCAGCGAATCTAAACACTGATTTACTTGATGGAAGTATCCAGGTAAGTAAAGATGAGGCATTTGCTTACACGCAAAGAGCTGCTAAAGAAGAAGGAATGTTTATTGGAATATCTTCTGGAGCTTCGCTTGCTGCTGTTGCCAAAAAATTATCCGAAATTCCTGAAAACGCAACAGTACTGACTTTTTGTTATGATACTGGCGAACATTATTTGAGCATTGAAGGATTGTTTGTATAAATAAAAACACTTTTAAACCCGAAACCGATTTGTGAAAGCAGATCGGTTTTTTTTTTAGTGTTTACTTTTTAAGCTTAACATTTTAGCACTATTATTTTACAAAACACTTTATTTGGTACAGCAACAATGTCAAGTTGTGCGGTATCAAAAGAGTTCACTGAACTCCTATTAATAAGATTGTTAGGCGTATTTATTTCCTGAAAAAATCAAGCGTATTTTCAAAATTATTCTGTTAAATAGAATGTACTTTTAAAGAAGCTCCTCGAAATGAAAAAATTTCGCTAAAATTTGAATATTCAAGCTATCAGTGATTATCTTTCGAAGTTATAAAAATAACATTTGTAGCACCCTGAACCAGTACAGCGACACTTGTGATTATTAAAAAACAATAATGAGTATATTTCAAAAAAGAATTTTACTTTTCAAGTGAATAAACAAGACAATCTATGTTATAATATCTTGCACAAATTCATCATTATCGAGCTTATTCTAAAAAGCATAAATAAGTGGGTTAAGTTAAAAACAAAAAATTATCAATACTCTATTTTTTAAATCTAAAGTGTTTGAATTACGGTATTTCATTTTTGAAGTAGATGCTCTTCAAAAAACGAAAGATAATCTACGCGATCAACATATTAAATTAGAATACTTTCATTTTATGTAAACACCTGAAGATTTTTTGAAAGAGTACATGCTATCAAGAGTTTACCTTTCAAAATTTTATGAAAAATAAGATACTTTATACCAATAATGAATTAAAAAAATAACAGAATGATAAAAGAAAGTCCCACAATTGTTTTTCTTCTGACAATCCAATTTTGTTTCTTTAGCTTTGTAGAAAACAATTCTATTAATATTCTGCATAAATCAAAGATTTTAATTTCTTAAAATGAACGTTACGTCCCGAATTAAAAAAAATTATCACTTCATAAAATTTCGTAAATTAGTTATCGTCTCTGTTCTGATAGGGCTTCTCTCTGCTTTTTTAGGTATCATTTTAAAGAATATAACCGAATATTACGAAGAAATCTTTTTTCACAAAACAATTATAAATCCAATATTCTTGGTGTTTTTTCCAGTTTTCGGATTGTCAATTATTTATTTTCTACGAGAATATGTCTTCAAGAAAAAAGAAAATAAAGGTATAAAAGAAGTTTTTGAAAGTACCAATTCCATTTCAAATAATTTACCTAGCTATAAAATTCCCTCCCATTTTATTAATGGTTTCCTGACAGTAGTTTTTGGCGGTTCAACAGGAATAGAAGTTTCTACAGTTGTTGCATCAGCAACAATTGGTTCCGTTGCACAAAGGAAACAAAATGTATTTAGAAGATATAAAACAGAATTAATCTGTGCAGGAGTTGCTGCTGGAATCACTGCATTATTCAGTAGTCCCATCGCAGGAATTCTATTTTCTCTGGAAGTAATTTCAAAAAAAGTGACTAGAGCATTTTTATTGACAAACCTAATCGCTGTTTCAATTGCTTTTGGACTCCTTACTTTATTGGATGAAAAGCCTTTATTTACGGTACAAATTGCCACTTGGCACATAAAGGCAATTCCATATTTCATCCTTTTAGGAGTTCTTGCGGCACTAAATTCAATTTATTTGACACGCTGTGTGTTATTTTTCAAAGAACAATTTTCAAAAATAAAAACAACTTATTTTAAAATCATTATCGGATCTGTAATTTTAAGTATTTCACTTTTTGTATTTCCACAGCTTTATGGCGACGGATACCACGCCATAAAATCAATTTTTATTAATCCAAACGAACTACTGTTTTCCTTTGCACTAGTTTTAACTTTTGTTGGAATTCTAATTTTAAAACCTATTGTTACCTCTGTTACACTAGCCTCAGGAGGAGACGGAGGTGTTTTTGCACCCAGTCTGTTTACTGGTGCTTTTTTGGGATTATTAGTTGCAGTACTCTTAAATAAGTATTTGGATGCTGCTGTAATTCCTATCAACTTTATGATACTAGGAATGGCCGCCGTTTTGAGTGCTAGTATTCATGCGCCATTTACTGCGCTTTTTTTAGTATGTGGTTTAACCAATGATTACAACTTATTCCTCCCGATTTTAGGAGTTTGTCTACTTTCAAAATATACTGCTAAAATGATTTATCCATTTACAGTTTATTCTTATTCACCTAGTTTTATAAAATAATTTTCGATGACAACTCAAAAAATAAAAAGAAATTATCGGAAAACTAAATACATTCTGTACAAAGAAACTTTAGTTGATTTCCAAGAACATTTTTGGGCTTTCTTAGGCTCTTTTATTGGCATTGGAATAATTGCTTATTTACAATCTCAAACGCTTCCGCAGTCTGACGTGGTATTTCTAATAGGATCCTTTGGCGCATCTAGTGTGTTAGTTTACGGGGTCATTCAAAGTCCATTGGCTCAACCCAGAAATCTTATTGGAGGGCATTTGATTTCTGCCATTATTGGGGTTACAATATATAAAACATTTCCCGAAATACTGTGGATTACTGCACCTCTAGCCGTTTCACTGTCAATTGTATTGATGCAAATTACCAAAACACTGCATCCGCCAGGAGGAGCGACTGCTTTGATTGCAATTGCTGGCTCAGAAAAGATTAAAAACTTGGGTTACTGGTATGTCCTATATCCCGTCCTAGGCGGTGTGCTCATTTTGCTTTCTGTTGCTTTAGTTTTTAATAACATTTCCCACAGCAGACAATATCCGAATCATAAAAAATACCACGAATTTCGAAAAAAAGTTGTTACCTATTTTGCAAACAAAACAGAAGAGTAAAATAACCCGCCACCACAGAATATTTTATAACTGAGATTCTTCCAAAATCGATACGTAAAAATCTTATCAACAAATCGAAAATCTAAAATCTAAATCTAAAATTATATTTTACCTTTGGTCTTTCAATCAAAACAACGATTATGGTTTATAAATTTAGAGTAATTCTAGATGCAGAAGAAGATATTTTTAGAGACATTGCAATACTTGAAGACGATACTTTAGAAGATTTACACAATGCTATTTTCAATTCCTTTGGTTTTGACGGCATGGAAGTGGCTTCTTTTTATACTTGCGATGAAACTTGGAACCAAGAAGAAGAAATATCACTATTTGATACTGGTGATGTTCTTGGCGAACAAAAAATCATGAGTGATTACCAATTATCAGCAATATTAGATAAGGAAAACACCAAAATTCTATACGTTTATGATTTCATTAATATGTGGACTTTCCTTGTTGAACTTGCTGCTGTGGAAGATCAAGTCTTGGGTAATTTATATCCAGAGACCATTTTTTCTCACGGAGAAATGCCAGATGAAGCGATGGAAAAAAACTTCGAATCCGAGAATGCCGATGACTACAATAACGAATTTGAAGATGGTTTGGACGAAGATGATCTAGATATGTTTGAAGGAGATGACAGTTTTGAAGATTATGGATTTGAGGAAAATTGGAATTAAAAAGTTAGACGATTAAAAATCAAGAGCCAAGATAAAAAGACCTTATTTACTATCTTTCATCTTAGTCCTTTTATCTAAAAAAAATAAAAAATGATCAACTTATATAACACACACATCGAAAATTTATCCATTCATAGGGTTGGAAATAAAAGTAGAAATGAAGCTCTTTTTTTATCTGAACAGCCTTTTAATCTGAATGATGAGATTGTACCTTTGATGAAAGAATTTTTCTTTAAACCTTTTAGAGAAAAAGAAGAAAACTATTTTCAGTTTGCCCATGAAATTGACTTAGATTACAATGATATGTTCAAGTTTGCAACTGAAATTTTTGATAATCCCACCAGCATTCATGACGTTTCTAAAAAAATAACAACACACTTATTTGAGCAATCCAATCATCCACATATCAAAAATGGTGAGGTATATGTTACTTATTTAACCAATGTTAGCATTGATAATAATGTAGTAGATGCAATTGGGATTTTCAAAAGTGAGATTCAAGCTGATTTTTTGCAATTTGAAGAAAAAGCAACACATTTAGAAATGATTTTACAACAAGGCGTTAGTTTGAATAAGCTGGATAAAGGTTGCATCATTTTTAATTATAAAAAAGAAGAAGGTTACAAAATACTTACAGTTGACAGTAATCGTTATGATGCCAGATATTGGTTAGAATATTTTCTATCTGTTGATGCGTTTGAGGATGAAAATTTTATCACTAAAAAATATCTAAAATTCTGTCAAAATTTTGCAAAAGATGTTGTTTTTCCTGCAGAAGACAAGAAAGAAGAAGTGATGTTCATGAATCGTTCCGTGAACTATTTTGCCAAAAATGATCAATTTGAAGAAACAAATTTCTTGAACGAAGTTTTAGATAATCCAGATTTAATTCCAGAATTTAAGAATTACAAAATTGACAAAGGAGAAAAATACAGCATTGAGGACGTAACTTCGTTTCCTATAGCAAATGCAGCGGTTTCCGATGCTCGTAAATCTATAAAAAATGTTATTAATTTAGATACACGAATCCAAATCAAAATGGATTTTATCAATCCTGAAAGTGCGGAGAAATTTGTAGAAAAAGGATGGGATGAAGAAAAACAAATGTATTATTACTTAGTTTATTTTAATAAAGAAGAAAAAAGTTAGCGTTGCGCTTTCGTCGCAATTTAGATATATAGTTTTTATAAATACAATCTCCAAGTACACTTTTGTAATTGGAGATTTTTTTTTAAATAAACTGCTAAACCGACCTCTAAATTTTGGTTTATTTGTAAATTTACACTTCCAAATTATCAACAAATGACGTCTAATTTTTTCAAAGAAAGTCCGTTCAAAACACTGATTTCATTCCACAAGCTTATTGAGTCTTTAGAAGAAATAGCGGTTACTAATATAGATTATCGTGCAAATTATGCTAAAGCATTACTTAAAGAAATTGAACCTTTTCCTGAATTTAGAACTGGTATAGAAAATTTAGATCTTATTTCTGAAAACGAGACTTTGATCCAATATTTGCTGGCGGATTTATTCCCAACTGCTTTAACAAATAATGAAATCAAGGCCGTTACCATTCCGTTTCAAAATTTTACTTTTAATTACACAAAGCGCTTCAAAAAAATAGTCAATGAAGCAGGTATTATGTTTGACATGGCAATACGGGATTTTGATGAACATCAGTTTTACGTCATGAGTTGTACGCTCATTTTGAATGCGTTCTATGGTCAAAAAATTGATTTTACTAATCCTCTATTTTATGATATTCCAAATAAAAATGGAATCATGAATCAATATCGCATTTTGTATAATGCTGATTTTATTGAAATTATAGCAACTGATAAAGCGCCAGCTCTAACGCAAGAGGACATCGATTTATTAATGGATAATTATGATGACCTTGCTTTGTGGAAAGAAAAATTTCCAATTGAGAGTTGGATTCTAAAAGGTTTTGGTATTGCAATTTTGTTTGACGCTACTACAGAAAGTTCCATCTCCAGATTAAAAAGTAATCTCTTGAAGCCGGAAAAAGAACAAATAACTTCACAAGAAAATTCCGAATCTATTTTTCGATCTATTTTTAAAATAGCCGATTTACGAGTTGGTATCATTATTTACAACGCAGAAGAGGATAAATTTGTAAAACCTAGCTTGAATGACAATAGTCTTACCAGTTTTATACTGTCTGCAGAAAAAGAAGTAGCCTGCAAAAATGTGTTGTTAGGTTGTTCTTTTGAAAATTTATTGGAAAATAAAAAGGCAATAACCATTTCTAATGTGAAGAAATTTGCAAGTGAAGCTGGAAACGAAATATTAGGCAATCATCTATTACAACAAAATATACAGAGTTGTATTTTTGCTCCAATTATAAAAAACGGGCTGCTTTTAGGAGTTGTAGAACTCGTTTCTGCAAATGCACGCGAACTTAATAGCATTAATGCGCTCAAATTAGATTTAATTTTACCCTACTTGATAGACACCGCAGAACGGTACAATACGGATAAAAAAAATCAAGTCGAAGCGATCATTCAACGAGAATATACTGCAATTCATAGCAGTGTATATTGGAAATTCCGAAAAGAAGCGCTAAAATATTTAGAAACTTCCAATGAAAATGGTGATTATATTTTTAAAGAAATTGTGTTCAAAGATATTTATCCGCTGTATGGCCAAATTGACATAAAAGGTTCTTCCAATCACAGAAACGAAACG
Organism: Flavobacterium sp. W20_MBD1_R3; assembly: GCF_052119725.1. Classification (NCBI taxonomy): domain Bacteria; kingdom Pseudomonadati; phylum Bacteroidota; class Flavobacteriia; order Flavobacteriales; family Flavobacteriaceae; genus Flavobacterium; species Flavobacterium sp. W20_MBD1_R3. Next base: position 635,986 of record NZ_JBGQOR010000001.1, read on the forward strand.
GTAAAAGAAGATTTAAAAAACCAAATAAATGCGCTTATTTATATTTTTGAAAATCAAAAGTTAAAGACCAATTTAGTTTTACTGGAACAACGAAAATTTGAATTGCAATCCCTTTATAAGGAACTAGAAACTCCATTGAAGGCTGATACGGAACAACAAATGCAACTTTATATTACAAATGAAATTCATCCAATTTTAAGAAATACCACAACCGACTCAGCCGGAGCGATTTTAGAAAAAAATTATTTTGAAAGTCTGGATGAAAAAACAGGAATGTTTTACCAGTCAAGAAAGAAATTTGACAACGCAATGTCGATTATAAATAAGACGTTAGCAACTGTATTAGACAAAAAACAGGCTGAAGCGCAAAATATTTTTCCTCATTATTACGAACGTTTCAAAACGGATGGTGTAGAACATAATCTTTATATTGGTGCTTCTATTGCACCAAACAAAGACTTTGATTTGCTATACCTTTATAATTTAAGATTATGGCAACTACAAACGTTATGCGAAATGGAATTAGAACACCATCAACTCAAGCATTCATTGCCGTATGAACTCGATGTAACCTCGTTGATATTAGTTTTCAGTTCTCCTATTTCCATCCGATTCAGGATGGATGAAAAACGTTTTGATGTGGACGGAACATACAATGCACGTTATGAAGTTGTTAAAAAACGTATCGATAAAGCCAATATCAAAGGGACCAAAGAGCGAATTACCGAGAAAGAAAAAATTACAATTGTTTACTCGCACAATAATGAAGAAACTGAATATTTAAAGTACATAACGTTTTTACAATTCAAAAACATTTTGGAACCCACTATAGAAAAGTTTGAAGTCGAGGAATTACAAGGAGTTTCCGGTTTACGAGCAATCAGAGTAAAAGTGAGCAATACGAATGTGGAGCAACATCAAAAGAAATACTCTTACCAAGACTTATTGAAAGAATTGAATTAAGAACCAGCCATTTTAAAAGCTATAACAAAAGCTATTACTGAAATAATGATTCCTATCATAAAAAAATTGTAGGCAACTCGCAACAAGCGGTATTTTTTTTCGAGAACTACACCCAGAAAATATAAATCCTTAATCATAGAATTATACAAGTATTTTTTATCTTTCATCATTTCATTCATAGCCCATTGGTACTCGTTTAAAGGCATTTTATAAAAATTTCCAAAGAAAAGCAAATTAACTTTTTGGTCTTCAATGTCCTGTCTGGTAAAGATTCCCTTTGTTACCTTAGGACGTGTGGAAAGTATTGCAAAAACAATAGTTATCACGCTGGATACTAACATGATAAAAGTAGGAATTACTAAATGTGCGTTGCTGGGACTATCTAATTTTGGAATTAGCGTAGAAAGTGCAATTGAAATTATAATGGCATTTACCGAAAGTAAAATATTTGCTTTACTATCAGCAATACCACTCAAAGTAGTATGGTTATTGAGCGTTACCCGGAATAAAGTATCAATAGCACGCTCCGGTTTTTCTCTCTTTTCTCTTTTTTTTAATTTTTTATCAAAATCTTGATTGGCAATAATTTCCATTTTATTTTTTTTCTTCTGAAGCTTTAATATGTTTATCTCTTTTAGTGGTTGCCAATTTTTTAGCGCAAAGTCAGTGTAATAATGATGCTTGTTTTCTAAAAAATCTAGGTTTTCATGAGCCCACTCAGTATCAGAATACGTTTTTCGATCTTCATTTTGCCATTCTAATCGTAATGCGTTGCAGGTAATTGCATATTGATCCGAGGAAAGGTGGCAATAATCTGCATCTTTGATTATTTTTTCTAAAAGTGTTACGGGAATATATCCATCAATGGTTGAGCGAATTAAACCTGACACCTTTGCTAAATAATCCGCAGACTTTTCTTTTTCTTTCAAAAAATCAGTTACAATAAGCACACTGTTTTCCTCATGATTGTCACAACCGGTTATAAATCCGGTATCGTGAAACCAAGCTGCAAGGAGTACAATTTCTTTATCAGATGGATCTAAATTTTCAGCTGCAATCAGCGTATTAACAGCTGCAACTACATCAATTGTATGGTTTAGATTATGATAGGTATATAAAGAAGAAAGTTTATCTTTGAACAATTTTTCAACAAATTCTTTGGCTTGTTCTATTACATTCATGGACATGTTTTTATACGACAAAATTATGAAATTATTTTTGGTTAACTGTTTAATTCCTTTTAATAAAGCAGGATATATAGTATTACTCAGCGTATTGATTTTTCAATCGTGTGCTACACATCATGCGCAATTTGGAGAAAACGTCAAAAATCCTATAGCCCAAAATACTACCGATAGCTCAAAAATTAGTCATACTTTTTATTTAATTGGAGATGCTGGAAATGCTACTGAAAAAAAAGCACAACAAACCCTTGGTTTAGTAGAAAATCGATTAAAAATTGCAGCTAAAAATTCGACTCTTTTATTTCTTGGTGACAATATATATCCAAAAGGATTTCCTGATACCGACAAGCAAAACGAACGTGCAGTTGCCGAAAGTAAATTGACAAACCAGCTAAAACTATCTAAGAACTTCAAAGGAAAGACTATTTTTATTCCTGGAAACCACGATTGGTACAGCGGAATAAAAGGCTTAGAACGGGAGGCAAAATTTATAACTGAATATCTTGATGACAAAAAATCTTTTTTACCCAAAAAAAGCTGTGGTATTGATGACTTGGATATTAATAAGGACATAACGCTAATAACCATTGACAGTCAATGGTTTCTTGAAGATTGGGATAAGATTGCAACCATAAATGATGATTGTACCATCAAAACCAGAGAAGCTTTCTTTATTGAATTAGAAAGTATTCTTAATAAAAACCAAGATAAAACAATTATACTTGCAATTCATCATCCCTTGATGACCAATGGATCTCATGGTGGTCAGTTTTCATTAGAAAAACAACTTTTTCCATTAGAAAAAAAAATACCGCTTCCGGTTATAGGATCTTTAGTCAATCTAATCCGAAAAACTTCTGGAATTAGTCCTCAAGATCTTCAAAACAAGCAATATACACAATTTAGCAAAAGGGTAAAAACGCTTTTGCAAGGTCTGGATAACGTTATTGTAGTTTCTGGTCACGATCATAATTTACAATACCTCTCGAAAGATAATATTAAGCAAATTATCAGTGGGGCTGGATCTAAATCTGCTGCAGCGAAAGCCGTTTTTCCAAATGACTTTTCTTATGGTCGAAACGGATATGCCGCTTTATCCATTTATGGAAATAGAACCGCAAAAATTTCATTTTATGGAGTTGAAGACAACCAAGAAAAACTACTTTTTGAGCAAATGGTATTGGAGAAAAAAACAGATTATTACACCAAAATTTTTCCTGCTTCATTTCCTGTGACTGTACCGGCAACAATTTACTCAGCACAAGAAACTAAAAAAAGCGGATTCTATAAATTTCTTTTTGGAAAACATTACAGAAACTATTACAGTTTACCTGTAGAAGTAAAAACCACAACGATTGACACCCTTTTTGGCGGATTAAAACCCAAACGTGCAGGTGGCGGACATCAATCAAAATCGTTACACCTTATTGGCAAAAACGGGAAAGAATACGTCATGCGAGCCTTAAAAAAAAGTGCGTCCCGATTCCTGCAATCCGTAGCATTTAAAGATCAGTTTATAGCCAAAGAGTTTGAGGACACTTATGCTGAAAATTTTCTTTTTGATTTTTACACTACAGCCCATCCGTACTTGCCATTTACAATTGGCAATTTAGCGCAGGAAATTGGCGTTTCTCATACCAATCCTATTTTATATTATATCCCTAAACACGCGGCACTGAACGATTTTAATACTGAATTTGGTGATGAACTGTATATGATTGAAGAGCGCCCAACTGATAGCCAAATTGATGTAAAGAGTTTTGGAAATCCGATATCAATAAGCAATACAGAAGATGTGATGAAGAATCTTCACAAAGATGAAAAATATAGCATTGATGAAAATGAGTATATTAAAGCAAGGATATTAGACATGCTTATTGGGGATTGGGACAGGCATGAAGATCAATGGCGCTGGGGCGAATACAAGGAGGATGGAAAAATAATTTATAAACCCATTCCTCGAGACAGGGATCAAGTGTTTACAAAATACGATGGCGCTTTACTTTCAATTTTGATGAATATGCCGATACTGCGTCACATGCAAACGTTTAAAAGTGATATTAAAAATGTAAAATGGCTAAACCGAGAAGCCTACCCTTTAGACCTCGCCTTCTTAAAGACTTCTGATGAAAAAGCATGGATAGCTCAAGCAAAATATATTCAGGAAAACCTTTCAGATGCGGCAATTGATGCTGCTTTTGATGATTTACCTGCCGCAATTCAAGATGAAACAGTTGAAGAAATTAAACGCAATTTAAAACTTCGAAAAAAACAACTACAACGATATGCAACTGATTATTACAAGGTGTTACAAGAAACTGTTTTAATTGTAGGGACTGACAAAAAAGATAAATTTATCATACATAAAAAGGCAGAAAAAAGAATAGAAATTGAAGTATATCGTATCAAAAAAGATGGCGATGAATTACTTTACACTAAAAACTTTACGGCTGGAAAAACAAAAAATATTTGGATTTATGGTTTGGATGATAATGATATTTTTGAAGAAAAAGGGACAGCCACATCAGCCATAAATATCCGATTGATAGGAGGACAAAATGCCGATTTTTACGCGATCGAAAATGGGGAGAAAATTAAAATCCATGATTTCAAATCAAAAAAGAATACCTTCGAGGTAGATCAAAAAACCAAAATTATTCTTTCAGACGACTACGAAACGAGTCTTTATGATTATAAAAAGCCAAAATATAATGTTTTTTCAGGGCTGCCAAATATTGGTTATAATCCTGATGATGGAGTCAAAATGGGCTTAATTGCAAACTATACCGTGTATAATTTCAATCAAAATCCTTATACACACAGACATGTTTTAAAAGCCAATTACTATTTTGCCACAAGCGGTTTTGAACTGGTTTACAATGGCCGTTTTCCTAAATTATTTGGCAAATGGGACCTAGATTTAGAAAGCCGATTTACAAGTCCTAATTTTACAATTAATTATTTTGGTTATGGTAATGAAACTGTGAATAATGACGATACTTTCGGGATGAATTACAATCGTGTCCGTATTGAAATGCTCAAAGTTTTACCATCAATCAAAAGAGTAGGAAAACATGGTAGCGAAATAAATTTTCAAACTATTTTTGAAAGAATTAGCGTAGAAAAAACAAGTAATCGCTTGGTAGCCGTTTCCGAAATTATACTTCCAGCAGTTTTTGATACTCAACAATTTGCAGGAGCCACTTTAAAATATAGTTTTGAGAATTATGATATTCCGTCATTTCCATCGATGGGAATGGGATTTTCAATAGCGGGAACTTGGAAAATGAACTTGAATGATAGCCGTCGGAATTTTCCAGCAATAGAAAGTAAGATAAATTTTGACCATAAAATTGATGCCAAAGGAAAAGTAGTTTTGGCCACGATTTTGAAAGCAAAAATGCTATTAAATAATAATTTTGATTTTTACCAAGGAGCCATTTTAGGCGGTAATTATGATTTAAGAGGATTTAGAAACGAACGTTTCTTAGGGAATAAGTCTTTTTATCAAAGTAGTGATTTACGTTGGAACATCGGAAAAATAAAAAAAACAATCATTCCAATGTCTTATGGAATTTTAGGTGGTTTTGATTATGGTAGAGTGTGGCAAAAAGGGGAAAATTCAGAGAAATGGCATCAATCTTTTGGTGGTGGATTGTGGCTGAATGGACTGAATGTAATTACAGCTAGAATCACTTATTTTAAGAGTGCTGGTGAAGAAGCGCGAATTGTTTTTGGTTTAGGTTTTGGATTTTAATTTAGTAATGCTAACGGTATATACATTTCCTCCAATCTTTTTTGTTCGTTCATCAGCAATCAGTAAGGTATCGTCATCGCTAAAGGAAACCGATTCTTTTTGGGAAAAATGATTTAATTCGAGGATTGTTTTTTTTCCATTTAAAAAATTATCGTCGGTATAGTTTTCCAATAAAAAAATCTTATCATGCGTTAACAGAACAACTTTTGTCTCATCGGGACTAATTGCTGCGCCTGTAATTGCACACTGATTGTAGTTGCCGCAAGTATTGAATTCACCCATTAAAATGGCTTGATGAAAACCCGGTATATTAGGAATTTTATACAAGAATGCAGAACCGTCAAATCCTTTGCTTCTGTTTTTTGTAAAAAGATAAAAATTATCTTTAAACTCAAAAAAAGCTTCTACATCATAAAACAATTCCTTTTTTTTTGATGGAAAATCTTTTTGTTCTGGGTACGCAAATGAAATTTTATATGCTGGAACGATACGCTCCGATGATATTGACTTTTTATCAATTTTATAAATACTCAGATCTTTTCTTGAATTGTCATTATTACCAAAATCTCCTATATACAGATTACCCTTTTTATCTTTTGTCAGGTCTTCCCAATCCGTATTTATAGTATTTTCGATAGTACTTTTATATTCAATTTCACCTTTGGAATTCATCCCATAAATCATATTGGCGTTACCTTTATCTTCTAAAATCCAAAGCAAATTAGTTTCCGCGGAATAACTGATACCAGAAACTTCTTTTAACTTTTTTGGAAAAGAATAAAGTGTAGTCAAAGTTTGAGTATTTTGTTGGCAAGCCAATAAAAGGAAAACAGATAAGAAATAACTAAATTTTTTCATTTTTGATACATTAAATATTCCCGAAGAAAGTTTATTTTATAAAATCATCACACTTTGAATCCAGAAGAAAACTCCTTTAATTATAATTTATTTTTGAATAAAGTGCTGGTTTTGAAATTTCTAGTGATAAAAAGAAAAGCAGAACTCATTATACCGCCCATTGATTTTGCATTTTTGAAATTCAAATCGTTAGTATATCTATAAAGTTCCATCCGAAGTTGTTCAATATGCGCCGCTGGGGCAATTACATCTTCCCGCATAATTTTTAATAATCTTTTGATCCTATTTTCGGCGCTTAGGATTCGTTTAGCTAAAACGGCTCTTTCTTCATCCTTATATTGCTCAATAGAACTGTTTTGAAGTTTTTCTTTAACTAATTTTACCATTGGGTAATTTTCTTTAAAAAACTGAGGTCGGTATACCTTAAAATTCCCTTCATAACATTGTTGATCAAAATCTATTGCACGTATTTTATAAACCACTTGATCAAAATCATGAGTGGGCACAATCACATAATTATAGGAACGCATATCGCCTAATAACCGGATCATGCAGCGCTCGTTGAATTTGACAAATTCTTTTGCTATTTGTGCTTTTTCGGTTTCACTACAATCGATGAGCAGTGTTTTCATAAACACATCACCAGGAATTCCCATAATATGCTCTTCGATGAGTGTATCTCCAAACACTAAAAAATTTATTTTATCTGGGGAAAGAATATGTTCTAATTCCAATCCGTAGATTCGGGAAGCATCCGCTTTTTTTATGTAAAAATGGGTGTAATTATCATTAAGTATATTTCTGACTTTTATTCTAAAAGGTTTCGAATTTCCAAAAGTGCAATAGTCAATGGAATCAACATTCAAAAATTTAATAATTCCCAGATTTCCATCAGAATGCAGCAACGAGTAGATTTTTTTTAGATTCAAATCAATTTCTTCTCTCTCGTATTCATTGTAGTACACCCGTATCCATAACGTATCTTGCTCGTTCTTATCATAAACCGTTATTGATCCGGAAAAACGCAATAAGTCATCATAAAAAATAGAAACTTTAGACAAGCGATCAAAACGTACCAAGTATTCTAAAAGCAATTTGTTTACTGGATAGGATGGTTTTTTAAAAAGCATTACTGGCTCACTCATTGGAAAAAATTTTATGCAAAATTACAATAAAAATCAAGCGTGGGCTGTGATTAATTGTCAAAAGAATATTGTAGTAAAATGAAAACATTTTATAAAAAGAAACAGTCAACCCAAAAGTTAAGGTAACCGATAAATACATTTTTTGAACCTAAAATTGCTAAAACATAAAAAATAACCCCTACATTTGATATCTCCCCAAGACACTTAAACAAATCAAATCCTACTAATGAAGAACAAGATGGAACTCTATTTCAAGGCTGCGCAATCAGCTAAGATTGGAATATGGAAAATGAACTTGCAAACGGAAGATATTTATTGGGATGCAGTAACGAAATTTATTCTGGAAGTTCCAAAAGATTTTATTGCAACAGTTAGTAATGGAATTGATTTTTACACCTTTGGCGAAAATAGGGACCGAATAAAAAAATTTGTAGATCGGGCTATCAATGAAGGAATTTCATTTGAAGATAAATTTCAGATTACTACTGCAAAAAACAATCTCAAATATGTTGAATGTATTTGTCAAGTAGAATTCTTAGATGGAAAAGCGATAAATTTGTTAGGTACTTTTCAAGACATTACAAAAGAACAAAATCTAATTAATGAATTACAGCTCAGTGTAGAAAAATTTTCTTCTATTTTTTCTAGTGCTAATGATGCGATTTTTATTGTTGACACCTCAAATGGTATTATCACGGATTGCAATTCAAGATCCTCTGAACTTACCGGATACTTAGATTCAGAAATAAGAGGGATGCATAATTCCATCCTTTTTACTGTAGAATTTAGAAAAGCATTGCGTTTTTTTATAAAATACAACTTAACAAAAAATGAGTATACGGTTAACGACACTTATATAAAAGCAAAATCAGGAAATTCAATTGCTGTTGAAATTGCATCTGGCAAAAAATTTAAGGTTGGAGACTTGACCTATTTGGTATGTTTTGTAAGAGATATCACGGAAAGAAAAAATGTTGAAGACAAGTTAAATTTATTGTCTCTGGCTGCTTCAGGAACAACAGATACAATTGTAATTGCTAATTCTAATGGAGAAGCGATATGGGCAAATCAAGCTTATTTAGACCTCACTGGTTTGGGTATGACCGAAGTTTTAGGACAAAAACCAGGATATTTATCTAAAGGTCCCGAAACTGATATCGAGTCTACTGCTATGATGCGAAAAGCAATTAAAAATAAAGAAAGCATCAACATCACGATCCTTAATTATACTAAAACCAAAGAAAAATATTGGTTTGAGTTGAATATAAGTACCGTATTTGACAGCGAGAATAATTTCCTTCATTTTATAGGTGTTGGCAGAAATGTGACATTAAGAATTGAAAAAGAATTAGAACTAAAACGCTTATTAGAGATCACAAACAGCCAAAATAATAAATTATATAATTTTGCGCACATCATTTCTCACAATATTCGCTCTCACACTAGTAACCTATCAATGGTAATTGATGTGATTGATCATACTGACGATATTCCTGAAAAGCTTTCTTATTTCGATTTATTTAAAGAGGGCACACAAAAATTATCAGAAACAATTGAATATTTGAATGAAATTATAACCATTCAGCAGAAAACAAATATTGAAAAGAAAAGTATTCGTTTAAAACACGAAATTGAAAAAACAAGGATGGCTTTAAGTCTAAGTATCAAAGCTAGTGAAATCGTAATCACGCACTCAATACCCAATTCCTTAATGGTTAGCGTTATACCTGCTTATTTAGACAGTATTTTACTAAACTTATTTACCAATGCAATAAAATATAAATCTCCAAACAGAAATGCAACTCTAGAAATAAGTTATGAAACTAAAGACAATTACAACATTATAAATTTTAAAGATAATGGCTTAGGATTAAATTTAGAAAAAGATGGCCACAAGCTTTTTGGCATGTATAAAACGTTTCATGGCAATGAAGATGCGAAAGGAATTGGGTTATTCCTAACGAAAAACCAACTCGAGGCTATGGGAGGAAAAATTGAAGTAGAAAGCAAGGTCGGACAAGGCTCTAATTTTAAAATTTATTTAAATGAAAAATAAATTAACATACATCATTGATGATGACAAATTGACGGTAAAATTGATGAGCATCCTTATCTCGAAAAATAATTTTTGTGATGAAATAGAAACTTTTCACAACCCACAAGTTGCATTAGACAAGTTAAAACACAGTTTTAATACTAACGAAATCCTACCAGATACTATTTTATTAGATTTGAATATGCCCGTCATAGATGGATGGCAATTTTTAGAAGAATTTTTACTACTACCTATTCAAAAAAAGATTACTATTTTTATCATGACGTCATCCATAGATCCAAATGATATAGAAAAAGCTAAAAAATATAGTGTGGTCAAAGATTATATTGACAAGCCAATCACGGCTCAAAAATTAAATTCGTTGCGTGAATTGATCGAAGAGATAAACTAATGTGAAATTTAGAGTAACAAAATCCAGTGTTGTTCGTCCTATCTTAAATTTAAAAGATGAACCCTTTGGAAACGATACTTTCTATCAAAAATCTCAACAAACGTTATGGCTCACTTCAAGCTTTAAAAAACGTTTCTTTCGAAATACAAAAAGGCAATGTATACGGAATACTAGGTCCTAATGGGAGCGGGAAATCAACAACTTTAGGAATTGCTTTGAATGTAGTCAATAAAACTTCTGGAGAATACAGTTGGTTTGGCGGCACAATGGAAACTCACGAAGCATTAAAAAAAGTGGGAGCCATTATAGAAAGACCTAATTTTTATCCGTATATGACCGCTAAGGAGAACTTAGAATTAGTCTGTAAAATCAAAGGAATTAATTATGCGAAGGTCACCGAAAAGCTAGAGCTAGTGGGCTTGACGGAACGACAGGATAGTAAATTTAGTGCTTTTTCGTTAGGAATGAAACAACGTTTAGCCATTGCATCAGCTTTATTAAATGATCCTGAAATTTTAATTCTGGACGAACCCACAAATGGTCTAGATCCTCAGGGGATTCATCAAATTAGAGATATCATCAAGCAAATTGCAGCCAAAGGAACTACCATCCTACTCGCTTCCCACTTATTAGACGAAGTAGAAAAAGTGTGTACCCACGTTTTGGTATTAAGAAAAGGCGAGATTTTATACACCGGTTTAGTCGATGGAATGTCAGCAAATGAGGGCTTTTTTGAACTGCAAGCAGATGATTTAGATTCTTTAATAGCAATTGTAAAAACACATCCTGCTGTAAAAAATGTCGTCAAGGAGCATGATAAAGTATTGGTTTACTTAAAAGAGATTTTGGAAGCTAAAGAATTAAATCAGTATCTTTTTGAAAAAAATATAGTATTGAATCATTTGGTGAAGCGCAAAAACAGCTTGGAGGAACAATTTCTTGAATTGACAAAAAACCAATAAAAACTACCTTTCAATCGCAACAGCACACTAAAATTAGTATTTCAATATGAAACGACTTCTCTCAATAGAACTTCAAAAAATCTGGAAAAACAAAGCAAGCCGCGTTTTGACTTTGACTTATTTTATTCTTTTAACCTTTATTGCATTAATTGCTTCAATCAAATTTGATCTCGGTATTTTTAAATTTCATTTGGCCGAGATGGGAATTTTTAACTTTCCTTACATCTGGCATTTCAACACTTATATTGCTGCAATATTAAAATTATTCTTGGCTATTGTAATTGTTTCCATGATGGCTAACGAATACAGTTATGGCACCTTGAAACAGAATTTAATTGACGGAATGAGTAAAAAGGAATTTATTCAGTCTAAATTTCTTACTGTCGTATTATTTGCATCCGTATCAACTGTCTTTATTTTTATAATGTCACTCCTTTTAGGATACAGCTTTTCTTCGTATACCGAATTTAGTATTGTTTTCTCGGATGTCGAATATCTGCTTGCTTATTTTATCAAATTAGTTGGGTTTTTCTCTTTCTGTTTGTTCCTTGGAATATTGGTGAAGCGCTCTGCATTTGCGCTTGGATTTCTGTTAGTTTGGAATATTATTGAAGGAATAATCAATGGGATTTTGAGTTTCAAAGTGTTCCCTGAAAATACTACTGCAGCTTCTATTACTCAGTTTTTACCGCTAGAATCGATGTCGAATTTAATTGTCGAACCATTTTCCCGATTATCGGTAGTAAAAAATTTAGGAAACCAAATTGGTTTAGACAACATTAAAGATTATGGGGTTCAGTATTCAGCTGTGGCAATTGTGCTATGCTGGACTGCCATTTTCATATTCCTTTCCTACCGATTATTAAAAAAACGAGATTTGTAGTATATTTGCTAGGCTATGAAATGGGTAACAACAATTTTGATTTATGCCTGCGTGTATTGCTATACCTCTACAGCCACGGCGCAATATATTTTAGTTGACGATACTCAAAATGCACAAGAGCTAATTGAAAATGTTTTGGTAAACAGCTCTTGTGTAACAATTTCAAATCCAGCGGCTATAGGAGATAATTATTCTGGAAGTAAAAAAAGTTATGCTTATTTTAATACTGGAACCAGCGATTTTCCTTTCAAGGAAGGAGTGCTTTTGAGTACTTGGAGCAGCAAGAATTCCGAAGGTCCATTTATAAGAAACAAAGGTGGTGGCGACTCCCAATGGCCAGGTGATTTTGATTTAGAGCAAGTACTGAATTTAACCAAAACATTTAATGCTACTGTCCTTGAATTTGATTTTGTTCCGTTGACTAATTTTATTAGTTTCAATTATATCTTTGCCTCTAATGAATATCAAGATTACTATCCCTGCGCATTTTCGGATGGTTTTGCTTTTTTAATCAAAGAAAAGGGAAGTGTGGGAGCATATCAAAATTTAGCTGTAATTCCTAACACCAACACTCCGGTTTCTTCAACTAATGTGCATCCTCTAATTCCGGAATTTAATTCTGAAAACGGAATTATCTTAGGATGCCCTCCCGAAAATGAGAGTTATTTTGGAGGATACAACAATAGTTCCAGTGCTATAAACTATAGTGCTCAGACAATTGTTCTGAATGCGCAAAGTACCGTTATTGCAGGAAAAACTTATCACATTAAATTAGTCATTGCCGATGATTCCAATGAAGAATATGACTCCGCTGTTTTTCTTGAGGCGGGAAGCTTTCAACCAAAAATTGACTTAGGTCCTGACAGATTAATAACAACAAATACTGCTATTTGCTTTGGCGAAAGATATACAATTGATCCTAAATTAGCATCAAATTATACGTATCGATGGTACAAAAACAATACGCTTTTGCCAGAAAATACGCCAACTTACAACGTTACTAGCCCCGGAGTTTATAAAGTAGAAGTCTTACTTACAGCCAGTTGTATAGCAACGGAAGAAATTAGCATTGAATACATTCCGGAGATCGATCTAAAGGACACTACCCTATCACAATGTGATGATGATGCAGATGGATTCACCATTTTTGATTTGACTAAAGTTGATGTCATTGTTAAAAACAACATTCCTAACTTAAGTCCAGTACAGTATTATCAATCTTTAGCTGATGCCAAAGCAAAAACGAATGCCATTACTACTAACACTTCTTTTCTAAATACGAGCACAAATCAATCTGTATTTGCGAGAGTCACCAATGCATTAGGATGTGAAAATTTTGCAGAAGTAAAGCTGATTATTTCTAATAATAGCATTTCAGCACAAAATCCTATTGCAACTTGTGATGGTGATGGTCTCGAGGATGGTATGACACAATTTAACCTAAATACACAGGTAACACCTCAAGTACTATCAGGTCTACCAGCTGGAATGCTGGTGGAGTATTACTTAAACAGAACAGCTGCAGTTGCAGAAGAGAATGTATTACCTACTATTTTTAAAAATACAATTCCCTATCAACAAACAATTTTTGCTAAGATTATAAATGGACCGGACTGTTATGCAATTGTGCCAATAATTCTTGAAGTAAACCCTTTTGACCCACCCAATTTTCAAGACGAAACTTTGGTTATATGTGAAGGATTTGTAATTGATTTGGCCGTTGAAACTGGTTTTTCGAGTTATTTATGGAATACAGGAGCGGTAACAAATACCATCACTATTGATTCCCCAGGCTCCTATTCTGTTTCGGTACGCAATGAAAATGGTTGTCAAAAAACCAAATTGTTTACGGTTTCACTTTCAGGAATAGCAATAATTACAGGAGTACAAACAACGAGTTTTGCAAGAAATGAAAATGCTATCACAATTGAATATACTGGTATTGGTTCCTATGAGTTTTCAATAGATGGTGCTTTTTTTCAGGATAGTGCTACTTTTAGTGGATTGGCTCCCGGCAAATATTTAGTGTATGCCAGAGATAAAAATGGTTGTGGTTTATCACGGCCTTTCGTTGTTTATATTGTTGATTATCCTCGTTATTTCACACCCAATAATGATGGATATAATGATGTTTGGAATATTAAAAATTTAGAAACACTACCTAAATCTATGTTGTACATTTTTGATCGCTACGGAAAGTTCCTGAAACAATTGACCACATCCGGTGATGGCTGGAATGGAACTTTTAATGGTTTGCCACTACCTGCTGATGATTATTGGTTCCGTTTAAAATTTGTTAATGAAAAAGTAATAACAGGCCATTTTTCATTAAAAAGATAATATAAATTTGCTATTTTTAACACATGAAAAAAACGTTACTCGTACTCATAATACTTTTTTCTATAAGTTGTTACTCACAGTTTAGTAAAACACATTATATACCGCCATTGACCTGTTCTACAAATTTAGCGGGTGATCAGTATTTATATATTTCAACACCAAGCAACATTAATGTCAACTTTAAAATCATTGCTAACGGAATACCTATTGTTATCGATGCAGTAAAAAATGACACACCCTTCATTTATAATATTGGTCAAGGTCAAGATACTCAATTATTCACTCCAAAAAATAGTATTGGAAAAATAACAAACAAGGGGTTTATAATTGAGGCCGAAGATTTAATTTATGTAAGTGTTCGTGTCAATGCTGGATTTTCAAATCAAAATAATTCTTATAATCATGCTGGGGGATTAGTATCAAAAGGAAATAGTGCTCTGGGAAAAGAGTTTAGATTAGGAGCCATGTTGAATCCTGTTTACGATCAAAGTGTATTGAATTTTGCTTCGGTATTAGCCACAGAAAACGGAACAAAAATCACTATTTCAAAAATAGAAAATGGAACAAGATTATCCGATGGAACAATTATTTCTGGGCCTATAGAAGTTACTTTGAACAAAAATGAAAGTTATGTTTTGGCTTTAGAAAATTATAGTACTTCTATTTCTAATAGCTCTAAAATGATTGGAGCTTTAGTAGAATCAGATAAACCTGTAGCAATTAATTCAGGTTCTTTTGGAGGTAGTAATAGCTCATTTGTCAACCTACAAGGGAATCCTACTGGAAGAGATGTAGGTTTTGATCAAATTGTTCCAACAGAGAAAACGGGAAAAGAATATATCTTTGTTAAAGGTCTTGGCACAGATGAATTAGAACGAGTATTATTAATTGCCAATGAAGCTCAAACTGAAATTTATTTAAATAATGTTTTAGCGCCATTTACCATTTTAAATAATCCCGGGGATTACATTGTTATTGATGGAGGCCAATTTATTGATGGAAATTTATACGTTACCACCTCTCAAAATGTATCAGCCTATCAAAGTATAGGAGGTTCTAGCTCAAACAATAATCCGCCCGCTAATCAAAATTTGTTTTTTGTACCGCCTTTAAATTGTGCGACGCCTAATAGTGTTGACAACATTCCTCACATAGAATCAATAGGAGCTACATTTTATAATGGTGGATTAAA
This sequence comes from Flavobacterium sp. W20_MBD1_R3, assembly GCF_052119725.1. Lineage (NCBI taxonomy): Bacteria > Pseudomonadati > Bacteroidota > Flavobacteriia > Flavobacteriales > Flavobacteriaceae > Flavobacterium > Flavobacterium sp. W20_MBD1_R3. Next base: position 651,717 of record NZ_JBGQOR010000001.1, read on the forward strand.
TATTGTAACTGAAAATGGAGCAGCCGTTACTATAAATGGAAGCCCTATTAGCACTCCTGCATTTTCCATAACTGGTAACAACAATTATGTGCGGTATACGGTTTCTGATTTGAGTGGAAATATTACTGTAAAATCAACCAGACAAGTATATGTGTCGTATTTTGGAACAAATGGAGCGGCTACTTATGGCGGCTATTATTCAGGTTTTGATACTAAACCAGAGATAATTACAGATAAAATATTAGTTTCTAATACTGCATGTATTCCCAATATTATTTTAAAAATTAATACTTTATCCTCTTACGATTCTTTTCAATGGTATTTTAATGATATTCCAATTGACCTGGCCAACTCTAATTCATATAACCCAACACAGCCAGGATATTACCAAGTAAAGGGAAGTATCACAAATTGTCCCAATACTGTTCCTATTTTTTCAGATAAAATTCCAGTCAGTAGTTGTCCATTGGATTCGGATAATGACGGCACTAACAACAACATTGACATAGATTTAGATAATGATGGTATCATAAATAGCCTTGAAGCCAATATTTCGTTTTTAAACCAACAAAATAGCACCTTAAGTCCAGATTATAATGCTACAATATCAGGAAATGGAACAATTACCGGACAACCATTATATGGATTCGTATCGGCGGTTCCGCCTAGTCAAACCAGTTCTGTTTCGTACACGCTAAATCTAACCAAAACAGAAAGTATAAGCATTAATTATATACCACAAGACAACACAAATCAAACTACTGCTGTTTCTGACTATTTAAATGCCGAAGGTGACTTTGTTTTAAAAGTCCCTACAGACAAAACAATTACCCTCACGGACCCACAAAATCAATTATTAGTTGATACTAATTACGATGGAATATATGAAAGTGGCGTAACTGAATTTTCCTCTTTTGAAATTCGATTCAGATTAAAAAGTACCACTCCACTGGCTCCTGGTTCAGGTAGTTTCCAATTTTCATCGTATCACACTAATTCAGTAACATTGACTCATACAAATCTTTCTGAAACAAATACCAACAATGCCATTTTTACAATTAGTCATACTGCGACGTATGATTCGGATTTAGACACAATTCCAGATTTAGAAGATAGAGATAGTGATAATGACGGAATTCCAGATGCTATTGAAGCACAAGGAAAAGGATTCACGATCTTTTCTGGAACAGATTCAGATAAAAATGGACTAGACAATGCCTTTGGACCCGGTATTATACCCAAAGATACTGATCAAGATGGAATTCCGGATTATCTAGATGCAGATAGCGACAATGATGGTATTTATGATCTTGTTGAATCAGGACATAATGTGATTGACACCAATAAAGATGGAATTCTAGATGGTGGACCCGTTTATTTTGGCACAAATGGCCTTCTTGATGCGCTGGAAACGGCACCAGATAGTGGAAAACTAAATTATATCACTCTAGATACCGATGATGATGGCACTTCAAATTATATCGATCTGGACAGTGATAATGATTCTTGTTTTGATGTTATAGAGGCTGGCTTTTTGGATCCAGACAATAATGGACTGCTAGGCAGTAGTCTCGAAATAGTAAATCTAAATGGAAAAGTTACGAGTGGAAGTGGCTATGCAACTCCAAATAACAATTACACGATTGCGGCACCAATACTAATTATTGTGCAGCCACAAGCGCTACCAACATGTGAACTAGAAAGCACCGCAATTATGCTTCAAGACAATGGAGGTAATACATACCAATGGGAAGTCTCTACTAATGGCAGTAATTGGAATCCTATTATTAATTCTACTGTGTACAGTGGTGCAACTTCAAATACGTTACTGATTGATCCCGTCATAAAAATCATGAACGGTTATAAATATAGAGTAAAACTGGAAAAGACAGGAAATTCATGTGGTTTGATTTCTGCAGAAACGACTTTGATAATTACGAATTTACCAGCAGTTACTAATACAACAATTGTGCAGTGTGACGACGACCTTGATGGGTATTCCAACTTTAATTTAACGGTAAAAAATGATGCAATCTCTTCAAATGCAGTATTAGAAACATTCACGTATTATACAACACTTGAAGCTGCTGAAAATGCAGACTCCAGTAAATTAATACCCAATCCCTATGCTTTTAGGAATACCTCTACAGGAAATATGACCGTTTGGACACGCGTAGAAAATTCAAATGGATGTATCAAAACTGCTCAAATTAATTTGATCGTATCAACTACAAAAATTCCAACTTCATACAGCAGAATATTCAGTAATTGCGATGATTTAGGTGTAGAAAATGATGATACAGATGGAATATCAGCCTTCGATTTTAGTAGTGTAACTTCTGACATCCTCGCCATTCTTCCACCGTCAAGTACTCCTTATTTGGTACAATATTATAAAAATGAAGCTGATGCTTTATCCGAAAATGATGAAATAACAAATGTTTTTAACTATAGAAACGAGGGCTATCCACATCAACAAAATATTTGGATCAGGGTCGAAAGTGCCACTGATAATACTTGCTATGGCTTGAGCCCTAAAATTAAATTAATCGTAAATCCAAAACCTAATATTAACACAAACAAGAATTTAGCAGCTAATGAGTTGGTTTGTCTAAATCTTCCTACTTTTTACGTAACACTTGATTCCGGAATCGAAGATGGATCGCCAACTACTGATTACACCTACACTTGGTCCAAGGATAACAACTTGCTAACTAGCGAAACAAGTGCTACACTAGCTGTAAATCAAGAAGGAAATTATACTGTAACAGTAAGTTCTCTTGCTGGTTGCAGCAGAATAAGAACTATAAAAGTAACGGCTTCCGATGTTGCAAAGATTACCACAATTAACATTATAGACCTCTCCGAGACTAATACCGTAACAGTTATTGTTGGTGGCCAAGGAAGATACGAATACAGCATTGATGCGCCATTAGGACCTTTTCAAGATTCTAATTTCTTTGATAATATGGCTCCTGGTATTCATGAAATATTCATAAATGACAAAAATGGATGCGGGATCGTAAGTGAGACAATTGCAGTGATTGGCACTCCCAATTTTTTTACTCCAAACGGTGATGGTATTAATGATTATTGGAATATAAAAGGAATAAATGCTACTTTTAATCCCAATTCAATAATTTATATTTTTAATCGCTATGGCAAATTACTAAAACAAATCACAGCTTCGAGTCAAGGTTGGGACGGTACTTTCACCGGACAACCGCTACCATCTGATGATTATTGGTATACTGTAAAATTAGACGATGGCAGAGAAGCCAAAGGGCATTTTAGTTTGAAGAGATAAAGTAATTAGTTTGGCATGCCACCATAAATAAAGAGGGCCAACTCATCATTGCGCTAAGTTGGCCCTTTCTATTTATGCTGTCGGGCTATCCACGCTACTTCGGTAGCTTGTTCCTATCCCTCATGCAAATCTCGGACAAGAACTATTTCATGTACCTACAATTATAATTTAAAATTAAAAAGTAGCTACTGAAAACTACGATGTTAAAGCAGAATAGATTACTGCCTAAAAAAGATAAAATTTGATTCATATTTTACTCAAAATCTAAATTCGTTGTGAAATATCTTCAAATTAGCAAAACAGCTTCATTATCTAGTTTTAAAAAAAATATCATTGCAATCTGTGGCAAAAATTCTTTTAATAATTACTATAATATATGTCTTGCGACCCAAACTAAATTAGGAAACAAAAAACATATTAAAAACAAACCATGCACATAACTAATTTAGAATAGATTTGCTCCAAGTCCAATTAATAATTAAATTTGAAATTAAAAACCAAAAAAAAAAGCCATTCGAATGAACGAATGGCTTTTAACTTATATGAAAAATAAAATTAGATTTTGAATCTTTTTCTATCAGTTTCAGTCAAATATATTTTTCTCAAACGAATCGATTTTGGAGTTACCTCAACATACTCATCTTTTTGAATGTACTCTAAAGCTTCTTCAAGAGAGAAAATAACCGGAGGAATAATTCTAGCTTTATCATCATTTCCAGAAGAACGAACATTTGATTGTTTTTTCTCTTTAGTCACGTTTACGCACATATCATCACTACGAGAGTTTTCTCCAATTACTTGACCTTCGTAAATTTCATCATTAGGATTAACGAAAAATCTACCACGATCTTGCAATTTATCGATAGAATAAGGAATCGCTTTTCCTTTTTCCATAGAAATCAAAGAACCTTTATTACGACCAGAAATTTCTCCTTTGTAAGGCTCATATCCTATGAAACGGTGTGCCATAATAGCCTCGCCAGCAGTGGCAGTAAGCAATAAGTTACGCAATCCAATGATTCCACGAGATGGAATGTTGAATTTTATAATCATACGCTCTCCTTTAGTTTCCATACTCAACATTTCTCCTTTACGGAAAGAAACAAACTCTACCGCTCTACCAGACAAATTTTCTGGTAAGTCAATTGTTAATTCCTCAATTGGTTCACATTTTTTACCATCAATTTCTTTGATGATAACTTGTGGTTGACCAATTTGTAACTCATATCCTTCTCTTCTCATAGTTTCAATAAGAACTGACAAGTGAAGTACTCCACGACCAAAAACCATAAACTTATCAGCTGAATCAGTTTCACCCAATTTCATCGCTAAGTTTTTTTCTAATTCTTTAGTCAATCTATCTCTAATGTGACGAGAAGTTACAAATTTACCTTCTTTTCCAAAGAAAGGAGAGTCATTAATAGTGAACAACATACTCATTGTTGGCTCATCAATTGTAATTGTTTGTAAAGCCTCAGGGTTTTCAAAATCAGCGATTGTATCTCCAATTTCAAAACCTTCAACCCCAATAATTGCGCAGATATCTCCAGCAATTACTTCTTGTACCTTCTTACGACCTAAACCTTCAAAAGTATGTAATTCTTTAATTCGTGATTTAATGATTACACCATCTCTTTTGCACAAAGAAATTTGCATTCCTTCTTTCAAAACACCTCTTTCTAAACGACCAATAGCGATACGTCCAGTAAAAGCTGAAAAGTCTAAAGAAGTAATCAACATTTGAGGAGTTCCTTCTGATACTTTAGGAGCTGGCACGTTAGCGATCACCATATCTAATAATGCTTCAACATTATCAGTTACGTTTTCCCAATGGTCAGACATCCAATTGTTTTTAGCTGAACCGTAAACTGTTGGAAAATCCAACTGCCATTCTTCAGCACCTAATTCAAACATTAAGTCAAAAACTTTCTCATGTACTTCTTCAGGAGTACAATTTTCTTTATCGACTTTGTTGATTACAACACATGGCTTCAAACCAAGATCTAAAGCTTTTTGTAATACAAAACGAGTTTGAGGCATTGGTCCTTCAAAAGCATCTACAAGTAGACAAACTCCATCAGCCATATTCAATACACGCTCTACCTCACCACCAAAATCGGCGTGACCAGGAGTATCTATAATGTTGATTTTTGTTCCTTTGTATACTACAGAAACATTTTTAGAAGTAATGGTGATACCTCTTTCACGCTCTAAGTCGTTGTTATCAAGGATTAAGTCACCTGTGTTTTCGTTATCGCGAAATAACTGACAGTGATACATAATTTTATCAACCAAAGTTGTTTTACCGTGATCGACGTGGGCAATAATTGCAATGTTTCTAATAGATTCCATCTGTGATTTTTAATGGGTGCAAAGGTACACTTTTTTTTGATAAAAAAAATGTTTGTGCAATAGTTTACATATTCTTAACCTCTTAGATACGAAAAATGGGACTAAAAAAAATTAAAAATAAGTTAGGAATGATACTTCATAATTCAGCAATAATTATTTACATTTGAGTAATGAAAAGCAAAACCAATCAAGTAATCCTAATTTACATTCTTATCGCTCTGTTTGTTGCTATTGTTAGTCATAAACTAGTACAACAGTATATTTCTGACAACAATCAACCCCTATATATCTTTACAAAAGACCTTCTTTTTGTGTTTTTTACTGGCATAATTTTTAAGCTGATTTTATCAAAAAATGATGCCAGAAACATTGCTGTTTTCGAAAAATTAAAAACCACAAACGACGAAATTAAAGAATCAAATGAACGATACAATATTGTAGCTAAAGCAACCAGTGATACGATTTGGGACTGGAAAATAGAAGACGACAACTTCTCTTGGAATAAGGGAATAGAAAATGTTTTTGGCTATACGCAAAGAGAAGTTGGTACTACCTCTACATGGTGGTTTGATAAGATTCATCCAGAAGATAGCATCAAGATGTCGATAAAATTATACTCCTTTATAGAACAAAAAACGGAGAACTGGCAAGATCAGTACCGCTTCAGATGCGCTGATAATTCATATAAATACGTATTAGACAGAGGGTTTTTATTAAAAGATGAAAATGGAAAAGCAGTTCGAATGATTGGAGCCATACAGGATATCACAAAACAAAAAGAGGAAGAACAAAGGCTAAAATTGCTAGAAACTGTTATCACACAATCTAAAGATTCCATCATTATTACAGAGGCGATTTCAATTGATGGCAAAATCCCAATAATAACATACGTAAACCCTGCATTTTCCGTTATGTCGGGATACGATTCAGAGGAAAGTATTGGGAAATCTCCAGAATTTTTCAATAGCCCCAATTCTGATCATGAAGCGTTAACAAAACTGCTAGCAGCAATAGACAACAAGCAAGAATGCATTGTAGAAACTATCAGCATTACAAAAGATAAAAGAGAGTACTGGGTACGGTTCTCTATGATACCAATTTACAATGCTGATGATGAACTTTCGCATTGGATATCAATACAACGAGATATTACTGAAGAAAAAAAGCAAGAAAAGGAGAAAGAGCAACTTATAAGAGAGTTAACTCAAAACAATAAAGACTTGAAGCAATTTTCATACATCACTTCACACAATCTTAGAGCCCCCTTATCTAATTTGACCGGACTCTTAAATCTAATTGAAGACATTCCTATTGATAATCCAGAATTAAAAGAAATTTTAAATGGATTCAATAAGTCGACTCATTTACTGAATGAAACTATAAATGACTTGGTCAAAGTCATCATCATTAAAGATAATCCATCAATTAAAAAAGAGGCAGTTCTTTTTCAAGATATTTACGAAAATGTTTTCAACCAACTGAATTTTCAAATTGAGTTATACAAGCCTATCGTAAAAATCAATTTTGAAAAAGTATCAATAATCAACATCAATAAAGCTTATATAGAAAGTATTTTACTTAACCTACTAAGCAATGCTATAAAATACAAATCAGAAAACAGAAAGTTAAAAATAACCATCGCTACTAGTGAAATTGACGATACAATTGTATTGATTTTTAAGGATAACGGAATAGGGATCGATCTGGAAAGAAACAAAGATAAAGTTTTTGGCCTTTATCAAAGATTTCATAATTACCCAGATAGTAAAGGATTAGGCTTGTATTTAGTAAAATCTCAAGTTGAAACGATGGGAGGAACAATAAATATAGAGAGCGAAGTAAATAAAGGAACTATATTTACATTAACTTTTAAAAATAAATAGAATAATGTTAGATAAAATTTTATGCATTGATGATGACCCGATAACGCTTATGTTGTGCAAAAAAGTAATCAACAAATCCTCTTTTTCTGACGAGATAGTCACTTCTCAAAATGGCGAAGAAGCCCTTAATTATTTCAATACTATTAGACATAGTGAAACCAAAAGCCAATATCCGCAATTAATATTTCTAGATTTGAATATGCCAGTAATGGGAGGATGGGAATTTTTAGACTATTTTAATAGCCCCGAGTTTTCGGATTTTAATTCCATAAAAGTAATAGTACTTTCCTCTACAATAGATCCAGAGGACTTAGAAAAAGCAAAAAAATATCCCATGGTGATTGACTTTTTGTCAAAACCCATAACACAATCTATGCTGGAATACTTAAAAAGCAAAATTGGTTAGTACAGACCATAAAAAAAGCTCTCATTTAAAATGAGAGCTTTTTTTATATGAAGTAAATTGTTTTAATTACAATTTAGAAACAAGCTTAGTTAATTTAGATTTTAAATTAGACGCTTTGTTATCATGAATAATATTCTTTTTCGCTAATTTATCAATCATTGAAATTACATTTGATAATTTAGACGTAGCATCTACTTTATCAGTAGCTATTCTTAACGCTTTAATTGCATTACGAGTAGTTTTATGTTGGTATCTATTTAATACTCTTCTCTTTTCGTTACTTCTAATTCTTTTTAGAGCTGATTTATGATTTGCCATTTTATTATGATTTTATCTTTTACTATATTTTTGTAGTCCGTAAGGGAATCGAACCCCTGTTACCAAGACGAAATCTTGGCGTCCTAACCCCTAGACGAACGGACCATTATCCCCTAAGTTTTATCAATCTATTCAAAAATTGAATTTGTAGCCCGTAGCGGAATCGAACCGCTCTTACATGGATGAAAACCATGCGTCCTAACCGATAGACGAACGGGCCATTTTCCCATTGAGTTAAGGAATACTTTATTAGCAAAAAAAATAGTAGCCCGTAGCGGAATCGAACCGCTCTTACATGGATGAAAACCATGCGTCCTAACCGATAGACGAACGGGCCCTGCTTCTCTAATGCGGATGCAAAAATACAACTATTTTTGAAACGCACAATAGCTGGTGCTAAAAAAAAATATTTTTTTTAATATGCCTTCGCAAATAACACTCTTCCCACAGAGATTTCTCCAGTAAAAACGCAGCTTCCCGCCTCTTCTACTCTATCCAAAGGAATACATCTTATGGTCGCCTTAGTCAGATCTTTGATCTTCTCTTCAGTAGCTGCAGTTCCGTCCCAATGTGCTGATACAAAACCTCCTTTGGTATCTAAAACGGTTTTAAACTCTTCAAAGCTATTAACTTCCGTAACATGAGAATTTCTATAATTCAATGCTTTTTCGAATAATTCTTTTTGAATTTGTTCTAATAAATCGCTGATATAGGTTTCAATTCCTTCTTTAGAAACAACTTCTTTTGTCAATGTATCTCTTCTTGCAACCTCAAAAGTTCCATTTTCTAAATCTTTAGGACCAACAGCAATTCTCACAGGCACTCCTTTTAACTCCCATTCTGCAAATTTAAATCCTGGCTTCTGAGTGGTTCTGTCATCAAATTTGACTGATATATTTAATTTGCGCAAAGCCACGGTCAAAATATGTACCGCTGCTGTTATGAGCATTAATTGTTCTTCTGTTTTATAAATAGGAACAATTACTACCTGAATAGGTGCTAAATTAGGTGGCAAAACCAATCCCTGGTCGTCTGAATGTGTCATCACTAATGCGCCCATTAAACGAGTAGAAACACCCCATGAAGTTCCCCAAACATGTTCTTGCTTTCCTTCGGCAGTAGCAAACTTAACGTCAAACGCTTTTGCGAAATTTTGTCCTAAAAAATGTGAAGTTCCTGCTTGCAAAGCTTTCCCGTCTTGCATCAAGGCTTCGATACAATAGGTTTCTTCAGCACCTGCAAATCGTTCTGTTTCCGTCTTCACTCCTTTTATAACTGGAATTGCCATAAAGTTCTCGGCAAAATCGGCATATACATGCATCATTTTCTGTGATTCTTCGACAGCCTCTGCTTTGGTAGCGTGAGCTGTATGCCCTTCTTGCCACAAAAACTCTGCGGTACGCAAAAACAATCGCGTTCTCATTTCCCAACGCACTACATTAGCCCATTGATTAATTAATAACGGTAAATCTCGGTATGATTGAACCCACCCTTTATATGTTGACCAAATAATAGCTTCACTAGTAGGACGAACAATTAATTCCTCTTCTAGTTTTGCATTGGGATCCACCATCAATTTCCCTGGTCTGTCGGGATCATTTTTTAATCTATAATGGGTCACAATGGCACATTCTTTAGCAAATCCTTCCGCATTTTTTTCTTCCGCCTCAAACATGCTTTTTGGAACAAATAAGGGAAAATAAGCATTCTGATGTCCTGTTTCTTTGAACATTCGATCCAACTCTGCTTGCATTTTTTCCCAAATAGCATAACCATAAGGCTTTATGACCATACAACCCCTTACCCCTGAATTTTCGGCTAAGTCAGCTTTGACAACCAACTCGTTATACCATTTTGAATAATCTTCCGCTCTTGTAGTTAAGTTCTTACCCATATTGATTAGTTTGGCATAAATTTTGTTATATAATATTTAAAATAATTAGTTTGACAAAACTAACTATTTTTGTATTGTCCAACAATAAAAACTCCACATATATGAAAACGAGCACTTTTTTCACCCCGAACACATCCATGTATTACTTGTTTGGTCTATTATCTATATTTTTCGCTTCTTGTAGCTCTTACCAAAATAGCTCTTATTATGATTCTGACGGAATATATGGCAATACATCCTATCAAGTTGCTGAAAGAACTCCGCAAAATAATCAAAACAATCAGTACGCTTCCTATTTTAATTCGCTTCAAAAAAATGACGAATCTGATGAATATTTTACAGATGTGGACACCTACAACAATTATGATATGGACAGTGATACCCTTCAAGGAAATTACACGACCTATGCCGGATGGGGAGGTAATACCCAATCTGTAAACATCTATGATAATGGGTGGGGAATGAATAATTGGTATGGAAACAACTGGGGAATGAATAACTGGTATGGAAATAACTGGGGAATGAACAATTGGGGAATGAACAATTGGTATGGAAACAATTGGGGATATGGATGGGGAATGAATATTGGATTTGGATGGAACAACTGGTACGGTAATGGCTGGGGAAACAACTGGTACGGAAACGGCTGGGGAAATTATGGCTATGGCCAGAACACTATTAATTATTCTTCTAACGCAGGCCGAAGAGGGTCATCGTATTCTAATTCAAATACGATAAACAGCACCAACCAAACAAGTAGAGAATATTCACGAAACAAAACTAATACAACCATTGGTCGACGTATTAATAATGCTAACTTTAGAAACAACACGTCTGATTTAAGAAGAAACACAACTAATAGCATAAACCGAACTAGTCCTACATTCTCAAGAAATCAAAATCAATCACAAAACAGCTCTTATAATATTCCAAGAAGAAGGTCAAATAGCAATGATGCGCGCAATCAAAATAATGCGCCTTCAAGATCGTTCACTCCGACAAGAAATAACAACAATAGCCGCTCCTACAGTCCAAGTTCAAACACCTCCAGATCCAACAATTCAGGCGGCGGTAGATCATCTGGCGGTAGCGGAAGATCATCTGGCGGTAGCGGAAGAGGTGGAAGGGGATAAAACAATATCCCACTTAACCCTTCATTATCAATAAAAATTAAATATCCCTACAAAAATGAAAAAACATCTATATTTATTACTCGCTGGCTTATCGTTTACCGTAGCCCAATCTCAAGAAATATCTGATGCGCTGCGTTATTCGCAAGACAATTTAAATGGAACAGCCCGTTTCAGGGCCATGAGCGGTGCCTTTGGCGCACTTGGTGGCGACTTGTCGGCCATCAATGTAAATCCTGCGGGTTCTGCGGTGTTTACCAATAATCAAATGGCTGTTACATTGAGTAATTTCGATACTAAAAACAATTCTAATTATTTTGGTGGTATCTCATCAGAAAAAGAGAATTCCTTTGACTTGAATCAAGCAGGAATTGTATTTGTTTTTAATACCCGAAACCCAAACAGTAATTGGAAAAAAGTTTCCTTAGCGGTAAACTATGAAAACATCAATAATTTTGATAACGGAGTGTTCTCCGCAGGAACCAATGCAAATAATTCAATAGATCAATATTTTTTGAATTATGCTAATAATGGAAACGGTGGCGCAGCGGTTCCTCAGAATTTTGTCAACACTAATTCAGGCGAATCAATATCCCAATTGTATTCCTTCTTGGGCCGTAATCTTCCTAATAGTCAATATCCAAATTTAAATGGTTTTGCAGCGCAACAAGCCTTTTTAGGCTATCAAGGTTATGTTATAAATGCCACAGACGGATCCAATAACAACTCTACTTTTACTTCAAATGTTCCTACTGGGGGAAATTATTACCAAGAAAATTCTGTTTACAGTACAGGATACAACGGGAAATTATCCTTTAATGCAGCCACTTCCTATAATGACCAATTTTATTTTGGATTAAATTTAAATTCTCATTTTACTGATTTTCATAAATCGTCTAGTTTTTATGAAGACAATAGTAACCCATTAGGCACTAATGACCAAATCACCCGCGCACAATTTGACAATGATCTTTATACTTATGGATCAGGATTTTCATTTCAAGTGGGTGCTATTGCAAAAGTCACTAATGAAATTCGTTTGGGATTAGCGTATGAATCTTCAACATGGTATACTTTGAACGACGAGCTTTCGCAAAGATTAATTACGATAAGAGGCAATTCTAGTGGAGAATTACCACAAGATATTGTAGACCCACAGGTGGTCAATGTATACGAACCCTATAAATTACAAACTCCAAGTAAATTAACCGGAAGTTTTGCCTACGTATTTGGAAAGACTGGATTAATCAGTGTTGATTACGCACTGAAAGATTATAGCAACATCAAATTTAAACCTGAAAATGATGACTTTTTTAGAACCCTAAATAGTGATGTGAATGCATTGCTCGATACTACCGGAGAGCTAAGAATAGGTGCCGAATACAAAATTAAGGCATTAAGTTTGAGAGCAGGATACCGTTACGAACAAAGCCCATACAAAAATGCTGTTACTGTAGGCGATTTGAATGGGTATTCAGCAGGTTTAGGATATAATTTTGGATCTACGAAAGTAGACTTAGCGTATTCGTATGCCAAAAGAAATTCTCAACAAGGATTTTTCAATCAAGGATTTACTGATGGAGCACGTATTGATGCAATCAATAACAATATCTCTTTGACCCTATTGTTTGAATTGTAACAAATTAAAAAATGAATTAGAAAATCCGTTTCGTGATTGTGAAACGGATTTTTTTTTAGCCCTGATGGAAGTGAAAATCCTCTTGACTTTTTTCGGGAGATTGCAACGTACAGCAGGAATAGCTCCATAAAAAACACAAAGATTTATGGTCCTAGAAATAAAATGTGTAATTTTGCAAAATTCCCAAATTAGAGGGATTCTACTGATATGAGAACGAAGTCTTTAAAAAAGAATAAAATAAACGTGATCACTCTTGGGTGTTCAAAGAATGTATATGATAGCGAAGTACTTATGGGTCAGCTACGCGCAAGCGGAAAAGACGTTACCCATGAAGCTCCGGAAGCTGAAGAGGGAAATATTATTGTAATAAATACCTGTGGATTTATTGATAACGCAAAGGCAGAATCAGTAAATATGATTCTGGAATATGCAGATAAAAAAGAAAGAGGATTAGTAGATAAAGTATTTGTTACCGGATGTTTGTCTGAGCGGTACCGTCCTGATTTAGAAAAAGAGATTCCCAATGTAGATCAATTTTTTGGAACGACTGAATTGCCTGCTCTACTAAAAGCCTTAGGAGCAGACTACAAGCATGAGTTGCTTGGAGAGCGACTAACTACAACTCCAAAAAACTATGCTTATCTAAAAATTTCTGAAGGTTGCGACCGACCATGCAGTTTTTGTGCAATACCATTAATGCGAGGAAAAAACGTTTCACAAACCATTGAGAAACTGGTAAAAGAATCCGAAGGTTTAGCTAAAAATGGCGTTAAAGAATTAATCTTGATAGCTCAGGATTTGACATATTACGGATTAGATATCTACAAAAAAAGAGCACTTGGAGAACTACTGGAAGCTTTGGTAAAAGTAGAAGGAATTGAGTGGATCCGTTTGCACTATGCTTTTCCAACTGGTTTTCCTATGGATGTTCTTGAAATTATGAAACGTGAACCTAAGATTTGTAATTATATTGATATTCCGTTGCAACACATTTCAGATTCAATTTTGAAATCTATGCGTCGCGGAACAACACAAGCAAAAACAACAAAATTATTAAAAGAGTTCCGCGAAGCAGTACCAGGAATTGCGATACGCACCACTTTGATTGTAGGATACCCTGGAGAAACGCAAGAAGATTTTAATATCTTGAAAGACTGGGTTCAAGAAATGAAATTTGACAGAATGGGCTGTTTTGCTTACTCTCATGAAGAAAATACACATGCCTATTTACTGGAAGATGATGTTCCAGATGCAGTAAAACAAGAACGTGCAAACGAAATAATGGAGTTACAATCTCAAATTTCATGGGATTTAAATCAGGAAAAAGTAGGTCAAACGTTCCGATGTATCATCGACAGAAAAGAAGGCGGACATTTTGTAGGCCGAACTGAATTTGACAGTCCAGACGTAGACAATGAAGTTTTAATAGATGCATCAAAACATTATGTAAAAACAGGAGAGTTTGTGATGATAAAAATTATCGAAGCAACGGAATTTGATTTGTACGGAGAGCCAGTATAATTTTTTAAAACGATTTTTTAATATTTTAAAATGCTAAACATGAAAACAATTCAATCAATACTAGTTATCACATTTGTATTATTATCGATTCAGACTATTTCAGCGCAATATGGGAACAATGGGTATAATAATGGTTATGGAAATAGCAATGGTTATGGTGGAAATCGTAGAATGAATAGCGGAATGGATCAAGCCAGAACTCCTGAAAAACCAAAAGAAATCCCAGTTGAAGTTTCCGTTGCAAAAATAATGGAAACCTTAAAACCTGATCTTAATCTGGATGCATTACAAGTAGTAGCGATGTCAAATATTTTCATCGAAAGCTTTAGAACTCAAGGGATGTTACTTAAAGCCGAAACTAATCAGGCAGATAAAATTAAAAACATCGAGGCATTATCTGAAGTTACTGACAGGAAATTAATGGAATTATTAAATGAAGACCAAAAGGAAAAATTCATCATTTTAAAGAAAGAGCAGAAAAACCCAAAAAAATCAAAGTCTAAAAAGAAATCAAAATAATCCGTTTTTTATTTAATGATAAAAACTCAAGATCCAATGAAAAACATTTTTTACACTATAATTTTTGCACTTTCGATTACTGCTTGCTCCACAAATCCATACAAGAAAACAGAAAAGGTATATGACACCCAACTAAAAACATTAAAAAAAACAATCTCTAACAAAGATCCGAAACCGCTTCCAGTTGTTATTCCTCCGGTAGAATTAAACAGAGATACATTATACACACAACAATTACATACCTATAAGGATACTATTTTCAAAATGGGGTCTACATTTTTGGAAAATGGCATCAATACAAAATGGATTGGTACCGTCAATTTTAATTTACGCAAGCCTAATTTCGTCATTATTCACCATACTGCACAGGATTCACTGCAGCAAACCATTAATACATTTACAAAGGTAGCAACACAGGTAAGTTCCCATTATGTCATTTCAGATGATGGTAAAGTAGTCCAAATGCTCAATGACTATCTACGAGCATGGCACGCCGGAAATGGTTCTTGGGGAAAAAATACGGATATTAATTCGACTTCCATAGGTATTGAACTAGATAATAATGGTTCCGAAGTATTCTCAGAATTACAAATCAATAGTTTATTGGCACTTTTAACGAAGTTAAAAAAAGACTATAACATTCCTGCCCAAAATATTTTAGGTCATGCAGATATTGCCCCAACTAGAAAAAAAGATCCTAGCGCCTTATTTCCCTGGGAAATTTTAGCGACTCAGGGTTTTGGGATATGGCCGGATGAATATTTACAAACGGCTCCTTTTGATTTTAATATAGATCAAGGCTTACGAATTATTGGGTACGATACTAGAAACTTATCTGCTGCTATTATTGCTTTTAAACTTCATTATATCCAAACTGAGGTTAATGATATCTTAGACGAAAAAACAAGAAATACCATTTATTCTATTTATAAGCAGCAATAATTAGTTTCTCCAAAAAAACACTAAAACGGTTCTTTGAATTTTTTCAAGGAACCGTTTTTATTTATATCCAATACCGCACTAGTTACTACTTTCTTCAAACTACTATCATAGCGCTGCATAAGCCCTAAAGCTGCTCCATAATTTGGATTAATTTTATACTTGTGAATAAAACAACCTTCTTAATTAATAGATCGTAATAGCATTAAGCATGATTTTTAAGCAAAAAAAACTGCCAAAATACTTAAACAGCATCTTGGCAGCAAAAAAAAATCCTTTAGAACTCTAGAAAGAATAGGTAGTAGCTAGCAATGCAAAAGCAGTCATTCCTTTACTAGCGGCATCTTTATTTGAAAAAATGTCTTCGGATGCAGAATCAAGTCTAAATTCAGGAATGATAGTTAAGTTTCCAACCTTATAATTAAGTGATAATGTATTACCTACAACACTTGTCCCTGCGAGCAATCCCAATGCAGGAGTAGCCTCTTTTGCATCTAAATATTCCAGTCTGTATGTAAGACTTAAAGATTCTTTTAAAACAACATTAGCATATCCAACTAATGCAAACCATTCTCCATCCAATGTGCTATCAAAGTCGTTATCAGTCATTGCATACGTACCATTAAACCCTAAGGAAAATGCATCACTGAGTTTCTTTGTTCCAACAAAATCAAACTGCGTCTTATTTTCATCAGATGATGGATTACTACTACCGGACGTAACATTAAAATAAGCACTTCCTGTATCGCCTAAAAAAGCGAGCTGTCCTATAAAAGTTTTTTGAGCCGAACCCGCATCAATAGTAGATTTAAAATCCGTAGGATTAGTAACTCCTGCCATAAAACTGAATTTACCTGAAGTATATTGTGCCTTTATACCTGTGTTAAAAAAGGGGCCGTAAGTAAAAGCGTAGGACATACTATAGTTTTTATTGTCGACTGCATCCAATAATTCATACCCCACATGAGTTCCAAAACTACCTGCAGTAACTTTGAACTTATCAGAGAACTCGTAAGTAAAATTTAATTGTTTAATCATAAATGTTGCATTGGCATCATTGTATGTAAACTGAGCCGCTCTGTTTCCAAAACCCAAATCAACAAAAACGGAACCTTTACCCATTTTATGAGAGGCTTCAATAGAAACCATACCTAATTCAAATGAGTTATGAGAATTCGTAAAACTTGTCAAACTATTGTCTATTCCGGAAAAATCATATTTGTAATACGCATCTGCGGATCCTGCAAAAGTTGTGGCTGGAACAGCAGGCGTTTCTTGTGCAAATGTTAAAGTCGTAGTTAGCAATACTGCTATGACAGCTAATGTGTTTTTCATCTTTAAGGTCGTTTAATTAATAATAAAGTTTGGTAATTATTTGGTTTTGGTTACTATTTTAAAAAAAATCAGAACTAGAAATGACTGCTGAAAACATTTTTTTTAGCCGCTTTAGGTGTTAATATTTTCCTAATCCTGAGGCGAATTTATTAACTTTTACTTCACTTGAATTACTATTTTCCACTTTTTTATCAAGTTTTCAAAAGAATTATCAATAACGAAAAATGAATAAAAAAAAATAGTTATTCCACATTTTTATCAAAGTATTTTAAAAATTCAATAATTAACTTTTAAAAAACAACCCCCTATTTTTTTAGACAAACTTAAATATATAATTAAAAATAAAACTAATTATATCAATAAAATATATTTTAAAACACAACACCCCCATATAAAATACAATTAAAAAACTTTTGTAATTTTTTTAACAAAATGCAAAAAAATTATTTTTCATTTATAATGATGCACTATATTATAAAAAAAAACATTTTTTTTGTCTTAAAAAACAAGTCAATAGGACAAACTAAACCTCAATGAAAATCAAATTTTAAATTTATTATTTATGAAAATTTTAAAGGTAACTCCCAATGAATTGTCTTAGATTTATCCCATGATTCGTACCTTAATTAAATTAAATCTTCTGGTCTTATTTATTGCTTTTTCCGCTGCATGGATTAGTGATGCAGTTGCTATTCTTTCTAATGACAAGAAATATGAGTTTTTTGAAGTATCCGAAAATAGTGCAGAAGAAAATAATTTAGAAAGTAAATTAAAAATACTTTACACAGCAGTAATAGAGTTTCCGAATTCTCTAGAAAGCTATTCATTAGATCTAAATAGAATAAGCCGTTTGGATTTATTTAAAGTAAAAGAGTCTACTTTAAAAAATTTAACTCCACCACCAGAGGCATTTGTGTAAAAGTCTATTTATAAGTTCTCTTCCACACAATTGTATGCGGATCCTTCTGATTCCTTGCTTGAAATCATTACCCGCTTAGCTAATCAGTAGAAATTTTACTATTCGAAACAATTTTATAAATAGGTAAAAGGCACCTTTTTGTAATTTTAAAAAAAGCTCAAAACCAACAATCAATTTTATACCTGATCACATGAAAAATTTATTTACAATATTTACAATTTTATTCAACATCGCATTAATTGCACAAACACACGAAATCATTACGCACGACAGCAAAAAAATGGATGTAAACTTCATAAAAATGGAAAACAATCTGGTCTATTATGCTTTGCCCGGAAGTACTGAAGAAAAAAAAATAAGTCAATATGCCGTTGCCCAATTACATACAAAAAATGAAAATGGCTCTAAACAAGTTTCTGAAAAAATCAATGTAATTGCAAAATCAGATTACAAGAAAGTAATCGTCCTTAAAGAATCTCAGACGGTCGGACTAAAGAAATCTGGCGAGATTACTAGTTTTTTTGGACAAACAAAGGGAGAAACAAATTTATCCTTTCTTGATGGAGGAGAAAAAAGGCTAAAAGAGAATGCAGCACATAAAGGATTTCCGTTTATTGTCATTCTGTCCAATAAACCTAACGCTTTAAAAGCAGCAGTCTATACTTATTAGTAAAAAACGACCAAAGTATTTTTTTTTCAAAAAAAAGAGACTAAAATAAAAAACGAGAACCGGTTTTGTAATTCCTGTTCTCGTTTTCCTTTTTTATCCATACCTGCTGAATACCGGCACCTGAATAAACAAACTATTCTATAACCAATGATTTCATATTCATAAATTCTTTGATACCTACAGTTCCTAATTCCCTGCCGTAACCCGATTTTTTTATTCCTCCAAAAGGAACTCTAGAGTCAGATCGCACTAATGAATTCACAAACACATTTCCAGCTTCTATATTTCTTGCTAATATATAAGCTTTTTCACGATCCTCCGTCCAGATTGAAGATGCTAGACCGTACCGATGATTATTAGCAATTGCAACGGCATCATTTTCATCTCTAGCCCTAATAACTGTGGCAAGCGGTCCGAAGGTCTCTTCTTGAAACGCAATATTGTTCGAATCAGCAATATCAATTAATGTGGGTTCGAAATTACAATCTACCCGCTCCCCGCCCACTATTAGTTTAGCTCCTTGTGCTAATGACTTCTCCAATTGATCACTCAATTTCTCAGCTAAATCTAGACGAGCCAAAGGACCTAAATGAATCCCTTCCTGTAATGGATTTCCTTGTTGAAGCGATTTTATCCTTTGGGCAAAAAGTGCTAAAAATTCATCAGCTACCTTCTCAGTAACAATAAAGCGTTTGGCACAAATACACGCTTGGCCTGCATTGAGCATTCTGGATTGCGCAGCAACGCTAGCTGCTTTTTCAAGATTCGCATCATTCAAAACGACAAAAGCATCTGAACCACCCAATTCCATCACTGATTTTTTGATATGCTTTCCTGCTAAAGAAGCCACAGAAGATCCTGCCCTTTCACTCCCTGTCAACGTAATTCCACTAACAATATCCGAAGCAATTACACCTTCTACCTGAGGAATATCTATCGTAATTTGGAGGAAAACACCTTCGGGGAAACCTGCCTCTAAAAATGCATTTTCAATAGCTTTGGCACAACCAATAACATTAGGCGCATGTTTCAATAGCGTTACATTTCCAGCCATTATTGCTGGCGCTGCATATCGCAACACTTGCCAAAAGGGATAATTCCACGGCATAATTGCAAAAATAGCTCCCAAAGGATCGTAAACGGACATACTCTTAAAGGGTGTGTCATAATATTCATCTTTCAACATTTGTTCTGCGTGATCTGCATAAAAATCACAATTTGCCGCTGATTTTTCAACTTCTGAAATACTTTCGGATAAAACCTTACCCATTTCATGGGTAATTAGAAGACCTAATTTTTCTTTGTTGGCTCTTAAAAATTGAGCTAGATTTTTCATTTTATCTGCTCTTTCCTCAAACGAAGTGTTTCGCCAAAGTTTATAAGCTCGTTTTGAACTATCTATTTTTTGATTCAATTGTAAGTTTGTTAAAACTTCATGCTCAGCAATAATTTCCTGCGTAAATGGATTTATAGAGTTAAATATCATTTCATTTTGTGTTTTAAATTCTGTATAAAGGTAATTTTGAGTTAGAAAACAGCACCGTTTTATTGCATAAAAAGTTTGACAATTCTTATTGTGTATTCCCACGAAAAAAAATTCAATTCAAACGAAAATTTCTTTTAAACTACTAAAAGAAATAAATCACCATCGACTAAAAGTTCTTTCTTATTGTTAACAAACTTACAGTTGGCGCAATGCTATCAATTATTTTATGTTTCTCATTTTACAAATCATCACAAATTAGCTTGTGTAAATCAATAGCAAAAGTTTTTAGTACTTGAAAGGCAAGTGCACTAAAAATATAGTTTTTAAAATTTGTTTCCAATTCGAAATTTCTGCTTTTAGAACAGTTATCTAACGAACTTCAAAAAATAATTCGAGAAGGTAGTTTCCTAAAATCCTAAGCTTGTATTTCTATGAAAATTGCATCCAATATTGCGAATATTTTTTCTTTATCTAACGGTTTTGTAATGTAGTCATTAAACCCATATTGAACTATTTTCTCCCTATCTTCTGCTGAAGAATAGGCAGTTTGGGCTATAACAGGAAGTTCCGGTTTAATTAATTTTATCTTTTCAAAAGCATCATACCCATTCAAAACAGGCATTTTAATATCCATAAAAACTAAACTAATGGCATCGTTTTCTGTACAAATAGTAACCGCTTCTTGGCCATTAACCGCACGCAAAACAGTATGGTTTTTTGACTCTATTATTTTTTTTAACAATAAGAAATTAATATTATCATCCTCTGCAATTAAAATTATTTCATTCTCTTGATTTATTACAAATGATGTTCTTTTACTTAAAGCTTCATCTGTGATTTCCAAATCAAATTCTAAAGGGACTGAAAATTTAAAAACAGAGCCAAATCCTATAGTAGATTCTACTGATATTTCACCACCCAGCATTTCGACATAAGCCTTTGTAATGGATAAGCCAAGACCTAATCCTGTTAATTCAGTTGCGCCATCACCTTCAATTCTTCTAAAACGATCAAAGATTACTTTTAGATAGTTTTTACTCATTCCAATTCCTGAGTCTTCTATTGTAAATTCTAAAATTTCTTTCTCTTTGTTTACTGAATATCCAAAGGCAACAAAACCCATATCAGTAAATTTTATTGCATTAGTAATTAAATTGACGATAATTTGTTTCAGTTTAGTTTCATCAGTGCGAATATTCCTTTCCATTTTTAGTGGATTCTCTAGAATATAAAATTGAATATCTTTGTCTTTAGGAATAGTAACATTAATCGAATCATACAAATCTCTTATACATTTCTCCAAGTCCACTCCTTTATAATTAGGTGTGATTTGTTTCGCATCAATTTTAGACATTTCAATAAGGTCTTCAATAATAGAAACTAAGCTATTACCGCTATTTTTAATAATTTTTAAATATTCAAATTTCTCATTTTCGCTCAAATTTGTATCTGTAAGTAAATCACTAAATCCCATTATAGCATTCATTGGAGTTCTGATTTCATGTGATAAATTCGCTAAAAAAGACGATTTCAAGGTATCACTTTCTTCTGCTTTTTGTTTAGATATCTCTAATTGTTTCCTTTGGTTGCTGTTCTCTTCAAAAAGATTCCCTATATATCCGAATTCGCCTTTAAAATCTCTTAAAGCAGTTATAGATTTTGCGCTACCGGTTTCAAGAATACTTTTTACTAATTTTAATGGATCATAAACCCATCGTTTGGTGTAATAAATAAAGGTAAAAATGTTCAATAAAGAAACCAATACTACAATAAATAAAATTTCTTTTGTGTTTTTATAATTCAAATTGAATGGTCTTTTAAAAAGTAATTTAGCCACCACTTCGTCTTTCCAATCTTTTAAATCTAAACTAACAATTACAAAATCACCCTCCTCCACAACATCTTGACTGCCAGAAACTAAAGTAACCTTAGAACTACTAATATTCCCTAAAGAGCTAAAAAAAGGCTCGTCTAACAATCTCGCCATGAAAAAATAACCAGAAGGCGCCGTTTTATTTTTTTTGGGATCATGAGAAGGATGTATGGTCGCGCTAAAAACTTCAACAATACCCTCAGGAATTTTAATGTAGAATTTTTTTAGTTTTGATTTATGAAGCGCTGAAATAATCTCTTTTGGAATAAAATCAGCACTTTTTATCTTAGAAGATACCGTTTCATTTATCAATTTTTTGTCAAGGCCGTAGATCCCAACATAATCTACATCATAAAATTCAAATTCACTTAGAATAAATTTATCGTACCATTCTAAGTCTTTTGTTTTTGTAAAAAGTACCAAGTCATCCCAAAAGGTAACATCAATGATAGTAGCTGTTGCGGTTTTAGAATTAAGCCTAAACAAAGATTTTACTTCTTTATTATATTGATTATGTGTTGTTTGCCTAAAATCATTCTCCTCTTGAATAGTGTACAAATACAGCATTATATAGATTAGAAAAAAGAAAATACTTGCCGAAATAATCAACATTAATAATTTTGAATACGTATTTAGTTTTATCAATCTTTTCATGGAATATATTCAAATCAAAAAAATATATCATTTATTTTGTAGGATATATCACTTTATTTGATAGGCGCAAGTTACTCTTTTTTATCATTAGAAAAAATTAGTGCATTCAAAATGACAGCAATATATAAAACAAATATTAATTAACTCAGAAATTAAACAAAGCAAACATTTTTATCTTGCTAGCCTTCTTTAGAACTAGGAAGGTATTTTTTCTTAGAATTTGTTTGTTTTCTGACAAAAAAGATCGTTTTTTAAATCTTCTATTATTGAAAATCAATAAATATGGCGTGTCAAAGACGAAACAAATGGGGCAACAATCATTATTCACGAGCTGTGACTAGTCCTATTCGGTTATCCTAAAAAAAAAAGAATTTCCGAAAATAGAAGTTCTTGAATATCATACGAAAACCAAATTGTCACTATTTGATAAATCATAGGCATAACGACTAAGAGTTCCTTTGTAAAATACTCGTAAGTCTTTTTGAAGACAATTTAGCAATGTTTTTTCGTGGGCACATTTTCTTTGAATACAACATCTAGCCAAACTTTAAGTCTTTATTAACCCGTCTCCAGCTATAAATGCCTAATTTTATAGAAATATATTATAATTAAAGATGATACTATGGAAAATAACAATACACGACGAAATTTTTTAAAAAAAACAGCCTTATTGTCCACAGGCACAATCATTGGCTCGAGTTTATTTAATGCTGCATTTGCAGCTGCACCGGCATTAAATACTGAAAGTGAATCCTTAGAAAACGCAATAACAAATGTCCCAGGAACCTACAGCCTTCCAAAATTAGGATATAGCTATGATGGTTTAGAGCCTCACATTGACAAAGCCACAATGGAGATTCATCACAGTAAGCACCATCAAGGCTATGTCTCAAATTTGAATAAAGCAATTGATACATTAGATTCAAACTTGATTGATCATACTAAATCACTAGAAAATATATTTGAAAAAATGTCTAAATTTCCGGAAGCCATCCGAAATAATAGTGGTGGACATTACAATCACAGCTTGTTTTGGAGTTTGATGAAACCTAATGGTGGCGGAACTCCTAAAGGGAAATTAGCAGAAGCTATAAACACATCTTTCGGCTCCTTTGATGAATTCAAAAAACAATTTACTGATGCATCCATGAAACGATTTGGTTCTGGTTGGGCTTGGTTGGTTGTCCAAGACGGGAAATTGGTTGTAGGTTCAACTGCCAATCAAGACAATCCATTGATGCGATTACGAGGCAAGGGATTGAAAGGCAAACCCGTTTTGGCTTTAGATGTATGGGAACACGCCTATTATCTCAAAAATCAAAACCGCAGAGCTGATTATGTTGCCTCTTTTTGGAATGTAGTAGATTGGGATATGGCTGAAAACTTATTCAATTCATAAAAATTACAATAAACCTCTGATTTAATATCTTTCAGGGGTTTTATTAAAAAATAAAAGGCTTAGTCTGTATGCATTATTCAAAAGTCAAATACTTTTTACCGTTATTCCTTAATAGTAAAAAAAATCGCCAAGAAAATAGTACCGATATAAAACTAAAAGCCAGCAGGTAAAACTACCAGAAAAAAGTATAGCTTTGTACCTTCAAATTAAAGCAATGATTAACCCTTCAGCATCAGGTTGGATAGATAAATTTTTTATTGAACAACAGTTTTCAAACGAAACAGTTTCAAAAACTACAGATACATTTTATCAAAAAGTCAGAGAAACAGGATTTGTATATGGACATATAATTGCATTTGAAACCACAACAACAATTAAAACTAAAGGCTGGTTCAAGGAAGAGATCTCAAAAGTAGCTCTCTTAAATACCTTGTACAAAGTTTTTTGTTTAACTAATGAAGACATCAGCCCAGACAACTTCATAAAAGAAGCGGTTACTTTTTATAACCAAATGAATCCTCAAGGGTTTAATATATTTAAAAAAATTCTCCCTAAAAATTCTCCCTCTTTAACGTTAGAAAAAATTATTGACGAGCGTGTTCAAACTAACGACAGCATAATTAGTAAAAATTTTTCTCATTTAGTTACTAACGCATTATTATTTATTGATGTATTAGCTTTTAGACAATATTTAATTCACGGGGAAATTCCGGAAAAGTATTTAAAAAAAATAGAAGAAACTATTGTAAATGTTGTCACACTTGCGTTAAAAATAAAATCAAAAAAATCTCAATACGATGATTTACTAATCAAACTTTTTGAGGCGTCTATTCGTTACAGTAAGTTTTCTAAGGTCCCTGTCCAAAGCCTTGAAACTCTTGAATTGGATTATTTTTCAAACGATTTAGAAAAATACTATTTAATAGATATTGCAGGAATGGCTTTGTGGAGTGATGGCGATATTGAAAATAACGAAGCCTACTTTTTACATTCCTTAGCTCAGATATTAAATATTCCAGAAGGTTTTTCAGATGATAGCATCAGCAGTACAAATGAGTTTATTGTAAAGTACAAAAAGGAAATCCCTTATTTTAATTATTCTAATCCGGTCAAACATTTTTATGATCAAACGACACAAAGTGTAGTTGCACTCATTAGTAGAAACAAAAACAGATTGATTAGGGAAATTATTCAAAGTAAAGAATTAATGGTGCTATTGGCTCATTCAACACGAAGAGATTTGGATGAAAAAGAAAAGAAAAAGGTCAAGAAACAATTACTGGAAATTTGTAAAACCATTCCGTCATTAACAATATTTCTATTACCGGGAGGAAGTTTATTGTTGCCTATTCTAATTAAATTTATTCCTAAACTTTTACCTTCTGCTTTTAATGAAAATTTAGATACTGAATAAAAAAGTCACTACAATAGAGTGACTTTTTTATTCAGTATCTAGATTTAGAATTTCAATTGATATACTGCATCTAACTCTTTTTCGGAACTGATATTTACATTTAGGTCCGTTACAAAACCTGAATTTAGACCATAAGCCCATCCATGTAACATTAAATCCTGACCATTTCTCCAAGCGGACTGAACTATTGAGGTTTTAGCCAAATCAAAAACTTGTTCTTTTACATTCAATTCCACAAAAGTATTAAAACGTTCCGTTTCATCTAGAATTGAGTCTAAATAAGCACTGTGCAAACGGTACACATCTTTTATATGACGAATCCAGTTATCGATAATACCAATAGAATCATTTCCCATGGCAGCCTTGATACCACCACAACCATAATGACCACATACCAATACGTGTTTTACTTTCAGTACATTTACCGCATAATCCAGCACACTTAGCATGTTCATGTCAGAGTGAACTACCATATTAGCAATATTTCTGTGAACAAAAACTTCTCCTGGTTTTGCTCCTATAATTTCATTTGCTGGTACTCGGCTATCAGAACAACCAATCCAGAGTAATGGCGGTGTTTGACCTTTAGCAAGATCTTCAAAATAATTTGGATCAGAGGCTAAACATGTTTCCACCCATTTTTTATTATTCTCTATCATATTGTTATAAAAATCAATCATAATTTTTTTTGATTATTTTATTTATAAATTCCTTATCTGCAGATTAATGCAGCGTAAAGAAACTGTTTTTTCCTAAAATTTACTTTATTTATTAGCAATATCTTCATCTACAATCTCTCTTTTGATCATGACTCGTTTTGCGGCATCATAATAATGCTCAATAGTCACATGATTTTTAGTTTCTTGAGTATTTTCTAAATCATACGCCTTTTTAAATCCTTTCAACTTGACTTTAATATTATAATCTACGGCTCTTGTTGTTTTGAATTCATAAATCAAATCTAGGATGTCATGAGCTATATAAACGGTATCCTTAGCATCTATTATTACTTTGGAATTTTCAGGAATTTCATTCAAAGTGTTTTTAATAGCTGCTTTGTTCAAAAAAGAGACTTCTTGAGCCAAATCAATATGAATGACATCACCGTCAGCATATTCCTCTTTTCTAAAACTATACGCTCTTTTGAGATTACCTTTTAAAACAAAAATGATACTGATGATCATACCTAGCGCGACGCCTTTTAACAAATCGGTAAAAACAACTGCCAATAAGGTAGCTATGAAGGGAACGAATTGATATTTCCCTTTTATCCAAAAATGCTTAAAAGTTGCAGGTTTAGCTAACTTGTATCCAACCAAAATTAAAATGGAAGCTAAAGTTGCTAATGGAATTTTATTCAAAACAACCGGAATTATAAGTACAGTACCTAACAATAATGTCCCATGGATGATCGTGGACATTTTTGATTTGGCACCAGTATTTGAATTGGCAGAAGAACGCACAATGACAGATGTCAAGGGAAGACCTCCTAATAGAGAACTTACTACATTTCCAATTCCTTGGGCTTTTAGTTCCACATTGGTATCCGTGAATCGTTTTTGAACATCCATTCGATCTGCGGCTTCAATACTCAATAGGGTTTCTATTGAGGCGACAATTGCTATAGTAAATGCGACAATCCAAACTTTAGGATTCAGAATTGCCGAAAAATTAGGAGTAACAATGATTGCCTTGAATTCTTCCAAGTTGGTTGGAGCTGGTAATGAAACTAAATGTTCGTTTTGAATTGCCAATACGCTGCCAGTTCTGATAAAAAATTCATTCAATACCACACCTAAAACGACTGCTACTAAAGCACCGGGCACCAATTTTATTTTTTTTAACAAAGGCACTTTATCCCAAGAAATTAATACAATCAAAGAAATTAAACTAATCAAAATAGATCCCAGCTGTACGTAGTCAAAAATACCCAATAAAGTAGAAAAGGTATTGCTCCCGTCATTTTGTAAAAAAGCTAGATCACCTTCAAAATCACTGTCATATCCAAAAGCATGAGGCAATTGTTTTAGAATAATTATAATTCCGATACCGGCCAGCATCCCTTCGATAACATTTGTTGGAAAATAATTAGAAATGCTTCCTGCTTTGAGGTATCCTAAAATTAATTGTAACAAACCCGCCATAAAAACAGCTGTTAAAAAAACATCAAATGCTCCCAAGTCTGTTATTGCAGTAAGAACAATAGCTGTAAGACCAGCCGCGGGACCTGAAACGCTTATGTGTGATGTACTTAAATACCCCACCACAATCCCTCCGATTATTCCAGAAATAATTCCAGAAAATAAAGGAGCACCAGAGGCCATAGCAATACCCAAACACAACGGTAATGCTATTAAAAAAACCACTAAACCAGATGCAAAATCAGATTTAAGGTTGGCAAAAAGATTAATTTTTTTGGTCATAATACCGAACTAAAGATTGAATACAAAAAGCTTAACACTGACAGAAGTGAAAATCTATTTAAAAAAACAGAATTAACAATGCATTACATTTGGTCGGGAGGTGGTATAAATATGGAGGCCGTATTATTATCGTGTTTTGATAAATTCTCTGAATGAACAACGATGGAGGATAATTTTATGGAAGGAATTATATCCGAAGGAGATTCGGAATAAAATATTACTTTTATTTCTTTATGAACATTTTCTTCTTCCGAAGCATTGTAAAAAATTGAAATATCGGAATTTTTCTCAATCACCGTCACAATTGTCGGGGTGATTAGGAAAGTTAAAAATAGAATTAGTAATATTTTAGATACCATTTTCATTCCAACAAAAATAGAATTTAGTTTGCAATAAAAATAAAAGTTATTCTTTATTTTAGAAAAAAAAGTAATATCCAAAAAAAAACCAGATAATATACTATAATTATCTGGTTTCATTGTTAAAATAGGGATTTACAAACTTTCTTCTAACCAAGCTTGCATCATCCAAATTGTTTTTTCTTGTTCTGCAATAAAGTCACTCATCAACGCATTAGTACCTTCATCATTAATTTGAGCTGACTTATCAAGAATTACACGTTCAATTTTCAATAAATGAGAAAGTGAAGTAACGATTAAGTGAACAGCTTTTTCATCAACAGAAATATCTCTTCCTACGACTAATTGATTATGTTTTATATAATCTTCAAAAGTATGAAGTGGAGTTCCTCCTACGGTTAAAACTCTTTCCGCAATTAAATCAATTTTTATTTGAGAATCTGTATACAATTCTTCGAATTTTACATGTAAATCAAAAAAACGTTTTCCTTTAATGTTCCAGTGAATTCCTCTTAAATTTTGATAATAAACTTGAAAATTAGATAATAAAACATTCAACTCGCTTACTATTAATTCTGATTCTTTTACTGGCAATCCTAAAATATTTGTTTTCATTTTTATGGTTTTTTATATTTATTTCCGTCTAAGACAAATTTAGTGTAAGATTAATGAAAAACACCATAATAAAAAGTTATTGTTTTATTAAATTTGTATCAGATATAATGATACCATGACAATAACTCAATTAAAATACGTACTCGCGGTAGCGGAACATAAAAATTTCACTCTTGCGGCAGAAAAATGTTTTGTTACTCAGCCTACATTGAGTATGCAAATTCAAAAGATAGAAGAGGAATTAAGCATTCAAATATTTGACCGAACTAAGAAACCTATTCAGCTAACTGAAATTGGTCATAAAATTGTCAATCAGGCAAAGAATATTGTAATTGAAGCCGATAGAATCCAAGATATTGTTGAGCAACAAAAAGGATTTATTGGTGGTGAATTTAGATTAGGTATTATACCTACCGTCATGCCTACTTTATTGCCCATGTTCCTTAACAACTTTATAAAAAAATATCCGAAAGTAAAACTAATCATCGAAGAATTAAATACCGAGGAAATTATTATAAAACTGAACAATGGTCACCTTGATGCAGCCATTGCCGCAACCCCTCTGATGGAAGAAAAAATAAAGGAAATAGTCTTGTACTTTGAACCTTTTGTTGCGTACATCCCGGAGAGTCATCATACTTTTCAAAAGGAAGAAATAGAGGTTTCAGATTTAAACGTGGATGAAATTTTGTTATTACAAGATGGACATTGTTTTCGAGAAGGAATTTTGAATCTATGCAAGAGTGCCGGTAAAAATGAAAGCAATCATTTTCAAATACAAAGTGGTAGTTTTGAAACTTTGATTAAACTGGCAGACGAAGGTTTGGGAACAACGTTATTACCCTATCTGCATACATTAGATTTGAAAGAAAAAGACAAACTCAAACTTCGTCAATTTAAGGAACCGAAACCGGCTCGAGAAATCAGCTTAATTTTCCCTAAAAACGAATTAAAAATTCAAATAATCGACGCGCTTCGAGCTACTATTACCGGCGTAATAAAAGGTGCTATTGTATTTCAAAATGTCCAGATTATTAGTCCAATTGCAAAAAAATAAAAAGAGGAACCGTGTAAGGTTCCTCTTTTATTATGAATTTATAATTATTAAACATTGTTTTAATTCCGGTTTGCCAATAGTAAAATTGAGTAACCACTCGCGCAGTTGATCCATCTCGTAAGGCAATAATGCTTTTATAGCCTTTTCTAATTCTTTACAAAAAAGCATAGGATCAAAACTTACTCTTTCTAAAACTGATTTAGTATAATCATACATGATTTTCGACATAATTAATGAAGATTTTTTGGTTACATTTTTATTAAAGGCCTGGTAAAAATACATTTTTTATTACAACTCATTTAGGTTTTAACGCAGTTTTTAGTTTTTTATTTCTTGATCCGCCTTTAATCAAAAATAATAAAATATTGACAATAAGTAACTTAACTTATTTTTTATTTTTTAGTAGCCCTGAACATTTCTCTTTTCCCTGGTGGCCCCGCTAATTTTTCAACCGTAAAACCTACTTCTAACATACTCCGCTTTACAACACCTCTAGCAGCATAAGTCACTAAAACCCCATTGCTTTTTAGCGCAGTAAACATTCGTTTAAAAACATCGGTACTCCATAATTCCGGCTGTACCCTGTACCCAAAAGCATCAAAGTAAATCAAATCAAAGGCATTATTGTCATCAATATCTTGAAATAGCTGCTTTCTTTTAGTCAAAAGAAAATCATTTCTAAGCATTGTTTTTTCTTCCCAAGCGCTTTGATGCATGGTTGTAAAAATTGCATCTTCTTGAGGTGCATTTAACTCAGAAACATAATTCATTTGCAAAACCTCATCTGCCGAAATAGGATATGCCTCTACCCCAACATAATCAATAGACTGATTCATTTTTTTTGCTTCCAATAAAGTAATAAAAGCATTCAAACCAGTACCAAAACCAATTTCTAAAATAGAAACTGCTCTATTTTGAAATAAGGAAAGACCGTTTTTAATAAAGACGTGTTGCGCTTCCTGAATAGCTCCATGTTTAGAATGATAACATTCATCCCATTCGTCTATGCGTATCGTTGTAGAACCATCCAGTGTTTGTATTATTTCTCTTTTCAAAATTATAATTTGATGTTATTTGAAATTTTTTGATTTTATAAATTGACCAAATTTAGTCAAAACTAAAATGATAGTCCTAAATAAAGAGCGTTTATTATACAAATGATCTAATATTGACATCGTTTTTTTCTTATTTTTAAAAAATAAATAAATCGTACTTAAATGCTATAATTAATAGTGTTTTATCAAGTATTTTAGTGATTTTTATTTAATTTTGCAAATATTAAAGTTCTTTTTGCATAATCAAGATTTTAATAATCAATTGTAGTAACCTATAAAAACAAACAATACCCTATCATGAGTACAACTCAAACCAGCAAAATTGAAATAATCAAAGCAGCTACTTCAAAAATCAATGAAGTTGATTTTAATAATTTAAGCTTTGGATCTGTTTTCTCGGATCATTTATTTGAATGTAATTATAAAAATGGACAATGGCAACAACCAGTCATTAAGCCTTACGCCCCATTTTTATTGGATCCATCATCAAGAGTTTTTCATTATGGTCAAGCTATTTTTGAAGGTATGAAAGCCTATAAAGACGACAGCAATGACGTTTGGCTTTTTAGACCCGACCAAAATTACAAACGTTTCAATACCTCTGCTGTTAGAATGGCCATGCCAGAAGTTCCACAAGATATTTTCATGAATGGTTTAAAACAACTGCTACAATTGGACGAAGCTTGGATCAAAAAAGGAAAAGGAAATGCCTTATATATCAGACCTTTCATGATTGCAACAGGTACTGGAGTAATTGCAAATCCATCTAATGAATACAAATTCATGATTATTTTATCGCCAGTCTCCTCTTATTATTCTGGTGATGTAAAAGTAATCATCGCCGAACATTTTAGTAGAGCTGCAAACGGAGGAATAGGCGCTGCAAAAGCAGCCGGGAATTATGCTGCGCAGTTTTACCCCACTGAATTAGCAAATAAAGACGGTTTTCAACAAATAATATGGACTGATGATGCCACACACACCAAATTAGAAGAAGCTGGAACAATGAATGTGTTTTTTAGAATAAACGACACATTATTCACCGCTCCTATCAGCGAAAGAATTCTTGATGGTGTCACTAGAAAAACGCTTATTGATTTAGCAAAAAGTGAGAATATCAATGTAGAAATTCGTCCTGTGTTAGTATCAGAACTCGTTGAAGCAGCAGGTAACGGAACCTTGAAAGAAATTTTTGGAGCAGGAACAGCCGCTGTAGTTAGCCCAATTTCTGGATTTTCCTATAAAGATGTATATCATGAATTGCCAAAAATCGAAAATTCAATGGCGATACAACTGAAAGATAAATTGACAAATATTCAAAACAAACTTGAAGAAGATACTTTTGATTGGACTGTTAAAGTGTAGTTTTAGATAAAAATAAAAAAAGCGATTTTCACATAGAGAATCGCTTTTTATGTTTTGACACATAACATTTAATAATAATATATTATTTCTACAGAATACTATTTCAGAATTTTAGACAAATCAGGTTTAAAATAGTTGGGACCCTTTAATACTTTACCATCTTCACGATAAACAGGTTCTCCATCCTCGCCCAACTTACTCATATTACTACGTTGAATTTCATCGAAAACCGCTTCTATTTTATGTTGTAAACCATGTTCAATAATGGTCCCGCATAAAATGTACATCATATCGCCTAACGCATCGGCAATTTCAACCAAATCATTGTTCTGAACGGCTTCTAAGTATTCTTCATTTTCCTCTTTCATTAAATTAAAACGAAGAAGATGCTTAGTTTCAGCTAATATGGCCGTTGGAGTTTCGCTATGTCCAATTTTGAAAGCAGTGTGAAATTCTTTGACTGCATTAATCTGTTTTTGCATAATTATAATTTTATCAAATGAAAATACAAATTAGCGAACTATTATTAAACAAATACCTAAATTTGCAAAAAATAGTATAATTATGTTTAGTCAGGGACAATTTATTTTTGCAGGCTTTTTTTTTGTTGCATTTGTTATTGCAATGATTTATGCCTATCGAAAAGATTTAGCGTTACACAAAAGATTTTATAAAGGCAATTATAAAATCTTAATTGGGTTTGGCGTGTTTATTGGAATTTTGTTTTTAATTAAAGTGTTTTTTAAACGTTAATTTTTAAAAAATTATCTTCCTTAAAAAAGACTTTTTTTATTAATCAAATCACTACAAAACCTAATGTTTAAAACATCAAGTGACTAAAAAGTAATAATTTTTAGAAATCGATAGCTGTCACAATTCTTTTCAAAACAAGATAAAGTGCTGTTTTAGATATTTAACAATTGATGCGAAGGAGAATAAAGGTCTAAGTATTGTAAAACTTGTGATTTATTATTACTGATTTTAAATAAAATTTCTAAAAAGCAAGATCTTGTTTTTTAACTAGCTTCTCATTGCGTTTTCCGAATCAAAAGATCTAATAGCAGGTCCATCTACGAGACAAATTCACTGTTGAATACGCTTAATAATTTCTACCCCAAGGTTTTTTTACCAAATAATTATCACAGCTAGAGCATTCACGCCCAATTTGCCATGTTAGTGAAAATTCGTGTACTCCTTGTGTATTCCCCAATTTTGAGGTGTTGGTATCATAAGAATAACCTAATACAAACCGATTTAACTGAATAGAACCAAAGAAATTTAGTGAGGTGAGCAAATGACTATTATTACTTTTTCCTTCCGGATTAGTTGCTGCTATAACTCCCAAAATAAAAGGTTCGAATTCTAGAGCTGTTCCAAAGTCTAATCTATTATATTGTGCTTGTCTCATATAATTGGCCGTTAACAGTACATTTGTTTGATCAGGAAAAAAAGGTAAATAGGCTTCATCTAGACTCAAAGAATAACCGGTATGAACACTAAAAAACATGTCTAAAGGTACATTAGCATATTCTGTAAAAGCAATATTAGGGGTATTCAAGTGTTTTAGGGAAGCTCCAAACCATGCCCTATCACTAAATAATAAAAGTCCAGAAGAAACATCCAAAAAATCTATTTTGTTATTATAATTCATAATACTAGGATCGATACTACCTCCACTAATAGTTCCGTTATCACCATTGATTTGATCCTCTAACAAAAGACTGCTAAAATTGAAGTTTTTTCGACCATAACCGGCTTCAACGCCTAGTCGAAGTTTCCATTCATTGTTTAGATTCACATTGTACGAATAAACGCCGTTGACTTGAAAGTAATTATAATTAGTAAAAACTTCTCGCTGATTTAATATAGTTAAACCCACGCCCATTTCCCTATCAGATCCAACAGGTGTATTAATAAAAGCAAAATCCGTGTCAATCCTTCTATTTTCATTTGGCCATTGTGACCGATGTATAATTCCAGCATATCCAGTAACTAAAGTCCCTGTAAATGCAGCATTAAGAGACTCAGGAACTAAGAAATATTGAGTAAAAATGGGATCTTGGGCTTTAATTTCTAAAAAGGAAATCAAAGTAAATAGTGTACAAAAAACAAATTTTAATTTCATTATCGTTTACGGATTATTTAATTAGTACAAAAGGATGGTTTTCATTGACAACAGTTCCATAAAATGTTTCTCCGCTAACTTTGCAGTAGTAATTCCCATTTTCGGCACTGAGACCTTTTATTTTAGCATCCCATCCTCGCAAGATATCGCCGGTCTCAGAATAAATCAGGGAACCCCAAGTGTCATAAACATCTAAATGAATATTTTTTAATGCCTTGGTTACCGGCCTAAATCTATCATTGACAGTATCGTTATTTGGTGTAAAAGCATTTGGAACAATTAACAAATATCCTTTTTCAACAATGAAGGTGATTTTTTGTACATAAACACATCCAAAAGGATAGGTAACCGTTTGTGTAACCACATACTCTTTGGGATTAATATAAACATGAATTGGATTGAGTTCTGAAGATAAAGTACCATCGCCAAAATCCCATACAACAGACACGAAATCACCGGTAGCGGTATTGGTAAACTGTATCGGATCATTTATGGAATACAAACCATAAACAGAATAAGCATAAGAATTAGAATCAAATGAAGGTGTTCCAAGAACGGGCACATTAACATCAAAAGCGTAGTTTACTTTGCAACCCAAAGCATCAGTTACATATAATAATGCTGTTCCGTTTTGATTAGTTTTCATCATTTCATTATTTACGCCGCTAACCGTTCCGCTTGACCAAGCTAAAATATAAGGAGGAACTCCTCCTGAAACTTGAGCTACAAAAGTTTGCTGTACATTTTTAGTTTCACAATCCACTTCCGTTTTGGTTACAACTCCAGGTTGTAAAGGAGGCGGTCTGTTGACACTATATTGTCCTTGTTTAGAACAGCCATTGCTATCCGTTACCGTAACTAAATAATTTCCTGCTGGAACATTTAATAGATCCTCGGTTATAGTGCCGTTCGACCAAGCAAATTTAAATGGAGCCGTGCCTCCAGCAACGACGAGATTTATTGCGCCGCTATTAGCATCGTCACAATTAAATGCATTAGTGATATTGGCTGAAAGCACTAGCATTTGTGGTTCCAATATAATAAAAGTCCTTTTAATTGTACACGGCTTTCCATCAACAATTGTGACCGTATAAGAACCAGGCCCTAGGTTATTTCTGGTGGTTCCAGATACGGCATCATCATCCCAAACCAGTTTCACAGGAGCAATCCCACCAAGAAAATTCAGTCGGATACTTCCGTCTTTGGCTCCAAAACAACTAATGTTTTTCAGCACCGGATTCACTGTAAAAAGCGGAGCTTCGGGGATATTTACATTTAGTGTTTTTTTACAATTATTGGCATCTGTAACGGTAACTAGATAATCTCCTGCTGAAAGATTCTCCTGAAAAGCGCCACCTCCCAGATTACTCCATTCAAAGGTGTACGGAGCAACTCCTCCCGCTATCGTAAGTGAAATAGCTGCATTATTTGCACCATAACAAGTTATTGGAGTCGTTGCCGCGGTAATACTTATTGCTGTGGGTTGTGTCAAGGTAACGGTCAAAGTTTTAAAGCAACCTGAATTATCACTGACCACTAAATTATAAATACCAACAAATAAACCAATCGGATTTTGAATGGAACTACTAAAACCATTGGGTCCTGACCAATCAAAAACATAACCCGAACTTGCCGGTGTTCCTCCAGTTACATCAACATTTATAACACCAGTGGCATCTCCAAAACATAGAATATTAGTCTGATTTATCAAGTTCACCGCTAATATTGGCGGCTGGGTAATGGTAAAACTTGAGGTCTTTGGCCCACAATTATTGGCGTCAGAAACGGTGACCACATATTCTCCTGGACTTAAATTTATTAAATCCTCGGTTGTGGCAAAGGGAATTCCATCTTTTGTCCAAGCGAAAGTATAATTTATTGTTCCGCCAGTTATCGTGATATCAATGGCACCATCAGCATCATTAAAACAAGTAATATCTTTTTCTAAAACTGTTGCAATAATGATTTGGTCGGGTTCAG
This sequence comes from Flavobacterium sp. W20_MBD1_R3, assembly GCF_052119725.1. Lineage (NCBI taxonomy): Bacteria > Pseudomonadati > Bacteroidota > Flavobacteriia > Flavobacteriales > Flavobacteriaceae > Flavobacterium > Flavobacterium sp. W20_MBD1_R3. The sequence continues at coordinate 688,354 of NZ_JBGQOR010000001.1, forward strand.
TGATGGTTACTTGTTGAATTTTTGTACAATTGTTTGCATCAGTTATCGTCAAGTTATAGGTTCCTGCAATCAATCCTGTCAATGATGCTGTGGTTTGTATAGGGTTGGTGTCCCATGCATAACGCAAAGTTCCAGCTCCACCACTTGCTGAAACGGTAACCGCTCCAGTGTTATTTCCAAAACAGTCCACATTGGTTTGTGATGCTATTTCGATTACAATTCCGTTGGGTTCTGTTATAGTAACTTGTGTCTTTGCGGTACAACCTTTGGCATCAGTTATGATAACCGTGTAGCTCCCTTTGGGTAAATTTTCAGCCATTTCTAAAGTTTGAACAGGCAAAGTATTCCAAGAATAACTGTAAGGCATTGTCCCACCAGTTGCAGTAACTGTAGCAGATCCAGTACTGTTCCCAGAACAAAAAACATTTATTTGGGCGGTGATAGTGGCAGTCATTCCTATCGGTTCATTTATGGATACAGTTGTTGTTGTACTGCATCCATTGACATCAGTAATTAAAACATCATAATTTCCAGCTACTAATCCTGTGGCTGTTGCCAAAGTTTGAACGGGAACGGTATTCCAAGAATAAGAATAAGGTGCTGTTCCTGCACTAACTGTAGCCGTGGCAGTCCCATCATTGCCTCCAAAACAACTCACATCAATCGAATTCGAAATCACTGAACTTAATCCTCCCGAAGGTTGTGTTATAATTACGGCCTGTACTTTTTGACAACCGTTTTCATCCGTTACAGTTACATTGTAAACCGCTGCAGCTAATCCAGTTACCGTTGCCGTAGTTTGAACAGGAATTGTATCCCAAGAATAATTGACAGTTCCACTGCCTCCGCTTGCAGTTACAGTTGCGGAACCTGTATTATCGCCAAAACACAACACATTAGTTTGAGAAATAACGGACGTAACAATAGCAGACGGTTCTGTTATTGTTACTTGTTTTTGTATCGAACAAGAATTAGTATCCGTAATAGTGACAATATATGTTCCCGTTGCCAAACCTGAAACCGTTTCTGTAGTTTGACTGGGAATGGTATTCCAAGAATAGCTCAAAGTTCCGTTGCCACCATTAGCCGTTACTGTTGCACTACCAGTTGCACTGCCTGCACAACTTACATTAGTTTGCGTTGTAGAAGCCGTTATGCCACTAGGTTGTGTAATAACTATTCCAGAAATGGTTTTCGCGTTACCATTGACATCTATAACTTTGATATCATAAATTCCTGCTTCCAAACTAGAAAAGGTATAAGTTGTTGCTGATGAGTCGGTAATCGTATTAATTATTCCACCACCTTGCAAAATCAAAACATAATCATAAGGACCAACAGATTCCTGAGTAATATCCACTTTAATAGCTCCTGTCAAATAACTAAAGCATAATATATTAGTATGTGCTGCCAAATCTTCTTCAATAATCAACGGCAATGGCGAAGTCAAAGTAAAATTCAAGACTATTGGATTACAAAGACCGTCATTAATAGTAAGCGAATAAGCACCTGCTGCAACATTTTTAATATCTTGGCTTACAGCCGAAAAACTAATCGGTCCCGACCATAAATAGGTATAAACACCGGAACCTCCTGTAACGGTAACATCAATCGCTCCATCCGTCGCACCAACAGCACTGACGTTGAAACCATTATAATTTAACAAAGTTCCTGAGGTTACCAGATCAGGATTTACTATTATTTTATATTCAAAAGGTAAACTTGTACAGGAAATTCCATTATTCTCAATTGTTGCCGTTGCAGTATAAATTATAGTGACTGGATTAGAAGTTGAATTGGCCAAAGTTTGGGTTGGAATCATATCTGTCCCTGAAGCTGCAGCTCCAGTAATTCCAGCCGGAATATTGGCATTCCAATTAAAAGTAATATTTCCTGTAGTTGTACTTGATAATAAAATTGGTAAACTATCGCTACCAGAACAGCGCGTTTGGTTAGCTGCTGAAAAAACAACTTTTGGAGAAGGATTTACCGTAATCACGACTGTAAAAGGATTTCCATTACAAAACCCTGATTTGGGAATGACCGTATAAGTAGCTGTTTGAACAGTTGCTGTTGTATTAATTAATGTACCGTTAATTGATGTTTGATTTGATGCTGCGATTCCGCCTGAGATTCCACCAGAAATAACTGGTGTTACCCAAGAATAAGTGGTTCCTACTGGCACAATATTATCGCCTCCATTCAAAGGTATTATCGAAAAAGCAGTATTGGAACAAATGGTTTGGGCCTGCTCCGTTGTGATTGCTGGAACCGGATTTACGGTTATGGTATATGGATAAGTGATCCCTTGACAACTTAAACTGCCAGTCGATTCGGCTGTAGCCAAATAAGTAACCACAACTGGAAGGTTAGTTGAATTGATTAGTGTTTGACTTGGAATTGTGCTAGTTCCATTAGGACTAATTCCTGTAATTCCTGCAGGTAGATCTGCGGTCCAAGTAAAATTTGTCCCCGCTGTACTAGTTAAATTGACAGCAACAGAGGAAGATCCCGAACATATAATTTGGTTCGAGGGAGTAAATGTTACTGCTGGTGAAGGATTTATTGTGATAGTAAACGTTGTGGAAACTCCTAGACAACCATTTAAACTTGGTGTAACGGTTATGGTAGCCACAATTGGAGTCGTTCCATTATTAATTGCTGTAAAAGCAGGAATAGCTCCCACGCCACTGGCTCCAATTCCAATAGTTGGACTAGTATTGCTCCAATTGTAAATTGTATTTGAAATTATTGCTCCAGAAAAAAGGACAGCCGTGGTTTGTTGTCCGTTGCAAACGGTTTGATCCGATAGCAAATCAACAGTAGGTGTAGGATTGACGGTTATGGTAAAAGTGGTTTTAGTTCCAAAACAGCCATTTGCTTTTGGCGTAACGGTTATCGTTGCTAGTATTGGAGATGTTCCATTATTTGTGGCTATAAAACTGGTGATATTGCCGCTTCCTATCGCTGGCAAACCAATGGAAGGCGTATCATTTGTCCAATCATAAGTGGTTCCATTTACACTTCCAGTAAATAAGACAGCGCCAGTGGCAGTGCCATTACATTTTACCAGATTAGTTATCGGATTGACGCTCGGTCGCGGATTTACCGTTACTTTAAATGTTTTGGATACTCCCGTACAACCGTCAGCTGATGGTGTTACCGTAACTGTTGCAATTATTGGCGTTAGACCTGTATTTATTGCTGTAAATGTTGGAATGACATCGTTTCCTGAAACTGCTATTCCTATGCTTGTAGTACTTGAAGACCAGTTATAGATTGACTCTGAAATATTTCCCGAAAAATTGATAAGTGTACTTGTTTCTCCAGCACAAAGAACAACGTCAGGAGTCGGATTTACATCGGGTTTCGGATTTACGGAAACCTCAACATCGAAAGGGGAACCTGCACAACCATTGAATGATGGAAAGACAGTATAAGTCGCTTTTTGAATTATATTCATTGAGTTAGTCAATGTTCCTGTTATAACATTTTGATTTGTTCCCAAAGTTCCACCGCTTACCCCCACTGAAAGTGCTGGAGCAGCCCAAGAATATGTAGTTCCTGTGGGAATTAAATTTCCAGCACCATTCGTTGGACTTACAGTGAACGGCAAACCACTACAAATCACAGCAGTCATATTCGCTGCAATAAATGGTTTAGGTTTCACGGTTATGGTATAAGTAAATACTGCCCCTGCACAAGTAGCACCACTCGATACTGTAGCAGTAGCATTGTAAGTTACAACGATATTGGAAGTAGTGTTATTAATTAAAGTTTGAGCGGGAATTGTATTAGTTCCGCTTGGTACAACCTCTGATATTCCTGTGGGTTGGATTGCTGTCCAACTCAAAGTGGCATCTGCAACACTACTTAACGTTACCAAAGCCGAGGTATCTCCTGAACAAATAGTCTGGTTTGGTATTGAAAATGTAACCGCGGGCGAAGGATTTACGGTAAATAAAGCAGTTGTTGTACAACCTAAATTGTTGGTAAAAGTTATAGTTGTACTTCCAGCCGAAACTCCAGTTACTAAGCCTGTCGAACTAACGGTTGCTATTGTATTGTTTGATGATATCCAGGGATTAGAAGTTGCCGCAGTTGGAGAACCATTCAATTGGGATTTAGTTCCAATGCAAGAAAATAAATTTCCTGTTATTGTAGGTGATTGGTTAATTACAAAGGAACTGCTCGTTGTTGTTGTTCCACATTCATTGGTTACTTTCAAAGTATAGGAAAAATTTCCTGAAGTAGTATAGCTGATATCTCCAGGATCAGCAGTTGTGGCAGTTGCTGGTGCTCCACTGGGGAAACTCCACTCATAGGTCAGCGGAGAAGTTGTGCCGCAACCATCGATGATCGCCTTTGGATTAATTGTTGTTCCGCCAGGAATTTGACAAAGGGGTGCTATTTGTGTTATTGTTACTCTTGGTGGTTCTTTTATAGTGACCGTCTTAGTTATTGATTGTGAAGGCGAACAGGAATTTGATGCGGTAAGTTTAATAGAATAAATGCCCGGTTCATCAAAATTAAAGGAAGCATTTGTGGTAGTTTGATTTGGAATTGCCGCTATCGTTGATCCACAACTTGAAGGAAGGAAAGAGACACTCCACTCATAAGTAGGAGGAGTACAGTAATTAGTTGTGGCAGTTGTATTTGTTGTTACAATAGATTGTGGTGCGCAGCCAACCGTATTGTCGATTGTAAAATCGGGAAGAAGTTGAGGTTCAATACAAATGGTACTAGTTTTAACGTTTTTGCCACAATATCCATAAGTTGTCAATGTTATGGTGTAATCACCAGGATTTGTGTATTTATGACACGGAGGATTCGGCGTTCCAGCAGCAGTTATGGTATAAATACTTGACCCATCTCCAAAATTCCATTCATAAAAAGTACTTTCAGTACAACTTTCGTTAGAAGCTGGTGTAGATGTGTTTGTAAATTGAACACAGGTGGTGACGCAGGCTTTAGGAGAATTTGTGAAATTTGAAGTCGGAGGACGTAAGATTACAATTGGTGAAATCGTCGAATTGGTTGTTCCACATGAATTTGAGATTTTTAAAGTTGCAGTTATACTGGCATTAGGGCAACTAGATGTGGAGTAAATATGCGGAACAGGGTAATTTAGCGAAAGTGATGGATTAGCAGAATTATAATATAAATTATTTTGCATCAAATCTGATTGTAAAAGATTTAACATCGGTGAATCATCTCCATAATCTATTGAGTATATTGTTCCAGGCGAATTTAAAGCCCAGTTTGCGATGGTGAATAACAAGTTTTCCGTTGGAGCACATAAGTTTGTTGTACTTCCGGGACTTACTAGTCCACCAGCAGGATTTGATTCGTTTTTTACAATATATTTTTTTGTCGTCGAACAGTTATTATTTCCAATGGCCGTAATTGCCATTGTAAATGCACCAAGAGCAGTGTAAGTATGTGTAAAAGGAAAAGTTGTAAATATTTCTGGCGTGCCTCCTATTTGCCATATCACACTATAACCGGTAATACAATCAGAATTTGAAGTAGAGGGCACAACACTTACAGTATAATTTGGGTTTGCACCAGCTGAATTGCAATTATTAAACTGATTAGAAGTGTTTAGAGGATTGTAAGTAACACTATTATCTATAAAATTTGCCTCCGGTTGTTGAAATATTGTTATGGTTTTTATAATTGTACCTGAACAACCATAAGCATCAGTAACGGTCAGAGTAACATTAAAAGGAGCTATGGCACAACCTAAAGAAGTAAAAATATGACTAGGGTTCTTTTGCGATGACGTACTCCCGTCTCCAAAATTCCAAGTATAAGAGTCTCCTTCATTCGTTGTGTTAAATTGAACCGCAGTTCCTGAACATGCATTATTAGTAAAAGTAAAATCGACAACAGGCAGCGCTTTTACTATAATTATTACTTTGTCATTGTTAGAAAGAGCGACCACTTTATCGTTTCTGTCTTTTATACCTTGTAAAACATAAGTAAAAATTCCTGTACTATTTGTTGGCTGAGAAACGGTTACACTTTTATCAGTATTATTTGTTTTAACGGTTTGCGAAAGACTATTTACTGTATATTCAAAGGTATAAGGACCATTGTCATCATTCTTTACTTCGAACTTTATTACTGGAGCTGCTGCATTGAAGCAGACTGTTGCATTTCCTGTTATCTGTCCAGAAGGATTTTCAGCAGTCTGCAACAAAGTGTTATCAGCGATAGTGTTTGAAGAAAAAGCAAGGGCAAAATTAAAATATAATAAAACAAATAAAAATAGATTTTTGTAATGGATTTTCATAAAAAGTGTTTTGTTTGCGGTACATAATTGTGCTCTTATAAATAGCTATCGTAAATTTTAGTAGGAATAGTAATTCTTCAAACTTAGATTTTTAAAAACAACATTTCTTTCGGTTTCCCGTAAAGACATCTTTTATAAAAACTACTTTGCTTTTTATACTTACTTTTTTGCATATTAGGTTATCGTTCGTACTAAAATAAATTTTTGGTTGTTCAGTAAATGTTGCATCAATTCTATTTTTTAATTATCGGAAAAATTTCGTGATTTCAATGAAACACATTTAAAATTAAAAACTGTCAAAAAAGCAATTCAAAAGAGGTGACATTCTATCATTTTCCTTACTTTTTTTGAAATACTAATACCACTTTTTACCTCTGCATTTAAAAAATTTAAAACAATAAAGAGAACCTTAAATACCACTATCAAATCTTTTTCTAAAAATTCGGGCAACAAAGATGTAATAACATCGTGTAAATTTGATTCACATAATTTTACTTTTATTGCTGCAAAAAAATATTTTAGATCAAAAAGAAATTGTTACAATTCTAAAATACTATTGTATTTTTTGTTTTAATTTTTCCAAATGTAACTATAATAAACTACTTACAATTATAGAAACCCACGATCCTTCATATTAAATTGTAAATTCAAGTTATTTTATATCATAAAGATTTGCGTAAGGGATAGAAGTGGCATCCTTTTATGAATTCCAGAGCTCATCCCAATGTCTTAGGATTAGCTCTGGAATTCATAAAAGATAAAACGTAAAGCCCGACCCGCAGGGAAACGCCCAACGAAATTATATTCATATCTAGCTATAATTGTCTCTATTTCAATGGATTTTTTTTATGTTTGAAACATTTTAACAAAAAAATATTTTTATATATTATGCGTGCATAGTATTTTTTATTATATTTGAAATCGATATAGTTACTTATGAAAGATAAAACGATAGATTATATTTTACGTGCCACTTGGCAAGCGGTAGCCAGAATGTATAACGAAGAAGCGTCAAAATATGATGCGAGCATGGCTACCGGATTCGCTTTACTGAGTATTGATAAAGAAGGGGGAACTCCATCGACATCATTAGGACCAAAAATGGGAATGGAAGCTACCAGCCTGACCAGAACCCTGAAATCGATGGAAGACAGAGGCTTAATTATTCGCAAGAAAAACCCTGTGGATGGCCGAGGTGTATTGATTTACCTGACTGATTTTGGCAAAGAAAAAAGAGAATTGTCGAAAAATACAGTGCTAAAATTTAATGAAACGGTGAAACAAACTATTTCAGAAGAAAAACTGCGCCATTTTATAGAAGTTGCGGAAACCATCAACGAATTAATTCAAGAGAAAAATATATTTACGCACACGAGCGCCAGCGAACTGGCAGAACAAACTGAAAAAACAGCAAATGATGCTTCCAAAATTGATATCCATCAATAAAATAGCACCGCTGCTTTCTAATGAAAAAACAAATATTATTTTATATGAAACGCACAATTAAAAAAGTTGCAGTAATTGGATCCGGTATTATGGGTTCAGGAATTGCCTGTCATTTTGCTAACATTGGAGTTGAAGTCTTACTGTTGGACATTATTCCAAGAGAACTTACTGAAGCGGAAGCCAAAAAAGGGCTTACTTTAGAAAGCAAAATCGTTAGAAATAGAGTGGTAAATGAGCATTTGGCTAATTCCCTGAAATCGAAACCATCCCCTATTTACAGTCAAAAATTTGCCAGCAGAATCACAACTGGAAATACTACTGACGATATGGCAAAAATTGCCAGCGTCGATTGGATTATTGAGGTTGTGGTAGAACGTTTGGACATCAAGAAAATGGTTTTTGAACAAATTGAGAAATTCAGAAAACCAGGAACTTTGGTGACTTCCAACACCTCTGGAATTCCAATTCACTTTATGAGTGAAGGAAGAAGCGAGGATTTTCAAAAGCATTTCTGCGGGACACACTTTTTTAACCCTGCGCGTTACTTAAAATTATTCGAAATCATTCCTGGTCCACAAACAGCGCCAGAAGTTTTAGATTTCTTAACTGATTATGGTTCCAGATTCTTAGGAAAAACTTCGGTCGTGGCCAAAGATACTCCGGCATTTATTGGGAACCGAATCGGGATTTACGGGATTCAGAGTTTGTTTCATTTGGTTAAAGAAATGGGATTGACAATTGAAGAAGTGGATAAATTGACTGGTCCAGTTATTGGAAGACCAAAATCGGCTACTTTCAGAACTGTGGATGTGGTTGGGTTAGATACTTTGGTACATGTTGCTAACGGAATCTACGAAAACTGCCCGAATGACGAGCAACACGAGTTGTTCAAATTACCGGATTTCGTCAACAAAATGATGGAGAACAAATGGTTGGGTAGCAAAACAGGTCAAGGTTTTTATAAAAAAGTAGACAAAGATATTTTGTCTTTGGATTTAAATACTTTGGAATACCGTGCTGCTAAAAAAGCTTCTTTCGCCACTTTGGAACTGACAAAAACGATCGATAAACCAATTGACCGTTTTAAAGTTTTGGTAAAAGGAAAAGACAAAGCGGGAGAGTTTTACAGAAAAAGTTTTTCTGGAATGTTTGCTTATGTTTCCAACAGAATTCCTGAAATCTCAGATGAATTATATAAAATTGACGATGCAATGAAAGCCGGTTTTGGATGGGAAAATGGCCCTTTCGAAATTTGGGATGCCATTGGTGTCGAAAAAGGAATCGAAATTATGAAAGCGGAAGGTCTTGAACCAGCTGCTTGGGTTACTGAAATGTTAGCTTCGGGAAGCACCAGTTTTTATTCTATTAAAGAAGGTGCTACTTATTTCTACAATATCCCAACAAAATCGCAAACTAAAGTTCCGGGTCAGGATGCGTTTATTATCCTGAACAACATTCGCGAAAGCAAAAAAGTGTGGAGCAATAGCGGTGCGATTATACAAGATTTAGGAGACGGAATCTTGAATTTAGAATTCCAATCTAAAATGAATACGATTGGTGGCGATGTTTTACAAGCTATCAATAAAGCGATTGACTTATCTGAAAAAGAATATCAAGGATTGGTTATTGGAAATCAAGCAGCGAATTTCTCTGTTGGAGCTAATATCGGAATGATTTTCATGATGGCAGTCGAGCAAGAATACGATGAGTTAAATATGGCGATCAAAATGTTCCAGGACACGATGATGCGCGTACGTTACTCTGGAATTCCAGTTGTGGTTGCGCCACACGGAATGACTTTTGGTGGTGGATGCGAAATGAGTTTGCATGCTGACAAAGTTGTTGCTGCAGCAGAAACGTATATGGGATTGGTAGAATTTGGTGTTGGGGTAATTCCTGGCGGTGGCGGATCGAAAGAAATGGCATTGCGTGCTGCTGATTTATTCCATAAAAATGACGTGGAATTGAACGTGTTGCAAGAATATTTCTTGACTGTGGCTATGGCAAAAGTCTCTACTTCTGGATACGAAGCTTTTGACACGGGACTTTTACAACAAGGAAAAGATATTATCGTGGTAAACAAAGACCGTCAGATTGCCGAAGCGAAGAAACATGCTTTACTTATGGCCGAAGCGGGTTACACACAACCTATTCGCAGAAGCGATGTGAAAGTTCTTGGAAAACAAGCTTTGGGAATGTTCTTGGTAGGAACGGACCAAATGGAAGCCGGAAAATACATCTCTGAACACGACAAGAAAATCGCTAACAAACTGGCTTATGTCATGGCTGGCGGTGATTTATCTGAATCGACATTAGTAACCGAACAATATTTATTGGATCTGGAACGGGAAGCTTTCTTGTCATTGTGTACCGAAAGAAAAACATTGGAAAGAATCCAGTTTATGTTAACGAAAGGGAAACCGCTAAGAAATTAATTTTTAATTATAAATTATGAATTATAAATTATGAATGAGCTTCATTTATAATTTATAATTCAAAATTCAAAATAATAGTCATGAAAACAGCCTATATAGTAAAAGCATACAGAACCGCCGTGGGGAAAGCTCCAAAAGGTGTGTTTAGATTTAAACGTCCTGATGAATTGGCAGCAGAAACCATTCAGTTTATGATGAATGAGTTGCCTGATTTCGACAAAAAACGTATTGACGACGTGATGGTAGGAAATGCCATGCCGGAAGCGGAACAAGGACTAAACATCGGACGATTGATCTCTTTGATGGGATTAAAAATTGAAGACGTTCCTGGTGTAACCGTAAATCGTTATTGCGCTTCAGGATTAGAAACAATTGGTATGGCTACAGCCAAAATCCAATCTGGAATGGCTGATTGTATTATTGCTGGTGGAGCAGAAAGCATGAGTTTTATTCCAATGGGAGGGTACAAACCAACTCCGGATTATGCTGTTGCAAAAGCGGGTAACGAAGATTATTATTGGGGAATGGGATTAACTGCGGAAGCGGTTGCCAAACAATTCAATGTGTCTCGTACAGACCAAGATGAGTTTGCGTACCAATCACACATGAAAGCCCTGAAAGCGCAAGCCGAAGGTAAATTTGACAAACAAATTGTCCCTATTACAGTAGAACAAACTTTTGTAAATGAAAATGGTAAAAAAGAAACTAAATCGTATATCGTAAATAAAGATGAAGGTCCAAGAGCAGGAACTTCTGTAGAAGCTTTGGCAGGTTTAAGACCGGTTTTTGAAGCAAACGGAAGCGTAACGGCTGGAAACTCTTCTCAAATGAGTGATGGCGCAGCATTTGTTTTAATCATGAGCGAAGAAATGGTAAAAGAATTGAACCTCACTCCTATTGCTCGTTTGGTAAACTTTGCCTCGGCAGGAGTAGAACCAAGAATCATGGGAATTGGACCGGTAAAAGCAATTCCAAAAGCATTGAAACAAGCCGGATTAACCTTGAATGATGTTGATTTAATTGAGTTAAACGAAGCTTTTGCCTCACAATCGTTAGCAGTTATTCGTGAATTAGGATTGAATCCTGATATCGTAAATGTCAACGGTGGAGCAATTGCAATGGGACATCCACTGGGCTGTACAGGAGCAAAACTGTCTGTTCAATTATTTGACGAAATGAAAAAAAGAGGTAGCAAATACGGAATTGTGAGTATGTGTGTGGGAACCGGACAAGGAAGTGCTGGGATTTACGAGTTGTTGTAGATAAAAACAATTCCTCCTTCTGTCATTCCGACGAAGGAGGAATCTCATAATATTGGAACGGAGTATCATAATGAGATTCCTCCTTCGTCGGAATGACAAGTTAACGCAAAGAAATTATAAAATTAGATTGTCATTAACTAACAGTCTATTACCTAAAAAAAGTAACAAAATGAGCAACGTAACAAGAGGAGGTCAATTCCTAGTTAAAGAAACCAAGTGCGAAGATATCTTTACTCCAGAAGATTTTTCGGAAGAGCAATTAATGATGCGTGACTCTGTAAAAGAGTTCGTAGACAAAGAATTATGGGCACATAAAGATCGTTTTGAGAAAAAAGATTATGCCTATACACAAGAGTGTATGAAAAAAGCAGGAGATCTGGGACTCTTAGGAGTAGCAGTTCCTGAAGCGTATGGCGGATTAGGTATGGGGTTTGTATCAACAATGTTGGTTTGTGATTATATTTCAGGAGCTACGGGATCTTTCTCGACTGCCTTTGGAGCACATACCGGGATTGGAACTATGCCAATCACTTTGTACGGAACAGAAGAACAAAAACAAAAATACGTTCCTAAATTAGCTTCTGGCGAATGGTTTGGCGCGTATTGTTTGACAGAACCAGGAGCGGGATCAGATGCTAATTCCGGAAAAACAAAAGCCGTTTTATCAGAAGATGGAACACATTACAAAATCACAGGACAAAAAATGTGGATTTCGAATGCTGGATTTTGTTCATTATTTATCGTTTTTGCACGTATTGGCGATGATAAAAATATCACTGGTTTTATCCTTGAAAACACTCCAGACAATGGAATTTCTATGGGTGAAGAAGAGCATAAATTAGGAATTCGTGCTTCCTCCACCCGTCAAGTTTTCTTTAGTGAAACGAAAGTTCCTGTTGAAAACATGCTTTCTGAAAGAGGAAACGGTTTCAAAATTGCGATGAACGCTTTGAACGTGGGACGTATCAAATTAGCTGCTGCTTGTTTGGATGCACAACGTAGAGTGATTTCAGGTTCAGTAAAATATGCTAATGAAAGAATCCAGTTCAATACCGCAATTTCTCAGTTTGGCGCTATCCGTGCAAAACTAGCAGAAATGGCAACGAGCTGTTATGCTGGAGAAAGCGCTTCTTACCGTGCTGCTAAAGATATTGAAGATAGAATTATTGCTCGTGAAGCTGAAGGAGTTTCTCATCAAGAAGCAGAATTAAAAGGAGTTGAGGAATATGCAATAGAGTGTTCTATCCTAAAAGTAGCGGTTTCTGAAGATGTACAAAACTGTGCCGATGAAGGAATTCAAATCTTTGGTGGAATGGGATTCTCAGAGGATACTCCAATGGAAAGTGCTTGGAGAGATGCGCGTATAGCACGTATTTACGAAGGTACAAACGAAATCAACAGAATGCTTTCAGTTGGAATGTTGATTAAAAAAGCGATGAAAGGTCATGTTGATTTATTAGGACCTGCAATGAAAGTTTCTGAAGAATTAATGGGAATTCCATCTTTTGACACACCTGACTATTCTGAATTATTTGCTGAGGAAAAAGAAATCGTTAGAAATTTGAAGAAATCATTCTTAATGGTTGCCGGAAGTGCTGTTCAAAAATTTGGCGCAGACCTAGACGCTCACCAACAATTATTGATGGCAGCTTCAGATATGTTGATAGAAGTATATATGGCTGAAAGTACCATCTTGCGTACTGAAAAACTAGCTAAAAAAGAAGGAGAAGCAAAGGTACAAGAGCAAATTGCAATGGCCAAATTATACTTATACAAAGCGGTAGATATCGTGAATCAAAAAGGAAAAGAAAGTATTATTTCTTTTGCCGAGGGTGATGAACAGCGTATGATGCTAATGGGGTTACGTCGTTTTACAAAATATACGAACATGCCAAATGTCGTAGCATTAAGAGAAACAATTACAGCAAAATTAGTAGCTGAAAACGAATATTGTTTCTAATTACAAAGAATTTTTTATTACAATATTTGTTACTAAGACCACTCGCCACTACGAGTGGTCTTTTGCTTTAATACCAATAAGTTGTCAAGAGAGATACAAATTACTCCATTATTATTGCCTATATTTAGCGTCAATCAACGTTTAATTCCTTTTTAATGTATAAAAAAACAAGCCTACTCCTACTCGCATTTTCTTTTATTTCTGTTATTTATGGCCAAGAAAAACCCAAATGGGACGTTGCAAATCCGGGAGAAGAATTCAATTACAAGACTCATAAATTTACTTCTTCTGAAGGAACTTGGATGAACCTCGACGTGAGTCCAGATGGAAAAACTATCGTTTTTGATCTGTTGGGAGATATTTATCAAATGCCCATAACAGGCGGAACAGCAAAAGTACTTCGTTCCGGTATTCCTTTTGAAGTACAACCCCGATTCAGTCCTGACGGAAAATACATATCGTTCACAAGTGATGCTGGCGGTGGTGATAACATTTGGTTCATGAAAGCAGATGGAAGTGATGTAAAACAAATAACTAAAGAAGATTTCCAATTATTAAACAATGCGACTTGGATGCCCAACGGCAATTATCTTGTAGCAAGAAAACACTTTACATCAAGCCGTTCTCTCGGAGCTGGCGAAATGTGGCAATACCACATCAGCGGTGGTAGCGGTGTACAATTGACCAAACGAAAAAACGACCAACAAGATGTCAACGAACCTGTGATTTCTCCTGACGGCAAATACATGTACTACAGTGAAGACGTTTCTCCTGGTGGTTATTTTCAATACAATAAAGATCCTAACAGTGAAATTTATGCTATCAATCGCTATGATTTTGAAACAGGGGAAACAGAAAAAATTACCGGTGGACCAGGAGGAGCAGCAAGACCTCAAATTTCAAGAGATGGCAAGTTATTAGCTTTTGTAAAACGAGTACGCACCGCAACAGTTTTGTATGTTCATAATTTAGAAACAGGAGAAGAAGGCCCCGTTTATGACAAACTCAACAAAGACCAACAAGCCGCTTGGGCCTTGTTTGGCGTGTATCCTAATTTTAGTTGGATGCCCAACAATGAAGACATTATAATTTGGACCGGAGGTAAAATTCAAAAAATAAATACAAAAACAAATCAGATAACAGAGATTCCTTTCACAGCCGATGTTGCCATTGACATTGCAGATCGGGTTCATTCTGACACTCCGATAACTGACAATGACTTTACTGTGAAAATGATACGCGATGCTGTAACCGCTCCCGATGGAAAAACAGTAGTCTTTAGAGCACTGGGATATTTATGGGCCAAAAGCTTGCCTAATGGAAGTCCGAAGCGATTGACAACGGACACTGCTTTTGAAGCAGAACCTACTTTTACCGCTAATGGAAAAGAAATAATTTATGTTAGTTGGAGCGACAGCAGTTTAGGCGCTATTAGAAAAATTAATTTAGAAAGTAAAAAATCTGTAAAACTAACTTCGGAAAAAGGAATTTACAGAACACCTAGTCTCTCACCTGACCAAAAAACCATAGTCTATGTCAAAGAAGGTGGCAATATGGATCAGGGTTATGCTTTTTCAAAAAAACCAGGGATTTACACGATTAACACCTCTGGTGGCGACTCCAAGTTTGTTACTTCAAAAGGAGAATATCCAGTGTTTACCAAAGAAGGTAATCGTATTTTCTTCCAAACTGGTGGCGTATTTTTTGGAGATTTAACCAAAGAACTAAAAAGTGTTGATCTTAACGGAAAAGATGAACGTACGCATATCAAATCTAAATATGCCAACCGATTAGTACCAAGTCCAGACAATCAATGGATCGCATTTACCCACTTGCACAAAGCCTATGTGGCTCCACTGAATATCAACGGTAAGGAAATAGATTTAGACGAAAAAACTACAAATGTTCCTGTTTCTGAATTATCGAAAGAGGCCGGAATTAATTTGCATTGGTCACCAAATAGCAAAAATGTGATGTGGATGTTAGGCGACAACTACTTTTCGAATGCCATAAAAAACCGATTTACTTTTTTACCGGATTCGCCAGAAAAGGTTGAAAAACCATCGGATATTGGTATCAAAATAGATTTAAAATCAAAAGTTGACAAACCAAAAGGCAGGATTGCTTTGACAAATGTTCGTATCATCACAATGGATGGCGACAAAGTAATCGAAAATGGAAGTATCATCATCAATGGAAATCGAATAGAAGCCATTGGGAACGCAAATGAAATTAGTATTCCTGCTGCCGCAAAAGTTTACGACCTGACCGGTAAAACCATTATGCCCGGAATGGTAGATGCTCACGCTCATGTTGGCGCCTTTCGTTATGGATTAACCACACAACAAAATTGGCCCTTTTATGCTAATTTAGCCTTTGGCGTAACGACATCACATGATCCATCTTCTAATACGGAATCTATTTTTACTCTATCCGAAATGGTAAAAAGCGGAGCACTTGTTGGCCCTCGAATATACTCCACAGGATTTATATTGTATGGTGCTGAAGGAGACTTCAAAGCAGTTATCAATAATCTTGATGATGCCCGTTTTGCAGTAAAACGGACCAAAGTTTTTGGCGCTCTTTCCGTAAAAAGCTATAATCAACCAAGACGTGACCAACGCCAGCAGGTATTACAAGCGGCGAGAGAAGAAGGAATCAATGTAGTTCCTGAAGGAGGCTCGACCTTTTTTACTAATATGACGATGGTAATTGATGGACATACCGGAGTAGAACACAATATACCGGTAGCGCCTGTTTATAAAGATGTTCTCGAACTTTGGGGTACCAGTAAAGTGGGATATACCCCTACCCTAATCGTAAATTATGGTGGATTGAATGCCGAATATTATTGGTATCAAAAAACAAATGTTTGGGAAAACAAAAAACTACTCCAATTCACCCCAAGAGCCGTAATTGATTCCCGCTCTAGATACCGGATGATGGCTCCTGATGAAGACTACGAAAATGATCATATTTTGACATCTAAAACCGTAAAAACACTAGCTGACAATGGCGTGAAAGTCAATATGGGTGCGCACGGACAGTTGCAAGGAATGGGAGCACACTGGGAATTATGGAGCATACAGCAAGGTGGAATGAGCAATTTAGAAAGTTTGAAAACAGCCACCATTAACGCAGCCAATTACATTGGAGCTGGAAAAGACATTGGTTCTTTGGAAACCGGCAAATTAGCTGATATTTTGGTGTTGGATAAGAATCCATTGGATGACATCCAAAACTCCAATACCTTATTATACACTATTGCAAATGGCCGAATGTACGAATCCGAAACCATGAATGAAGTAGGAAATGAACCTAAAAAGAGACAAAATTTTTATTGGGAAAACAACACTTACAATGCTAACTTCCCATGGCATGAGGAATCCAATAGCTTTATGCACCAGCAATGTTGTAGTTCTGGCTTTAGTCATAACTAAGAATTAATATTAAACAAAAAAAACCATTCGCAAAACGAATGGTTTTTTTTTGTTTGAACTCAACTATAAAAAACTAATTAAATCAGTTTCAAATCTGAATTAAATCAGAATATAATGTTTGGTTATAATGTGTTACTTAACAATCCATAAAGGTATTTCCAAATCCTGATTAAAAAGCTCTTCGGTCACGCTTCCTACCAGTAAAGAGGAGAACGTGTTTCTACCTTTGTCACCAACGATAATAAGATCTACCTTTGAAGCTTCGGCTTTGGCACGCAGTTTTTCTGCAACTCCGGTTCCTTTACCAGGAATAATTTCAGAAGTTAAATCTCCTTTGTATCCTGCTTTTTTAATGAATTTACTAAATTTTTCTTTTAAGTGATTTTCAATTTTCTGATCCAAATGTTCTTTTGGAATATAAGGAGAGAATTGAACTGGCACATTGTAAACATGAACTGCTTTTACTTTAGCTGATATGGTTTTCTGTAAATTTTCAGCCACTTCAAAAACTTTATTGGAAGCACTTGAAAAATCTGTTCCCGCCCAAATGTTAGTAATAATGGGGTTTGCATTTTTAGGAATAGACAATATATTACATTTTAAAAGACGCAACAGTTTTCCGCTAACGACTCCAGTACCTTTTGATTTGTTTTTATTTCCAATTAAAGCCAGCTGAATTTCATATTTGTTAACAATATAATTGATAAGAGATTCAGAGTAAGGATCTTCTGAGATAAGCACTTCCCATTCTGTTGAAGATGTGAATTTTTCTTCTACCTTTTCGTTTAATTCATTTCCAATGATTTCGTCAAGATTAATATCCTTTAACTGTTCCTCAAATAATTCTGAGATTTCATGTTTTTTGATATTATGCACAAAATACACTTTTTTAACCTTAAGAGTATCTGCAATAAAAGAGGCATATTCAATTAAAGTGCTATCAATATTTGAAAGGTCTAAGGCGACCAAGATGTTTTTGATTTCAGTCATTATAAGTTATTTAATGGTGTTTTGCTTACTATTTCGTTTATTTACGATATCAGAAACTATTTCCTCGTAATTCTCAAGTTCTTTTTGGGATTCCCGCTTTTGCAGTTTTTTCAAGTCTTCGCTTAAACCTTTATAAAGGGAGAAGCACATGATGATTAAAATTATAGCAAAAGGCAACCCGGTTACAATAGTGGCCGTTTGAAGAGCCTGTAATCCACCACCTATCAATAAAACTGCCGCAACTCCACCTTCGGCAAGAGCCCAAAATATTCTTTGGCCAACAGGAGCATCAATTTTTCCTCCGGAAGTTAAATTATCTACCACTAACGACCCGGAATCAGAAGAAGTAATAAAGAATCCCGCAATTAAAATTATGGCAATAATGTTAAGAATAAAAGCAAAAGGATAATCTTCTAAAAATACAAATAAAGCAGTCGCAACATTATCATTCACAGCATCTGCAATAGTATTATCCCCAAGAAGTGTCTGGTGTAGAGCCGTACTTCCAAAAGCAGAAATCCAGAAAAAAGTAACAATTGAAGGCACTAATAAAACACCTAAAATGAATTCTCGAACTGTACGCCCTTTTGAAATACGAGCAATAAACATCCCTACAAAAGGAGACCAAGCAATCCACCATCCCCAGTAAAAAACAGTCCAAGCATTTTGCCAGTTGCCCTCAGTATAACTTTCTGTCCAAGTAGCAGCTTCAAGAAAACCAGATAAATAATTTCCTGTGTTCTGTACAAAGGATTTAAAGATAAATATCGTTGGTCCTAATATTAACACAATCAAAAGAAATAGCACTGCTACTCTCATATTCCATTCACTCAAAACTCTCACACCTTTATCTACTCCTAAAACAACTGAAATGGTTGCAATCAAGGTTATTCCAGCGATTAATATAATTTGAGTTTGCACGCCGCTATCAACTCCAAAAAGGTGATTTAATCCTGCTGCTATTTGTTGAACACCCATTCCTAAAGAAGTAGCAAGTCCAAATAAAGTGGCAAGTACTGCAAAGATATCGATGGCATCCCCAATTTTTCCGTAAATTCTATCTCCTAAATAAGGATAAAAAATTGATCTAATCGTAAGAGGAAGTCCACGGGAATAGGTGAAATATGCAAGGGATAATCCTACTAATGCATAAACGGCCCAAGCGTGAAAACCCCAGTGCAAAAAGGTAAATTTCATAGCTTCCTTAGCTGCCTCAGCTGTACCGCCTTCTGCCATTGGTGGACTCAAAAAATGATAAATGGGTTCTGAAATACTCCAAAACAACAATCCAATTCCCATTCCCGCACTAAATAGCATTGCGAACCACGAAAGTGTTTTGAATTCAGGCTTAGCATTTTGCCCTCCAATTCTTAAGTATCCAAATTTACTAAAGGCCAGATAAATCATAAATATTAGAAAAACATTTACGCTTAATATAAAAAACCAACCCGCCTTATTTGCAACAAAATTTTGAGTTTCGGTAAAAAATTGCTCTGCCCCTTCCTTAAACATAAGGGTTAATGTTATAATAATGATGATGATAATTGCGGAAGTGAAAAACACGGGTCCATTTACATCCAATCCAAAAATGGATTTTTTCTCATCACTCCGTATAATTTTCTTAGCCATGTACAATATTGTTTTTAATTTAATTTATTTTTTTAACACGCTCTGCTTTATTTTTAGACCTAAAAATAGTAACCTACATTAATATTAAATCTTGCTTCCCATTTAGCGTCAGGGTTTCCTTTAGCAAAATCATCTACAAAATTACCACCAAGCCAAGAGTGATTATATCCCGCTGCATAGTCGATATAAGTATAAACGTTACCTGCAGAAATTAAAACTCCCGTTACATTCATGTACGAATCAGTAAATCCTTCTACTTTTTTCTCCATATAGGCAAAGTCATTATAAAATTGCAGATTTGAAATAGGCCCCAATGCTACAGGAACATTTCTGGAGATCCCTAAAGAATACATATTAAAATTAGCCGCAACTTCATAAGGCGCGCCATACGCGGCCATTGTAACTACATCTCTGGACTCTCCGTCAGCGTTTTCAGGATTGTGTGATGCTGTAATAAATTGAGCTTTTCCATTCCATTTTCCCTTAGTAATTTCATAATGTGCAGCAAATGCACTATGATCTCCCACTTCTTCGGTATCAATGTTATATAACCCCCCATGTTCTAGAGAAAGACCAAATCTACTTGCGGTTTCTTTTCCAAATTTGTAAACAATTTTTCCGTTAAATTGATTTACTTCCTTGTTTCTGCCGGCGATATCGTAAGCATATCGGCTTGAAGAAACTTCTGAATTACTTCCAAAGCTATATTCTTCTGCGTTTTTGAAAAATGCTAATTGATATTCAAATTTCTCTCCTGTATGCATGTACTTAACACCCATATCATGGTCATCTTCCAACCCTACATAATAGGTCATATTAAAAAACCAGTTGTTTGAATTGTATTGTTGAATACCGAAAGGCACTTGTGTTAACCCAACGTGAATTTGATCCTGTTCAGTAAAATTGTAACCCAGCCAACCCTGTTTTAAGAATCCACCACCAAACTCTTCCGAATACAACCTGTATTCAGCATCAAAAAATATTCCCTTGTAAGAACCTTTCGCATTTATCCTGAACATATCATATCCAAAATCGCCTCCGCGTTTTTTCTGACCTTCTTTCCATGAAGACAAATTATAATTGAAACGCAATGCTCCTCCAATTTTGAGTTCTGGTTTGTCCTGAGCCATTACAGGAAATGCAAATAGAATTGTTAAAATCGAAAGATAAAGAGTTTTCGATAATTGTAAATGAGTAATTTTTTCTAACATATATTTATTAAAAAAGTTAATTAATGGTGTCTAAAATTATAGAATGTTTAAAAAGGTAATACAGTAATTTTTATTAATTACTGACCACTTTTTGTACAAATAATTGTAAACAAAATAATAGTAAACACTAGTAGATAAATACCATTGCAGGTATTGCAAAAAAAACTTAAATGAGTAAATGATTAAAAATATTTAATCAAAATCAACCTGTTTGATCAGAACCAGTCTTAAAAAAGTAAAATATTGGGGTACAAAAGTAAGTAATAAAGTAGGTTAACAACTCTTTCTTTTTGAATAAAAAATATTTTAGAGAATATCACAGTAATGAAAACTAAAAAGTGTCTAGAGTGCATTTATATTGCTAAAATATTGATATTACAAGAGATGAAAAAAGATGCAAAATAGAAATTCTGTTGATTATTATCTAAAAATAAAATAATATTCACCTGATAATCTACGAAATACTCTAAAAAATCGCGTAATATTGTATGATTTTCTAAAAAATTAATTTTTTAAGCTCATTCTATTAACAAAAATAAATTAGTTACAATTAAGCTAGTTGTAAAAAACTAATTACGATAAAATCATTGGTAGGGAAAGGTTAATCTAACGATTTTTGGAGCTTTAATTAATAACTAAAAACGATTTTGAAAAGGAGATTTTGAAAATTACAATTAGAGACAAAACACCCAAAACTAAATTTTGATCAAAACTGATATAAAAAAGTACATCATCACTCGTAATAATATACCGATTAAAAAGTATTACTTCTTGAGCTCGACAACCTCTACCTTAATTCCAACCGAATAAGCATTCGGAATAATCTTTGTCCCATGCGCATTGGCATATACTTTCGTGAATTCTGCACCAAAATATAGAATAATTGCCGAATAATATACCCAAATTAAAATGATTATTACAGATCCAGCAGCACCGTAAACAGTCGCTACCGTTGAACTTCCTAAATAAAAACCAATTGCAAATTTGCCAAACATAAAGAAAAAAGAGGTAAAACTAGAACCAATCAAAGCATCTTTCCAAGCAATATTTCCATCTGGTAAGGTTTTGAAAATAATAGCAAACAACATTGTTGTCGTGGCAAATAATATTACAATATTAAAAACATAAAATATATAAACTGTCGTATCAGGAAAGTAGATCAGCAATCTCGTATTTACGAGATCCATCACGGTATTGACCATTAAACTAACCATTAATAAAAAACCAACAGAGGCAATCATGGAAAAAGACATAAGTCTGTTTTTAACAAATTTTAAGATTCCTTTGTTTGGTTTTGCTTTTAAACCCCAAATAAAATTTATGGAGCTTTGAATCTCAGCAAACACGCCAGATGCGCCTATTAACAACATTATCCCTCCAAAGATTGCCGCAAAGGTATTACTATCTGATAATTCAATGTTCTTAATAGTTTCCTGAATTTGAATAGCTGCTTCATTTCCAACCATACCATTTATTTGTCCAAAAAAACGTCCTGTAACCGCTTCTTTTCCAAAGAAAAAGCTGAAAATCGACATGATAATTATCAATAAAGGCGGTAGCGAAAATATAGTGTAATACGATAATGAAGCACTTAATTTTATTGCATTATCGTTGTCAAATTCCCGATAGGTCCGTTTTAATAAGGCCCAGCTTAAGGTTATCGTTTCTTTACGCTTCATTTATTTTATTTTATTTTCTTTATTTTTTGTACCTCCCAAAAACACATATTACTAACTTCTTAGAAACTACGTTTTTTGGTTTTATACTAATTCAAAAAAAGGATGCGCAAAAATAAGTGTTTTTCTACTAAATCAGTTTTCGAAAGCTCATTTCTTTACTAAACGATTAGGAATAAAAATACGATTATAAAGCATAGTTCTTACTATTCAAAATAAGAAACAGCATTTTGGCTTACTTTTCACAAACCTCAGTTACGAATACCAACAGTTTATACTCTTTCAATATTAAAAGAATGAACACCTCTTGCTTGCTATCCTTTGATTTATCCTTCTTAAAAACAAGAAAACAATAAAAATACTATCTCTAAAACAGAG
This sequence comes from Flavobacterium sp. W20_MBD1_R3, assembly GCF_052119725.1. Classification (NCBI taxonomy): domain Bacteria; kingdom Pseudomonadati; phylum Bacteroidota; class Flavobacteriia; order Flavobacteriales; family Flavobacteriaceae; genus Flavobacterium; species Flavobacterium sp. W20_MBD1_R3. The sequence goes on from NZ_JBGQOR010000001.1 coordinate 711,079, forward strand.
CTTAACAGAAGTACCAATAGTATCGTGTTAAACAAGAAAAACCACCTTCTCAGGTGGTTTTTCGATTCTCATAAAACACTACAACGGAATATTTCCGTGTTTTCTATTTGGAGTCACACTTTCTTTATTTTCAAGCATACTAAATGCTTTTATCAGTTTGCGTCTGGTGTCTTGCGGCAAGATTACCTCGTCTACAAAACCACGTTGTGCTGCAGTATATGGATTAGCGAACAAATCCGCATATTCCGTTTCTTTTTCCAATAGTTTGTCAGCAGGATTTTCAGATTCGTTGATTTCTTTCTTGAAAATAATCTCAGATGCTCCTTTGGCTCCCATCACAGCAATTTCAGCGCTGGGCCAAGCAAAATTCATATCGGCACCAATGTGTTTCGAGTTCATTACATCGTATGCGCCGCCGTATGCCTTACGGGTAATCACGGTCACACGCGGCACGGTTGCTTCGCTAAGCGCATATAATAATTTAGCTCCGTGAACGATAATTCCGTTCCATTCTTGGTCTGTTCCCGGTAAAAATCCCGGTACATCTACCAAAACTAATAAAGGAATATTAAAACAATCGCAAAAACGAGTGAAGCGAGCTGCTTTTTTCGAGCTGTTTACATCCAGACAACCCGCTAAAATCATAGGTTGGTTGGCTATAATCCCGATGCTTTTTCCTCCCAATCGAGCAAAACCCACCAAGATATTTTCAGCATAATTTTTATGAATTTCATAAAACGACTCTTCATCAATAATACCGCCAATCACCTCGTGCATATCGTATGGTTTGTTGGGATTATCTGGAATAATAGTCGCTAATTTGCTACGAACCTCATCAGTAAGTTCATAAGGTAAATTGTGTGCTTTTTCTTTGTTGCTTTGTGGTAAATAACTCAACAAGCGCTTCAAATCTTCCAAGCATTCCACATCATTGGTAGATGTGATATGCGCCACGCCCGATTTAGTAGAATGCGTACTCGCACCACCCAATTCCTCTGAGGTTACCGTTTCATTCGTCACCGTTTTCACGACATTCGGGCCTGTTACAAACATGTAACTAGTATCTTCGACCATCATAGTAAAATCAGTCATTGCAGGAGAGTATACCGCTCCACCGGCACAGGGCCCCATAATTGCGGAAATTTGCGGAATTACACCGCTAGCTTGCACATTTCGATAAAAAATATCGGCATAACCACCCAAAGAACGAACACCTTCCTGAATTCGAGCGCCGCCAGAGTCATTCAGTCCAATCATCGGTGCGCCCATTTTGACTGCCATATCCATAACTTTACAAATCTTTTCAGCATGAGTTTCAGATAATGATCCCCCAAAAACCGTAAAATCCTGTGCAAAAATATAGACTAATCGCCCGTTTACGGTACCATATCCTGTAATAACCCCATCACCAAAAAAAAGTTCTTTTTGCATACCAAAATCAGAAGTACGGTGTGTTACCAACATCCCAATTTCTTCAAAAGAACCGTCGTCCATCAAATAATTGACACGTTCTCTGGCTGTTAGTTTTTTATTGGAATGTTGTTTTGCAATTCTGTTTTTACCGCCACCCAAATGTGCTTCGGCAATTTTATCATTTAAAGTATCTATTTTATCTTTCATATTTATTTTTTTGACCGCCAATTCACAAATTTTATTCAAAGCCTATTAAGAATTTCATTTTCAACAAAACCTGAATTTCCTTAATCTCTCAACGGTTAAATGAATATTTTAATTTAGTAAGCGTACGATTTTTTGATCTTCAAAATACTGTTTCAACGCTACCAAAGCAGCAATTTCAGCTTCTTGCGCCATTTGCTTTTTTAATATATCAGCGTTATAATAGTTCTTCACAAAATGCGTGTCAAACTTTCCAGAACGAAATGCCTCATGTTCAAAAACAAATTTCCCGAAAGGTAATGTAGTCTCAACACCCACCACATGATAGTCTTCAATGGCCTTTATCATAATTTGAATCGCTTCCTCTCGGGTTTCTCCATAGGTAATCAATTTGGCTAACATCGGATCATAATAAATGGGAATATCCATCCCCTGCTCAAAACCATTATCCACACGAATTCCTTCGCCAACAGGCAATTTATATACATCCAAATGACCTACACTTGGCAAGAAATCATTCATCGGATCTTCGGCATATACACGTAATTCCATTGCATGTCCTTTTATTTTTAAATCTTCTTGTTTCATTGCTAATGCTTCACCTCTGGCCACTCTGATTTGCAATTCTACCAAATCAGTTCCTGTAATCAATTCTGTAACAGGGTGTTCCACCTGCAAACGAGTATTCATTTCTAAGAAGTAAAAATTATTGTTTTCGTCCAATAAAAATTCGACAGTTCCAGCTCCTAAATAATCACAGGATTTAGCAACCAAAACAGCTGCTTCGCCCATTTTTATGCGCAATTCTGGTGTTAAAACAGAAGAAGGCGCTTCTTCTATTACTTTTTGGTGACGACGCTGGATGCTACATTCTCTTTCGAATAAATACAGCACATTGCCGTGACTATCCGCCATAACTTGAATTTCGATATGTCTGGGCGAGCCTACATATTTTTCGATAAAAACGGAACCATCACCAAAAGCAGCAATCGCTTCGCTGATGGCGCGATCCATTTGAGATTCGAAATCAGCTTCACTTTCTACCACACGCATTCCTTTTCCGCCACCTCCTGCAGAGGCTTTAATCAGAATTGGAAAACCAATTTTTTTGGCAACCACTTTCGCTTTTTCGACATCCGTAATGGCTTGGTCAAAACCGGGAACCATAGGAATATTGTATTTCTTAACAGCCTCTTTGGCCGCTAATTTACTTCCCATGATTTTTATCGCTTTCGACTTTGGACCAATAAAAATAATGTTGTTTTTCTCCGCTTCTTCAGCAAAATCAGCATTTTCACTCAGGAAACCATAACCGGGATGAATCGCATCCACGTTTAATGATTTTGCAACTTCTATAATTTTACTTCCCAATAAATACGATTGATTTGAAGGTGACTCCCCAATCCAAACGGCTTCATCAGCAAATTTTACGTGCGGTGCATTTCTGTCGGCAGTAGAATATACTGCTACAGTTTTAATGCCCATTTTTTGTGCGGTTTTCATCACTCTTATGGCGATTTCACCTCTATTGGCAACTAATATTTTTTTCATATTTAATTAAGACTAAAAGAATAAAGACCGCTTCGCTGCAGGAGTAAAGAAATATAAATTCTTGGTTCTTTTTCTCTTGTATCTTTACTCGAATTCAATTAACAACTGTCCTTTATCCACGGCATCTCCCATCATAACTGATATAGTTTTGATAACCCCATCTCGTGGAGAAAGAAAACTATTTTCCATTTTCATAGCACCCAAGATAATCAGATTGTCATTCTCTTGAACGGTTTGTCCAACAACCACACTAATTTCCAGAATCAATCCGGGCATAGGTGCTTTGATAAAATTGACTAGTTTAGTGAGTCCTGTTTCGAATCCCATTTCCTTAATCAAAATATCCAAAGGATTAGATATAGCAACGGTGTACGTGTTGTTGTTAACCTTGACGGTATAGCTTTTTTGAAGAAAATCAGAGGTAATGATTTCCGCTAGATAAGGAGTGTTTTCGTGTAAAACATGAAACTTATTTGGTTCCACACTTACTGCATCCAGTTGTGAAATACTTTTCTTTTCCAAATCAAAATGAAAAGTGTCATTTACATTAACTTTATAACCAATACTCATTTGCTTTTATTTTATGGTCGTAAAAATAGGTAAAAGAAAACGTTTTCGTAAACCAAAGAAGAAAATTTTATGCTAATTTAGTATAGGTCTTAAAAATAAAATTATAATACTAACAACCCATATTCTCGTAGTGTTTTAATTGGTTTAGAATACCAAAACAATTCAAAGTCCTCCAGATGTGTTTCGAAATCAACTTTAACTTCTTGAAATGTATAAATTTTCGCATTGGAAACAGCGATTTTTTGGAGTATTTCAACCAGCCATTCTCCCTCGATTTTACCTGTTTGAATACTGAAACTCTCTTTTTTATCATGAAAAGTTAACGTCATCAACTCCCAAGAATTTCCTTTTTTAGATTTAGTAAAATGTTCCACAAATGATTTTCCTCCTAACCAAACGATTTTAGCTGTAGGCTTACTATTGAAATCATTTTCTTCGTGTAATGCATCAAAAATAAAATCAGGCGAAATTTTAGTCTTCGGAATTTTAAACTCAAACCAATCCTGCAATTCATAGTCAAAACAGATTCCGTGCATGAAGTTGAACAAGGATTTCTTCAGTCCAAAACTGAATTTATCATGGTCAATTCCTGTAGCATCCGTATAATTAATATCGTTATTGGCGAAAGTTCCAATGATTTCAGTTTCTTTTACCACACCAAATTTCTCTGGATACAACCCCACTGGACTGTGCGCGGTCATTGCAAATTGGTGCCAAAATCCGGATTGCAAAACACCTACTTCAAATAATTGACGCACCATTTCGAGACTATCCACTGTTTCCTGAATGGTTTGTGTAGGATAACCATACATTAAATACGCATGAACCATAACGCCTGCTTCAGTTAAATTTCGGGTGACTTTAGCCACTTGCTCTACCGTTACGCCTTTATCAATCAATTTTAATAATCTATCAGAAGCTACTTCGAGACCGCCAGAAACGGCGATACAACCAGAAGCTTTTAGAAGCAGACATAAATCTTTGGTGAAACTTTTTTCGAATCGAATGTTGGTCCACCACGTGACCGCTAATTTCCTCCTAAGAATTTCGAGTGCCAAAGCACGCATCAAAGCCGGAGGTGCGGCTTCATCTACAAAATGAAAACCGTTTTCGCCTGTTTGGGCAATCATTTCCTCCATTCTGTCGCACAATAAATTGGCTGCAACGGGTTCGTAGATTTTGATGTAATCTAATGAAATATCACAAAACGTACATTTACCCCAATAGCAACCGTGCGCCATGGTGAGTTTGTTCCAACGTCCATCGCTCCACATACGGTGCATGGGGTTCACAATTTCGATAACCGAAATGTATTTATCCAAAAGCAAATCCGAATAATCAGGCGTTCCTACTTGTGCTTGCTTATAATCGTGTTTTAGTGAATTATTTTTGTACGCGACTTTTCCGTTTTCTAAAAGGAATGTTCGTTTATATTGCTTCTCGACTACGTTCGAAGTAACCGCATTTATTAGTTCTTCAATAGGTGCTTCGCCATCATCTAAAGTAATAAAATCGAAAAATTCAAACACTCTAGCATCCGAAAGTGAACGCAATTCCGTATTTGGGAAACCGCCACCCGCTGAAATTTTAATATCCGGACAGTGCTTTTTTACCCATTGTGCGCAGCGAAAAGCAGAGTATAAATTCCCGGGAAACGGAATTGAAATCAGGAAAAATGTAGGCTGTATGGTTTCAATCTTTTCTTTTAAAACTGAAAGAAGAATAGCATCAATATAGGTAGGTTCCTGCTGTAAGGCGTCATATAATTCGTCAAAAGAATTTGCACTTCGGCCCAAACGTTCTGCATAGCGGCTGAAACCAAAATTAGCATCGACACATTCCACAATAAAATCCGAAATATCTTCGAGATACAAAGTCGCTAAATGTTTCGCTTTGTCTTGCGTTCCCATTGTACCGAAAGCCCAATCGAGTTCTTCTAATTGTGCAAAACGGGACGCTTCCGGCAAGAAATCTTCCTGACAAATTTGAAGTGCTAATGTTGGATTTTTCCCTTGAAGGAAAGCAATAACAGGATCTATAGTTTTAAGGTATTCATCTTGCAAAGCATAAATACGTTTAGAATTATCTGAGATTTCTCCAACGCTAAACTTTAAACTTGCGACTTTAAACAAATTTTCAAGTCCTTCTTTCGAAAATAATTTTAAAATCACTTCGATACCTAAATCCGCCTGAACAGACTCGATGTTTTTGGTATTCAGAAACCCTTTGATATAAGCGGTTGCCGGATAAGGTGTATTAAGTTGGGTAAAAGGCGGCGTGATGAGAAATAATTTGGTTTTCAAAAGAAATAAGTTTTATGCAAAAATAAGGGATAATTCTGTTCTTTTCACAAAAGTAAAAGCCTTCATTATTATTTATTCTTTGGATTCAAATATAATACAAAGCTATTTCTAGTTTTTATATAATCTGTAGATATTTAATTACATTTACGCTTGTTTAAATTATAAAAATGAATCTAAAATCACTCTTCCTGTTTTATTAACAACCTACTTTCATATACTCTAAAATAGAAATCAAACCATCGCAAATTACAAGCCCAAAACTAAATGATAAAAAAAATAAAACTCATTATATTCTCTTTAATAATTACAATCTTTTTTCCTGTCAAAATGAGTTCTCAAACTATTCAATGGCAAAAAACAATCGGAGGTAATGATTATGATTGGAGTGATTTTATAGAAGTATCAAATGATGGCAATTATATTTTGGGAGGATACTCTTATTCTAATATATCAGATGAAAAAAGTGAAAATTCGAGAGGTGAAGGTGATTACTGGTTTATTAAAATTGACGATACTTCTGGTAATTTATTATGGCAAAAAACAATTGGCGGAAACCGTTTTGACCATTTAACATCTGGAAAAGAAACAAAAGATGGAGGTTATATTCTTGGCGGCTATAGCTCTTCTGGAATATCTGGAGAAAAAACGCAAAGCTCAAGAGGAGCTGATGATTATTGGATCGTTAAACTTGATGTTAACAGAAATATAATTTGGGATAAAACTTTTGGTGGAACGGGTGTAGATCGATTAACATCAATTATTGAAACTTCTGATGGTGGTTACCTCATGGGAGGTTCATCAGATTCTAACATCTCAGGTGAAAAAACGGAGAATTCTCGCGGTAGTCTTGATATGTGGATCATTAAAACTGACTCTTCCGGAAATATAATGTGGCAAAAAACATTTGGAGGAAGTGGTAGTGATTGGGTCCAATCTATGGTAAAAACACCCGATGGTGGTTATCTAATAGCGGGATCTTCTCTTTCAAACATTTCAGGTGACAAAACTCAAAATTCAAGAGGCGGAAGTGATTATTGGATTTTAAAAATAGATAGTTCAGGAGCTATAGTCTGGCAAAAAACCATCGGAGGAAATAACGGGGATTATGCGAAATCATTACTAGTAACCTCCGATGGGAACTACCTTATAGGAGGCAATTCGTTTTCTACTATTTCTGGAGAAAAAACTGAAAACAAAATCAACAACTCTGATGATGCTTGGCTTGTAAAATTAAACAACGATGGACAAATTCTCTGGCAAAAAGTCATTGGAGCAAATGATACGGAATCATTATCCGATATTCGAATGACCTCCGACAATGGTTTTATTCTTGGGATCATGTCTTATTCAGGGATTTCAGGTTATAAAACAGAAATATCAAGAGGAGATAGGGACTATTGGATAGTAAAACTCGATTCTAACGGTAAATTTGAATGGGATAAAACCATAGGAGGTGATAGTCTTGACCAAAGCCAATCCATAGTTCAAGCCAAAGATGGAGGCTATGTAACGCTAGGCTGGTCACAATCTAATATATCCGGAGATAAAACAGAAAATAAAAGTGGATTACAAGACTTTTGGGTTGTCAAACTCAAAATGTGTTCTCAAAATCTATCGGCAACCAGTAATTCTCCAATGTGTATTGGAAATACTATAGAACTAAAAGCATCCGGCGGAACAAATTATGCTTGGACGGGACCAAACGGATTCACATCAATGGAACAAAATCCAACAATCCCTAATGCAACAGCTCTAAACAGCGGTCAATATAGTTGTAACATTACCGGAACTGGTGGTTGTGACGATACAAAAACAGTTGATATAATTGTTGGTGATATTGAATCGCCAATTCCTAATCTTACTGTACTTCCTATAGTTAACGGTGATTGTAATACTGTAATTACTACAATACCAACAGCAACCGATAGTTGTGCAGGAGCGATTACAGCAACAACTGCAAATGCACTTTCGTATAACCTACCCGGAACTTATACTGTGGTTTGGAATTATAATGATGGAAACGGAAATACATCAACACAAAACCAAACCATCACAATTAGTAATCAGCCGGTACCAACTTCAACTTCTCCACAAACTTTCTGCGTCCAACAAAACGCGACTTTAAGCGAGATTTCAATTATAGGTCAAAATATAAAATGGTATGATGCTTTAACAAATGGAACTCTTTTATCAGACACAACTCCACCACAAAACGGAACCACTTATTATGCATCACAAACCATTAGTGGCTGCGAAAGTGAAAGAATTCCTGTCCTAATAAATATCCAAAATACTCCTGCTCCAACAGGAACTACAAATCAAACATTGTGTTCCAGTCAAAATCCAACTCTAGAAACTATTGTAATTTCAGGAAATGCGATAAAATGGTATAATAGTTTTGGAGTTCTTTTGTCCAATTCAACTTCTTTGCAAGACGGCATGACCTATTATGCTTCGCAAACAGAAAACAATTGCGAAAGTCCTAATAAATTAGCTGTTACCATTTCACTTACAAACACTTTGCCCGCAAATAATTATGAAGAATTATTTTGTGCTGATTTGAATGATGGATCAGAGAAAGTGAATTTATCAGTTTACGATTCTAAATTAGTTTCAAATACTTCAGGATATACTTTTTCTTATTATTCGACTTTTTTAGGTGCGGAAAATCAATTGACAGGTAATCAAATAACTAATTTTTTAAATTACAAATTAGCTTTAGGTGAGAACAAAATTTACGTTCGCATCAATTCAACTACGCCTTGTTATGCCATTGTTGAGTTGAAATTAACTCTCCTTGCAAAACCAGTTATTTCAATTCCTGACGTTGTTCCCATTTGTGAAAACAATTCCATTACTATTGATGCCGGTTCCGGTTTTGATACTTATTTATGGTCAACCGGTGCAACGACATCTTCAATACTTGTTGCAAATCCAGGAAATTATTCCGTTACCGTTACTACTAATTACAGTACAATTTCGTGTTCGACTACAAAGAATTTTGAAATACGAAAATCAAACGTTGCCACTATAAATTCTGTAGAGACGAAAGATTGGACCGACAATCAAAATATCATTACCGTTTTTGCATCTGGAGCAGGTGATTTTGAATATTCAATTGATGGTGTTCATTTTCAGGACAGCAGTCAATTTTCGGCATTGTATAGTGGCGAATATACCGTACATGTCAGAGACAAAAATGGTTGTGGAACTGCCACAGATCACGTTTTTTTATTAATGTACCCAAAATACTTTACCCCAAATGATGATGGTTTTAATGATACTTGGAATATTAAATTTTCAGATCTGGAAACCAACTTGACTATAAAAATATTTGACCGTTATGGAAAATTAATCAAAGAATTAATTCAAAACGGATCTTGGAACGGAACCATGAATGGCTATCAACTTCCATCAGATGATTATTGGTTTATAGCAACCAGAACTGATGGAACAGTATATCGAGGTCATTTTAGTTTAAAGCGATAGCAAAGCATCAGAACTTATGCTCTTCTTTGCTCACGATCAACAATGAAAATAAAGAAATACAGGCTGCCGTACTCAAGTAAAATCCAACATAGGTCAAACTATACTGTGTTGCAAGCCAAATCGCAATCATGGGTGCAAAAGCCGCCCCGATAATTCCTGCCATATTAAAGGCTAAAGAAGTTCCCGAATAACGAACGGATGTAGGAAACAGTTCCGATAAAAAAGTCCCCAAAGGGCCATATGTGAATCCCATCAGCGCCATACCAAAACACAAAAACAAAGTCACAAGAATTGGACTGCCCGAATTTAAGAAAAAAGAAAATGCAAAACCAAAAAGAGCAATCGCTGTCGTTGCATAAATAAGCATTTTTCTACGCCCAATACGATCCGCTACTATCGCCGAGACAGGAATAAAAAGTGCAAAAAACAGTACCGAAAACAATTGCATCAATAGGAAATCCCTTTTGGAATAACCCAAATCTGAAGTTGCCCAGCTAAGCGTGAAAACCGTCATGAGATAAAAAACCAAGAAAGTAGTAATCGCCGCAAATGTGCCAAAAATAAGTTGGTTTTTATAAAATTTGAGTAAAGTAAAAAATGGGATTTTAACCTCTTCTTTCTCTTTTTTAGCGTTTTCGAAAGCAGGAGTTTCATCAATTTTTAATCGGATATAGAAACCTATGACAACCAATAGCGAACTCCCTATAAACGGAATTCTCCAGCCGTAGTCCAAAAAAGCATCGGCACTCATCGTGTCTGTCAAAATCAAGAAGGTACCTCCTGAAAGCAACAAGCCTATTGGAGCTCCTAATTGCGGAAACATACCATACCAAGCACGTTTATTGGGTGGAGCATTTTCGATTGCTAATAAAACTGCTCCACCCCATTCGCCACCTAAACCAACTCCTTGACCAAAGCGGCAAAGCATCAGTAGTAGAGGAGCTGTAATTCCAATACTGGCATAACTTGGCAAAAAACCAATACAAACTGTTGAAATCCCCATTGTTAATAATGCAATTACTAAGGTGGCCTTACGTCCAATTTTATCACCATAATGGCCAAAGACCGCAGAACCTAGAGGTCGGGAAAGAAAAGCAATCGAAAAAGTTGCAAGAGATAGTAAAACAGAATTAGTGGTATCTGCAGAAGGAAAAAACAATTGAGGGAAAACTAAAACTGCTGCATTAGCGTAGATATAAAAATCAAAAAACTCTATAGTTGTACCAATTAAACTGCCAAAAAGAACATGTTTTAAAGAGTTTTTCCTCGTAAGCTTTAAATTATCTTTCATAAAATTGTTAATTTTTTTTGATAAAATTGAAACTATTTTTCGAAAGTAACAAATATTATAGTTCCAAAAATTTTTGGTAAATTAGCATCAAATAAAACCCCATATGCCAACCGACTGTATCACCTATCAAAATTCAGGATATTTCTCTTCTTTGATGAACGATTATTTAGATCAAAAAAACAATTTACACTCTCTATACAATAGATTTCCTACACTGGAAAACTTTGAAAACCAAATCCTTGAAAAGCAAAACAACTACGACAATAACAACAGATCCATTTTAGTTTCGGCTTTGCAAAAACAATATTTGAATGGTGAAACTTCGGTTTTGACCAACCAAAATATTGAAGCTTTGGCACTTCCAAATACATTTACGGTAACCACAGGCCATCAGCTAAATTTATTCAGTGGACCCTTGTATTTTTTATATAAGATTATTTCGACAATTAATTTGACAACCGAATTAAAAGCAACGTATCCAACATATAATTTTGTTCCCATTTATTGGATGGCAACCGAAGACCACGATTTTGAAGAAATCAATTATTTTAATTTTAAAGGTAAAAAATTTCGCTGGAACAAAGAAAGCACAGGACCTGTTGGCCGATTATCTACTGAAGGTTTAGCTGATTTTCTTGAGGTGTATGCACTAGAATTAGGTTCCGGTATAAATGCAGATACACTCAAAAAACTGTTTACTGATTCTTATCTGAATCATGATAATTTAGCTGATGCTACTAGATTTTTAGCAAACGAACTTTTTGGGGAGTATGGTTTAGTTATTTTAGATGCGGATAATTCCGACCTAAAACGAACTTTTATTCCTTTTGCAAAAGAAGAATTACTACACCAATCTTCGCATAAATTAGTCCTTGAAACTGCCGAAAAATTGAAAGATTACACCATTCAGGTGAATCCACGAGAAATTAATTTGTTTTATATCGAAGATGATATACGCGAACGCATCATCCTTGAAAATGGAATGTACAACGTAATCAACAGTAAAATTAAGTTTACAGAATCCGAAATTCTACACCTTTTAGAAACACATCCGGAGAAATTCAGCCCCAACGTAATTATGCGTCCGCTGTATCAAGAAGTGATTCTTCCTAATTTATGTTACGTGGGCGGTGGCGGAGAAATCGCCTATTGGCTGGAACTGAAATCTTTTTTTGCTGCTGCAAAAGTAACACTTCCGATACTGCTATTACGAAATTCTGCACTTCTTGCTACTGAAAAACAAGCCAAAAAAGCAGATAAACTGGATTTGACTTGGAGCGATTTATTTTCTAAACAAAACCAGTTAATGAATAATAAAACCAAGCAGATATCCGATTTCCCTATCGATTTAGCACATCTGAAAACCCAACTGCAAGAACAATTTAAAGCGCTGTATGAAGTCGCAAATAAAACAGATGAATCTTTCCTTGGAGCCATAAAAGCACAGGAAGCAAAACAAACCAAAGGATTAGAAAATCTCGAAAAGCGTTTGTTGAAAGCACAAAAGAGAAAACTGAGCGATATTTTACAACGCATCACCGACTTGCAGAACGACTTATTTCCCAACCAAAGTTTGCAAGAGCGTCAAACTAATTTTTCTGAATTTTATTTGGAGTATGGCAATGTAATTATTCCTACACTAATCAAACAACTCCAACCGCTGGATAACAAATTTGAAATTATTGTGTTATAATTCAAATCATACTTGTTTGAATATCATATTTGTAAAAATAATCAATAAAAAAATACTAATTTTGCGCAAAACTTAAAAAAATAAAAAAAATGGCTACTAATAGAACTTTTACAATGATCAAGCCTGATGCTGTTGCTAACGGACACATCGGAAACATACTTGCAATGATTACAAATGCAGGTTTCAAAATCGTTTCTTTGAAATTAACACAATTAACTGTTGCTGATGCACAAGCTTTTTACGAAGTACATGCTGCAAGACCTTTTTACGGTGAATTAGTTGAATTCATGTCAAGAGGACCAATTGTTGCTGCTATTTTAGAAAAAGACAATGCTGTTGAAGATTTCAGAACTCTAATCGGTGCTACAAACCCTGCTGATGCTGCTGAAGGAACTATCCGCAAAGCATACGCAACTTCTATTGGAGAAAATGCAGTTCACGGATCTGATAGCGATGAAAATGCAGCTATCGAAGGTGCGTTCCATTTTGCTGGAAGAGAACAGTTCTAGTATTCAGTGTTCCGTTTTTAGTGTTCAGTCAAATATGAATCTGAAAAATAAAAAATCCCGTTTCAAAATTGAAACGGGATTTTTATTTACAATCACAACTGATTACTTTATTCTGCGACTGAACACTTCTTCACTACCTCAAAACAACATCCTTCACCACATCGCGCCTTAGTTCCTCATTTATCATAGCCACAATTTTTGATTTACCATGGCTTAATTCCTCTCGTAAAACGGACGATGTCAACTCTACATACAACGTACTTCCTTTCAAAACCACATTATTGGTATAACTGTTCACACCATTACCCATAAGATTTTTCCAAGCGTCTTTCACGTCCATTTGATCCATTCCAGGCTGCAGTTTATTTACTTGGATTATTTGTTTCAATACATCCCCTATCGTACTTTGATTATTTAGTCTCTTTGCCATCGCCCAGTAAATTTATTGGTGTTGCTTTCTTGTAATGATATTCGTTTTTTTCTTTGTTCAATAATACTAATTCTTCCGCTGACAATGCAATTAATTCTTCGCTCCACTTCATGTACGGTGTTGAAAAATCTAGAAAAACTTTGTCTTCAGCAAATCGAATTATAACTTTTTCATAAGCATCATTTACCATAAAAGTACCATCCAACTGCGGCATAACCTTTTTGCGAATGCCTACGTTTTTTTGATCAATTTTAAAATAATCATACACTTCGTTCATCTTATATTCCTTGTCTTTTCCGCTGTCAAATACAACCTTCTCAATTTCCCAATAGCCATTTATGTTAGCTATATCAGCAGGTGTAATTTCTTGCTGACATCCCATAAAAAGAAACGCAATAAAAAGAGTCCTAAATGTGTTTTTCATATAATTATTTTTTTTGAAGCTATTTCCTGCTGTACGCTGTATCTTTTTCTTGCCTTTCTTCCTTCGTCAGAATGGTAAGAAAAAGGATGCCGCTTCCATCAGGGCTAGAATTTATCGTTAAAATCATGTTTATTCTAAATACAAAGTTACTCTTATTACATTCAAAGAAAACAAAAATAGTAGAAACACACCAAACTATTTTCTATATTTTTGGCCCTAACTGCATTAGAAATAAATCAGGAGTATGATCTCAAAAATAACAGACAAGTTTCTTCTTCCTTTTATTTTACCCGAGCTCAAGTTTTAATACTGATCAACGATTATCTTCAAGAAATCTAGATTTCTCAATTTCTAAAAGTTCAATATAAAAATAAAATGGGGTTATCCGATACTTGCACCAAACTACATCCTAAGAATGAAATTTAGTTCATTTGTCGTTTCGAACAACTGCTGGAATAGCATGAATTAGTACAATTTTTAAAACTTTTGATCACTCCTGCCGACCAGAAAATAAAAATAGCTTAATTTCTATAGGCATTTTTGATGCTTAGAGAGCACTGCTACTATATTGACAGCAAATACAACAAGAATCGCACAATAAGAAAATCCATCACTAATTATACAATTTAAAACAACTTAAGGAATGCCCTCCTTGTTTATCTGTTGTGATAGAAAATGTAAATTTAAATAGGTGCTTACGTATTAAGACTTCCACCAATAGTTAAATTAATGTAAGTTTCAAATCTGAAATTTAAAAACAGTTACAAGAATACATTGCATGTATCCTCTGTTTTTGTAAAATGAAAAGATGGAAATACAAGTAAGCAATCAAACTTGAAATTCAAATTTAATTGCTAAATTAAAAGATAAAGGAGGAACATATAGCGCAATGATTCATCAAAACACTACTGCAGTTTAATGCAAAGGTATATACGAGATAAACGATCGTTCCCTTCAAATTAATCTACATCAAAACCCCTACTAAAAAAGTCGTGGCATTCGCGATACGCCCAAAAAAAAAAATAATACAAATAGTCAAGATAATACGAATTGGAATAGTCACCTTTTTACCTTATCGTGTTTTAAAGTGTTTGTAGAATATAAATTAGCATTTACTGCCAGAAATTTATTTTGTTTTTATTCGTTTCAAAAGACCCAAAACAAAAAAAACTAGACCAACGACAATCAAAAAATAATACAAACTAATACTTACATCTCTGACAAAATTAGCTACTAAAAAGGAAACGATACTCACAAAATAAAGATACATTGATGGTATGTTTTTTAACGAAGAAAAATCCATTTTACTACTTATTTAAAAAAACTATCTACAAACTCGTATTTATTGAAAACCTGAAGATCCTCAATACCTTCGCCAACACCAATATATTTTACTGGTATTTGAAATTGATCTGAAATTCCTATTACTACACCACCTTTTGCAGTTCCGTCAAGCTTTGTAACAGCTAAACAAGTAACCTCTGTCGCAGCCGTAAACTGTTTTGCTTGTTCAAAAGCATTTTGACCTGTTGAGCCATCCAAAACTAATAATACATCGTGTGGTGCATCACCAACTACTTTTTGCATCACTCGTTTTACTTTGGTCAATTCATTCATTAGATTTATTTTATTATGCAAGCGCCCTGCAGTATCAATAATAACGATATCTGCATTTTGAGCCACTGCAGACTGCAACGTATCAAAAGCAACAGAAGCGGGATCGCTTCCCATATCCTGACGCACAATGGGAACTCCTACTCGATCTGCCCAAATTTGCAATTGGTCAATGGCAGCGGCCCGAAAAGTATCGGCTGCACCCAAAACCACATTATATCCTTGTTTTTTATACTGATATGCTAATTTACCAATTGTAGTCGTTTTACCAACACCATTTACACCCACTACCATCAACACATACGGCTTAGTCTGAGTTGGAACAGTAAATTCAGTTGCTTCGCCTGAGTTAGTCTCTGATAATAAAGCAGCAATTTCCTCTCTAAGGATTTGATTGAGTTCTTCTATTCCCAGATATTTATCGGCAGCTACACGACTTTCTATTCTTGTAATAATTTTCAAAGTCGTATTGACACCAACATCTGATTCAACAAGAATTTCTTCTAAATTATCCAGGACCTCATCATCCACTTTTGATTTTCCTGCAACCGCTTTGGATAACTTTGAAAAGAAATTTGTTTTTGATTTTTCAAGACCTTTGTCTAATGTTTGCTTTGCCTGTTCGCTTAAGCCTGGGTCTTTTTTTTCTGACGAAAATATTCTTTTGAAAAAACTCATTGTGTAAATAGTATTAAGAATGAAGTATTTAAGTCCAAAAAGGAAATACGATTTCTAATGGTAAATATAGAAAATAAAAAAGCTACTTCCGAATGAAAGTAGCTTTTCTATATACTGCTGTTGTAAATTATTTCTTTTTCAAGAATTCATCAACTGATTCTGGAGTCATAATAGATTCTACGAATGTATATGCTCCTGTTTTTGGAGATTTCACCATTTTGATGGCTTTTGATAATCTCTTAGAAGATGTCTGTAACGATGCTACGGTTTTCTTTGCCATGATTCAAATGTTATTTAAATTTAAATAAAATCTCTAAATGTGATCATTTTAAGATTTCTATTAAAAATTATTATTTAATTTCTTTGTGAACTGTTACTCTTTTCAAGATTGGATTAAATTTTTTAATCTCTAATCTGTCTGGGGTATTTTTTTTGTTCTTTGTTGTTATGTATCTTGAAGTCCCTGCAACACCTGATGTTTTGTGTTCAGTACATTCTAAAATTACCTGGATTCTATTACCTTTCTTTGCCATCTTGCTATTTTTTTATTTTGGAAGGGATTATTTAATAAATCCTTCTGCTTTTGCTTTTTTCAAAACTGCAGCGATTCCATTTTTATTAATTGTTTTTACCGTAGATGCGGCTACTCTAAGAGTAATCCATCTATCTTCTTCTGGAAGATAAAAACGCTTTTTAACTAAGTTTACAGAAAATTTTCTCTTAGTTTTGTTCATAGCGTGAGAAACGTTATTTCCTACCATCGCTCTTTTACCTGTAAGGTCACAAACTCTTGACATTATACTTATCTTTTATCGTTATTCAAAATCAGGGTGCAAAGAAAAGAAAAATAAACCTATTAAGCAACATATTTATTGCACATTTTTTAAAATTTCTTTCTGTACTAGTTCTAAACTTTTTATTACCGCTCTATCTATCACTTTTTCACGGGGTTGGCCAAAATTGAATTCTTCAACTATTACTTCACTTGGAGTTGCAATTGCAATAAAAACTGTTCCAATTTCTGCATCTGAGTCGCCTTTTGTTGGTCCAGCGTTTCCTGTTGTCGCAATTGCATAATCCGTATTCATCCTCATTTTTATGCTTAAAGCCATCGCAGAAGCAACCTCTCCACTCACTACGGAATATTCACTTATCAGACTTTCTGGAATACCTAAAACATCTATTTTAGCCTGCGTTGAGTAAGAAACTACACTTCCAGCAAAATAGCTTGAAGCGCCAGCAGCTGTACTTAAGAGCATCGCTATCTTTCCTCCAGTACAACTCTCAGCTGTAGCTATTGTTTTGTTTTGTTTTGTCAAAAGTTTTCCCACGGCAATTTCAATCGTTTGGTCTTCATCAAAACCAACGATGATATCATGAATTATTGCATCAAGTGAGTTGACATTTTCGAGTATGGTGGCCTCTAATTTATCTTTATCAGTACCTCGAGCCGAAATACGCAAACGAACTCTTCCCGGTGCAGGCAAATAAGCCAGTTTAAGACATTCAGGAAGGTTATTTTCCCAATCCTCTATGCGTTCCGCTACAACACTTTCACCTTGTCCGTAGGTAAGAATTGTTTTATGGATAATAAAAGGACGTTTGTATTGCTCTACTACTTTTGGGATGATTTCATTTTCTACTATGTATTTCATTTCATAAGGAACTCCCGGAAGTGAAATAAAAACGGTATTCTCCTTTTTCATCCACAATCCTGGTGCAGTACCCAGTAAATTATGAAGTACAGTACATTTTGACGGCACGAGTGCCTGATCTTTATTAATTTGAGAGGCAGGCCTGTTCATTACTCGTTCAATGAGCTCAATCACATGCTTTTCGACTGCTTTATCAACAATTAATTCATCCTCAAAATAATCGCAAAATGTTTTCTTGGTGATATCATCTTTTGTTGGCCCTAGTCCTCCTGTGATTATCACCAAATCAACTTTATTTTGAAGCGCGGCAAGCGTATCTAAAATGTGTTCTTTATCATCACTAATCGAAATCATTTCGTTGATTTCGACACCAATTTTATCTAACGACTTAGCGATAAACCCAGAATTCGTATCGACAATTTGTCCAATCAATATTTCGTCACCAATGGTAACTATAGTTGCTTTCATTTCTTTATGCTGTTTACTTGTAAGATTGCAATTTAAAAAAGAACGGGTAAAGTACGGAGTTCTTTTTTTTTGCGTGAGGGATAAAAGTGGAAATCCTCCCGTTTTTACGGGAGATTAGAACGGATAGCCCGACCACGCTGTAACGCTAGTGAAAGCGTGGTCACGCCCCAATATTACAAATCAAAATCTTTTTTAATTTCTTTGATTGCTTCCTTGACTTGATTTTTTACACTTTTAAAAGTTTCTTTGATTTCTTTCTTTTTACCTTCGGATTTAGTCCAAGCTTCGACTTGAAGAATTTCTTCAAACGCAACATTGAGTCCCATTAAATCAAGGGTAGGTTTTATTTTGTGCGCATACGCATACGCGTGTTTGTGGTCTTTCTTTTTTATTCCCTCTTTAATTTGCAATAAATCAGCAGGAACTTCAGTAACGAATAAGGTTAAAATTTCAGTTACAAATTCAGCGTCGTTGTCCGAAAGTGCGTATACTTTTGAAAGGTTGTAGTTTATAGCCATTATTTTACTTGTATTCTAAATAGTTGTTGTCCTTCTAAATATCCTTCTAAAACGTCTTCTGGTTTTACGGCTCCCACTCCTTCTGGGGTTCCTGTAAAAATAATATCACCAATTTTCAATGTAAAAAACTGCGAAACATACGAGATCAGTTCATCTATTTTCCACAACATCAAACTCGAATTGCTCATTTGTACCGTTTCATGATTTTTTGTTAATTCAAAAGTAATATTTTCTACGGAACTAAATTGATTTTTAGGCAAAAATTCACCTATAACTGCCGAGCCGTCAAATGCTTTGGCTTTTTCCCAAGGCAATCCTTTTGCTTTTAGTTTATCTTGTAAATCCCGAGCGGTAAAATCGATTCCGACACTAATTTCGTCATAATATTTGTGTGCAAATTTGGGTTCAATGTACTTCCCTACTTTGCTTATCTTGACAATAATTTCGATTTCGTAGTGAACATCATCCGAAAATTCTGGAATAACAAACGGATGTTGTTTTAACAAAACTGCTGAATCCGGCTTCATAAAAACCACCGGCTCCGTAGGTCTTTCGTTTTGTAATTCCTCTATATGATTCGTATAATTCCTACCGATGCAGATTATTTTCATAATTTGGGTTTTTGGTGATGGGTTTTGGGTATTAGGTTTTGGGTTTTAGATTGTCTTCTTCCCAAAACATTAAAACCTATTTTGTATTCAGTTTTCGTAATTTAATTGCCGTTAAAACTTTTTTGGTGTATAGCGGAAAATCAGCGTTTTGAATCCAACTAAAATAACCGGGTTCTGTTTCCAGAATTTTATTCACTTTAACACCTTTATGTTTTCCAAAAGCAAAAATCTCCTCATCATCCTTATCAAAAGCGATCATTCCGGCAAAATCTGCGATTTTCTTTCTTGTTGTAAACTCTGACAACAATTTCATGTCATTTTCCAGTTCAGGGTAACGATCTAGTTGTGCTTTCAATATTTCATAAGTCGCCATGGTATCTGCAGCGGCTGAATGTGCGTTTTCAAGTGTTTTTCCGCAATAAAACTTGTGCGCGGCGCCCAATGTACGTTCTTCCATTTTATGAAAAACGGTTTGTACATCAACTGAAACTCTGCCTTTCATGTCAAAATCTACTCCTGAGCGCAACATTTCTTCGGCCAATAATGGAATATCAAAACGATCAGAATTAAATCCAGCCAAATCACTGTCTTTAATCATGTTGTAAACTTGCGTAGCTAATTCATTAAAAGTTGGTTCATTTGCTACTTTTTCATCAGTGATTCCATGAACTGCAGTCGTTTGTGGCGGTATTGGAATAGTAGGATTAACAAGCCAAGTTTTACTTTCTTTGTTTCCGTTTGGAAAAACTTTAAATATTGAGATTTCTACAATTCTGTCTTTTCCGATATCAATTCCTGTGGTTTCAAGATCGAAAAAGCAAATTGGTTTATTGAGTTTGAGTTCCATTTTAAATTTTTGTGTGGATACAAATATAGAAATTTGGGTTTAATTTCGTTTATAGTTCTACATTTAAAGTTACCGAAAATCTCAAAAAAAGAAAACCCGATTGATTTTATAAAATCAATCGGGTTTATAATATTTATAAAACTTCTAAAGATCTCTGTTCACATCAAAAGCTTCTAAGTATTCCGCAACTCTTTTCACAAAACTACCGCCTAATGCGCCATCAACTACTCTATGGTCATAACTGTGTGACAAGAACATTTTTTGGCGAATCCCGATAAAATCTCCTTCAGGAGTTTCAATTACTGCCGGCATTTTTCGAATTGCTCCTAAGGCTAGAATACCCACTTGTGGCTGATTTAAAATTGGAGTTCCAAAAACACTTCCAAAAGTCCCCACGTTTGTAACGGTATACGTTCCGCCTTGCGTGTCGTCCGGTTTTAGTTTACCTGCTTTGGCACGACCACCTAAATCGTTTACTGCTTTGGCCATTCCAACTAAGTTTAATTGATCAGCATTTTTAATTACAGGAACAATTAAGTTTCCGTTTGGTAACGAAGCTGCCATACCAAGATTGATATTTTTCTTTTTGATAATATAATCCCCATCTACAGAAATATTCATTCCCGGATAATCCTTTATCGCTTTTGCAACTGCCTCCATGAAAATTGGAGTGTAGGTCAACTTCTCCCCTTCTCGCTTTTCGAAAGCAGCTTTATTTTTCTCTCTCCATTTTACAATATTCGTCACATCGACTTCGATAAATGATTGTACATGAGCCGAAGTTTGCACCGAAGCCACCATGTAACCTGCAATTAGCTTGCGCATTCTGTCCATTTCAATAATCTCATCACCACCACTTACAGAAACCGGAGCTGCTTTTTGAGCCACTGGAACTGCGACTGTTTTTTGAACCGTTGCAACGGGCGCTACAGTTGCAGGTTGGCTTGTTCTATTTTTTACGTACTCTAAAATATCATTTTTCGTTACTCTTCCCTCTTTTCCTGTTCCAGAAATTGCTGCTAATTCAGCTACAGAAACCCCTTCTTCTTTGGCAATATTTTTTACCAAAGGCGATAAGAATTTTTCAGATTCCGAGTAATCAGTAGAAAAGCCTATTGGTGCTACAACACTTTCTTTAGCTGCTGACACTTCTGGATTTACCGCTTTTGTTAATTCAGCAAGAATCTCAGGAGCAACCGCTTCTTTAACAATTGGCACGAGTTCTCCACCTTCGGTTTCAATGATTGCGATTGTCTGACCCACTTGAACCAAATCATCTTTTTCAAATAATTTTTCGACCAAAACTCCCGAAACTTCACTTGGCACTTCACTGTCTACTTTGTCTGTAGCAATTTCAAGTACGGCTTCGTCAGCTTCAATTTTGTCTCCAACTTCTTTTAACCAATTTGTAATGGTTGCTTCTGCAACGCTTTCTCCCATTTTAGGAAGTTTTAATTCAAATTTTGCCATATTGTTAACCTAAAAGGTGATTTTGATTTTCAGTTTGCGAAATTACTAAATATTTTAAATATAAATTCCATTAAATGTAATTTATTACTCTATTTCTATAATCTCACCTCTCTGGATACTATTGTTACTTCCTATTAAAAAATTAGCGGTTTTAGGTATAATTTTAAAGGTAATCCCTTTATCCCTTGAAAATTCTAGAATTGAGATACATTCTTTAAAAGAAATAAATTCGTTATCTAAAATAATCTCCACAGCGCCGATGTTTTTAACAGAAGACGAAATTACCATTTTTTCTGTTTTTAAATCGTGAAACAAGACATTATTTTGCAAAATCAAGCGCAGTTTATCTACTAAATTTAAGTTTTCCGAATACAAAAGATAGGATTTTATAGTTCCTTTTAATTTGAATTTTGAACTGGATTTCCCTTGAAACATTTTTGCTAAAGAAAAAAAGATAATTCCTATTTTCATAAAAAGTGAGAATAAGAACGAAATTTTAAAATGCTTTTTATAAAAAAAAATCATCGCTTCCTGAAACCGCTTCATGTAGATTTCATCCTTAACAGTGCTTTCCCCTTTGTAATGGATTACGGCGGTTTCATGGAAATAATAATTAGATTTTCCCTCTTTCAAAACTCGATACGACAAATCGATATCATCTGAATACATGAAACAATCTTCATCAAATCCACCCATTTCAAGATATAAATCTCTTTTTAAGAACATAAAAGCCCCCACAAGAATGTCTACATTTCCTGTTTGGTTTTCGTTTAAATGCTGGGCATAATATTTTCCAAATGTATTTAGATTAGGAAATAAGTTATATAAACCCGTGATTTTGGTAAAAGCAACCCAAGGTGTAGGAACGCCTCGTTTGCTTTCAGGTAAAAATTTTCCGGTTCCATCGATGAGCTTACAGCCTACAATTCCTAAATTATTCTTTTCGTCTGCGCTGGAAGTGACAAAATTTAAAATTTTAATAAATGTATCTTCGGCAACAACTGTATCTGGATTGAGAATGCAAATGTATTCACCTTGCGCTTGTGCTACGCCTATGTTATTGCCTTTTGGAAAGCCAATATTTTCCTTGTTTTGAATGAGTTTTACGTTAGGAAAACGCTTTTGCATCATTGCAGAACTGTCATCCGAAGAATTGTTATCAATTACAATAATTTCGCTCTCAATGGTTTCTAGAGCGTTTTGAACGCTTAAAACACAGAGCTCTAAAAAATAGCGAACGTTGTAATTGAGAATAATGACAGATAGTTGCATTTTTCAAAGATATATTTTAAGATGCAAAGACACAAAGGTTCAAAGTCTAAAAAATCAAAAAACCTGTTTCTTCATTATTCCCGAAGGAAGTGCAAAATCGTTTTTGTTCTTTCTTTAAGAACCAAAAGAGTACTTCATTACATTACTATTTATATCGGTGTTCTGTGAATTTCATTTGGAATGACAGCGGGAACGCTACAAACTAATAAAACCAAATCTTTCGCTTCAAAAAACAAGCGCTCATTTTTAGTTTTAACATTACTTAAACGACAAAAACTTGAAACCTAATATAAATGAATTACTTTTGCAAAAAAGTTATGTTTTGTACTGCATGCATTTCTTATAATTTATAACTCATACCCTACAAAGTGAATTACTTATCTGTCGAAAATATCTCTAAATCTTTTGGAGAAAGAACACTCTTTGAAAACATTTCTTTTGGAATTAGTAAAGACCAAAAAATCGCCTTCATTGCCAAAAATGGCTCTGGAAAAACGACTATTATGAGTATCATTAACGGTTTAGAAGAATCGGATACTGGTCAAGTTGTTTTGAGAAAAGGCATCAAAATGGCTTTCCTTTCGCAAAACAATAATTTGCAGGACGAATTGACGATTGAGGAAAGTATTTTCGCATCGGATAATGAGACTTTAAAAGTGATTGAAGCGTATGAAAAAGCATTAGAAAATCCTGAAGACGAAGAAGCCTACCAAAAAGCTTTTGACGGAATGGATCAGCACAATGCCTGGGATTTTGAAACACAGTACAAGCAAATTTTGTTTAAACTGAAGTTGGAAGATTTCAAGCTGAAAGTAAAAAATCTATCCGGTGGACAGAAAAAACGACTTTCATTAGCTATTATTTTGATCAATCGTCCCGACTTATTAATTCTGGATGAACCCACCAATCACTTGGATTTAGAGATGATCGAATGGTTGGAAAGCTATTTTACCAAAGAAAATATTACGTTGTTTATGGTGACACACGACCGTTTCTTTTTGGAGCGTGTTTGTAATGAAATCATCGAACTGGACAACGGAAAATTATACCAATACAAAGGAAATTACTCCTATTATTTAGAGAAAAAAGAAGAACGCATTGCCTCCGAGAATTCGAGTGTGGATAAAGCGCAGAATCTTTTCACAAAAGAACTGGAATGGATGCGCCGTCAGCCGAAAGCGAGAACGACCAAATCGAAATCGCGTCAAGATGATTTTTATGACATCAAGGAAAAAGCACAAAGTCGCCGTCGTGAAAATAAAGTAGAGCTTGAAATTAATATGGAACGCATGGGAAGCAAGATTATCGAGCTTCACAAAATCTCCAAAAAATTCAAGGATCATGTGATCATGGATAATTTCAGTTTTGATTTTCAACGTGGGGAACGCATTGGAATCATTGGTAAAAACGGAACTGGAAAATCGACTTTTTTGAATTTATTGACTGGAACTTTACCGCTTGATGGTGGAAAAGTAGTGATTGGTGAAACGATAAAAGTAGGTTACTACACGCAAAGCGGAATCAACCCAAAACCGGGTCAGCGTGTGATTGATGTGATTAAGGAATACGGAGAATTTATTCCGTTAATGAAGGGAAAATTAATTTCGGCTTCACAATTGTTAGAGCGTTTCTTGTTTGATGCTAAAAAACAATATGATTTTGTGGACCGATTGAGTGGTGGCGAATTGAAACGTTTGTACTTGTGTACGGTTTTGATTCAGAATCCGAATTTCTTGATTCTGGATGAGCCTACAAATGATTTGGATATTGTAACGCTGAATGTTCTGGAAAGCTTCCTTTTGGATTATCCGGGTTGCCTTTTAGTTGTTTCTCACGATCGATATTTCATGGATAAAATTGTGGATCACCTATTCATTTTTAGAGGTGATGGTGTGGTTGAAGATTTCCCTGGAAACTATTCTGATTTTAGAGCTTACGAGGACAGCACTGATATCGCTCAAAAAGAAGAAAATAAAGCCGATAAGAAAGACTGGAAACAAAATAACCCAACTGGAAACCTAACGTTCAACGAGCAAAAAGAATTCCAGAAAACCGAGAAAGAAATCAAAGATTTAGAGCTTCAGAAAGTAGCTATTGAACAATTATTCTCAGACGGGAAAATTGCCGACACCGACATTGAAAAGAAAGCAAACGAATTGAGAAACATCATCAATAAAATTGAAGAGAAAGAGGAAAGATGGTTTGAGCTGAGTGCCAAGATTGAGGGATAGAAATCGATTCTTTCACAAAGATTCGCAAAGATTAAGACACAAAGCTACGCAAAATTTATTAGCCTAAAACCTTTAATACTTTGTGTGCTTTCAAGCAATCTTTGAGAATCTTGGTGTAATAAAATTAATTAACCCTGACACTTTTAGCAATAAAGCTGAAAATGTCAGGGTTTTGTTTTTTAGAAAAATACTATTTCAAATTAGTAAAAAAATTACAAAAGTTAAAAATTATTTCGATGGTTTGTAAGAATAATTAAATACATTTGGTAAAAAAACAACCAAGATGAAATTAAATTTTTTTGAAACAACAAAATATATTGGAATTTTAATTTTGGCAACTTTACTTACATTCTTTTTCCATGAAATGTCCCATTGGATATCCTATGAATTATTGGGATATAACGCCGGATTTACTCTTAATGGCGCTTCTTTAAAAGATTCTACAATTGAATTATCTAAAATTCAACGAATAATCACAAGTGCATCAGGACCTATATTCACAATCATTCAAGGAATAACGTTTTTCTTTATCCTAAAAAAGTATAATAATGTAATGCTTTATCCATTTCTATTTTTACCTTTTATTATGAGATTAGGAGCAGGTTGGGCAAATCAATTCCAACCAAATGACGAAGGAAGAATTAGTCTGGCTTTAGATTTAAATTTATACACGATTTCAGCAATCGTAGTCATTTTTCTTTTATTCTTAGTTTTCCGAATTTCAAAGCAAAATAAATTTTCATTTCCATTAAACCTTTTGACATTTACAATCTCTACGATATTAATGTTTAGTCTTGCATATTTAGATTCAAAATATAAATTCAGAATTATATAAAAGCAGGGAATATTACCCGATGTCGCGGATATGTAAAAATTATCTCAGACACGGATAACGCAGAAGTGTATTCTGTGCACACAACATGAGCACCCGCTCTTCGAAAGTATACAAAAGTTCTTGCTTAGGCTGCGCAAACGTCTCTGACTTTGCGCCCACAATAGTTGTCATAAAAAAGCCACAACAAAATCTAATTCTGTTGTGGTTTTTCTATATTTATATGATTTTTTAATTCCTCTTTCGGGAGTTAGGGGGATTTCTACCAAGGAATCGGATTGTAATCTTTCAAAAACTTTCCGCACCAATGCTTTCCTGTATTGATTCCGTCAAACAGCGGATCCATCACTCGTGCTGCTCCATCCACAATATCTAATGGCGGTTGAAAATCTTCTTCTTCCTGTTTTCTTTTGGCTAATTCTGCGGGATCTTCGTCGGTTACCCAACCCGTATCAACCGCATTCATAAAAATGCCGTCTTTTGCCAAAGTTCCTGACGATGTGTGTGTCAGCATATTCAAAGCGGCTTTGGCCATATTCGTATGCGGATGACGGTCTTCTTTGAAAAAGCGGTGAAACTTCCCTTCCATTGCCGACACATTGATGATGTGTTTTTTTCCTGTATTCTCTTTCTTCATCACTTCCGAAAGACGGTTGCACAATACAAATGGCGCTACCGAATTCACTAACTGCACTTCAATCATTTCCGTCGTTTCTATTTGTCCCAATCGCAAACGCCAGCTGTTAGTTTTTCTCAAATCTACTTGTTGCAAATCGGCATCTAGCTCCCCTTCTGGGAAAACTTCATTCGCCACGAGTGCATTATCAAACGAATACGGAATCTGCGATAATTTGGCGGAAGCCCGCAAGCCTATACCAGGTTCAGGTCCGTGCCAAGTCACCGGCATATTCTGATTAGAGGAAGCGCCTGCTGTCAATACTTTTAATTCATCCAAACAATTGGTATGATCCAGTAATAACTCTTGTGCTTGTTGCGGCAAAGAAGCAATGGAACGCTCTTCGTTTTCCATTAAATGCGTATAAAATCCGGAGGGGCGCCTCACCGTTTGCGCCGCATTATTAATTAGAATATCCAAACGTTCGTATTTTTGTTCAATAAAATTACAAAAAATCTCTACACTCGGAATGTGTCTCAAATCTAATCCGTGAATTTTTAAACGATGTCCCCAATCCATAAAATCGTCTTCCTTAGAAAAACGCAACGCGGAATCCACCGGAAAACGGGTCGTAGCTATAACGGTTGCTCCACCACGCAACAGCATCAACGTAATGTGATACCCAATTTTCAAGCGAGAACCTGTAATTACGGCTACTTGCCCATTTACATCTGCGGTTTGAAAACGCTTGGCATAATTAAAATCGCCACAATCCGCACACATCGTATCGTAAAAGTGGTGCATTTTAGTAAACTCCGTTTTACACACGTAACAGTTTCGTGGTGTTTCTAGTTCCATTTGCTCTTTATGAGCAAGATCATGTGAAGCCAATAATTTTGGCGCCATAAAAATACTCGCTTCGCGGGCATGCCGAATTCCGGTTTCTTTACGGGCAGTTCGATCCCGTTTTTCCATTTTGCGTTTGGCAGCGACTTTCCCATCTTTTTTTCGTCGGGAAAGTTCGTCACGATCAGGTCTTGAAAACATTCCTGCCGCTTTGATTAAAGCCGTTCGTTGTTCTTTTGGGATATCAAATATTTGGTCAGTATCTGTATTCAGTTGTGCCAAAATAGCGATACATCGGTCAATTTCTTCCGAGCTTATGGCACTTTTAGGTTCAATTTGTTCAATCATTCTCGTAAAAAATAGGTCTTATTCTTGGTATAAATTCCAAGAGCACAAATATAGACTTTTTAAAGTGGGAATGTTTCAAAGTCATAAAGCCGAAAAATCAAGCGTGAATATGATAATATTGTATTTTTGACTTTCGGGGATTATCTTATTATCTTCGCACCAAAAAAATAGTCTTTCACCAAGATTCACGAAGCACCCGCAAAGACTCACAAAATTGAAAAAACTCAGTGTAACTTCGTGTTTTTTCTTTGAGAATCTCTGTGTAACAAAAATGTACTATGTTGTTCCAAATAAAATCATATCTAAAATTCCTTTGGCACTCCAAAAATGAGCATGCCGTGCATTCTCCTTTTGTATTCAATTTGCTGACAAAATGTTTCTATGATAAAAAATCAAAACCGGAATATGCTGTTTTAAAAAAATATAGAAATTCGCTTTTATTAAACAATAATACAATTGAGGTCACTGATTTTGGTGCAGGTTCTAAGGTTTTCAAATCAAATACCAGAGTAATTTCAAAGATTGCACGAACTGCTGGGATAGCTCCAAATCGAGCCAAATTATTATTTAGAATTACTAATTATTTTCGGTCTGACAAGAGCGATAGCGAACAGGCAAAGCAATCTATTCTAGAAATTGGAACATCGCTAGGAATGGCAACTTCGGCGCTTTCTTTAGGGAATTTAAAAGCAAAAATCACAACGCTTGAAGGTTGTCCTAATACGATGGCAATTGCAAAAAGTCAATTCCAAAAATTCAATTGTAACAATGTAGAAAGTGTAATAACTGAATTCAGTACTTATTTGCAAACCGAAAGCCCTAAATCTACAACCCATAACCTAATTTACTTTGACGGCAATCATTCTAAAAAAGCAACGCTGGACTATTTTGAAGTATTACTTCCTACTATTATAAACGACACCATTTGGATATTCGATGACATTCATTGGTCTTCAGAAATGGAAAGTGCATGGGAAATTATAAAAAACCATCCAAAAGTGACGGTAACTATCGATACGTTTCAGTGGGGTTTGGTATTTTTTAGAACAGAACAACCCAAAGAACACTTTGTGATTCGTGTATAAAAAAAAATAGACAGCCATTGCTGACTGTCATTTCCGCTATTGAATAATTTATCCCCTATTCTTTAGCTTTTTTCATTTCTCCAGATTTTGCTCCCATTCTATTTAAGGTATAAAGTGGTGCAAATTTTAATTTTAAACCAGAAATTTTTCTGTTATCATCCGCTGAAAGACCTTCATTTTCAACTGTATTTTTTCTACTGTCTAATGCTTCATACATCAGTTTGATTTCATCCCAATCTTCACGAGAATATCGGTCTTTATTATTTTCAACAGCATCCACAAATTGTTGGTATACTCTAAGAATATTATTTTTATCTACCCAAGCAAAGCTCATGTCATCTCCTACTTTTCCTTCACCAAAAAGAGCATTTCTCATTTGTTGTTTTGGGTTTGCAGCAACGGCCGCTTTATTTTGAGCTGCTATTTCAGCTTCATATTTTGCTTTCAACGCGTCATATTTTGCATTCGCTGCATCAAGACGTTTCTGTGCTTCGGTATTATCTTTCATATTTGCCAAAGCAACTTTAGCATCACCACTCCGTAATTGGTAGGTAGCCTCAATTCCTTGCCAATTTTTTCTAGCATCTTCTGAAGTCACGTTTCCTAATGAATCAACGTACATCACGTAAGTGTCTACCGTTTTTTCTGCTTGTTCCGCTTTCTCGTCTTTACAAGAAGTGAATCCCATAGCTATTACCGCTACTCCCAACAACAATTTTGTGCTTTTCATAATATTTTGATTAGGTTATTAATATTGCAGCAAAAATAAGTAATGCCAATCTATTATCAATTATAATCCAAAAATGTTGTAATTTTTTCATATAATTATGAAATAAATAACACAAAAGTGTAAATTATATAATTTTATACTGTAAGAACATAAACTTCTAAAAATTGATTTAACGTATTAAAAATCACATTTTCCAAAAAAACCCAGGAAATCCAAGTCTATATTTTTAAAAAAAATATCTGATACCATAAATTAGTGCTCAAAATGTAACAAATTTAAAAAAGGACTACTTATTAATTATTCAAAAGTCTTTTGTACTTTTAAAATCTAATTTAATAGCATCCTACGCACAGCCGAAGGTCAAAATAAAAAATTGTAATGGCAAACCCGCTAATCAAAATAACCAATATCAAACGAGATTTTGTTCTTGGAAATGAAATCGTTTATGTTCTCAAAGGCATTGATTTACAAATAAATAAAGGCGAATATGTTGCATTAATGGGACCTTCCGGATCTGGAAAATCCACCCTAATGAATTTATTAGGTTGCCTTGATACGCCAACTTCAGGGAGCTATATTCTAAATGGAAAAGATGTCAGCCAGATGAAAGATGATGAATTAGCCGAAATTCGCAACAAAGAAATTGGATTTGTTTTCCAGACTTTCAATCTTTTGCCCCGAACAACCGCGCTAGACAATGTAGCTTTGCCCATGATTTACGCCGGTTTCTCTAAATCCGACAGAAACAAACGCGCCTCTGAAGTTCTAGAACAAGTAAATCTTGCTGACAGAATGGACCACCAACCCAACCAACTTTCGGGAGGACAACGCCAGCGTGTTGCCATCGCCCGTGCTTTGGTCAACAAACCTTCAATTATTCTGGCGGATGAACCTACAGGAAATCTGGACAGCAAAACATCGCTAGAAATCATGAAACTTTTTGGAGACATCCATGCCAATGGAAACACCGTAATCTTGGTAACACATGAGGAGGAAATTGCTGCTTATGCCCATAGAATTATTCGTTTGCGCGACGGTATCATAGAGAGCGACACTACAAAATAGTTTTTTTAGGAGCTTTTTCCGGCTATCCGTTACAATCTTTTCTAGAAACTTCCAGCCATCAAAAGGCTGAAAGCTTCTAGAAAAGGATTTCCACTGTTATCCGGGCTAGGAAATCCCTACCACGAGTGCATTTAGCATTCCAAATAAAACCAACCAAAAAATGAAAATCGCCTTACTTACCTGCGAAAAGCTTCCCAACCTAAATCCCGAAGATCAAAAAATAATTCCGGCGTTAGCCAAATATAATATAGAGGCCAGCGCCGTTATCTGGAGCGACAAAACCATCAATTGGACTGATTTTGATTATCTGATTTTTCGTAACACATGGGATTATTTTGAGAAAGAAACCGAATTTAAAATTTGGCTCGACCAAATAGAAAAACTGGGAATAAAAACCCTCAATCCTATTGAAGTAATCAAGCACAACATCCATAAATTTTACCTGCGTGAAATGGAGCAGCAAGGAATTACTATTTTGCCAACCGTATTCATGGACAAAACAGACACTCTTAATCTTACAGAAGTACTGCCTTCGCACTGGAAAAAAGCGGTGATAAAACCGGCATTTTCAGCAGGTTCCTATCTCACCGAAGTTTTTGAAGTCTCCCAAATTCAGGCAATAACCAAAAAATATAAAAGTATTGCTGCAGAAAAAGAATTGCTTTTACAGGAATTCATGCCCGAAATTCAAACGCTGGGCGAAACTTCCTTTATCTTTTTCAACAAAAAATTCTCTCATGCAGTTAATAAAAAACCTGTTGATGGCGATTTTAGAGTACAATCTCTTTTTGGAGGAAAATACACTTTGGTTCAACCCAGCGCCGAACTGATTGAAAAGGCACAAAAAGTCGTCAACACTTTTCAAGAAAAATTACTGTACGCCCGCGTGGACGGCATATTAATAGACGAAGAGCTCTTTTTAATGGAAATAGAATGCATAGAACCTGATTTATATTTTAACCTGAGTGAAAATTCACTGAATCGATTTGTTACAGCAATAGTGGAATTAATAGCCTAAATTTGTTCTTTTAAATCAAATAAACGGTAGATGAAAGTATATACAAAAACTGGAGATAAAGGAACAACAGCACTCTTTGGCGGAACCAGAGTCCCAAAAGACCACGCTCGCATAGAAAGTTACGGAACTGTTGACGAACTAAATTCTCATATTGGACTAATTCGCGACCAAGAAATGAATGTGCATTATAAAGAAATTCTAATAGAAATTCAAGATCGCCTTTTTACTGTAGGAGCCATATTAGCAACGCCTCCTGAAAAAGAGTTACTAAAAAATGGCGAACTTCGATTGAAAAAACTAGGAATTGTAGAAACTGATATTGAATTACTGGAAAATGAAATTGATGCTATGGAAGAAGAATTACCACCAATGACTCACTTTGTACTTCCGGGCGGGCACACCACCGTGTCATATTGTCATATAGCGCGTTGCGTTTGTCGAAGAGCAGAACGCTTGGCTGTTCATTTAAGTCACAATGAGCCCGTAGCCGAAATCACAATTAAGTACCTAAACCGACTTTCTGACTACCTTTTTGTATTGGCACGAAAGTTGTCTCACGATTTAAAGGCGGACGAAGTAAAATGGATTCCGAGGAAGTAGTTGGTAGTTTGCATTTGTAGATTTACAGGTAAAAGCGGAACACTAAATACCAAACACTGAACACTAAAATAAACGTTCTTAACTTTAACTAAAAATAAATGATTTTTTACTTGTATTTTTCAGTAAAAAATTTATTTTTGCACAAAACTAAATCGACAACAGATGTATTGGACATTAGAATTAGCATCGTATCTAAGTGATGCCCCTTGGCCTGCTAACAAAGACGAACTTATTGACTACGCGATTAGAGCGGGAGCTCCATTAGAAGTAGTAGAAAACCTTCAATCTATTGAAGATGAAGGGGAAATATATGAATCAATGGAAGAAATTTGGCCAGATTATCCAACAGATGAAGATTATCTTTGGAATGAGGATGAATATTAAATGGTAAACCAATAAAAAGTCTCAACAGAGGCTTTTTTTTGGTTAAAATTTACAGAATTACACAAATAGAAATATAAACAGTATGAGTTTCATAAATAGTATCATTAAAGTCTTTGTTGGCGACAAGTCACAAAAAGATGTCAAAGCGTTACAGCCGTATCTTAACAAAATAAAAACTTTTGAAGAACCTCTAAAGTCATTATCCAATGATGAACTTAGAGGCCGAACGCTTTTTTTTAAAAACCAAATAAAACAAGCCCGTTCCGAAAAAGATGCCAAAATTACCGCTCTTAAGCAAGAAGTAGAAAGCATTGTAGATATTGACAAACGAGAAGATATTTATGTAGCCATAGATGCTCTTGAAAAAGAAGCCTACGATATTTCAGAAAAAACACTATTAGAAATTCTTCCTGAAGCTTTTGCTGTTGTAAAAGAAACTGCAAGACGTTTTAAAGACAACACCGAAGTTGTTGTAACAGCCAACGAAAAAGATCGTGAATTTTCAGCCGCTAAAAGTTATATTTCCTTAGAGGGCGACAAAGCCATTTGGGCAAATTCATGGAATGCCGCAGGTAAAGAAATTACTTGGGACATGATCCACTACGACGTACAATTAATTGGCGGAATGGTATTGCACGAAGGTAAAATTGCAGAAATGCAAACAGGTGAAGGAAAAACATTGGTAGCAACCTTACCATTATATTTAAATGCCTTAACTGGAAACGGAGTGCATCTTGTAACGGTTAATGACTATTTAGCAAAAAGAGATAGTACCTGGAAAGCACCTTTATTTGAATTTCATGGTATGTCTGTGGAATGTATCGATAATTACCAACCCAGTTCAGAAGGAAGAAAAAAAGCCTATGATGCTGATATCACTTATGGAACCAATAATGAATTTGGTTTTGACTATTTAAGAGATAATATGGCACATTCGCCGGATGATTTAGTCCAAAGAAAACACAATTATGCCATTGTCGATGAGGTCGATTCTGTATTAATTGATGATGCCAGAACACCATTGATAATTTCAGGGCCAGTTCCTCAGGGAGATCGTCACGAATTCATGGAAATGAAACCAAAAATTGAAAACCTCGTAAGTTTACAACGCCAATTGGCGAATGGTTTCCTATCTGAGGCTAAAAAATTAATCAAAGAAGGAAATACCAAAGAAGGTGGATTCCAATTATTAAGAGCCTACAGAGCATTACCAAAAAACAAAGCATTAATTAAATTTTTGAGTGAAGAAGGAATTAGACAATTGCTTCAGAAAACAGAAAACCAATACATGCAGGATAACAAAAGAGAAATGCACAAGATCGATGAGGCTTTGTATTTTGTTATTGAAGAAAAAAACAATCAGGTCGAATTGTCTGATAACGGTATCAAATTCCTTTCTGGAGATACGGATTCTGATTTTTTCGTGCTTCCGGATATCGGAACTGAAATTGCAGCCATCGAAAAGAAAAAATTAGATAAAGACACTGAAGCTGAAGAAAAAGAGAAATTATTTCAAGATTTTGGAATTAAAAGCGAACGTATTCATACGTTGACTCAACTTTTGAAAGCCTACGCTTTATTCGAAAAAGACGTAGAATATGTAATCATGGACAATAAAATCATGATTGTAGATGAGCAAACTGGGCGTATTATGGATGGTCGCCGTTATTCTGACGGATTGCACCAAGCCATTGAAGCCAAAGAAAATGTAAAAATCGAAGCTGCTACACAAACATTTGCAACAGTTACGTTACAGAATTATTTCAGAATGTACAACAAACTGGGAGGAATGACTGGAACTGCAGTAACGGAAGCCGGTGAGTTGTGGCAAATATACAAACTGGATGTTGTAGAAATTCCTACTAACAGACCAATGGCCAGATTAGACAAAGAGGATTTTATTTATAAAACGACTCGTGAAAAATTCAATGCCGTTATCGAAGATGTAACTGAATTATCTAAAGCAGGAAGACCAGTTCTTATTGGTACCACTTCTGTAGAGATTTCAGAATTATTAAGCCGAATGTTAAAAATGCGTGGTGTAGCACACAACGTATTGAATGCAAAAATGCACAAACAAGAAGCACAAATTGTTGAAGAAGCTGGAAAACCTGGTGTGGTAACTATTGCAACCAACATGGCTGGTCGTGGTACCGATATTAAATTATCTGCCGAAGTAAAAGCCGCTGGTGGATTAGCCATTGTAGGAACAGAACGTCATGACTCTCGTCGTGTGGATCGCCAATTGCGTGGTCGTGCAGGACGTCAAGGAGATCCTGGAAGTTCTCAGTTTTATGTTTCTCTTGAAGACAACCTAATGCGTTTGTTTGGTTCTGAAAGAGTCGCTAAAGTAATGGACCGTATGGGATTGCAGGAAGGCGAAGTGATTCAGCACTCGATGATGACAAAATCTATTGAACGCGCTCAGAAAAAAGTAGAAGAAAACAACTTTGGTGTACGTAAACGTTTATTGGAATATGATGATGTAATGAATGCACAACGTGAAGTAGTATACAAACGCCGTCGTCATGCCTTATTTGGAGAGCGTTTGAAATTGGATATTGCCAACATGCTTTATGATACTTGTGAACTTATTATTGAACAAAACAAAGCGACTAACAATTTCAAAAACTTTGAGTTTGAATTGATTCGCTATTTCTCGATCACGTCACCGGTTACCGAAAGTGAGTTCATTAAGCTAAGTGAAATGGAATTAACTGGTAAAGTATACAAAGCTACACTAGAATATTATACCGAGAAAACAGAAAGAAGCGCCAGAGAAGCTTTCCCGATCATAAAAAGTGTTTACGAAGACAAAAACAATCAATTTGAACGTATTGTAGTTCCGTTTACCGATGGGATAAAATCACTAAATGTGGTTACTGACTTGAAAAAAGCCTATGAAACCGGCGGTACTCAACTAGTTGCTGATTTCGAGAAAAACATCACCTTGTCTATTGTAGATGAAGCTTGGAAGAAACACTTGCGTAAAATGGACGAATTGAAACAATCCGTACAACTAGCGGTTCACGAACAAAAAGATCCGTTGCTAATTTACAAACTTGAAGCCTTCAATTTGTTTAGAGCCATGATTGACAATGTCAATAAAGAGGTAATTTCTTTCTTGTTCAAAGGGGACTTACCAGCTCAAAACAATCAACAAATTCAGGAAGCTGAAGAAGTTGCTCCTGTAGAAAACTACACCACTTCTAAAGATGAAATTCTAAATAGTGAAGCTGCAAACCGTGAAGCCGGGGGCTCGAGCGCTAGCGAACAGGCGAAGCAAACCCAACAACGACAAGTTACCGAAACTATCGTAAGAGACATGCCAAAAATCAATCGCAACGATAACGTAACGATTCAAAACGTGGCCAACGGACAAGTTCAAGAAATGAAATACAAAAAAGCTGAAAGCCTAATCGCTTCAGGACAATGGGTTATCGTGAACTAAAAACTGTTTCGATCCCTTAAAATTAAATTCCCCAACTACTTTCGTAATTGGGGAATTTTTTTGCGCCTTATTTTCAGGAGCTAATCCCGCCTTACGCTACAAGCTATTGGGTTGCAAACCCTTTTTCTAGCCGCTGTCAGGAGCTTCCTCTGGTCGCTCTGCCACCAACAGAAAAAGTGGTTTTCAACCGGCATAGGCTTTCCGCTGCTGTCGGGGCTAGGGATTTTGCGATACATAAAAGAGTAGCGCTCAAACACACGTTTGCAAAAAAAACGTAAACAAATAAAAAATGCGTTTGATGATTTGTAAAGAATTATTTATATATTTGAAATGAAGTAAAGCGAAACAAACCTTCGCCAATCTACCCCTATTTGGGTGTATATGCGAATGTTTGTTTCGCCTATATACTAGTTGTGCGTCAGTTTAGAGCGACAGAAATCCGAAAGAAAATTGATTACCAAAATGAAATTTAAGATAAAATATATTTTACCGCTTTTTGTGGCTCTACTTTTTTTAAGTTTCAAAAACTTATCAAATCCAGTTTTCATAATTGGTCATTTAAAGCCAAAAAATGCAGAACTGAAAAATGATATAATTGGTCTGAAAATTTTTGTGAAAGCAGATGGAAAAATATTAGCAGAAAGTTATACTGACCAAAATGGAGATTTCAATTTGACATTTACACCCGAAAACAAAAAATCATTTGACTTTTTTTGTAGCGGTATTGGAATTGGAACAATTTTGCTAAAATCTGTAACTAATTTTGAAAGTGAAAATATAGAAATGAGTTTGGATTATACTGCAAAATATAAGAAAACTATTTTGGGTAAAGTTATTTGTCTAAAATGCAAAAAAGCCGACAAAGTATACGAAATACTATATACAGATCCACCAATTGTAACCCGAAAAATCAATAAATTTGGAGACACAATTTACAGCAAAATTTATAAAAACAAATTTAGAGAAGGTTGCATAGTTGAACCTGCAAAATATTATTGCGAAAGAGATGATGTTAAATTTTAATAAATAAAAAACCGAACGCACAACAGCTGTTTTGAGCTAGCTGGAGTTTAGTGGAATTACCGTTTCGCATCAATTTTCTGCAAAGCCGAAAATTGAGCGGTTACGAATTTCCAGCCATCTCAAAGCAGCGGGACGTCAGGCTGTGAAAAAACCTCCTTTTCTGATAATTTCACAAAGAATACATACTCATAAACGGCACTATAGTCCTCCTACTGCAAGCTATTTTTTAGGCCGCAAATTGTCGCTCCTTTTTAATAAGGTCTTTAAAAAGCCTAAAATAGTTCGTTTCATAGACCAAACAAGCTTTTGCCTTGTAGGGGGAGTTCCATTTTTTGAGTTTAGCAATTAAATCAGACACACCCAGTATATTGATACTGCGTTTGATATTATAAACCAGCATAATTAAACTGTGTTCCCCATTTACTTTTTCTAGTCCCGTTAAATTAGTGTGATTATAGCCCCATTGTCTTTTTATAGTACCAAATATATGCTCGTTAATCTCCTGTCGTGTTCGGTATAATTGTGGGTTTTCCTGATAGCGTTTGTTATTTTCTTCAACCGCTTGCGCATACTGGCTCCGATCGATTTCTCTTCCTGCTGGTCTAGCCGTACAAAGATGTTTTACAGCACATTCCCGGCAGGCTGGGGTTCGGTATTTTTTAAATTGATAACCGCTTTGTTCTGTTCTTCCACTTTTTTTGTGCCACCTTCCTGTAGTTTTTAAAGTTTCTCCTTGGGGACAAGTATAACTGTCATTTTCTGCATCGTATTTAAATTTGGCTACCAAATAATCGGGTTGCGTGACGCTTTCTTTACTTGTTCCTGG